>DATIOC010000046.1:0-141478 GCA_035473555.1 Solirubrobacterales bacterium
TTGGTGATCGTCGGCGCGCCGAACTTTTTGTCGAGCACGACGTAGCGACCTTTGGGGCCGAGGGTCACCTTGACGGCGTTGGCGACGGAATCGACGCCGGCCTGCAGGGCCCCTCTGGCCTCCTCTGCGTACTTCAGCTCCTTGTGAGCCATCTGTTTCTTGTCCTCCTTAGTTGCGTAAGTCCGGTGGGCGCTAGCCGACCTTGGCCAGGACGTCCGACTCGCGAAGCACGAGCAGCTCGTCGCCCTCGACGGTCACCTCGGTGCCGCCGTATTTGGAGTAGAGGACCTCGTCCCCCTCCGCGACGTCGAGCGGGCGGCGGCTGCCGTCCTCCTGGATCGCGCCGTCGCCGACGGCCACGACCTTGCCCTTCTGCGGCTTCTCTTTGGCCGTGTCGGGGAGGACGATGCCGCTGGCGGTCGTCGCCTCCTCCTCGATCGCCTTGACGATCAGCCGGTCCCCGAGGGGCTTCAGCTTCATCCGTGAACCTCCGTTATCGGTGTGGGTGGTGTGAAAGTCGAGAAATCGCCGCTCCAGAGCCAAATCCTCTGTCTGCGACGGTTTGGCACTCTCAGGGTGAGAGTGCCAACGCCCGTAAAGATAGCGGAGCGTCAGTCCATCGCCAAGAGTCGGCAGCCGAGGAGAGAGGAAATTCCCTCGGCGCCGCGGCGCATCACCCAGTCGTGGTTCCACTCGAAGGCCGGGCGCAGCAGCGGCGCGAAGAGGTTCATCCAGGCCTTCGTCGTCCGCACGTTCCACTCGTAGAGGACCGCCGTCACCCCGTCCTGCTCATAGAGCCGCCAGCGGCCGACGCCTTCCAGCTCCCCTACTGCGTGCCCCTCCATCAGGGTCGGGTACTCGATCTGCGTCGTCGTCACCTCGAAGCCGACCCGGTAGGGCAGCAGGCTCTTCCAGACCATCCGCGAGACGCTGCCGAGGCCGGACTCGTCACCGGGGCGCAGCTCGCTCGCCTCCTCGACCCCGCGCCACCAGCTCGGCCACTTCTCCTGGTCGTGGATCGCCTCCCAGACCGGCTCGCGCGGGGACTCGAGCAGCCAGGTGGTGAGGAAGGCGTATTCGGCCATCGTGTACTTCAGTTGTGGCGCGGAGTCTCTCCGTTGCCGAGATGCGCGCGGGGCGGCTCCACGATCTGCGAGAAGCGGATCACGGTGACGAGGTCGCTGGCGTTGACCGGTCGGCTGTAGATCTGTTCGAGGAAGTTGATCTCGTCCTCGAGCCGGCGGAACTCGGGGTTGTCGTGCTCGATGTCGCGGCGCGAGAGCTCGTCCACCCGCTTCACCTCGACGTCGTCGATCACCGCGGTGAAGATCTTCTCCCGCGGGCTGTGGCGGAATCCGACCGTGACCCAGACGACCTGGCCGCGCTCGTACTTGTTGCTCTTGTCGCCGAGCCGGATCGTCGCGGACTTGCGCCCGCGCTTCAGCTGGTCGATGAAAACCGCCGAATAGAAGTTCAGGACGTAGATCCCACCGCGCATTTCCCGGCGAGCGTATAGGAGAGCGGTTGTGGACGGGAACTGGACGTTCGTCCTAGAGAAGCGGACAAGTTTTTGGTGTTTTTCGATTGGGCTGGAGGTTCTCGATTGCAGAACCGATGTGCTCAGGGATGCCGACCAAGATCGACTCCCTCCGACGCCCTGCCCTCTTCGTTCTCGCTGCTCTCGCGCTGCTTTTGCTCGTCGCCGCACAGGCGCAGGCGAGAAAGTGCGACGGCAGGAAGGTGACGATCATGGGGACGGCCGGCCCCGACCACATCGTCGGCAAAAAGGCCAGCGACGTGATCTACGGCGGCGGTGGCGACGACGTGATCATCGGCGGCCCGAACGGCAACGACACGATCTGCGGCGGCCCCGGCGACGACAACATCAACGGCGGCCGCGGCTTCGACTCCCTGCACGGCGAAGGCGGCGACGACAAGCTGCTCGGCGACACCGGCTCCGACAGCATCGACGGCGGCGACGGCAACGACGAGCTCTCCGGCTCCAAAGGCGCCGACGGCCTCCACGGCGGCGGCGGCGACGACCTGGTGATCGGCTACAAAGGGCCCGACAAGCTCAGCGGCGGCGCCGGCAACGACTTCATCGACGGCCAGCAGGGCAGCGACAAGATCGAGGGCGACGGCGGCGACGACAAACTCCTCGGCGACAAGGGCAACGACAAAATCAATGGCGGCGCCGGCCAGGACCACATCGAAGGCGGCCCCGGCGACGACAGCGACCTGCAGGGCGGCGGCGACGCCGACGAAGTCTTCGGCGGCGCCGGTACCGACCACGCCGACGGCGGCCCCGGCGACGGCGACATCGTCCGCGGCGACGCCGGCACCGACGTCCTCTCCGGCGGCGAAGGGACCAACGACATCGTCTCCTACGCCAGCGCCACCCGCGGCGGCATCATCGTCAGCCTCGCCGCCAACAAGGCCAAAGGCGACGGCCACGACGACCTCGCCGGCTTCGAGGACGTCGTCGGCTCGCCCCAGGGCGACGAGATCGTCGGCGACGGGCAGAACAACCGGATCGACGGCGGCGTCGGCGACGACGATCTGCAGAGCGGCGGCGGGGGCGGCCAGGCATTCGGCGGCCCCGGCACCGACTCCTGCGAAGGCTTCACCTCGGAAACCTCCTGCGGCCCGGAAGAAGCGCCGCCCTCGAACCTCCCCTACGGAACCCTCAACCAGGGTCTCGACGGCTCCAGCCTGATCGTCCAGGGCAGTCCCGGGAACGACGACATCCGCGTCTCCCGCGGGACCGGCGCCTGGGTCGTCTCCTCGGCGATCCCGATCTTCCCCGGCGACGGCTGCACGGCCGCGTCCTCCTCCGGCCAGGCGATGGTCTGCCCCGACTCGGGCGCGATGCCGCTGATCGTCATCACCGGCGGCAACGGCAACGACACGATCGCGGTCGACCCGAGCGTCCCGGCCGGCGCCAAAGTGCGGATCAACGGCAACGCCGACGACGACACCCTGGTCGGCGGCGCCGGCGACGACGTGCTGGAAGCCGGCGAGAACTACAACGGCCCGAACAACGGCCACGACCGGCTCGAAGGCAACGGCGGCTCGGACGTTCTCTACGCAGATCCAGGCGGGGACACCTTGCTCGGCGGCCCCGGCAACGACCTGCTCGTCAACTCGGTCCCGACCTGCCAGGGCCACACCTACGACGGCGGCACCGGTGAGGACACCGTCTCCTACGCCCGCTCCAAAGACAACCTGCGCGTCGCCCTGGGCGGCACCGGCGGCCCTCCCGGCTGCGGCAGCCCCGACCAGGTCCTCGGCGACAACGAGAGCCTCGAGGGATCCGACGGCCCCGATGTCCTGGTCGGCGACAACGGCGACAACAGCATCATGGGCCACATCGGCATGGACACCCTGGTCGGCAAAGGCGGCAGCGACTTCATCGAAGCCCTCGATGGCCAGCGGGACAAAGTCGACTGCGGCGGAGGCGACGACTCCGCCGCCGCGGACCAGAAGGACTCGCTTTCCAGCTGCTGAGCGGCTGGAGCCCTACTCGGCGAACCCCTCCTCGCCGATCAGCGGCACGAAGCGGCAGGGGGTTATCGGCTCGGCCTCGAAGTGCTCGCCACGGCGGCGGAACAGCGTCAGCACGTCCGCGTCGCCAGCCTCGAGCGGGACGACGAGGCGGCCCCCCTCGGCCAGCTGCGACTGCAGCGACGGCGGCGGTGCGGGGGCGGTGGCGTGGACCGCGATCGCGTCGTAAGGGCCCCGCTCGGGCACCCCGAGGCTGCCGTCGCCGACGACCAGCTCGACGTTGCGGATCCCCTGCGCCGCCAGGGCCCGTGCGGCGCCGTTGGAGAGATCCTCGTGGCGCTCGATGCTGACGACGTGGCTGACGAGCCGCGCGAGCACCGCCGCCGAGTAGCCGGAGCCGGTGCCGACCTCGAGCACCAGCTCGGGGCCGCGCAGCTCCAGCGCCTGGCAGATCGCGGCGACGATCCACGGCTGGGAGATCGTCTGCTCGGCGCCGATCGGCAGGGCCGAGTCGGCGTAGGCCCTGTCGCGCAGCTCCTCGGGGACGAACTCCTCCCGCGGCACCTCGGCCATCGCCTCCAGCACCCCCTCGTCCTCGATGCCACGCGCCCGCAGTTGCCGCTCGACCATCCGCCTGCGTTCCGCCGCGGCGTTCACGGCAGCGGGTGCTCGAAGAAGCCGGCGGGGAAGATCCAGCCCGCCTCGGAGAAGCGCTGGCGCAGATATGGAAGGTGCTGGTCCCACTCGTCGGCCGAGAGCGGCCTCGGATCCAAAGACGCGACCTGGTCGCCGCGCTTCGAGAATCCCCACTCGAAGCCGAGGACGGCCCGGGCTTCCCGGCGCCCTCCTTCGGTCTGTTCGAGCAGCTTCCCGCCGAGGCCGCAGAGGAAGCTGTGGGCGGTGAAGTCCCAGTCCCGATAGGTCGCGTGGGGGCCGTCGAAGAGGGTCGGCGAGTAGCCGAAGAAGGCAAACGGATGGGGCACCTCTCCCAGCGGTTCGAACAGGTCGATCTTGAAGCCGGGGCCGTGATCGCCCCTCTCCACCACCTGCACCCAGCCGAGCAGGTCCCCGTAGCCGATGGCCGCGGGCTCGATCGTCGCCCGGCACCAGGGAAACCCCCGGGCGAACTCCTCGACGCCGAACCGGTCCGGATCGTCGGTTATCCCGAACTCCACGCTGACGCGACCGTCGACGCCGTTCCACCTATAGGGCAACTCCAGCGACCCGGTCACGGCTGCCGTCAGTAGATGTAGTTGCGGAGCTTCGCCGGCTCCAGGACGGTGACGCGGCCGCGGCCGGAGCGGACGACCCCGGCCCGCTCGAGCTCGGCGAGGAAGCGGCTGACCGACTCGCGCGAGGTCCCGGCAAGCTGGGCGAGGTCGGTCTGGTTCATGTTGATCGTCACCTCTTCGGTCGGCTCACCCTCGCCGCCGCCGTTGTCCTGGGCCTCGCGGCTGAGCTGGGAGAGGATGCCGGCAACGCGACTGGGGACGGTCTGGAACGACTGGCGGGAGAGCCGGACGTTGGCGGCGCGGAGGCGGCGGACGAGGCCGGCGACCAGCTTCAGCGAGATCTCGGGGTGCCTGGCGAGCAGCGCCCGCACGTCGTTGGCCGGCAGCGCCAGCAGCTCCCCCTCGGTCAGCGCCTCGGCGCTGGCCGAGCGCTGGTCGCCGTCGAGCATCGCCAGCTCGCCGAAGATCTCTCCCGGGCCGAGGGTGGCGAGGGTGATCGCGCGGCCGTCGGAGTGTTCCCGGGTGACCCGGAAGCTGCCCTCCTTGACGATGTAGCAGGCATCCGAATCGTCGCCCTCGTGGAAGACCCGCGTCCCGGCCGGAAAAGTGCGCGGCACAGCCACGTGCGAGAAGCGCTCGAGCTCCCCCTCCTCCAAGTCGGCGAAGAGCGTGACGCTCTTCAGCAGCTCGACCGCGCTCTGATCTGCCGCAGGCACTGCACCGATTATGGCAATGGTTTGGCCGGCGGGCCGAATTCGAGCTCGGCTAGCGGCGGCGAAGCCACTCGGCGAGGAGCGGATCCAGCAGATAGGGGTGCCCGTTCTCGTCCTCACCGACGAGCTGCTGGTCGGTTACGAGGCGCAAGAGAGCGTCGCGGAGGCTCGAGCGGGGAATGCGATGTTGCTCGGAAACGATGCTTCCAGCCGGAGCCTGGCCATCGGCAAAGGCGAGAAGGACCACCCGCTCGTTGCGGTCCAATCCATCCCAAACGGCCTGGTGGGCGTCCGCGGTCTCGGTCAGGGCAAGGTCGACGGCCGCCGACGCCGGGTCATCCGACCTCTCTCGGTCCAGCACCTCGTAGAGGTGATGAGCCAGCAGGATCGTGCGCTGGGGGTGACCGCCGCTGAAGACCAGCAGTTCGTCGACCGCGCCCGCCGGCTTCAGCCCGTCCTGGGCCAGGATTCCCTCGATGTCCTCGGCTGCCTCGGCCAGCGGCAGCGACGGCAGCGTCAAGGGCCTCGCCTGGCCGTAAAACGGGCGCTCGTAGTCCGAGAAGAGGGCCTTCATCAAGGAGGGCTGGCTGCCGGCAAAGACGTATGCCGCCGACTCGGCGTGGTACTGGATCACCGAGCGAACGAGCCCGTCGAGGGCGTCGTCGGCTACCAGGAGGTCCTGGAACTCGTCAAAGCAGACGACGGTCAGCCCCTCGTCCATTTCGAAGAGCGCTTTCGGCACGTCGAGAAGCTGGAGCAGAGCGGCGCGGGCCTCGTCCGCGCTCAGGCGCGGTGTAGCCGGCGCGATGCTCACTCCGACGCCGGCGGGCGCCGCGGAGATCCCCAGGCGCGACGCCCAGCGCCTCGCGGTGCTCCGCTGGTCCGCCGGCAGTTGCCGGTAGGCATGGGCGATTCGGGCCGCGACGTCACCGACGGTTGCGACCTTGGCGAGATCTACGCGCACCGCCCGATGCCCCGCTTCGCGCATCGCAGCGATGTGGGCTTCAAGCAGGCTGCTCTTGCCGAATCGACGAGGAGCCGCGAGACGAATTGCGACGCGGTTCGCAGCCGCGTCCTGCAGCGTATCGAGCTCGGCTCGGCGGTCGATGAGGTGCGTGCGAGGCACGGGGCCCTGATAGATGAACGGGTTCACCGTGCATTAGTGTACGGGAAATCCGTACATGGATGTGCGGATTTGCCGTACGCTACGCCGAGGCAGTCAATTTGCGCGGGCCGCGGCTGAAGCCGGCGCCTACCAGCGCCTCCTCGTGGCCGGAGCCGATTACGGCTTCGCCGTCGAGTTTCTCGATCGCCAGTTTCGGCAGCTGGCCGGCGGCGACGGCGTCGGCCAGGGCCCGCATCGCCTCCTCCAGCTCGCCCTCGGCGAGCGGCTTCAGGCGCAGCAGGCCGCGGCCGCCGCGCTCGACGAAGACCAGCGGCTCGCCGTCGCGGAGCAGGAGGTGGGCGCCTGGGGTGCGGCCGGGACGGCGGCCGCCCTCGAGCTTCGGCCAGGGCAGCGAGGCGCCGTAGGGGTTGGCCGGGTCGGTGGCGGCGATGACCAGGTAAGAACCGTCGCGTTCGGGCAGCGAGCGGAGGCGCTCCACCGCGCCGGGGAGGGCGAACTGGGCGCCGCCGAGGCCCTCGACGAAGTAGCCGCGGCGGGCGGTGCCGAGCAGCTCGAGGTTGCCGAGCTCCCCGTAGAGGGTCGAGAAGCCGCCGGGGATGCCCTCGGCGAGGACCGTCTCGCGGGTGACGATCCCGTAGCGCTCGAGCATCAGCTCGGCGGTGGCGCGGAGCTTGGCGCCGGGACCGGGGGCGTTGGCGAACAGCGGCGCGGTCAGGGACCAGCGGCCCTGGACGGCGGCGCCGGTGGTCGAGCGGCGGCGGGCGAAGCGGCGGCCGGGCCGTTCGGAGGGCGGCACCGCGCGCAGGCGCGGCGCCCGCAGCGGCGCGAAGGCGTCGTTGGTCACCTCTCCCGTCCAGGCCAGGTCCCAGAGGGCGTTGTGGATGTCCTCGGCCGGGTGCTCGAGGTCGAAGGCGAGGTCGAGCCAGAAAGAGGGGCCGCCGGCGAGCCGCTCGCGGATCGCGTCGTGGACCTCCCCCTGCGGCGTCTCCAGCTTCGCGTTGGCCGGCGGCGGGCCGGCGAGGCGGACGTCCTCGCGGAAGTAGAGGGCGACGCGGCCGTCGTTGCGGCCGAGGGCGCCCGAACCGACCCAGACCAGCTCGCCGCTGGTGCAGAGCTCGTCGAGCCAGCTCTGCGAGTAGGCGCCGAGGCGGCGCGGCAGCACGTCCCCCTCCCAGACTTTCGGGGTCAGCGCCACGCCCTGGAGCGGCACCAGCGCCTCGCGCAGGCGGTCGATCCCGGCGCCGGTGCGGCGGAAGGCGTCGACGTTCTGCCAGCTCGGCAGGAAGCGGGCCAGCTCCCGCGTGTCGGCCGCCTCGACCTCCTTGCGCAGGCGGGCGAGGCTGGCGCGGCGGACCCGGCGCAGGACTTCGGCGTCGCACCACTCGCGCTCGGTCCCGCCCGGCAGCAGCTCGCCGCGGACCATCGCCCCTTCGGCCTCCAGCTCTCGCAGCGGCGGCAGCGGGTCGACCCCGTACCGTGCGGTCAGCTGCGCGGTCGGGAAGGGGCCGTGGGTCCGGGCGTAGCGGCGGACCAGGGCACGCATCGCGTCGGGGTGCTCCTCGAGGAAGGTCTCCGGCAGCCCGGGCGGCTCGGGGACGCCGAGCGCGTCGCGGTAGAGGCCGGCGTCCTCGGCGGCGATATAGCGCTCCTCGCCGGCGACGCGAACTTTGGCGACCCGCCGCTCGGCGACCAGTTTCTCCAGCATCGATTTCGCCGAGTAGCCCTCGGCGACGCGGGCCTCGCACTCCTCCGCGGTGAGGTCGCCGAGGTTGCGCAGCAGCTGCTGCAAGGCGTCGCGGTCGCCGGCGCGGCCGGCCTCGGTCCGGTGTTGGAGCTGCTCTTCGACTTCGACGAGCGCGTCGGGGTCGATCAGCTCGCGCAGCTCCTCCTGGCCGAGCAGCTCACGCAGCAGGTCGCGGTCGAGGGCCAGCGCCGCCGCGCGCCGCTCGGCGTTCGGCGTGTCCCCCTCGTACATATAGGTGGCGACGTAGTCGAAGAGCAGCGAGGAGGCGAAGGGCGAGGCGGTCGGCGTCTCCACCTCGACCAGGCTCAGCGCCCGCGAGTGCAGTTTTTCCAGCAACTCACCGAGGGCCGGCAGGTCGAGGACGTCCCGCAGGCACTCGCGGTAGGTCTCGAGGATGACCGGGAAGCGGGGGAAGTCCCGCGCCACCTCGAGCAGGCTCTGGCTCTTCAGCCGCTGCTGCCAGAGGGGCGTGCGTTTGCCCGGGTAGGCGCGCGGGATCAGCAGCGAGCGCGAGGCGTTCTCGCGGAAGCGGGCGCCGAACAGGGCGCTGCCCGAGAGCTCGCCGACGACGAGGTCTTCGATCTGGTCGGGGTCGATCAGGACGAGGTCTGCGGGCGGCGGCTCGTCGGCGTCGGGGAGGTGGATGACGATCCCGTCGTCGGACCAGATCGCATCGGCCTCGAGGTCGCGCTCCTCGCGGATCTTGGCGGCGAGGGCGAGGCCCCAGGCGGCGTGGACGCGGCCGCCGTAGGGGGAGAGGATGCAGAGCCGCCAGTCGCCGATCTCGTCGCGGAAGCGCTCGACGACGATCGTCTCGTCGGAGGGGACGACGCGGGTCGCCTGCTGCTGCTCGCGCAGGTAGGAGACGAGGTTGTTGGCGGCGCGCTCGTCGAGGTCGTACTCCTTGGCCAGCTCAGCCGGGTCGCGGGAGACGGCCTCGCGGGCGAAGGCGCCGATCGCCCGGCCCAGCTCGGCCGGGCGGCCGATCCCGTCGCCCTTCCAGAACGGAACCGCGCCGGGGGCGCCGGGGGCCGGCGTGACGATCACCCGGTCGCGGGTGATTTCCTCGATCCGCCAGGTGCTGGAGCCGAGCAGGAAGGTCTGGCCGGCGCGGGCCTCGTAGACCATCTCCTCGTCGAGCTCGCCGACCCGGCGGCCGTCGGGCAGGTGGACGCCGTAGAGGCCGCGGTCGGGGATCGTGCCGGCGTTGGTGACGACCAGCTGACGGGCGCCTTTGCGACCGTGGATCGTGCCTTCGGTGCGGTCCCAGACGATTCGCGGGCGGAGCTCGGCGAAGCGGTCGGAGGGGTAGCGGCCGTCGAGCATGTCGAGGACGTTCTCCAGCTGTTCACGCGAAAGATCATGGAAAGGTTGAGTGGCAGTCACAAGTCGCTCGACCTCGTCGACCTCCCACTCTTTGTGGGCCGCCAGCGAGACGAGGTGCTGGGCGAGGACGTCGAGGGGGTTCTGCGGGATCGTCGTCTCCTCGATCTCGGCCTCGCGCATGCGGCGGGCGACGACCGCGCACTCGAGCAGGTCGCCGCGGTATTTGGGGAAGATCCGGCCTTTGGAGACTTCTCCCATCCGGTGCCCGGCGCGCCCGATCCGCTGCAGGCCGCGGGTGACCGACTTGGGGGACTCGACCTGGATGACGAGGTCGACGGCGCCCATGTCGATGCCGAGCTCGAGGGAGGACGTCGCGACGAGGCAGGGCAGCTTCCCGGACTTGAGCATCTCCTCGACCACGGAGCGCTCCTCGTGCGAGAGAGACCCATGATGAGCCCGAGCGATCTCGACCCGCTCCAGCGGCTCGCCGGTGTCTTCGTGACCGGCGTGCTCGGTCGCGGGAAGCTCCTGTTCCCCTTCGCCGTTCGCCAGCTCGTTCAGCCTCTTCGCCAACCGCTCGGCGGCCCGGCGGTTGTTGACGAAGATCATCGTCGAGGTGTGTTCCTGTACCAGCTCCAAGAGCTTGGGATAGATCGCAGGCCAAATCGACCTCACATGAGCCGACGGCTCCACTTCAGTAGGAGGAGGCCCGTCCTCACTCGGATAAGCCGGCGCCCCGGGATCGGCCATGTCCTCAACAGGAACCACGATCTCCAAATCCAGAGCCTTCTTCTGCCCCGCATCGACGATCCGACAGCTCCTCTTCTGCCCGACGAGGAACTGCCCAATCCGCTCCAACGGCCTCTGGGTAGCGGAAAGCCCGATCCGCTGAATCCCCTGCGCCCCGGCTGAGGGGTCAGGGGGGTCCTCACCGGACCCTCCCCGCAGTTTGTCCGGAGAGGACCCCCCTGACCCCTCCTCGCGGACCAGCCAGTCCAGCCGCTCCAACGTCAGCGCGAGATGCGACCCCCGCTTGGTCGGCGCCACCGCATGAATCTCGTCGACGATCACCGCTTCGACCCCAGTGAGGATCTCCCGCACGTTCGAGGAGAGCATCAGGTAGAGCGACTCCGGCGTGGTGATGAGGATGTCCGGCGGGGTTTTCGCCATCGCCCGCCGTTCTTTCTGCGAGGTGTCTCCCGTGCGCAGGCCGACGGCGATCTCGGCGCCGATGCCACGCAGGGGCGCCCGCAGGTTGCGCTCGATGTCGTAGGAGAGCGCTTTCAGCGGCGAGACGTAGACCAGCTTGACTCCCGTCCCCAGGTCTTTCGCCCGTGCCAGCTTGTCGATCCCCCAGAGGAAGCTGGCGAGCGTCTTCCCCGACCCGGTCGGGGCGCAGATCAGCGTGTGCTCACCGCTGGAGATCGCCTCCCAGCCGCCGGCCTGCGCCGGCGTCGGCCCCTCGAAGGAGGCCTCGAACCAGCGCCGCGTCGCCGGGCTGAACGGCGCCAGCGGATCGGGTTTGTTACTCGGTTTCGCCTTAGTAGCCAACCCACCGATCTTACGCAGATCGATGGGTCGGCTCTAGGGCGCTAAGGGGTGCCGCCGGCGAACTTGACGTAGGCGTACCAGCTCTGCTTCGGCGTGAAGCCCTGGCCGAAGAGGCCGGAGCCGTCGCAGAAGTTGCAGGCGGCGCCGTAGTCGTCTATCGAGAACCAGTAGACGCGCTGGATGCGCCACTTGACCTGGTTCTTGACCAGCAGCGAAAAGGCACCCTTCAGCTGCTGAGCCTGACCGGCGGGGCCTTTGGCAAACGAGTTGCCGCCGCTCTTCGGGCCGGAGCTCCAGCCAAGCTCGGTGATCCAGATCCCGGTGCCGGCGTCGTGGTGCTTCTTCATCACGGCGCGGACTTCTTCGATCTGGGGAGTGAGGTACTGGTATTTCGTCGAATAGGGGTGCAGGGCGATGCCGTCGAACTTGGCGGCGATCCCGGGGACCTTGTAGAGGCCTTCGAGGAAGTCGGCGGCGAACAGGTTGTGGTTGCCGGTCTTCGAGTTGGCGCCCTTCGGCCAGGCGAAGAGCCCGCCGAGGATCACCTTCGCGCTCGGGTCCGACCCTTTGATCGCGGTCGAGGAGATCTTCACCATCTGCGCGTATTCGGCCGGGTTCGGCTTGTAGACGAAGAACTTGAAGTTCGGCTCGTTCCAGACCTGCCAGTTGCGCAGCGGCCGGAACGGGACGCCCGGGTTTTCCGTCCAGAAGGTCCCTTTCGGCCCGTAGCGGGCGACCGTCGCCTGGCAGAAGGCAACCCAGCCGGCCTTGGCCTTGCCGCTCACCGGCAGCTTCGCCGGCACCTGGACGCCGCCGCCGACGGGGACCAGCCGTTCGGCCCAGGCGGGGATCCCTGCCAGGAACGGCAGCACGTCGATCCCGGTGCGGGCGGCCTCGGAGACCTGCGAGTCGGTCGCGTCCCAGTCGAAGGCGGCGCCTTCGCTCGATTGCACCGCCCCCCAGTTGATTGGAATCCGGATCGTGTCGACGCCGCCGCGGTGGACGCGCTGGTACTGCTCGACGCTGAGCGCGGACTGCGGCACCGCTCCCCAGAACTTCGCCGGCAACGCCTGCGCAGCCGAAGCCGAGACGGCGAGGAGAGCGAGAGCGAGGAGCGCCGCGAGGGCGACCCGAGCGCGCACGACGGCAGTGATTGAACTGCTGGCTCTATCCACGGTTCAGCCCGCCTTCGGCGTGGACGGAGGGGTGTCGCCGCGACGGCGCTGCCAGACCACGACGCCAACCGAGACCGCGGCAAGCAGAGCGACGATGATCAGAATCGGGACGACCGGCGAGGAACCGCCGTCGTCGGATTCAACACTCGAAGATGGAACTTCTTCAATGTTGGCGACCTGCGTCTTACCCGCTTCCTTGCCGTCGCCGCTGTGTTGGGGATTGGTGGAACCGTTTCCGCTCTTATCCCCGCCGGCGCCGTTTCCGCTGCCCGTGCTTGGATCACTACCTGCCGATGAACCACCCGACGAACCAGATCCCGAGCCGCCAGACGGCGTGCCGCCGCCTTCGTTGGAAGCATGGGCCTTGTCGTCTTCCTTGCCACCGTTGCCACCGACGACCGTCGGGGTCGAGTGATGGCTGCCGGTCGGCGAGGGGATCGCGTTTTCGTATTCAGCACCGGACGAATCCGCGTTAGCGGCGACCGGGAAGAGGGCAAATGCCAGCAGAGCAAGCACTGACAGAAGCACGAAAACGGATTGGTCCCAGCCATGGGCCGGGTGGCGGCGGCTCCCAAGCATGGCGCGCAAGGTTAGAGGAATCAGCGGCGGCTTTCTCCCCAGTTTTGCTGATAGGGGGCCTGGCTCTGACAGGCGGTGGCGCGGATCTCGACGATCGCCACATTGCCGGCTTGGCCGTATGGCTACTGGTTGCTGGGCTTTTGGTCCTCGGTGCCGCTGGCCGCGCCTCCCTGGGGCGGACGTTCTATTGGGGAAGTGGACTGGTTCTTGCGCTGGCGATTTTCTCTGGTCTCTCATCTCTCTGGTCCGGGTCGATTGAGCTGAGTGTCACCGAGGGAGACCGCGTTCTCGTCTACCTCGGCGTCCTGCTTGCCGCATTCCTCATCGCCCAAACCGACCAACGGCGCCAACGATTCGCTGAAGGGATCGGATTCGCCCTGATTGCGGTAGCGCTGCTGGGGCTCGGCAGCCGCCTCCTCCCCCACGTTTTCCCCGTTGCAGAGGGGTTGGGGAGCGGTCCGCGGCTGCGCTATCCGCTTGGATACTGGAACGCAAACGCGGTTGCATGCGGGATTGCCGCGGCGCTGATCCCCTGGCTCAGCCGCCGCTCGCTGACCCCGGCGCTGCGCTGGATCGCGGTCGCCTGCCTACCGGCGGTGCTGCTGACCCTCTACTTCACCTACTCGCGGGGCGGCGTCCTGGCCCTGGTCGTCGCCGGCGGCTGCCTGATCGCCCTCTCCCACGACCGCCTCTGGATGGTCGCGACCCTGGCGATCGGGGTGATCGGGGCGCTGCCGGCGGTGCTCGCGGTGCAGGCGCGAGACAGCCTCGCCGACAACGTCGACAACGCCGCCGCGGTCGACCAGGGCCTCACCGTCCTCTTGATCCTGCTCGCCGGGACGGTGCTGGCGCTCGGCCTCTTCGCCGGGATGCGGATCCTGGCGCGCCGGCGTGGAACCCTGACCGGCAGGGCCGTGGAGATCTCCCGTAACCCCCGGGCCCTGCGCTTCGCGGCGATCGCGGTGGCGGTGCTCGCCCTCGCCGCAGTGGCAACCGTCGGCGGCCGCGCCTGGGAACAGTTCTCGAGCTCCGACGTCGAATTCCCGGACCAGCCGCAAAAGCACTTCGGCGACGTCAATGGCGCCGGCCGTCACGACTTCTACCGCGTCGCGATCGACGCCTTCGAAGAAGAGCCGATCGCCGGCAACGGCGCCGGGACCTACCAGTTCTCCTGGGTGAAACTGCGCTCGATCGACCACCCGGTCCACAACGCGCACTCGCTCTACCTGGAGGCGTTCGCCGAGCTCGGCCTGATCGGCGGCCTGCTGACGCTGGCGATGGTCGGCTTCCTGCTCTGGACCGGATTCCAGGCCTGGCGGCACGCCAGCGGCCGCGCCCGAGAGCTGAACGCAGCGCTACTGGCCGTGGCCCTGGCGGTTGCAGTGGGTATGGCGATCGACTGGTTCTGGGAGATCGCGGCCCTGGGATCGGTCTTCTTCCTCGCCACCGGTGCCCTGCTTGCCGCCCGCTGCGTGCAGCTCGCCCGCGCCCGCGCGGCGACCGACGGGCAGAGCGAGCAGCGCGGCTTTGGGCTGGCGATCGGCGGCCTCGCCCTCGCCTGGATCACGGCCCTGGCGCTGATCGGGCCCTACCTGGTCGAACACGAGATCAAGTCGAGCCAGGCCGCCGCGGCCGAGAACAACCTCGGCGTCGCCGTCGAAAGGGCCAATACCGCCCGTTCGATCGAGCCCTGGGCGGCGAGCCCGTACGTCCAGCTCGGGCTGCTGGCCGAGCTGCAGGGCGACTATGCGACCGGCGCCGAGCAGATGAGCAAGGCGATCGACCGCGAGGAAGACAACTGGCTCTACTACTACCTGCGCGGCCGGATCGAGCACGAGGGCGGCGACCTCGCGGCGGCGGAAGCCGACCTGGAGAAGGCCCAGGAGCTGAACCCGCTGGAACCCTGCCTGCAGAAAGGGTGGAACGGATGCGGATGACGCGGCCGATCGACCCGAAACCCGCCGGCGCACGGCCCGAGCCCGCGACGCCGGTCGAGCGGGCCCGGCTCGGAGGCCAGCAAGGGCCGATGGGCTCGCGCCGTCGGGGGGCGATCCTGCGGCGGCTGCTCGCCGGCGGCGACTGGCTGGCGCTGGTCGCGACGCTCTGCGCGGTCACCGTCGCGACCTCGACCACGGACGTCGCCACGCTCTTCTGGGCGGTCCTCTTCAGCCCGGCCTGGATCCTCGTCGTCAAGCTCCACGGCCTCTACGACAACGACCACCGCCGGATCCGCCACAGCACCCTCGACGAGCTCCCCTCGCTGATCTCGGCCAGCACCCTGGGGACGCTGCTGCTCGACGGCCTGCTGGCGCTGAGCCCGGTCGGGCCGCTCTCGCCGCAGAGCGCGATCGCCCTCGGCGTCGGCACCCTCGGGGTCAGCCTCATCCTGCGCGGGACGATCCGCTTCCTCTGGCACCGGCTGACCACCGTCGCCACCGGGATCGTGGTCGGCCCCGCCGCCGTCGCCGACCTGATGGCGCGCCGGATCTCCACCCATCCCGAGGCGCGGCTGACACTGGTCGGCTACCTCTCCGCAACCGAGGAGCAGCGACCGGCGAAGGAGCTGCCGCGGCTGGGCTCGGTCGCCGACATCGCCCGGGTCGCCGGCGAGTACGCGATCGAGCGGGTCGTCGTCACTGAACACGAGATGAGCGAGCTGGACACCGAGCGCCTGATCGAGGAGTGCAAGGCGGCCGGCCTGGGGCTGACCTTCCTGCCCCAGCACTACGGGCTGCTCGGCCCGGGGATCGAGCTGAACCGCCTGGCCGAGCTGCCGGTGCTCGACTTCCGCTTCAGCGACCCGCCGCGCTCGACGGTGGCGATGAAGCGGGCGATGGACGTGGTCATCTCGGCGGCGATGCTGCTGCTGCTCTCGCCGCTGCTGGCGGCGATCGCGCTCTGGATCCTGCTCGACGACGGCCGGCCGGTCTTCTTCCGCCAGCGCCGGGCGGGCAAGGACGGGCGCCCGTTCACGATGGTCAAGTTCAGGACGATGGTCACCGACGCCGAGCAGCGGCTACCGGAGCTGGTCGACATCGCCAGCCTCGACCAGCCGGCGTTCAAGATCCAGGACGACCCGCGGGTGACCCGCAGCGGCCGCACCCTGCGCCGCACCAGCCTCGACGAGCTGCCGCAGCTGTTCAACGTCCTGCGCGGGCAGATGTCGCTGGTCGGGCCGCGGCCCGAGGAGGAGAGCGTCGTCGCCCTATATGACGAGCGGCAGCGCAGCCGCCTGGCGATCAAGCCGGGGATCACGGGGCCGATGCAGGTCTACGGGCGCAGCGACCTGACCTTCGAGGAGCGGCTGGCGATGGAGCGCGACTACCTCGACAACCTCTCGCTGCTGACCGACCTCGAGATCCTGATGCGCACGCCCCGGGCGATGGTCCGCGGCGAAGGCGCCTACTAGCGGTTCGTCTGTTCCTTATCGGGGAATGACAACGAAAAGGAACAGGCGAATGCTGGAGGTCGTGATCGTCAGCCACGGCGCCGAAGCGCTGCTGCGCCGCTGCCTGCGCTCGCTGCAGGAGCACCCGCCCTCAGAGGGGGAGATGCGGGTGACGGTCGTCGACAGCGGCAGCCCGGATGCGACGCCGGAGATGGTCGCGCGGGAGTTCCCGGGGGTGCAGCTGCTGCGGGAGGCCAACATCGGCTTCTCGGCGGCGAACAATCGGGCGCTGCGGGAGAGCGAGGCCGAGGCGGTGCTGCTGCTGAACCCAGACACCGAGGTCTACGCGGGGACGCTCGACGCGGCGCTGGCGCGGCTGCGCTCCGAGCCGCGGATAGGGATGGTCGGAGTGAAGCTGGTGACCGAGAGTGGCGAACTGGACCACGCCTGCAAGCGCTCCTTCCCGACTCCCGCGAGCGCGCTGGGGCACTTCACCGGCTTCGGAGGCTCCCAGTACCGGGCGACGCACCTCGGCGACGACGAGGCGGGCGAGGTCGACGCGGTCAACGGTGCCTTCATGCTCTGCCGCGCCGAGGCGATCCGCGGGGTGGGCCTGCTCGACGAGGGCTACTGGCTCTACATGGAGGACCTCGACTGGTGCCACCGCTTCTGGGACGCCGGCTGGAAGGTCTTCTACGAGCCCGCCGGCGTCGCCCTCCACGTCAAGGGAGCCTCCAGCGGCGCCCGCCGACGCCCCAAGCAAGAGATCGCCTTCCACCGAGGCATGGCCCGCTTCTACCGCCGCTTCGACGCGCCCCAGAGCAACCCCCTCCTGAACGCCGCGGTCTACGCGGGGATCGGCGCCAAGCTGGCAACGAGCCTGGCGATCACCGCGATCCGCGGCCGCTGATTACCCCTGCTGCTGACGATTGACTGTGCCAATCAGGTCAGTTCGTCGAGCGGAATGCCTACTCCACTTCCGCTTCCGCTCTCGGGTCACGCTCCGGCAAGGACGCGGCCTCGCTGCATCGCCTCGTTGACCATGGTTCCCCGGATTCGAGCCCTCTGATCTGCGTAATCCGCACTGAGGACGACGAGATCGACCGGAACGCCGATATCGCCGAGGGCTTCACGGAGTCGCACGAACTCCGCGCGGCGGCTTTCCAGGACAGGCTCGATGACGAGCAAATCCAGACAGTCATGACCTAGATCGTAGCCTCCGCCGTGCCGGCAAACCGCCGACTCTCCACTTCAGGGCGCCGAACGGCGCGGAAGCCTCCGCCGCTGGATCTCCCACGAGCGAGCCGCGAGCTGAGTCCCTACGGAAGTGTCCCCGCTGGCGCCAGCCAAACCGATTCGAATCCCATCAGCTCCCCAAGCGTGTCGTAGTCCTGGTCGTAGTGGATCACCGCTGCGCCGAGCTCCAGCGCCGCGGCGGCGACCAGATAGTCGACGATTGGAAGGCGCTGGGCGCCAGCGGAGCGATGTGCCAGTTCCCGCATCGTCTGCTCGGCGGAACGAATCACTGAGGTGTTGAGCGGCGCGGCCTGAATGGCTGAAAGTCGTTCCGCGAGGGCATCGAAACTCTTACCGTCGCGAGCGCTGAACAAGATCTCGAAGCGCACTGCGGGGGAAAGGCGCAGGCGCCGGTCCAGCAGCGCCTCCTTCCAGGGCTCACGAACCGCCGCGTGATGTGCGCGAGCCCAGGCGGAGGTGTCGACCACGAGGGGAAGCGCCCCCCAACCTGGGTCGCTAGCGGATCGGCCAGGCACGGGACTTGCCGTCGCGCAAGAGATCCCAGTCGATGCCAGCCATCTCGGGCTCCTCGAAGCTCTGAGCCAGTTGCTCCAGAAGCTCCTGCCGCCTGCTCTCCTCGATCAGCTCGCCGCTGAGGTGGCGCGCTCCGGCGATCGCCAAATCTCGGACCTGGCGAGAGCGGGATAGGCCCGCGGGCAGATGCGGGGCGGCGGAGTGAAGCGCCGCGGTCAGCTCGCGATCCTCGGTGACTTGAATACGGGAATGGGACGTGGGCATTACGGCAGTGTACCACCCATGTACCACCGCCGTGGGGCCGCGTTAGAAGGGCAGGGAGTCGCGGACGTCGGCGAGCGTCGGTGCGCTTTTGTCGCGCTCGCTCAGCAGTGGATCACTGACCTGCCAGTCGACTCCTACGTCGGGGTCGTTCCAGGCGATGCCGGACTCGGTTGCCGGGTCGTAGTAGCTGGAGACCTGGTAGGCGACGTCGGCTATGTCGGAGAGGACGGCGAAGCCGTGGCCGAAGCCGACTGGGACGAAGAGCTGGCGGTGCTTTGTGTCGTCGAGGACGTGGGCCTCCCACTGGCCGTAGGTGGGGGAGTCGCGGCGGAGGTCGACGGCCACGTCGAGGATCTCGCCGCGAGCGCAGCGGACGAGCTTGGCCTGGCCCGGCTCGGTCTGGAAGTGGATGCCGCGCAGGGTGCCCTTGGAGGAGCGGGAGTGGTTGTGCTGGACGAACTCGACCTCGACGCCGAGCTCGGCCCAGGCGTCGCGGCTGTAGGACTCGAGCATGAAGCCGCGCTCGTCGCCGTGGACGACCGGCTCGACGAGGACGACACCCTCGAGCTTCGTCTCCAGTCGCTCAGCCAAGGCTCTTGCCGTACTGCTTTTCGTAGTACTCGCGGTACTCACCGGAGCGGATCGGGCCCCACCACTCCTCGTTGTCGCGGTACCAGTTCACCGTCTTCTCCAGGCCCTCGGCGAAGTGGACCTGGGCCTCCCAGCCGAGCTCGGTCTTCAGCTTCTCCGAGGAGAGCGAGTAACGACGGTCGTGGCCGGGGCGGTCTTTGACGTACTCGATCAGCGACTCGTCGCCGCCGGTCAGCTCGATCACGCGCTTGACGACCTCGAGGTTCTCGCACTCGTCCGGACCGCCGACGTTGTAGGCCTCCCCCGCCTTGCCCTTGGTCAGCACCGTGTGGATGCCGCGGCAGAAGTCCTCGACGTAGAGCCAGTTGCGGACCTGCTTGCCGTCGCCGTAGACCGGCAGCGAGTCGCCGTGCACGGCGTTCAGGACCATCAGCGGGATCAGCTTCTCCGGGTACTGGCGCGGCCCATAGTTGTTGGAGCCGCGGACGATCGAGGCGTCGATCCCGTAGGTGTGGAAGTGGGCGGAGACAAGCAGGTCGCCGGCGGCCTTGGTCGCCGAGTAGGGCGAGGAGGGATCGAGCGGCGAGGTCTCGGTGAAGGAGCCGGAGTCGATCGAGCCGTAGACCTCGTCGGTGGAGACCTGCAGGTAGCGAGAAACGCCTAGCTCACGCGCCGCGTCGAGCAGCGTCCCGGTGCCGATCACGTGGGTGCGGGCGAAGGCGTCCTGGTCGTCGATCGAGCGGTCGACGTGGGACTCGGCGGCGAAGTTGACGACCGCGTCGGCACCCTGCATCGCCTCGCGGACGACGGCCGGGTCCTCGATCGCGCCCTCGACGAGCTCGGTCCCCTCGGGCAGGTTCTCGCGCCGCCCCGCGTAGGTGAGCTTGTCGAGGACGACGACGTCGTGCTCGCCGCCCACCAGTCGCACATAGGTGGAGCCGATGAAGCCGGCGGCGCCGGTGACCAACAGTCTCATTACTTACCTGCCTCCGCTTGTCGTTGGGCGAGATAGCCGGCCAGCCCGTCCTGCCAGGCGGGGAGCCGGATCGCGTGTTCGCGCTGGCTGACCAGCGCCGAGAAGGCCGGGCGCGGCGCCGCGGCGCCGAATTCCTCGCTGGTGATCGAGAGCACTCTGCACTCAACGTTTGCCTGCTCGAAGATCTCGCGCGCGAACTCATACCAAGAGCACTGCCCGCTGGCCGCCATGTGGTGGATGCCGTACTCGATCCCCTCGATCAGGCGGACGATCCCGTAGGCGAGGTGCCAGGTGTAGGTCGGCGAGCCGACCTGGTCGCGGACGACGGTGACCTCGTTTTGGGCCTCGGCCAGGCGCAGCATCGTCCCGACGAAGTTGCGGCCGCCGATCCCGAAGAGGCCGGCGGAGCGGACGATGAAGTGGCGCTTGTTGGCGGCGACGACCGCCTCCTCCCCGGCCAGCTTGGTGCGGCCGTAGGCCGAGAGCGGCGCCGGCTGGTCGCTCTCCACGTAGGGCGCGCCCTTGGCGCCGTCGAAGACGTAGTCGGTCGAGACGTGCAGCACCGCCGCCTTCAGCTTCGCCGCCGCGGCGGCGACGTGGCCGGCGCCGCTGCCGTTGACGGCGAAGGCGGCCTCCTCGGCCTCCTCGGCGCCGTCGACGTCGGTCCAGGCGGCGCAGTTGATGACGACGTCGGGCCGCTCGAGGTCGAACTTGCGCTCCAGCGCGGCGGGGTCGGTGACGTCGAGCTCGGCGCGGCCGTAGCCGACGACGTCGTGGCCGGCGTTGCCGGCGGCGAGCATCACGTCGCGGCCCAGCATCCCGGCGGCCCCGGTGACGAGCAGCTTCACCAGCCGGCCCCCACTAGACGAGTTTGATCTCGGATTTGTCGCCGACCAGCAGGCGCAGGGTCTTCGGCATCCCCTCGCTGCGGGTCAGCTTCACTTCCTTGCCCAGCAGGCTGGCCTCCATCCGGGTGCCGAGGTCTTCGACCACCGAGCCGGAGAGGACGATCGAGTTCTCGACTTCGGAGCGGCGGACGTGGACGTCGTCGCCGATCGAGGTGTAGGGGCCGATGTAGGCGTCCTCGACGTGGGCGCCGGCGCCGATCACGGCCGGGCCGCGGACGACCGAGCGCTCGAGCCGGGCGCCGGGGCCGAGCACGACCCGGCCCTCGACCTTGGAGGCCTCGTCGACCTCGCCCTCGACCGAAGTGACCAGCTCCTCGAGCACCAGGCGGTTGGCCTCGAGCATGTCGGCGAGCTGGCCGGTGTCCTTCCACCAGCCGCGGACCACCTCGGAGCGGACGGTGCGGCCGTCGTCGATCAGCTTCTGGATCGCCTCGGTGATCTCCAGCTCCCCGCGCCAGGACGGCTCGAGGGAACGGGCCGCGTCGAAGATCAGGTTCTGGAAGAGGTAGACGCCGACCAGCGCCAGGTTCGAGGGCGGGTCTTTGGGCTTCTCGATCAGGCGGACGATGTGGTCCTCGTCGTCGAGCTCGGCGACGCCGTAGGACTGCGGGTCGTCGACCGGGGTGAGGAGGATCAGCGCGTCGGGCTGGTGCTCCGTGAAGGTGGAGACGAGCCCGCGGAGGCCGTCGCGCAGCAGGTTGTCCCCCAGGTACATGACGAAGGGCGAGGTGCCGATGAATTCCTCCGCGGTCAGCACCGCATGGGCGAGCCCGGCGGGCTTGTCCTGGACGATGTAGGTGATCTCGGCGCCGAAGCGGGAGCCGTCGCCGGCCGCCTCGCGGATCTCGTCGCCGGTCTCGGGGGCGATGATGATCCCGATCTCCTTCACGCCGGCGTCGACCAGCGCCTCGATCCCGTAGAAGAGCACGGGCTTGTTGGCCACCGGCACCAGCTGCTTGGCGGAGGTGTGGGTGATCGGGCGCAGCCGGGTCCCGGCGCCGCCGGAGAGGATCAATCCCTTCAGGGGCTCCATCGGGGTGCAACCCTACCTTTTCAATCCCACCTAGGATTGGGGGTTCATGGTTGCCGCCACCGATCAGCAGCCGGACGAGCTGACGGAGCTCCGGCAGCAGCGCGAGGCGCTGCACCGCGAGCTCGTCCGCAAGACCTACCGGATCGGCGAGCTCGAGCAGGAGATCGCCGAGGTCGCCCGCACCTACGAGGAGAGCCTCAGCTGGAAGCTCACCCGGCCCGTGCGGGAGCTGAAACCGATGCTGAAGAAACTCCTCCGCTAGCGATGCGACGCGACCTGCGGGTGCTGAAATCGGTCCTGCCGTCGTGGGCGCTCGCCTTCCTGCGCCGGCTGCGGAACCTCCCCCGGCGCGCCCGCCAGCTGCGCCTGCACACCCCCCGCGCCCGCCGCGAAGCGGCCCTGCGGGAACTCGAGGTGCTGGCCAGGAAGCCGCTGATCTCGCTGGTGATGCCGACCTACAAGACCGACCTCAAGTACCTGCGCGAGGCGGTTGACTCGGTGCGCGACCAGATCTACCCCGAGTGGGAGTTGATCATCGTCGACGACGCCTCCGACGACCCGGGGCTGACCCGGGTGCTGAGCGCCTACGACGCCGCCCACCCGCGGATCAAGTTCCAGCCGCTGACCGAGAACGTCGGCATTGCCGCCGCCACCAACGCCGGGCTGGCGCTCTGCGAGGGCGAGTTCGTCGGCTTCCTCGACCACGACGACACGCTCACCTCCGACGCGCTGCTGCGGGTCGCCCAGGAGCTCGCCGCCGACCCCGAGCTCGACGTCGTCTACAGCGACAGCGACAAGCTGACGATCGCCGGCGTCCGCGCCGACCCGTTCCTGAAGCCCGACTGGTCGCCGGTCTACGCGCTCGGGGCGATGTACATCGGCCACCTGCTGGTCGTCCGCACCTCGGTCGCCGAGGCCGCCGGGGGCTTCGACTCGGCCTTCGACAAGATCCAGGACTTCGAGTTCATGCTGCGGGTCTCCGAGCGCACCGACCGGATCCACCACATCCCGCAGATCCTCTACCACTGGCGGGCGATCCCGGGTAGCATCGCCGCCGGCGCCGAAGAAAAGTCCGGCGTCCCCGAGCTGCAGGCGCGGGCGGTCTCGGCGCACCTGGAGCGGCTAGGCCTGCCAGCGCGCTCGGCCCCGCACGCGGCAATCCCGCACCGGGCGGTGCTGGTCCCGGCCAACGGCTCGGCGCCGCAGCCGAAGGTCAGCGTCGTCGTCGCCGGTCGCGGCGGCAGTCCGGAGCTGGAGCGGCTGCGGCGCTCGCTGGAGAAGACCGAATACCCGGACTTCGAGACGATCGTGGTCGAGGAGGGCAGCCGCGCCGAGGCCCACAACGCCGGCGCCCGCCAGGCCACCGGCTCCTACCTCCTCTTCCTCGCCCCCGACACCGAGATCGTCGATCCCGGCTGGCTCTCGCAGCTGGTCCTCCACGCCGCCCTGCCGGGCGTCGCCGCGGCCGGGCCGAAGCTGGTCCGCCCCGACGGCAAGGTCGAGCAGGCCGGGATCGCGCTCGGCCTCCGCGAGCCCGCCGCGCCGATGCTCGCCGGCGTCGCCGCCGATGGCGACGGCTACTACGGCGCCCTGCCCTGCTCCCGCGAGGTCTCCGGCCTCAGCGCCGAGTGCATGCTCATCGCCCGGGAGGACTTCGAGCGCGAGGGCGGGTTCTCCGAGCTGTATGCGCACGAATACGAGGACCTCGACCTCTGCCAGCGGCTCGCCCGCAGCGGCCGCAAGTGCGTCTACGCGGCGACGGCGACGGTCCTCACCCACCGCGGCGAAGCTGAGCGGCGGGCGGGCAGCGACATCGTCGACCGCGCCCTGTTCGTCGACACCTGGTTCGACGAGCTCCACGCCGGCGACCCCTACTTCAACCGTGGCTTCGCCCGCCAGCGGGCCGACTTCGTCCCCTCCGGCTGGCTGGAGCCGGTCCACCGGATGGTCGGGGCGGTGAGGGCGCGATGAGGGTCGTCTTCGTCATGTACGGGCCGCTTGACGTCAACAGCGCGATCCAGGCCTTCCACTTCGGCAACGAGATGACCGAGCAGGGCTGGGAGGTGACGCTGGCCGGAGTCGGCGACCCGGAGCGGATCGAGGCGGTCGGCCATCCCCACTTCGAGTGCATCTCCCACGAGACGCTGGAGGAGCGGGCGACGGCCGGCGGGTTCGAGCGCGAGGAGACGATCGTCTGCGGCTGGACGCCGCGGGAGCCGGTTCGGGACCAGGTGATGAACCTCGTATCGCGGCTGCGGGTGCCCTACGTGGTCCACCTCGAGGACAACGAGCACTACCTGCTCGAAACGGTCACCAGGATGTCGCTGGAGGAGCTGCAGAGGCTGCCGCTGCGGGCGCAGGACCGGCTGACGCCACCGCACCTGATCCACCCCACCCACCACCTCGAGTTCCTCCGCGGCGCCGCCGGGATCACCGTCATCACCGAGGAGCTGAACGACTTCAACGTCGGCCACCGGCCGCACCACGTGGCCCGGCCGGGGATCGACACCGAGCGCTTCAGCCCCGAGCGGCCGACGCGGAAGACCCGCGAGCAGTTGGGCCTGCGTCCCGACGAGTTCGTCCTCGTCTACCACGGCACGATCCACTATGCGAACCAGCACGAGATGCTGAGCCTCTACGTCGCCGTGCAGCTGCTGCAGCGCCGCGGCCACCGGGTGCGGCTGGTGCGGCTCGGCCACAGCGAGTTCGGCGGCGTCGACCCGCGCGCCTTCCGCGCGGTCAGCGACGGAGTGCTGGAGCTGGGCCAGATCGACTGGCGCGAGGTGCCCGATTACCTGGCGCTGGCCGACGCCTTCGTCCAGCCGGGCGCCTGCGACGACTTCAACCGCTACCGGCTGCCCTCGAAGCTGCCGGAGTTCCTGGCGATGGGTCGCCCCGTTATCGTGCCGCACTGCAATATCGGCCACGACCTGACGCACGGAGAGAACGCGCTTTTGCTCGAGCAGGGAAACGCAGTCGAGATCATGGCGCGGGTCGAAGACCTGATTGCCGACCGCGAGCTGGTTGCGAAGCTGGGCCGCGAGGCGCGCCGCTTCGCCCTCGAGGAGCTGAGCTGGAGCGCCAACGCCGCGGCGCTGGGCGAGTTCTACCGCGAGACGATGAGCGCCTCGCCGGCGGGGCAGCGAGCATGAGCCGGCTCAAAGACCAGGCCGCGCGAGCGCGGGCCGTGGCGGCCGGATCGCCGACCCTGCGCAAGGCGGCGGGCAAAGTGCTGGGCCGGGTTCCGACCCCCGGCGCCGACAACGCCTCCGCCTGGACGATCAAAGACACGCCGCTGAAATCGGTCTTCGACCGCTACCAGGACAGCTTCCCGCTGCCCCCCGTCTCCTACGGCACGGTCGAAGACTTCGCCGACAGCGTCGACAACATGCCGGGGCTGGCCGGCGCCAACTTCGACATGAAGGACCTGCAGCGCTGCTGGATGATCAAGGCGGTCCTCGGCAACGTCCCGGTCGGCGGCAAGCTGCTGGAGATCGGCGCCGGCGAACCGCTGGTCGCCGGCGCGCTCTCGCGGATGGGATACGACGTCACCGTCGTCGACGCCTACGACGGCAGCGGCAACGGGCCGCGGGAATTCGACACCTTCCGCACCGCCTACAAAGACCTCAGCTTCATCCGCGAACACTTTCCGCCGCAGGCCCCGCTGGCCGACGATTACGCCGCGATCTACTCGATCTCGGTCCTAGAGCACATCCCGCTCGACGCGATCGACTCGGTGATGGAGCGCTCCCGCGAGCTGCTCGCCAAGCAGCAAGGCGTCTCGATCCACGCCGTCGACCACGTCCTCGCCGGCTGGGGCGCCGACGAACACCTGGAGAAACTGCGCCGCATCGCCACCGGCATGGGCGTCACCGACGACCAGCTCGACGCCGCCCTGGCGCAGCTGACCGAGGACCCGGAGACCTACTTCGTCTCCGCCGAGTCCCACAACCGCTGGCGCGGCGCGCTGCCGTACGACCAGTACAAGATGCGACGGATCGTCTCCGTCGACCTCTTCGCCGGCGCTTAGTAGCTCGGCACGTGGCGAAATACAGCAAGACGCGAGTCGACCGAGCAGGGCGACTCTTTGCCAATCAGGTTTCCCGCTTTGCCGATTTCTTGTTCGACTACGCCGAAATCCTCGCGCGAGAGGATCGGGGGCTAGCCTCGAGGGAGGAGACCCTGGAATCAGCCAAAGAGCGAGCGAGCGAGCTGGTTAAGCTCCGGGACAGCGATGAGCCCTGACGACATCAAACATTTCCTCATTACCTTTGACCCGTCTACTGGCCTCACTGCCGTACGGTCTCTCGGAACCGACTATGACGCGGCGCAGACTGCCTATGCCGAGGCCGAGGAGGCAAACGGCCTCGGAGGCAAACTCGACATCGTCCTTCTCAGTTCTGACTCCCTGGCGACGATCAAGCGAACGCATTCCAGCTACTTCCGAGGCGGAAGCTCCGGCCTCAAAGAGCTCCTAGAGCGCTGACTACAGACGCTCGGCGATTTTGGGGGCTTCGCGGTTGAAGACCCAGACGCCGAGGATGCAGGTGACCACGTAGATCGCGATGGCGGGGAGCATCGCTGCCCAACTTCCGGCGATCTCCAGAGCGGTTGGCGCAGCGGGATCGATGATCCAGTGGCGGGCCTGCTCGAAGATCAAGGTCAGTGGGTTTGCGATGAGAACGTCGCGGAGGAAGCTCGGGTCGATGAATTCGAAGGGGTAGATGATCGGCGTGGCATAGAAGAGAACCTGTGCGATCACGACCCAAATGACTGCGATGTCGCGGAAGCGGACGTTCAGCGCTGAGAGCAACAGCGAGACCGCGCAGCTGAGGACGAAAACGAGGAGCAAGATCACCGGCAGCAGCAACCAGGTCCACTTCGGGTCGACGCCGTAGATGAGGATGAAGGCGAAGACGGCGATCAGGTTCAGGGCCATCGTGAAGAGGGCGACCATCACCGAGGAGAGTGGGATCACCAGCCGCGGGAACTGGGTCTTGCGGACGATCCCCTCCTGGGCCAGGACCGAGCTGACCGCCGCCCCGGTCCCTTCCTGGAAGAGGCCGAAGACGACGAGGTTGAAGAGCAGCAGCACCGGATAGTTCGGCACGTTGAATTTGAAGATCCGGGTGAAGACGACGAGGAGGACGCCGAACAGCATCAGCGGCCGGATCAGCGACCAGAGGTAGCCGAAGGCGGTGCCGTGGAAGCTCTTCTTGAATTCGGTCGCCGAGATCAGCCAGAGCAGGTCGAAGAAGCGGCGGCCGCCGCCGCCGGTCGCCGAGGGGCCGCGCACCTCGCGCAACTCCAGCGCCGCCGGCGTCTGCGTCTCGGCGCTCACTTCTCCCCTCCTGTCAGCTCCATGTGCACCTCGTGCTCGAAGTAGGCGACGCCCGGCTCGTCGCCGCCGAAGACGACGAAATCGAGCACGTGGGGCGAGTAGAGGACGATGTCGGAGAGGTTGCGGTTGCGGTGGATCCAGCAGCGGACGATGTAGCGCCCCGGCGCCAGCCGGTTTTCGACGGTGGCCCGAACCTGCAGCCGCTGGCCGGCGGAGACCCGCTCGGGCAGCTCGTCCACCGGGACGCCGAAGCCGGTCACCTCGACCCCGTCGGCGTTGGCGAGGCTGAAACCGAAGGTCGGGCCCTCGACGTCGCGCTTGGCTTCGAGGTCGGCGCAGAAGCGCAGGTCCTTCCCCTTCTCGACGTTGGTCGCGCGCGCCCCCGAGGCGTCCTCGAGCCAGGCGTCCTCGACGACGATGTCGGCGACTTCGCCGAGCGAGTCGCCGCCGGTCGAGGGGGCCGATTCGAAGTTCAGCCGCAGGTACTTGCGCGCCACCTCGCCGGGGTCGCCGACCGCCTTCACCTCGCCGTCATGCAGCAGCATCGCCCGGTGGCAGTAGTGCTCGACCGCGCCCATGTCGTGGGTGACGAGGATGACCGTGCGCTCGGAGTCGCGCATCTCGTGGAAGACGTCAGCGCACTTCTGCTGGAAGGCGGCGTCGCCGACCGCGAGGACCTCGTCGATCAGGAGGAGCTCGGCGTCGGACTGGATCATCACCGAGAAGGCGAGCCGGACCAGCATCCCCGAGGAGTAGTTCTTCAGTTTCATGTCGACGAACTCCTCGAGCTCGGCGAACTCGAGGACCGCGCCGAGGCGGCCGCGCGCCTCGCGCCGCTCGAGCCCCATCATCACCCCGTTCAGCTCGACGTTCTCGCGGGCGGTCAGCTCCGGGTTGAACCCGACTCCGAGCTCGATGAAGGGCGCCAGCCGTCCCGCCATCCGCACCGTGCCGGCGTCGGCGGAGTAGATGCTGGCCAGCACTTTCAGCAGGGTGCTCTTGCCGGAGCCGTTGCGACCGACGATGCCGAAGAACTCGCCGCGGCGGACCTCGAAGGAGACGTCCTGCAGCGCCCGCAGCTCTTTGTAATCGGACTGCGAGAAGGTGGTGATCATCTCTTTGAGGGAGCCGATCTTGTTGACCGAGAGGCGGAAGGACTTGGAGACCCCCCGCGCCTCGATCACGACCGGCTCGGCCTCGAAGCTGCGCCCGCGGGTGGCCGCGGGGCCGTCATGGGAGGTCTCGACCGCCATCTGCGGACTAGATAATCGAGCATCGAGCGGCTGGGCGCTCGGCACGACGCCTCACGGCCGCCGAAGACGGGCGCGGGCGCGGCGCGAGAGACCGGGAATACCGGCGCGCAGGCGCTCGACTTCCGCCCGCAGGGCCTGATTCTCCGGCCAGAGCCGCTCGAGCTCCGACCGCAGCTCGGCGACCTCCGCTTCGGCGTCGTCGCGTTCGGCGACGAGCTTCGCCAGCGCGCGCCCCGCGGGGGTGGCCATGGTGGGACGGCGCCCGGCCTCGGCCTCGACCAGATCCCGTCCCAGGCGCTCGTTCACCCGCCGCAGCTTCTCAACCCGCCGCTCGAGCTCGGCGATCCGCTCCTCGGCCGCGCTCACGATCGGGACCCCTCGAGCTCCCGCAGGCGCCGGCGGGAGAGGGTTTCGTCCCAGGAGCGGGCGTGCAGATCGCCTGCTGCGGACCGCGAGACCGAGCCGGGGCGGACGCGGTAGTTCGCCTCCAGGGCGGGGATCACGGCCCCGTAGCGGCCGTCCTCCCGCAGCCGCCGGTAGAGCTCCCAGTCGGCGAGGAGAACGCTGCCCACCTCGAAGGTGTAGCCGTCCCGGCTGAAGAGCCGGCGCGGCATCAGGGCGATCGCGTCGCCGTCGGAGTTGATCGCGTCGTCGCTGCGCACGGCGTTCCCGAGCGGGGCGTACCCCTCGGCGCCGGCCTGGGCGATCGACTCCTCCTCGCCGAAGTAGCGCAGCCAGGTGGTGACGTAGGCGATCTCCGAGTCGGCCTCGACCATCGCCACCGCGCGGGCGACGAAGCCCGGCTCGAGGCTGTTGTCGGCGTCGAGGAAGACGAGGTACTCGCCGTCGGCGTCGATCGCGGCGAGGTTGCGGGCGTCGGGCTCGCCGCCGTTGGGCTTGTGCAGAACCCGGACCCGGTCGAGCTCGGCCAGCTCGAAGAGCACGCTGTCCGCCGCCTCGAAGGAGCCGTCGTTGACGACGATCACCTCGAGGTTTCGGTGGCTCTGCGCGAGCAGCGAATCGACCGCCTCCCGCACCTCCTCGCGCTCACCGAAGTAGGGCACCACGCCAGTCACCAGGGGCTCGTCTGCCTCGAGACCGCGAAATTGGCTCTCCAGGGACCGTTTTTGCGGTCTCGGCGAATTGAGGGCGGACAGGAGGTCCCGGTATTCGGCCAGGACCTCGTCTTCGCCGGTCAGCTCGAGGAAGCGGGCGCGGGGGGCGCCCGAGGCGCGGACGCGCTCGACCTCGGCGCGGTCGGCGAGCAGGCGCTCGAGCGCGCGGCGGATCGCCTCGCGGCCGGTGCCCTCGGCCTGCCAGCCGCTGACGCCGTCGGCGACGATCTCGCGCAGGCCTCCCACCGGCGTCGCCAGCACCGGCACCCCCGCCCGCATCGCCTCCAGGGCGACGTTGCTCCAGGACTCGAAAAAGGACGGGACGGCGACCAGGTCGTGCTCCCCGTAGATGCCCTGCAGCTCCTCGTGCGGGACCGGGTCGCGGATCTCGATCCGCTCGTCGCCGGCGGCTAGAACCTCGAGCGTCGCCCGCATCGAGAGGTCGAGCGGGCCGGTCCCGGTGTCGGCGCCGATCAGGGTCAGGCGCCAGTCGGGGTCTTCGGCGGAGAGGCAGGCTTCGACCAGGGGCAGCACCCCTTTCACCTGCTGCAGGCGCCCGGCGAAGAGGATCCGCAGCGGTCCCTCTCCAGGCTCGCGGTTAGCGGCAGGCTCCGGACCGGGCTCGAACGAGAGCCGAACCCGCTCGGCGCCGTCGAAATCGATCCCCTCGGTGTAGGTGCGGTAGGCCTCCAGCACGCTCTCGCCGGGATGGAGGATCCGGTCGCAAAGGCGCAGCGCCTCGTGCTCGAGGTCGAAGACGATCCGGTGCTCGGGCCGCGGCCAGGTCCCGTCGTGGAGGCAGATCAGCTCGGCCAGGCCGCGCAGCCGGATCGCGATCTCGGTGCCACGTAGGGCGGGACTGCCCGCCGCCCGCGCCTGCAGCGGCACCAGCGCGTGCCCGCGGTAGTCCGGGAACTCGGCGTAATCGGGCGGCTGGTCGCCGTAGGCCTCCTCGATCGCCATCGCCACCGCGGCGGAGCGGGCGTGATCGTCGCAGGCGAAGGCGATCCGCGGCAGCCGCGAGGGATCGACGACGAGGTGGCGCAGGCCGGGTGGGTCGCCCGCGCCGACCGGGGCGGCGTCCTCGTAGGCGTGGATCACAGTCACCTCGTGCTCGCGGGCCAGCAGCCGGCCGAGACGGGCGACGGAGATGCCGAGACCGCAGTCACGGCCGTGCTCTGAGGAGACGAGGAGGACACGCATTGGGAAAGGGAGCTTAGTGGCCCTGGACACAGCGTCCAATGCTGACGCGCGCGGCTGGACCGGTCCCGAGCAGATAACTTTCCCGGGTGGCGAAAGGCTCAAACGGCCTTCGTCCCGCCCGCGCGGGGGTCGTGCCAGGGGCCGGGGCGGGGCTCTCCACTCCGGTTCTCCTGCTCCTCATCTGGCTCTTCGGGGCCTCCGCCTGCCTGCTCCTCTACCTCGGCTCGAAGCTGACCTTCCTGCTCGACGACTGGGAGTTTCTCCTCTACCGGCAGGGCTTCGACGCCGACGCGATCCTCAAACCCCACGGCGAGCACATCGTCGTCCTCCCGGTCCTGATCTACAAGGCGCTGCAGGCGACCGTGGGGATGGGCTCGGCGCTCCCCTACCGGGGCGTCTCGGTCGCCCTATTCCTGGTCAGCGCGGCGCTGCTCTTCGTCTTCCTGCGGCGTCGGGTCGGCGACTGGCCGGCGCTGGCCGCGACGGCGGTCGTCCTCTTCCTCGGCGCCGCCTGGGAAGACCTCCTCTGGCCCTTCCAGATGACCTACTTCGGCTCGATGGCGGCCGGGCTCGGCTCCCTGCTGGCGCTGGAACGCGGCGACCGCCGCGGCGAGGCGGCCGCCTGCGCGCTGCTGGTCCTCTCGATCGTCTTCGGCAGCCTCGGCCTCTCGTTCGCGATCGGCGCCGCCGTCTACGTCCTCCTGCAGCCCGAACGCCGGCGCCGCCTCTACGTCTTCCTCGTGCCGCTGGGCGTCTTCGCCCTCTGGTGGCTGGGCTGGGGCCACGACGCCGAATCGGCGGTGAGCCTCGACACCGTCGCCCGCACGCCGCTCTACGTCCTGAACGGCGTCGCCGCCGCGGTCGGCTCCGCCACCGGCCTCTCCAACACCGCGATGACCGGCGCCGACCACCTGATCTGGGCGCGGCCGCTGGCGATCGTCCTGGCGGGGCTCGGCGCCTGGCGGCTGTACCGGCGCGACCGGGTGCCGCTCTGGTTCTGGGTGGTGCTGGCGATCGGCGGCTCCTTCTGGATCCTCGCCGGCTTCAACCAGATGCCGGGGCGGGAAGCCGACGCCAGCCGCTACCAGTACCTCGGCGCCATCTTCGTCTTCATGCTGGCCGCCGAGGTTCTGCGGCCGGAACTGGAACGGGGGCTGCGGATCGGCACCAGGGCGCTGGCCGTGATCGCCCTCGTCGCCGCCTTCTCCGTGGCGAGCAACCTCCAGGATCTGAACACGGCAGTCAAGAGCACGTACCACCCGATCAGCCGGCTGGAGAAAGCGGGGCTCGGCTCCCTCGACATCGCCGAAGCGACGGTCGAACCCGGCTTCGTGCTGAGCGAAGACGTCGTCGATACCGGCTTCGTCAACATCGACGCCGACCACTACTTCGCAGCTCGCGACGAGTACGGCTCGCCCGCCTACTCGGAGGCAGAAATCGCCGCCAGCCCCGAGTTCGTCCGCTACGCCGCCGACAAGGTCCTCTTCGGCGCCCTGCGGATCGGCCTCGAACCGCTGCCCGGCTCGGATGTCCCCGCGGCCGGCTGCACGACCGTGCCGAGCGACGGCACCGCCTCGCAGCTGCTCGAGCTGCCGCCGGGCGGGATCGTGATCAAGGCCGGCAGCGAGCCGATCGAGCGCTTCGAGCTGAGCCGCTTCGCCACCGGCTCGCCGCCCGTCCTGATCGAAGGCATCGGCGCCGGCGAAGCCGGCAGGCTGGCGATCCCAACCGACAAAGCCACCACCCCCTGGAAGCTGCGGCTCGTCACGGCCGGCCCGGCGAAGGCCTGCGAAGTGGGTGAGACCGAATGAAGATCTCCGTCGTCATCCCCGCCCACAACGAGGAGGGCTCCGTCGCGGCGACGGTCGAAGGGATCGCCGAGCGGCTCGAGCGCGAGGCGATCGAGTACGACGTCCTGGTCATCGACGACGCCAGCCGCGATCGCACCAAGGAGATCGTCGAATCGATCGGGGCGGGCAACCCGCGGGTCCGCTGCCTCACCTCCTACCACCCCCCCGGCTTCGGCTTCGCGGTGCGCTGCGGGCTCGAGCAGTTCGGCGGCGACGCGGTGGCGATCATGATGGCCGACGGCTCTGACAGCCCCGAGGACCTCGTCGCCTACTACCGGGTCCTCGAGGAAGGCCACGAGTGCGCCTTCGGCTCCCGCTTCGTCCGCGGCGGCCGGGTGATCGACTACCCGCGCACGAAGCTGATCATGAACCGGATCGTCAACTTCGGCATCCGCGTCCTCTTCCGCCACGGGTACAACGACACCACCAACGCCTTCAAGGCCTACCGCCGCGAGGTGATCGAGGCGATCCAGCCGCTGCTCTCGCACCACTTCAACCTCACGGTCGAGCTGCCGCTGAAGGCGATCGTCCGGGGCTTCGACTTCAAGGTCGTCCCGATCTCCTGGACCAACCGCAAAGCCGGCGTCTCGAAGCTGGCGCTGAACGAGATGGGCAGCCGCTACCTGTTCATCGTCCTCTACGTCTTCCTCGAGCACCACCTCAGCCGCGGCGACTACCGGCGGCGAGGGGCCCGATGAGCGCCCGCCGGATCGGCGCCACGCCGCTGCTGCTGGCGGCGATGGCCGCGGCGGCCGCCTACATCGTCGTCCTCGGCTCGAAACTGACCTTCCTGCTCGACGACTGGGGCTACATCGTCCTACGCCGGGGCAGCGATTTCGAAAACTGGGTCCGGCCCGACAACGAGCACTTCGTCGCCGGCCCGGTGACGATCTGGAAGCTGCTGATCGCGATCTTCGGGATCGACTCGATGCTGCCGTACAAGCTGGTCTCGACCGCGCTCTTCCTGGTCGGCGTCTGGTTCCTCTTCCTCTGGTGCCGGCGGCGGGTCGGCGAGTGGGCGGCGCTGATCGGGATGGTCGCGCTGCTCTTCTGCGGCGCCGCTTTCGACGACCTGCTCTGGTTCGCCTCGATCACCTTCCTCGGCTCGACGGCCGGCGGCCTCGGGATGCTGGTCGCGCTCGACCGCCAGGACCGGCGCGGCGACCGGCTCGCCTGCCTCGGGCTGTGCGTCTCGCTGATCTTCTCCAGCCTCTGGGTCGCCTTTGCCGCCGGGGCCGCCGTGGACATCCTCTTGCGGCGCCGCGAGCGGCCCTGGATCGGGCGGATCTTCATCGTCGCCGTGCCGGCGCTGATCTACGTCGCCTGGTGGATCGGCTGGGGCCACGAGGCCGAAAGCGCCCTCTCGCTCCACAACATCATCCACTCGCCCGTCTGGGTCTTCGACTCGATCGCCGCGGCCCTCGCCGCCCTGCTCGGCCTGGCGATCCCGGCCGATGGACTGACGGCGCCCAACGGGCTGGACTGGGGACGCCCGCTGGCCGCCATCCTGCTGCTGCTCGCGCTCTGGCGACTGTGGAAGATGCCGCGGGTCCCGCGTTCGCTGTGGGTCGTGCTTGCGGTCGCCCTCGCCTACTGGACGCTCGGCGGCTTCGACGTCAAGCCCGGCCGGGCGGCCTCGGCCAGCCGCTACCAGTACACCGGTGCCGCCTTCGTGCTGATGATCGCCGCCGGCCTGCTCAGCGGGGTGCGGTTCCAGCGCCGGCTGCTGATCCCCGCCCTGGTGGTGCTGGTCGCCGCGCTGCTGCCCAACGTCGTCTTCTTCCACGAAGCCTACGAGAGCTACCGCAACACCAGCCAGATCGAGCGCGCCGACCTCGGCGCCCTGGAAATCGTCCGGCCGCGGGTCGCTCCGACCTTCTTCCTCGACGAAGAGATCGCCGACACCGGCTACGTGCCGCTGGAAGCGCAGGCCTACTTCGAGACCCGCGACGACGACGGCTCGCCAGCCTACGACGAAGCCGAACTGGCCGCGGCGCCAGAACACGCACGTGTCCCCGCCGACAAGGTGATGGCCTCCGGGCTCCGGCTCGGGCTCGAGGAGCTGCCCGTGGCGCCGTCGGGCAGGTGCCGCACCGAGACGGTTGCGGACGGTGAGCTCAGCCTCCCGGTTCCCGGCGGCGGCCTCGCCCTGCGCCCGACCGCGCCGGTCAGCCTCGCCCTCGAGCGCTTCTCCACCGAATACCCGGTCGACCTCGGCGAAGCCCCCGCCGGCAGCTGGTCCGCGCTTCGGGTCCCCGCCGACCTCTCGCCGCGGCCATGGGTGCTGCGGGCGAGCGGAGATGGGAAGTTGACCGCGTGCCGGCTGGAGCGGGGATGACGGCGCGGCGCGGCGCCGAGATCGCCCTCGGCCTGGCGATGGCGGTCGCGATCGGGCTGATCGTCCACGCGACCAACGGCCAAGGCTTCGCGATCGACGAACTGTATTACTACGGTCGCGTCGCGGTGAAGGAGGGAGCGCTCGTCCACTACCCCTCCCCCTTCAGCCCCGAATACCTGCTGGCCCCGTTCAACGGCCATCTCGCGCTCGGCGGCCGCTTCGTCTACGAGACGGTGTTCGCCACCCTCGGCGCCCACTACACCGTTTTCGTCGTCATCAACGCGCTCGGCATCTGCGCCTGCGCCGGCCTCCTCTTCGTCTTCGCGCGGCGGCGAATCGGCGACGTCGCGGCGCTGGCACCGGCGCTGCTGGTCCTCTTCTTCGGGATCGCCCGCGAGCAGTTCCTCTGGCCGCTCGACTTCAACACCTCGGTGGCGCTGGCAGCCGGGCTGGCGGCGATCCTCTGCCTGCAGCGGGAGGACCGCCGCGCCGACATGCCCGCCTGCCTTTTGCTGGCGCTCTCGGCCGCGATGATCGAGGTTGGCCTCGCCTTCCTCGTCGGCGCCGCCCTGCTGATCGCGCTCGACCGCGACCGCCTGCGCCGCGCCTGGATCGTCGCCGCCCCGCTCGTCCTCTACGCCGGCTGGTGGGCCTGGTCGGCCCGCTTCGACCAGGGGGAAACCAAGCTCTCCAACATCGTCGACGCGCCGAAGACCGCCTTCGAGTCGATCGCCGTCGCGCTCGGCGCGCTGACCGGTACCAACTCGCCGATCCCAGCCTCCTTCGGGACCGACCTAACCACGCTCGGCAAGGTCCTGGCGGTGCTGGCTCTGATCGCCCTCGTGGTGCGGCTCGCGCGCGGTGGACTGCCTAGGACGATCTGGGTCTGGCTCGTCGTCGCCGGCACCTACTGGACGCTGCTGGCGGTCGCCGCCCGCTCGCCGCAGAGCACCCGCTACCTGCTGGTAAGCGCGGTGCTGGTGCTGCTGATCGCGGCCGACTACTTCCGCCGGCCGCTCTCTAACCGGGTGGGGGCGGCGCTGGTGGTCGTGGCGCTGCTGCCGCTGCCGGCCAACATCGACGCGATGCTCACCGGCAAAGACGAAAACGTCCTCCGCACCGACATCCCGAAGACGCGGGCCGAGTTCGCGATGGTCGAGCTCGCGGGCGAACGGGTCGACCCCGCCTACGTCGTCTCCTCCGACCCGCGGGTGGCCGAGCTCGGCGGCGGCCTCTACCTGGGGATTCCCGCCGTCGCCATCCTCGACGCTGCCAAACAGAACGGCTCGATCGCCTACAGCCTCGACGAACTGCAGGAACAGCCGGAGGAAATCCGCGCGATCGCAGACGCGGCCCTGGTGGGTGCGATCCCAGTGGAACTCGAACCGTCCCACCCACCGGGAGCGGGCCTGGTCTGCCGCACCACGGAACCCAGAGGAAAGCGCGCGGCGGTCGCCCCGCTTTCGACCGGGTTCAATCTCGTGCGGGCCCCCGGGCCCGAGACGCCCTTGATCGGCGTGCGCCGCTTCGCCACCTCGGGACCCGGCGTACCGATCGCCCGACTGCGACCGGGCGGCTGGGCCTCCTTGAAGCTCCCCCAGGACGGCGAGAAGGACTGGCAACTTGTCACGCACGCCACCGTCACCACCTGCTCGATATCTTCGAGCGCTCCCTGAGCTCACCAAGGAGAAGATCGAACTGAACTACGAGCGCCTCTACGCATACCGCTTCCGCGACGTCGACCAGGGCGCCCGCACGGCCGTCTGGGAGGAGATCGCCCCCCACGTCCACGGGCTGATGGGCTCTCCCAGTCGGGTACTCGACCCCGCCGCCGGCCGCGGCGAGTTCATCGAGGCGATCCCCGCCGCCGAGAAGGTGGCGGTCGACGAGGTCGCCTATCCCGAGGCCGACCACGGCTCCGGCGTGCAGCGGATCACCTCGAAGATCCAGGACGCCGAGCTGCCGGAGGGGCACTTCGACGGCGTCTTCGTCTCCAACTTCCTCGAGCACCTGCCGAGCCAGGAGTCGATCTCGCAGTTCCTGGAAAAGATGAACGCGGCGATGGCGCCGGGTGGGCGGATCGCGATCATGGGCCCGAACTACCGGTACTGCTCGAAGGAGTACTGGGACATGGCCGACCACATCATCGCCCTCACCCACCTGGCGATCGAGGAGCACCTCTACACCGCCGGCTTCGAGCCCGAACGGACGATCCCCCGCTATCTCCCCTACTCCTTCCGCGGCATCCTGCCGCCCTCGCGCAAGCTGACCGGCATCTACCTGCGAACGCCGCTCGCCTGGCGTCTGCTCGGCAAGCAGTTCCTGGTGATCGGCCGCAAGTAGGCGGCGCTGGCGCTCAGGGCAGCGGGCAGACGTAGACCGGGCCACTGACGACCGCCAGCCACGGGTCGGCGGCCGAGTCCGGCGGGATCCTCAGCGTCGCCCACTCGCCGGCCGCCAGGCGGCCGACCGGGACGTCGTAGTGGCCGGCGGAGAAGCGGCTGAGGCCGACCTTGACCTCCCCGCCGCGCGAGCCGAGCAGGGCGCCGCCGGGCGCCAGTTCGAAGAAGGCTGCGTCCTTGGCGGTGGCGTCGGTGACGCTCGGGCACGCTAACGGGTCGGCGGGAGGCGCGGTCGAGTGCGGCGAGAGGTCGAGCCCGGCGACGAGGGTGGCATCGGCGACGTCGCGGACGGTCGGGCTCTCCTCCCGGATCCGGTCCAGCGAGAAGCCGAGCGGCCCATAGCGGTCCTCACCTTCGAAGTAGGGACCCGCCGCCATCGGGACGAATACCGCGCCGCCGGCCCGCTGGACGCGGGGGTCCGTGGTCGGGACGAAGGCAGGGTCGACGTGGGCGCGGGCGAGGTCGAGCATCGCGTACTCGGCGCGGTTGGCATCGGCTTCGGGCAGCATCGCGTCGCGGCCGTCCTTCAGCTTGGCGATGTTCGCCGGCAGCGCCAGGGCGACGACGACGAAGACCGCGGCGATCGCCGCCGGCCGCAACCGCAGCCCCCGCAGCGCGTCGGCGGCGACGAGCAGCACCATCGTCGCTCCCACCAGGACGTAGCGGGCGGTGTCCGCCTCCCGCCCGCCGAGCGCGATCTGGGCCCAGTAGGTGAGGACGATCGCCAGCGAGACCCAGAGCGTGGTCGGCACCCCGCCCCGACGGATCCTCAGCGCCAGCGCCCCGACCGCCGCCACGGCCAGGACCGCGCCCGCGCTCGTCACCGTAGTATGCCCGGCCGGGGTGTCGCCCCCGGTGGGGTTCAGCCCGGTCAGCGAGCCCGCCGCCGAAGCCAGTCCGTCGAACACCGTGCGCGGAACGAGGTGGATGTTGGCCAGTTCGGTTTCCAGCTGCCCGAAACGGCGCGCCCACAGCCACCAGACGGCGTAGAGGGCGATCGGCACGACGAATATCCAGAGCCGCCGGACCCGGTCCTCGCGGAGAAGGACCGAGAGGGCGATGCCGACCGCGAAAGCCAGGCCCACCTCCAGCGTCGCGACCGAAAGGGACAGCAGCAGGCAGGCGGCGACGTCGCCGCGGCGATCGTCGCGTTCGAGCGCTAGCAGCGCGCCCAGTCCCAGCGCCAGCGAGTAGACGGTGTGCAGGTTGAAGGGCCAGAGGAAGGTCTCGTTGGCGAACCCGAGGAAGAGCAGGGAGACGCTGAAGGCGAGGGCGATCGCCGGGCCGGCACGGCGCCTGACGAGGACGAAGAAGACGCCGACGGAGACGAGGATGCCGATCACCTCGGCGAGGCGGAAGACGAGGTAATCGGTGCCGGCGACCCGGAAAAGCAACTCGAAGATCAGCCGGCCACCGACGACGAGGTGGCCGTTATGGGGCGCGAAGAAGTATTCGACCCCGTTCAGAGGGGCGACGACGCCGTCGCGGATGACGAAGTGGGCGAAGTAGAAGACTTCGTCCCCGTTGAGGGCGAGATCGCTGCCGAGGCTGAGGACGAGGGCCGCCGAAGCCGCCATCGCCACCGCCAAGCCGGCCAGCGCGAACGCCGGCTTCTTGAGTCTGCCCGCCACCGGGCGGCACCCTACTCAAGCACCCCGCTAGGCGTTAGAGGCGTCGGATGAAGCGGCCGAGGAGTGGCACCGCGAAGGAGTACTTGCCGATTCTGTTCTTGTAGATCATTCCTCGCTCGGAGAGGCTCGCGAGCATCTGATTCGCGTGGCTGGCCGAAAAGGACTTGTCGAGCATCTGCTTCGATTTCTCTACCAATTCCTGGATGGTGAATTCATCGTCTGGTTCGTCGAGGTGCGCGACGACAAGCAGGAGTTCTTTCTGTCGATCGGTGATCCTCGCCCACCGGCCCGCGAAGAAATCGGCGTCGAGCTTCTGCTGAATCGCGTCTATCGGCACCGTGCCGCGCTCGCCCCGTTCGTTCTGCTGGATGAACACATCGAAGACCTCGCGACAGATGAACTGAATGAAGTACGGGTAGCCGCCCGACTCGAAGATGATGACCTCGACGGATTTGCCGCTGAAGTTGATCGGGCAATCGGCCACCTCGATCGGTTTGAGGATGGCTTCCCTGCTCTCGTGGCTGTTCAGCTTGGTCAGGGTCATGACGCGGAACATCCGCTCCGCGTAGGTCCGGGCGTCGACGAGCTTCGGAAAGAGCGTCGGCAGGCCCGCCAGCACCAGCATGAAGGGGATGCCTTTCTTCTGGATCGACTGGAATACGTCGAGCAGAACCGAGAGGGGGAACTGTTCCTTGCCTGCGTGGTCGGAAAGGTTCTGCGCCTCGTCATAGGCAAAGATGATCTTGTGTTTGCCCTGGGTCCGGAGCGCCTCCCAGGCAAACTCGAGAGTGGCCTTGATCCGGTCGGCGATCAATCCCGGCGTCTGCTCGTAAACACCGGTCAGGACGGCATGGGAAAGCGGCACCTCCTCGACCGGCGGGCCGGCGGCGAACCCCACTCCAGGAGCGTTCTCCTGTTTGACCTTGATCGAAGAGGTGATCAGCGACAGATCGGCGAGCAGGCGCTGTGCAAGCGCGGCCTCGCTGATGCTCGCCGACTCCGACAGATCGGCGGAAGCCCAGAACCATTCCTTTTCGAGTGCCCTCGGCTTGAAGGTCTCCAGGAGGACCGTCTTGCCGACACCCCGCAGCCCCGTCAGGACGACGTTCTTGAGGATTTGATCCTGCTCGAGGAGCTGGTCGAATTCTTCGTACTCTCTCTCGCGACCGGACAGATAGGGCGGCATATGGCCGGCGCCCGGCTTGTATGGGTTCCTGAATTCCCGCCCATTCACAATGATCCTGTCCTCCCTCTAAATTTAGCTTGCTAACTAAACTTAACAGAAGAACTAACGGACTATTGATCGACTTTTCGCAACAGGGCCTTAGGTGTAGCACCTACAATCTAGGTGCTACACTTTTTGTTTATGCCCACGACCAGGCCCCGCTACACCCTTACCGACACTGGCGTGCTCCGCGAGCAGCTGGACGACGCGCAGCGACGATGGCCCGAGGTCCGGAATCGCAAGGAGCTGCTGCTCCGGCTTGCCGAGGCGGGGCGAAAGGCGATCACCGACGAGGCGGAGCAACGCAGGAAGGCGATCGCGCAATCCGCTGGAGCGTTTACCGGGATCTATAGGCCGGATGAGCTGAAGCGGCTGCGCGAAGACTGGCCCGAGTGATCGTTCTCGATGCCAGCGTTCTGATCGCCCACCTCAACGGCTCCGACCTGCATCACGCCGAAGCCCAGAGCCTGCTGGAAGCAATCAGCGACGAGCCGTGGGGGGCCGGTTCCATCACCCTCGCCGAGACGCTTGTCTCCGCGGCTCGCGCGGGGCACCTCGAGGAGATGGAAGCGGCCCTCGTAGGACTCGATATTCAAGAGCTTCCGTTGGGGGCGGGTGCTCCGGGTCGGTTGGCCGAGATGCGCGCCGGACTGGGTCTGAAAATGCCGGACTGCTGCGTCCTGCTGGCCGCCCAGAACAACGAGGCCGCCGTGGCCAGCTTCGACGTCAGCCTGCTCTCGGCGGCGCGGAAGCTGGGACTGGAAGCGGCCAGTTGATTCAGGCGCTGTGCCGTCCGAAACGCAGCCGCGGCACCCGCCAGATCGCCTCGCGGACGATCGAGCTGTCCATCTTCGAGCTGCCGGCGTGGCGGTCGCGGAAGACGATCGGGACCTCGGCGACCTTGAAGCCGGCCTGCAGCGCCCGGTAGGTCATCTCGATCTGGAAGGCGTAGCCGCGGGCGTCGACGGCGTCGAGGTCGATCGCCTCCAGCACCTCGCGGCGGAAGCACTTGAAGCCGCCGGTCAGGTCGCGGACCTCGACGCCGAGGACGAGGCGCGCGTAGGCGCTGCCGCCGCGGCTGATCCCGCGCCGCAGCGCGCTCCAGTCGGAGACGCCGCCGCCTTCGACGTAGCGCGAGCCGATCACCAGGTCGGCTCGCTTCGAGGCCTCCAGCAGACGCGGCAGGTAGGCCGGGTCGTGGGAGAAGTCGGCGTCCATCTCGAGGATCAGCCCGGCGCCCTCCGCCAGCGCCTGGCGAAAGCCGGCGATGTAGGCGGGACCAAGCCCTTCCTTCTCGGTCCGGTGCAGGACCCGTACCCGCTCGTTCTCGGCGGCGACGCGATCGGCAATCTCACCCGTCCCATCGGGCGAGCTGTCGTCGACGACCAGGATCCGGGCGTCCTCCGGCAGCTTTGGCAGCACGGCGGCGAGGAACGGCTCGAGGTTCTCGGCCTCGTTATAGGTGGGCAGGACCAGCCAGGCCGGGCCCCGCGGCTCGGGGGGGCTCACGGCGCCTAGGGCCTGGCCCGCCCGCCCGTGATCTGCACGAAGGCATGCCAGGCCGGCTTCGGCTTGAAGCGCGGGCCCTGGCGGAAGAAGCCGACCGAATCGCAGAAGTCGCAGAGCAGCGGCGCGTCCTTCCAGGAGAACCAGTAGACCTGCTTGAGGTTCAGCCGCCGCTGGTTTTCGATCATGTAGCCGTAGGCGGCGCGGAGCTGGCGGACCTGCCCCCGGACCCCCTGCTCGAAGGCGTCGTGCTGGAAGTTGTTCTGCGAGCCCCAGCCCATCTCGGTCACGTAGAGCGCCGGGCGGTCGTGGTTCTCCTTGGTGACTTCGTGCACGCCCTCGACCATTTCTTCCAGTTCGCTGCTGAAGACCGCGTACGGGTGCAGGGCGACGGCGTCGAACCTGCTCTTGATCCCGGGGACGCGGTAGAGCCGTTCGAGGAATTCCGTGGCTGGCATCCCTTTCGCGCCCGTCGCGTTGGGCTCGCCGAAGAGGCCGGTGAGGAGGATCTTGGCGCCGGGCTGGACCGACTTGATCGCCTGGCTGGTGATCTTCACCAGCTTCGCGTAGTCGGGGACCGAGACGGGATAGGCGAAGTAGAAGAAGTTGGCCTCGTTCCAGATCTGCCAGGTCCGCACCGGTTTCGGGACCGTGATCGGCGGTTCGTAGTTGATCCCTTCGGTGCGGTGTTCGCGCCAGAATTCGCCACCCGGGCCGTAACGGGCCACCGCGGCTTTCACGAACGCCGTCCAGGCGGCGCGCTGGCGGGCGTTGTGGACCGGCAGCGTCGTCAGCTTGCCGAGCCACGGCGGGGTGCCGGCGAGGAAGGGCAGGACTTCGATCCCGCCGCGGGTCGCGGTTTCGATCGTCGGGTCGATCGTGGACCAGTCGTAGCCGCCCCTGCGGGTCGGCTGCACCGCCGACCAGGCGATCGGCATCCGCAGCGATTCGATCCCGCCGGCGCGCATGTAGCTGACGTCCTTGTCGGTCAGCGGGGTCTGGGGGGCGACGCCGAAGAAGCCGCGCGGCAGTTGCGGCTTCGGCGCCGCGCTGCCGCCGCTGGCGACGGCGAGCAGACCCAGGACCGCCACCAGAGCGGTGGCGAAGGCAAGGCGAAGCTTCACGCCTTGACCACCCAGCGATCGAGGTTCTGCTCGTACATCTCCTTGAGGATGTCCTCGATCCCGTAGCGCAGTTTCCAGTCGGGATAGTCGGCCTGGAACGGAGCCAGGTCGGAGATCCACCAGCGGTGGTCGCCGATCCGCGGCTCCTCGCCCATCTCCCACTGCAGCTCGCGGCCGGCGATCCGCTCGCAGGCGTCGATCGCCTCCAGCATCGAGCAGTTGCTGAAGCGGCCGCCGCCGATGTTGTAGACGGCCGCCGGGCGGGGCGCCTTGCGGAAGGCGTCGAAGGCGGCGATCAGGTCGGCGCTGTGGATGTTGTCGCGGACCTGTTTGCCTTCGTAGCCGAAGACGGTGTACGGCGTGCCGGTGACGACGCACTTCATCAGGTAGGCGAGGAAGCCATGCAGCTTCGCGCCGGCGTGCTGGGGGCCGGTCAGGCAGCCGCCGCGGAAGGCGACGGTCGGCATCTCGAAGTAGCGGCCGTACTCCTGGACCAGCAGGTCGGCCGCCGCCTTGGAGACGCCGAACAGCGAGTGGGTCGAGGAGTCGATCGACATGCTCGTGTCGATGCCCTTGTAATAGGGGTGGTCCTCGGGCAGCTCGAGCCGCTTCTCCAGGCTCTGCAGCGGCAGCCGGTTGGGGGTGTCGCCGTAGACCTTGTTGGTCGAGCAGTGGACGAAGGGAGCCTCGGGGCAGTGCGCGCGCGCCGCCTCGAGCATGTTGAGGGTGCCGTTGGCGTTGACGCCGAAGTCGGTCTGCGGGTCGCTGGCGGCCCAGTCGTGAGAGGGCTGGGCGGCGGTGTGGACGACGAGCTCGATCTTGCCGGCGTGCTCACGGAAGATGCGGTCGATCGTCTCCGCATCGCGGATGTCGGCCTTCTCCCAGCTGAACTCGGCGGGGTGCGCCTCGATCAGCCGCTCGGTGACGTGCGAGGTCGAGGATTCGGGACCGAAGAAGCTGGCCCGCATGTCGTTCTCGATCCCGACGACGTCGAAACCCTCGCGGATGAAATGTTCGACCGCCTCAGACCCGATCAGGCCTCCTGCGCCCGTGATGATCGCAACCGGCATACGTGTTTATTCCCTTCCCTTCACTGGGGTTGAATTTCGAGGGCGGCGGCGATCCGCGCCTCGTCGGCGGCGATCCAGTCGTGGATGTCCGCCAGGACCTGCTCAGCGCTGCGTCGGGGTCGCCATGCGTCGAGGCCGAAGAGCCTCGCGCAATCAGAAAGGTACACAGGGACGTCCCCGGAACGGGTCTCAGGCACGGCTGCAATCGGAACTTCGTTGCCGGTCATCCGCCGGCAGATCTCGGTCGTCTCCAGCAGCGAGAGGCTGCACTCGCGGCCGCCGCCGACGTTCACGGTGCGCCCGTCCCAGGCCGTCGGGTCGAGCAGTTGCCGCTCGACCAGGTCGACCAGGTCCTCGACGTGGAGAAGGTCCCGCACTTGCTTGCCATGTCCCCCGAACCCGATGTAGCTGAGCGGGTTGCGGAAATGGTGGGCGAGCATCCAGTGGGTGAAGACGCCCTGGTCGACCTTGCCCATCTGCCAGGGGCCGGCGATCACCCCGCAGCGGTCGGCGACGGCGGTGAGCCCGAAGGCGGCCCGGTACTCCTCGATCAGCAGCTCGGCGGCGAGCTTCGTCGTCCCGTAGAGGGTGCGGGCGCCGTCCAGCGGGAACTCCTCGGAGATCCCAGCCGGGGAGACGCCGGGGACGGCCTGCTCGGCGGCGATCTCGAAGCGGGTCTCCCCCTCCACGAGGTTGAGCTCCACCTGCGGCGCCACCGGGTAGACGCGGCTGGTCGAGAGGAAGACGAAGAAAGCATCGTCGCGGCGGGCCAGCTCGAGGCAGTTGTAGGCGCCGGTGAGGTTCGTGTGGAGCAGGTAGGAGGTGTCGCCGTCGACGCCGCTCATCACCGAGGGCTCGGCCGAGCACTCGATCAGGGCCGAGATCGGCGGCAGCGCCGCCAGGTCGTCGGGCTCGCGGACGTCGCCGCGGACGAACTCGACCCCGGCCTGCTCGAGCCGCGGCAGGTTCAGTTCCGAGCCCTTGCGGTAGAGGTTGTCGAGCGCGATCACCTCCCACTCCGGGTGGCGGGAAGCGAGCGAGACCGCGAGGTTGGAGCCGACGAAGCCGGCGCCGCCGGTGATCAGCAGGCGGTTCAAGGCAGGCGAAGCTATCACCTAGGATCGACCCGTTTGGAGTTCACGCCGGCCCCCAAGCGCCCCGATCCGCCTCTCGCCGAGGTCCACGTCTGGCGGGCCGCCGCGGGCGCCACTCCCTCGGAGCGGGTGCTGCGGCGGGTGTTGGCGTCGTACCTGGGCGAAGAGCCGGAGCGGATCCCGCTCGCCCGCGGCGAGCACGGCAAGCCGCGCCTGACGACCGAGCCCGGCAGGCTCTCCTTCAACCTCAGCCACTCGGGAGAGCTGACCCTGGTCGCGGTCTCCTGCGGCCGCGAGGTCGGGGTCGACGTCGAGCGGGCGAAGCCGGCGCGGGACCTTGTCGCGCTCGCCGCGCGCGCCTTCGGCCCCGAGGAGGCGACGGCGGTCCGCGCGGCCACGGGGGACGAGCGCACCCGCCTCTTCTACGAGCTCTGGACCCGGCACGAGGCGCGGCTCAAGTGCCTGGGGGTCGGCCTGGCCGGAGCATCCACCGAGCCGGTGGCTGCGGTTGCCGTCGAGACCCTGCCGGTCGACGCCGGCTACGCAGCCGCCGTCGCGATGACGGGCCCGGCGGTGCCGATTCGCTGCTGGACGTTGGATTGACCGCGACCGGATGCCGGGTAGCGGGTTAGCTAACTTGATCGAGTTGATCCGGGCAGCGGGAAAGATCTGGGTGGTCGCGGTGCTCCTGACGGGGCTCTGGTGCGCCAGCGCGCAGGCGCTGAGCTTGCAGCCGGTCGGCAACTTCGAAGAACCGATCTACGTCACCTCCGCGCCCAACAACCCCGACCGCCTCTTCGTCGTCGAGCGCCAGGGCCGGATCATCCAGGTCGAAAACGGGACCCGCACCGTCTTCGCCGACATCAGGTCGCAGATCGAAATCGAACCGGAAAGCGAGGGCGGCCTGCTCTCGATCGCGCTCTCGCCCGACTTCCAGACCAGCGGCCGGCTCTTCGTTTATTACACGGGCAAAGAAGAGGAACCGTCTGAGATCCACGTCGCCGAAATGGTGGCGAGCGGTGGCTTCGCGCCCCTTGCGAGCCTGCGCAACCTGCTGACGATCTCCCATCCGAACCAGAGAAACCACTACGGCGGCCAGCTCCAGTTCGGGCCGGAAGGAAACCTCTTCATCGGCACCGGCGACGGCGGCGGGAGCAACGACATTGAGCACAACGCCCAGAAACTGAGCAGCGAACTCGGCAAGATCCTCCGCATCGACCCCGACACCGACGGTGTCATCGTCTTCAGCATCCCGCCGGGCAACCCGTTCGGGCCTTCCACCGTCTTCAGCTACGGCCTGCGCAACCCCTTCCGCTTCTCCTTCGACCGCCTGACCGGCGCGCTCACGATCGGCGACGTCGGCCAGGGGGCGCGCGAGGAGGTCGACTACGCCCCCGCTCCCGGTCTCGGTGCCGGCGCCAACTACGGCTGGAACTGCCGCGAGGGGCTGATCGCCGGGCCGGCCACCGACGAAGGCTGCGGCAGCGGCTCCTACGTCAACCCGATCTTCGACTACCCCCACGGAGAACCGCCCGGCGACGTCGCCCACGGCTGCGCGATCATCGGCGGCTACGTCGCCCGCGGGCCCGGCTACGGCGATCTCTACGGACGCTACGTCTACGGCGACCTCTGCGCCGGCGAGATCCGCTCGCTGCTGCCGGCGCTGCCGTTCGCCGGCGGCGATCGCTCCGAGGGCGTCGAGGTGACCTCCCTCAACTCCTTCGGCGAGGACTCTTGCGGCCGGCTCTACGCCGTCTCCGGCGCCGGACCCGTCTACCGCCTCGTCGGCTCCGGCGGGGAATCCTGCGCGCCGCAGGCCAAACAGCCGGACCTGAAGAGCTCCTTCGTCGGCATCCGCGCCCTGCGCCGCAAGGTGAAACGCAACAAGCGCGCCTTCATCACCGCCTTCGTCTCCCCCTGCGACGGCCGTCGCGGCCAGCCGGTCAGCCTCTGGCAGGGCCAGCGGCGGATCGGCACCCGCCACCTCGACCGGGTCTGCTCGGTACGGTTCAGGCCGCGGATCAAGCACCGCGTTCGCTACCGGGCGACGGTGAGGTCCGACGGCACCTACGTCGAAGCGACGTCGCGGAAGCTGAACATCCGCATCCTGCGCCGGCATCGCTAGCCGCCGCAGTCGTCGTCTCTCGTCCCTTCAAATCACCCGGCATTCCGTGGGCTCACAAACCCGTTCCGATCACGAGATAACCAACCTTCGCACCGCTGCCGGGGAGCTCTCCTTCGACGCCCGCATCGGCGAGCGGACGACCAACGTCTGGATGCGGACGGACTCGCCGCTGACGCCCAACGCCGACGCCGCGCTGGCCGCCGCGGTGATGCCGGCTATGCGCCAGGGCGGCCGGCTGCGGATGACCGACCCGGTCAGCCCGCGGATGCTGCGGGGGCAGCGCGAGTTCCAGGGGGTGCAGCGGGCCTGGTCGCTCGACTGGCCGTTCACCGAGCCCCTGCGCGAGGTCGAGGTCGAGGTCCCGCTCCGCGAGGTCGGTGCCGTCGTGCCGAAGGGCCGGGTGGCGGCCTTCTTCAGCGGCGGCGTCGACTCCTGGGGGACCGTCCTCGACAACCCCGACCTCACCGACCTGATCTTCGTCCGCGGCTTCGACCTCGCCCACGAAGGGCCGCAGACCGCGCTCAGCGACGAGGTCGAGGGGCGGCTGCGGGAGGCCGCTGACGAGCTCGGGCTGCAGCTCCACGTCGTCACCACCAACCTGCGTGAGCTGAGCGACCCCCACCTCCCCTGGGACGTCTACTTCGGCTGCGCCGACGTCGCCGTGGCGCTCTTCTTCGCCCCGCTCTTCGACCGCGTCCTGATCGCCGGCGACTCCGACTACGAGGTCCAGGTCCGCTTCGGCGCCAACCTCCTCGTCGACCAACTCTGGAGCACCGAGGAGCTGGAGATCGTCGACGACGGTGGCCGCTTCAGCCGCATGCAGCGGCTCGAACGCCTGGTCGAGAGCCCGGCCGCCTGCCGCAGCCTCCGGGTCTGCTGGGAGATTCCCGACCAGACCTACAACTGCGGCCGCTGCCGCAAGTGCCTGATGACGCTGATCGGGCTGGAGGCGATCGGGGCGCGCGAGCGGGTCACCACCTTCCCGCCGGAGCTGAACCTCGACCCCACGGTGCTGGCCGAGATCTCGATCGACCACGTCGTCTCGCTGACGCTCTGGGAAGACATCCTCGACGCGGCCCGCGGCGCCGAGCGCGACGACCTCGAGCGCGCCGTCGTCCCGGTGATCGCCAAGGCCAAAGCCGGGCTCGGGCTGCCGCGCGAGTACCGGCGCCGCCACCTCCCCGGGCCGCCGCCGACGGGCGCGGCGCAGAGCCAGACCTTCTTCCCGGCGGACACCGCCCCCGCCCTCTTCGCCACGCCGGAGACGGCGGCGGCGATCGCGGAGGCCGGGTCGCTCGCCTTTCTGGTCGGCGGCTACGACGGGTCCGGCAACTTCGGCGACGTGCTGATGCTCGACGCCGCCCTCGAGCTGCTGGCGCCGCTCGAACCCGGGCTCGTCGTCCTCCCCGTGCTCGAGCGGCAGTTCGGCTCCCACCACCCGGAGCTGGCCGAGCAGATGATCCGCCCGCCGCGCCACCAGGTCTATTTCGATCCGGAGGGAGCTGGCGATGACGAGCTGGTGCCGATCGCCCCCGGCCCCGACCTCTCCTCGGCGATCTCCTACTTCTACGGCGGTGGCTACTTCAACGGCTTCTGGGGCGATCGCAAGCTGGCGATGATGCGGGCCGCGGAGGCGCTGCTGGCCAAAGCCGGGCCCGCCGAGATCCGCCGGCTCGGCTCCGGCCTGCAGGTCGAAGCCGCCTGGCTCGCCGGCCTCTCGGCCGAGGACGTTGCCTATCTGCGCGCGTTCGAGCTGCTGGGGACGCGGGACCCTCGCTCCGGCGGTTTGCTCACCGGGTTCGGCTCGGCGTTGGTCCCCGAAAGCGGCGACGACGCGGTCGGCTGCCTCGCCCGCCTGCGGCCCGCCGAGCCGCCCGTCGAGGGACCGCTGCTGATCAACCTCCACTTCAGCGAACACGACTGGGTGACCGACCGTGCCCAGCCGCTGCTCGGGTTCTACGTCGAGCTGCTGGCGGAGCTTGTAGCGCTGACTGGCCGCCCACTCGTCGCCCAGCCGCTGATCGCTTACCTCGACCCGCGCGTCGACGAGCGCCCGGCGACGGCGCGCCTCGTCACCGCCCTCTCCGAGCGGGGCGTCGAGGTGCGGGAGCCGATCGTCCTGCGCCCCGCCAGCCTCGGCGCAGCCGCGGCGGAGATGGACGGCGCCTCCTTCACCCTCGCCTGCTCCTACCACGCCGCCCTCACCTCGCTGATGCTGGGGCTGCCGACCCTGACGATCGCCCACAACCCCTTTTACGAGCAGAAGGCGGCCGGCCTGCTCGACGCCTTCGGCCAGCCGGCGGAGTTCGCGATCGGTCCTGGCGGCGACCCGCGCGCCTGCGCGGAGCTGCTCGTCGCAACGGCGCTCGACCCCGAGGCCGGCACCAAACTGCGGGTCCAGCTCGCGCTCGACGGCCGGCGGATGCGCCGCCTGCGCGCCGCCACCGAGGCCGACCTCTACGGCCGGATCGCGGCGACCGCGGCCGGGCTCGAAGAGGATGCGCCGCCGCGGGCAGCGATCGGCGCGGAGGCGGACCGCCGGGTTCGGTCGGCGGACGATCGCGCCCGGGTAGCCGAGGAGCGCGCGTGGCAGTCCGAGGCGCGTGCCGCCCACGCCGGCCTCCACGCTTCGAACCTCGAAGCGCGCCTGGCAGAGCTGATGGGCTCGAGCTCCTGGCGCCTGACCGAGCCGCTGCGGCGCCTCGGCAAAACGGTGCGGCGGGACGGGTGAGCGCGGCCGCGGCCAGCTCCGTGACCGACCTCGGTGCCGAGCCGGGGGAGCTCTCCTTCACCGCCCGCGTCGGCGACCATTCGCATGGGCTCTGGTTCCGCAGCGAGACCGCGCCGGCTCCGCCCGCCGACCCGGCGCTGGCGACGCTGTTGATGCCCGCGATGAGCAACGGCGGCGCCCTCCGAATCGAGGGTCCCGTCAGCGCCCGCCTGCTGCGCAACCAGATCGAGTTCCAGGCGGTCCAGCGAGCCTGGTCGGCGCAGTGGCGGTTCGGCGTGCCACTGCAGAAGGTCGAGGTCGACGCGCCGGCGCGGGTGGCGTCGGGACCGCCGCAACGCGGGCGGGTCGCAACCTTCTTCAGCGGCGGCGTCGACTCTTGGGCGGCGATCCTCGACAACCCCGACGTCACCGACCTGATCTTCGCCCGCGGCCTCGACCTGGTCCCCGGCTGGCCCCAGCACGAGACGCTCGCCGGCGAGGTCGAGGCACGGCTTCGCGAGGCAGCCGCCGAGCTGGGGCTGACGCTGCATGTCGTCCAGACCAACGTGCGCGCCTTCTCCGACCCGCTGGTGCGCTGGGAGACCTACGCCGCCTCGGTCCTCGCCGCGATCGCCCTCTTCTTCGAACCGCTCTTCGAGCGGGTCCTGATCGCCGGCGACCTCGAGCACGGCCGCCAGGTGCCGCTGGGCGCCGCGCAGCTGATCGATCACCTCTGGAGCACCGAGGGCATCGAGGTCGTCGACTGGGGCGGGCGCTTCAGCCGCACCGAACGCCTCGAACGGATCGCCGACCACCCGGTCGTCCAGAAAACTCTGCGGGTCTGCTGGAGGAACCCCGACGGCGCCTACAACTGCGGCCGCTGCGGCAAGTGCCTGCTGACGATGATCGGCCTGGAGGCGATCGGCGCCCGCGAGAAGATCCGCACCTTCCCCGCCGAGATGGACCTGCGCCCGCTGGACGAGTACTCGATCTCGACGCCGCTGCAGGTCGCCTTCTGGGAGGAGCTGCTGGAGACGACGCAGCGGGCGGGGCGACCCGACCTCTCGGCTCCTGTGGCCGCGGTGGTCGAGAGCGGGCGCCGCGCCCTCGGCGGCCCGGAGTACGAACTGCGGTCGCTCCTCGGTTCCAGCTCCTGGCGGCTGACGGCGCCGCTGCGCCGCCTCGCCCGTCTGCGCCGGCGCTAGTAGGTGCCGCCGAGCTTGCGGTGGTCCCAGGTCGCGGTGCGGACCGGCCGGAAGCGGATCGCGACCCGCTTCGGCGCCTGCGCTTCGAGCGCCGCCTTGGCGTCGCCCTCGATCGAGGAGATCCCCTCCGCGTAGCGCAGCGTCAGCTCCTCGGCGAAGCCGATCACCGTCTCGAACTCGCGGTGGAGCTCGGCCTCGGCCTCGATCATCGCCCCGCGCAGCTCGCCGTACTCGTGCCCGGTCTCGACCAGCACGGTCGCCCGCGGGTCGCGTTCGAGGTTGCGGACCTTCTGCGACTTCGCATACGTCCAGATCCAGACCTCGCCCTCGCGGGGGACGAACCAGAGCGGCATCGAGTGCGGCCAGCCGCGCGGCCCGAGGCTGGAGACGACGGCGATCCGCTCAGCCTCCAGCAGCTCCAGCAGCTCGGCCTCGCTGAGCTTGATCTGGTCGCGCCGGCTCATCGCCCTCAGCCTACGGGCTGGAAGGAGCGGCGGTAGGCCGTCGGCGTCGTCGCCGTGGCGCGGCGGAAGTGCTCGCGCAGCGAGGCGGCGGTGCCGAACCCGCAGCGCCAGGCGACGTCCTCGACCGGCAGGTCGGAATCCTCCAGCAGCCGCCGCGCCTCCAGCACCCGCTGCGTCAGCAGCCACTGCAGCGGCGTCGTCCCCGCTTCCTCGCGGAAGCGGCGGGCGAAGGTGCGGGGGCTGACGCCGGCGTGCCGGGCCATCGCCGCGACGTCGAGCGGCTCGGCCAGGCGCTCGAGCGCCCAGCGCCGGGTCGGCTCCAGCGAGCCGCCGAGGCTCGGCGCCTCGGGGCGGAAGAACTGGGACTGGCCGCCGTCGCGGTGCGGCGCCGCGACCATGTGACGGGCGACGCGCTCGCCAGCGGCGGCGCCGAAGTCGCGGCGGACGACGTGGAGGCTGAGGTCGATGCCGGCGCTGAGCCCGGCCGAGGTCAGCACCTCGCCTTCGTCGACGAAGAGCGCGTCGGGATCGACCTCGACCGCCGGAAAGCGATGCGCCATCTCCCCCGCCCAGGCCCAGTGGGTGGCGGCGCGGCGGCCGTCGAGGACGCCGGCGTGGGCCAAGGCGAAGGCGCCCGTGCAGACCGACATCAGCCGGGCGCCGCGGGCAGCGGCGGCGCGGATCGCCGTCAGCGCCTCGGCGGGCGGCGGCTCGAGGATGCCGGCGTAGCCGGGGACAACGACCGTCTCGGCCCGCCGCAGCGCCTCCGGGCCGGCGCTGGGAGCGACCCCGAAGCCGCTGGTGGTGCGGACCGGCCCGCCCCCGGCCGAGCAGACGGCGACTTCGTAGAGCGGCTCGCCGCCCGGCTTCGCCGCGAGCATGAAGGCCTGCGCGGGGGCGGTGAGGTCGAAGGCGACGAGGCCGTCGAAGCAGAGTACGGCGACGCGGTGCATGGCAGGAATCTAGCGAACATTGTCATTCCTGCCTCTGGCGAACCTGTGCGCAGGCGGTCAACCTTGGCCCATGGAGATCGCACTGCTGCTCTACGACGGAATGGCCACCCTCGACGCAATCGGGCCCTACGAAGTCCTGCGCAACGTCCCCGGCTGGGAGATCCAGACGGTCGCCCCGCAGAAGGGCGAGGTGCGGGACGAACGCGGCGCGATGGCCCTGGTCGCCGACAAGGACCTGGCCGAGATGACGAGCGCCGACATCGTCCTCGTCCCCGGCGGCCGCGGCAGCCGCCCGCTGCTCACCGACGAGTCGATGCTCGGGTGGCTGCGCGAGATCGACCGGACGACGAAGTGGACGACCTCGGTCTGCACCGGCTCGCTGCTGCTCGGCGCCGCCGGGCTGCTGGAGGGCAAGCGCGCGACCTCGAACTGGCTCGAGCTTGACGAGCTGCGCGCCTACGGCGCCGACCCCATCGGCGGCCGCTTCGTCGAGGACGGCAAGGTGATCACCGCCGCCGGCGTCACCGCGGGGATCGACATGGCCCTGCACCTGGTTGCCCGCGAGGTCGGCCCGGAGGTCGCCCAGGCGATCCAGCTCGGCATCGAGTACGACCCCGACCCCCCGTTCGACTCCGGCTCGCCCGAGAAGGCCCCGCCGGAGATAGTCGAGCTGGTCAGGTCGGTCGCCGCGAACTCGGCGGCTTAGCCCGCCGGAACCAGCTCCAGGCCCGACCAGGGGCCCTCGCCGCACATCGGCTGCGTGCGGCCGTCGAGCCAGTCGACCTGGAGGTCGTCGTAGTGGGGGCTGGCGGGGTGTCCGGACTGGCCGGTGAAGGTCTGCCAGCGCGAGCGGTCGGGGTCGGTCGGGTCGGCGATCATCCGCCAGCTCGGGGCCCAGACCGCGTTGTAGGGGTCGTTGGGGTCGTAGGCGATCTGGCTGACCGTCTCCTGGGCGCCGCCGGCGCGGAGGCGGCGGTTGAGCAGGCGGTCGAAGAGCGGGTTGGCGTCGCCGAGCGGGTGCGGGAACTTCAGCTCGTGGACCCGGCCCCAGCGCCAGGCCTCGGGGTCGGGGCCGAAGCGCTCGGTCAGGTCGTCGAGGGCGCCGGCCAGAGCCTCGAGGACGAGCCCGTCCCAGGGGCGGCCGATCAGCTCCTCGTCGGCTTCCTCCCAGAGGCTCATCAGGTGCGAGTGCCAGCGCCACGGCGAGGTGACGTGTGGCAGGAAGCCGTTGTCGGCGCGGTCGAGCCAGCGCTCGCAGAGGTCGCGGTCGCCGATCGCGCAGCGGGCGACTTCGCGCGCCAGCCGCAGCAGGAAGGCCTGGTAGATCGTCCCGGCGATCGTCTCCGGCCCGAGGCAGCCGTCCCAGCTGCGCAGCCGCTCGATCGCGCTGCGCTCGCGCTGGCCGCTCGGGTGCAGCCGGCTGAGCCGCGCCGCCGCCTCGACGCCGGGCAGGGAGAAGTTGTCGTTCTGGATCGCCTCGAAGCTCTCGAGGTCGTGCTTCTCGGTCGCCTCCAGCATTTCCTCGATCCGCTTGGCGCGGAAGCCGTCGAGCCAGTCGCTGGTGATGTGGTGCGGGTACTCATCGCCGACGATCCGGTTGTTGGCGGTGATCACGAAGCCGCTCTCGGGGTCGGTCACCTCCGGCAGCTCGCCATAGGGCACGGTGCCGTCCCACTCGAACTCGCCCGTCCAGCCCGGCTTCGGCAGGTCGGGGCAGCCGCCGCGCCGGATCGGCAGGCGGCCGATCAGCTTGTAGCCGATCGAGCCGGAGCGGTCGGCCCAGACCATGTTCGAGGCGGGCGCGGTGTGGCCCTCCAGCTTCGCCACCAGCTCCGGGCCGGAGGCGATGTCGAGGAGCTCGAAGGCGGCTTCGAAGGCGGTCGATTCCGAGAGCGCCTGCCAGGCCAGCGCCAGCGGCTCGCCCTCGTCGGCGCCGAGCGCCTCGTTAACGATCGGGCCGTGGTGGGTGGCGCGGACCTCGAGGAGGACCGGCTCGCTGCGGCCCTTGACGACGATCTCCTCCTGGCGGATCTCCAGCGGCCGCAACTCGTCTTCGAAGCGGTACTCCTCGCCCTCGATCCGCTCGACGAAGAGGTCCTGGACGTCGGCCATCACGTTGGTGATCGTCCAGCAGACGTCGTTGTTCTGGCCCATGTAGATGCCCGGCATCCCTGGCAGCGAGGCGCCGCGGACGAAGCGCTCGCCGTGGCGCAGGCTGACCTCGTACCAGATGCCCGGCATGCTCGGCGAGAGGTGCGGGTCGCCGGCGATCAGCGGCGTGCCGGTCGCCGATCGCTCGCCGCTGACCGCCCAGTTGTTCGACCCGGAGGCCTCCGCGGCGAGGCCGAGCGTGCGCCGGACGCGGTCGATCTGCTCGACCAGCGGCATCCCTTCGCCGCTGAACGGCAGCTGGTCGACGACCGGGTTGTCGGCCGGGTAGACGGGGTCGAGGCGAGCCGCCAGCTCCGGCCCCAGCTCGCGGACGAGGTCGGAGCGCAGCAGCTCGCGCTCCCAGTTGGTCGAGAGCCCGAAGGCGAGCAGCTTGCCGAGGCTGAGGATGTCGACCGGGCTCCAGGGCGACCACTCCAGACGGAGGATCTGCATCTCGAACGGCCGCGCCCTGGCGTCGCGGGCGGCGGCGTTGACGCCGGCACAGAAGCGCTCGAGCTTCGCCCGCAGGCCCGGCTCCATCTCCTCCACCTCGCGCTCGGCGGTGGCGCGGATCCCCAGCGTCCGCATCAGCTTGTCGACCGCCAGCCCCTCCTCACCCGCCATCTCGCTGACCCGGCCCCGGACGACGCGCCGGTAGAAGTCCATCTGCCAGAGCCGGTCCTGCCCGTGGCAGTAGCCCTGGGCGAAGAAGAGGTCCTCGCGCTCGGCGGCGTCGATGTGGGGAACCCCCCAGCGATCGCGCCGCACGCCCACCTTTCCGCGCAGCTCCGGGATCTCGATCCGGCCCTTCACCTTCGGCAGCGGCCGCCGCGCCAGACGGTGCCAGACGGCAGCGGCACCCGAGGCCAACAGCCCGGTACCGACCGCACCCGCAAAGACTCCAACCCGCGCCGCCCGTCGCATCGGCCCAGAGTACTGGCTGAGCAGCCAGTCTGCCTTCGTCTGTTCTTTATCGGTCCAGAGGAACGAAAAGGAACAGACGAACGGCGCCGCTACGTGGCCAGGTCATCTGGCAACTGGCCCTCTCCCTCAAGCTTTTCGAGGTGGGCCTCCATCGCCATCGCCGCCATCGGCAGCAGCTCCAGCGGGACGTCGTCCCAGACGATCGTCAGGAGCTCGGCGCGGGAGCGCTCGCCCTGCTCCAGGGCGGCGAGCAGGCGGCGCTCGCGCATCTGCCGGTGCTCGACGTATTCGGCGAGCTTCGCCGCCGGGTCGGTGATCCAGGGCCCGTGGCCGGGGGCGATCAGCTCGATCTCCTCGCCCTGCAGGAGGGCGAGCGAGTCCATGAAGGCGGCGAGCGAGTTGCCGCCGGGCGGGACGATCGTCGAGCCGAGGCCGAGGACGAGGTCGCCGCTGAAGCAGACGCCGCCCTCGGTCAGGAAGCAGACGTGGTCCTCGGCGTGGCCGGGGGTGGCGAGGACCCGCAGCGCGAAGTGCTCCTCGCCGCCGGCCGGCAGCACCACCTCGGCACCGAGCTCCTCGGCACCGGCGGTGTGGTCGCCGTGGGAGTGGGTGAGGAGGACGAGGCCGATGCCGCCGCGTTCGCTCGCCGCGGCGCGGATCGCCTCCAGATGGCCCGGATCGTCCGAGCCCGGGTCGATCACCACGCAGGGGTCCGAGCCGAAGAGGTAGGTGTTGGTCCCTTCCAGCGTCATCGGCCCCGGATTGGGGGCGACGATCTTCAGGACCTCGGGATGACCGGGTGCCTCGGTCAGTTGTCGGTGACTTCCTTGGCGATCGCCTCGCGCGCGTCGGGCGGCTCGAGTACGACCAGGTCGCCGGCGCCGCGGAGGATCTCCCGCACCAGCCAGGGCTTGCCGGCGTAGGGAAGCTCGACGACGACGGCGCCATCGGCCAGCTCCTCGACCACGGTCCGCTCCTCGCGCAGCCAGCGCGCCCGCTCGGGCGAGACCCAGACGCGAGCGACCTCGGCGGTCGGCACCTCGCCGTGGGTCATCCAGCCCTCGACCCCGGCGAACTCCTCGACTTCGGGCCGCGGCTCGAACTTCTCCTCGGAGAGCGTCGCCTCCTTGACACGGTCGAGCTTGAAGTGGCGGACCCCTTCTTTGGTCAGGTCGTAGCACTCGACGTACCAGCCCTCTTTGCCGTTCTCCAGCCGGTAGGGCTCGACCCGGCGCTCGGTGAACTGGTCCTCGTTCTCCTTGTAATAGGAGAGCTCCAGCACCCGGCTCTCGGCGATCGCCTCGTTGACCATCCGCGCGACCTCGGCGTCGCCGCCGCCGGCCGAGGCGATCTCCAAGCCCTCCTCGGAGGGGTCGTGGCCGAGCGCCTTGACGATTTTGCCGCGCGCGGTCTGCAGGTCGGACTGCGGCAGGTGGTCGCCGAAGAGGTCGATTGCCGCGACCAGCGCCTTCGCCTCCAGCGGCAGCAGGCGCGCCGGGCGGGCGAAGTTGTCGCCGTAGGGCTGGGAGTCGACCTCGATCTCGTCGCCGAGGATTTCCGCATAGAGGACGTAGGTGCCGCCGCCGAAGTTGACGACGTTCAGCAGCTCGATGTCCTCGCGCAGCTCCTCGTCGGTCAGCTCGAGCCGGTCGCGGAGGTCGCTGACGTGCAGCCGCTCGTTCTTTTTCGCCGCTTCGATCAGCATGCCGGCGAGGGTGACGAGGCGGGCGAAGCGCTCGGGCCGGATCGCCGCCTCGCCGCGGCCGTTGGAGCGGCTGCGCTTCGGCTGCTCCTCGAGCGGGCGGTCGACGACCTCGGCCGGGCGGAACCCGTTCTCGTGGCGCGCCAGCAGCAGGCCGCGGCGCTTCTCGGCCTCCTCGCGGAGGTCGTCGGGGGCCAGCACCTGGGCGTTCTGGCGCCAGCGCAGGACCCAGGCGATCAGCTCGCGCTCAGACGCATAGGCGGTCTCGAAGATGCGGCCCTTGCCGGGAGCGTCGTCGGACTTCTTCGCGTTGCGCAGCTCGCCGTAGGTGCCGTAGTCGCGCTCGATCAGCCAGGCAATCCGCTCGCGGATGAAGATCTTCGCCGTCCCCTTCGTCTCCCCCAGTTGCCAGTCGGCGCGACTGCCGTAGTCGCGGCGGTCGAAGTCCTCGGGCGGCGAGAAGTCGTGCTCGGCCTTGGAGGCGTAGCCGACCTTGCCCTGGATCCGCGAGAGGCGGAAGACCCGCACCGCGTCGCGCTCGTGCGCGTGGCCGATCAGATAGAATTGGCCGCCGCGGAAAACGAGGTGGAAGGGGTCGACCTTGCGCTTTTCGGTCTCGCCCCGCTCCATCGTGTAGTAGGTGAACTCGATCGTCTTCCGGCGGGAGATCGCGGTCTCGATCTTGGAGAGGCGCTGGGAGAGGTCGCGGCCGCCGGCGGAGGCGGTCATCGCCATCTCGACCGGGGCGCGCTCGCCCTCCGCCAACGGGTTCGGGTGGCCCCAGGCGACCTGCTGCAGCGCCAGCCGCAGCGGCTCGGCGTAGGCGAAGCCGCCGTCGGTGAGCAGCATCAGCGCCGTCGAGAGCGCCGCCAGCTCGTCGTCGGAGAAGGAGATCGGGTCGAGGTAGAAGTTCTCCGGCGGCAGCGAGTAGAGCTCGGCCTCGAAGAATCCCTCGCCCGGCTTCTCGACCCCGAGCTGGATCCCGAGGCTCTCGAGCTCGGCGCGATCGGCGTAAAAACGGCGCGCGAAAGCGTCGTCGTTCATATCGCTGTAGCCCTCCACCTCACGCTTGATCTCGAGGGCCGAAACCGGCCTCCCCTGTGCCATCAGGAACGAGATCAACGAGAGCTGGCGAATTAGCTTCTCGGTGTCCTTCGCCACTGGTCGGCAGGATAGTCTGCACGCGGCATATGGACGTCCTCCGAAACCTCTTCGGCAACCTAAGCGCGGGCATTATCCGGCTTTTGGTGACGGTCGGAATCCTCGCGGCGGCCTATTTCTTCCTCGTCAAGCCAGTTCTGAAGACGACCACCGACATCAGCCACGAAGTCAACGAAAACGTCCAGAAGAGCTTCGAATCAGCCAACCTGGGCGAAATCGACAACACGATCGAAGACGTCAACCACCAGGTCCAGATCGAAATCAGGAAGTCGTTCCACTCCTCCAAGCAGCAGGGCGACGCCGACAAACTGATCCGCTGCATCAAACACGCCCACCAGAACGTCAACCGCATCCAGCGCTGCAGCGAACGCTTCCAGTAGCGACTAGAGCTGCGTGGCGATGATGCCGAGCAGGGCGGCGATGATCACCGCGGCGGCTCCGACCAAGGTGTTCTGCATCCGATCCAGGCGTGCGTCCATCCGCTCGAAGCCGCTCTTCATTTCGGCCTTGGACTCGGAGAACCCTCGATCGACTTTCTTGCTGAGGTCGTCCAGGCGCTCGTCGGTCCAGGTCTCCCTCGGATTCATCATCACGGCCATGATCCTAGCGTAACTCTTCGTCTGCAACATTTGGCGCGCAGAAATTTGCCGGAGCGAAGAATCTTCGTGAAATCTTCGGAACTTTTAGGCGGCGCGCTGGGCGAAGAAGGCGCTGCCTGACAGGGCCCGGTCGAAGCCTGACCAGACCTCGCCGGCGGGGAGCTGCTTCTCGAGGCGGTCGAAGCTGCCGAGGCGGCCGCCGAGGTTGTCGATCATGTGGACGAGGACGGCCTCGCGGGTGGCGGGGACGACGGGCGAGCCGTGCTCCAGCTGGCCGTGGTGGCTGAGGATGATGTGGAGGACGCACTGGGCGAGGTGGGGGTCGAAGCCGGGCAGGTCCTCGATCGCCCGGCGCACGGTGTAGTAGCCGAGCGGGATCTCCCCCTGCAGGCGACCGGCGTCGGTGAGGTCGATCGCCAGCGGGTCGTCGTTGTAGGCGACGCACTTGCCGATGTCGTGCAGCAGGGCGCCGGTGACGGCGACCTCGCGGTCGATCCCGGGGAAGAAGTTGGCCGCGGCGGAGACCGCCTGGGCGACCGAGAGCGTGTGCTCGAGCAAGCCGTGCCGGTAGGCCTGGTGGTAGGTCTTCGCCGCCGGGGCGACGGAGAAGCGCCGCCAGGTCTCCGAGTCGGGGCCGAAGAAGACGTCGAGCAGTTCGCGCAGCTGCGGGTTCTGAACCGTCGCCAGCAGTTCGCGCAGTTTGCCCTCGAGCTGCTCCAGCGAGACGTCGGACTCGGTCGCCAGGTCCGCGGTCTCGTACTCGTGGTCCTCGGCCGCGCGCACGGCAGTGAGCTTGATCTTCGGGCCCCAGCGCTCGCTGACCTCGAAGACGCCGGTGACGAAGACGGGGGCGCCGGTGCAGCAGAGCGCGTGCAGCGCTTCGGCCTCCTCCCAGCAGACCGCCTCGGCGGTCCCGGTGGCGTCGCCGACCGAGAGCCGCAGCCACGGGTCGCCGTTGCGCTTGCGGCGCAGCTCCCGCTCGCGCACCGCGTAGACGCCGCTGACGCGCTGGCCGTCCTTGAGGTCACGGAGGGGAACGCGGACGGCGGGTTCGGCGGGCGCCGCTTCGACGGCCTCCGGCACGGGCTCGGCGAACGCCTCGATCTGCGTCTGCTCGCTCATCGTTTTTCCAAGGTAGAGACGACCCCGGACGCGCCATAAGGTGCATTTGTGGGATCGGCGAGCAGAGAGACCGCGGCGGCGGCGAGCGCCCTCGGCGCCTACCTGACCACGGTGCTGCCGACGGCCCGGCGGGAGCTGAAGCGGCTCGCTCCTCTGCCGCGTGAGAAGCGGATGAACGCCGAAGCCGTCGCGGTCTTCGCGACCCTCGCGCCCCGCGCCCAGCGGGCAACCGCCGTCCGGGCGATCGTCGCCCTGCAGGTCGCAATCGACCTCCGCGACGCGGCCGAAGAGACCGCCGAGTTGCCGGATCTGCTCGATATGCGCACGAAACCGGTAACTAGGCCGGATGGCGGAGAACGGCTGGAGGCGGAGTGGCGGCAGGAGGTGGCTGCGCTCGCCTCGGGGAAGACGTTGCTGCCGACGATCGGGCGGTCGGTCGAGCGCTGTGCGGAAGGGCAGCGCCGAACCCATGCGGCGGCACTCGGCGAGACAGATCGGCTCCGGCGATGGGCCGAGAGCCTTGGCGTTGCATCGGAATACCGCTGGTGGGAGGTCGCCGCCGGCGCCAGCTCCTCGGCGGCGGCGCACGCCCTGATCGCGGCCGCGGCCGACCCCCGGACGACGGTCGAGACCGCCGCGTTGATCGACGCCGCTTACCACCCCCCGATCGGCGCGCTCACCGTCTTCCTCGACGACCTCGTCGACCGGGACGAGGATCGCGCCGCCGGCGAGCACAACTACCTCGCCTACTACGAGAGCGCCGATGAGGCGGCCGAGCGCCTGGCCCTGATCGCGGCCCGCGCCGAAGCCCTAGTCGAGCGCCTCCCTCAGGCCGGCCGCCACCGGGCGATCCTCGCCGGGGTGGCCGGCTTCTACCTCAGCGCCGCCGCGGCGGCGACGCCCTACGCGCAGCCGATCCGCGAGCGGCTACTCGAGGCCCTGGGCCCGGGTGCGCGCTTCCTGACCGCCTTCATGCGCCTGCGCCGGCGGGGAGAACGCAAACGACCCGGGCAAGCGGGGAACTCGCCCGGGCCATGAGTTTGCGTAGGTGCCCATGCCACTCAGGGTGGGCGGGATGAGCACCGGGGTTACTGGCGCCAGTGCCGTCGCCGACCAGGGTGACCGGCAAACGGACTTCTATAAGAACATATCCGGACCGCAACGTCAAGAGACAATGGCCCTCTAATTGGCCACCTGGTTGGCCCATTTCTGCGCTTCGGCGAAGCCCAGGTAGGGGAGCAGGGTCAGCAGCACCAGCTCCGGTCGCAGCTCTTCGAGACGGTCCTGGCGCCCGATCCGCAGGTGGTCGCCGACGAGGCCGACCATGCCGGCCACGAGGGCCTCGTCAGTCGCCCCCGGAAGCCTCGTCTCGCGGGGCGCTTTCGCGCGCAGGAAGCCGGCCAAACGGCCGATCACGCTTTCATAGCGGCTGAGCGTGTCCGACCCCGCCGGCGCGTCGATCGCGAGGGTCTCGGCGACCTCTGGATGGGCGATCGCGTAGTCGATGCCGGCGCAGATCCCGGCGGCGATCGACGCCGGCCACTCCTCCTCGCCGCCGCAGCTGTCGAGAATCGCCGATTCGAGGTTCGCCAGCGCGAGCGGGAACGCCATCGAATTGGAACACTAACAGACCGCAAGGCGACAGAACGCAGCTCAACGAGCGTGGCAGCTACGCGCGATCCCCTTGCTGATGCGGCGCCCGTCGGCGAGCGTGAAGGTCGCTTTGGCGAAGGAGAAGATGCCGAGGGGGACCCGCGGTGGAAGCGGGCAGGAGGCGCTGATGTAGCTGCGCTCGCGGCCGCGGTAGGTGTAGCGACGGTGGAAGTCCATTTCGAAGCGGGCGAAGCGCGGCCAGGGCCCCAGGTTCGGCGGGAGGTGAGCGGTCAGGACGGTCCCGAACTTGCCGGGCCGGAGGTGGATCAGGAACGGCAGGACGACGACGGTGGGTGGCTGCAGGGCGAGTCCGTGGACGATCACCGCCCGCTGGCCGTGGACCTTGCCGTTGAAGGCGAGCAGGCGGGCGTGGACGGCAAATGCCGGCTGGCTCGGGATCTTCACCTGCGCCACCATCTTGCCGCTGCCGATCAGCGCCGGCCGGCAGGCCTCGAGCGCGCCGGCGGTGGTGGTGTTGCGCAGCCGCCGCACCGTGCAGGTGGGCAGCCCCCGGGTGGTGATCGACCCCTGCCCGGGGATCCCCAGTTCGACCCGCGTCACCCGCGGCAGGGTGGTGCTGTCGGTGGTCCGCAGACCGGCTTTCAGTTGCACCGAGACCGGCGCCGGTCGGTCGCGCGGCAGCGCCTGCGGCGCGAACCCCCCGTCGAGGGTGACGATCAAATTGCCGCGCTGCGCCCGCTCGCCGCTGGCCGTCGCCGCCGTCAGGCCGGCCAGAACAACCAGGGCGAGGAGCAGCCGTCTCATCTCATCCGTACCTCGAGAATTCGAAGCTGCACCAGTTGAAGCCGAAGGCGAGGACGACGTTGTTGGCGAGGTTGCCGGAGTGGATGAACCGCTGGATCAGCCGCAGCGCCTTGGTCGGGTGATCCTGCCGTAGCTGCGCGGTGATCTGCCCCAGGTAGTCCTCCTGCCGGTTCAGGTAGGTGAACCACTTGCGCAGCTTGGCGGTGTCCGTAGATGGTCGCGGCACAGCGGAGATCTTCTTCACGTCGCCGCCGAAGATCGCGGTCGCCTTGGCGAACTTCTTCGCCGCGGCGTCGAACCGTTCGGCCTTGATGTCGCCGCGGGCCCCCTTCATCGCCCGCTGGGTCGCTTCCGCGTCGGGCTTGCAGAGCTTCTCCAGCCGTTCGACGTATTCGTCGCGGGTCGGCGCTTCCGCCGCCGGGGCGGTGGCGGCGGCAAACAGGGACGCCGCCAGGAGCAGCGTGATCGCAATCGTCCTTCTATGCACTTTCAGTCCTCGTTTCTGGCATCAGCACGTTACGGCGGGGAAGGATTCGGTCGAGCAGGGGCGGCACGTGCCAGACCCGGTCGCCGAGCAGCAGCATCAGCGCCGGCAGCAGCACGATCCGCACCACGGTCGCGTCGAGCAGGATTGCCACAGTCAGCCCCACCCCCATCTGGCTCACGGTCGCGATCGGAGCGGTGGCGAAGGAGACGAAGACGGCGGCCATGATCGCGGCGGCGCCGGTGATCACCCCGGCGGTCTTCTCGAGCCCGAAGGCGATCGCCGCACCGTTGTCGCCGTCGATGTCGTAGCGCTCCCGCATCCGCGCCAGGAGGAAGACCGCGTAGTCGATCGAGAGCCCGAAGGTGACGCCGAAGATCGCCCCCGCACCGACGGTGTCGATGTAGGGGTGGCCGCCGAGCGGGTAGCCGGCGGGGATCTGGCAGACCAGCGCCATCACCCCGATCGCCGCCGCCACCGAGGCGAGGTTGAGGCAGACGGTCAGCAGCGCCAGCAGCGGCGCCCGCAGGACGACGATCAGGGCCAGCAGGGTGAAGAGGATGAAGGCGCCGATCACCAGCGGCAGCCGCGCTTCGGTCGCTTCGCCGTAGGTGTTGAGGGTGGCGGCGCCGCCGGTGACGCCGGTCTGCAGGCCGCTCGCCGCCGCCAGCCGCCGCGCGTCTTCCTCCAGCCGCGCTCCGACCTCGCGCGAGCCATCGCTGTTGAAGGGGTAGTCGGAGACGACGACCATCCGCGCCGCCTGGCCGCCGCGATCGACACTGATCGCCTCGCCCGCTTCGGCCCGAGGCTGCGACGGAGCCCCGTCGAGCGCGGAGAGGACGAAGTAGCCGGAGTCGAAGAGGCCGGGAGACTGCCGGCGCAGCTCTTCGGCGCCGAGGGCGAGCGGCGTCGCCACCGCGCTCACCCGCCGGCCGGCGCTCGCCAGCTTCGCCTGCAGCGGGTAGGCGCGCCGGAAGCCTTCGGAGAGGCCGCTCTGCAGCGCCCCCGCCCCGCCCTGCAGCTCGACCAGGCCGGTGGACAGCCGTTCGGCGCCGTCGCCGAGCCTTTCGAGGCCGCTGCTGAGCCCGCCGGTCGCGTCGGCCAGCTTGCCGACCCCGGCTTCGAGCCGCCTGCCGCCGGGGACGAGCCGGTTCATGCCGCCGTTGACCTGCTGGGAGAGGTCGCGCAGGCGCCGCACTTCGTTGCGGTTGGCGGCGACGGTGCGGGCGAGGACGCGCGCCTGGTTGGCGAGCGGCTGCAGGGCGGGATCGGTCGCGGCGGCGGCTTCGAGCTGGCGGGCTAGCTTGCGCGAGCGGGCCTGCTCGCCGCCGCGCAGCCGCGGCACCAGCGAGCGCAGTCCGAGGGCGAGGCCGAGGGTCCCGGCCGAGACTTCGCGCTGGCCCTTGGCGAGGCGCTTGCTGCCGTCCTGCAGGCGGGCGATCGCCCCGGTCGCTTCTTCGCCCCTGCCGGCGGCCCGCTTCAGCTCCGAGGCGATCAGGCCGGCCCCGTCGGCGGCCCGTTCCGAGCCCTGCGCGAGCAGACCGCTGCCCGCCGCGCCTTCGGCGATGCCGGCTCGCAGCTCCGACACCGCTCCGGCGGCGCGGCGCAGTCCCGGGCCGAGCTTCTCGATCTGCTCCGGCCCTTCGGCACCGCCGGCGGTGAGCTTGTCGCCGAGCGAGCGCAGCGGGCCGGTCCGGCGGGCGATCGGGCCGGGACCGATCACGGTCCGCACCCCCGTCTGGTCGGCGATCCGCCGCTGCCAGCGGGCAAGCTGGGCGAGGTCGGCCTTGTTGGTGATCGGTCCGCGCTCGGTGGCCGCGACAAGCACGAAGGGGGCCTCCCAGCCAGGCCCGACCGCCGCGTCGATCGTCTCCGCGCTCTGTCGTGCCGGGTTCGAGGTCGGCAGCTCGTCGATTCCCGGCGCGCCGGTGGTGAAGGCGAGGACCGGCAGGGTGAGCAGGACGAGGGGAATGGCGACGAGGCAGGCGGCGCGGGCCGGCTTGCGCAGCGCCGCGCCGGCGAGGGCGGCGACGGTCGAGCGCTGTCCCGGCCGCGGCGCGGGACCGATCCGGCCGGCGTTGATCCGCGGCCCGAGCAGGCCCAGCAGCGGCGGTACCGCGAGGGTCGAGATGACGACGCTGATCACGGTCACCACCGCGGTCGCGGTCGCCAGCGAGAGGAGCAGCGAGCCGGGCTGCATGAAGGCGGAGAAGACGATGGCGACGATCAGGGTGAGCCCAGCGAACAGCGTGGTGCGGCCGGCACTCGCCCGGGTCGCGGCGGCGGCCCGCCACGGGTCCGGGTCCTTCTCCAGCTCCTCGCGGAAGCGGGAGACGATCAGCAGCGAGTAGTCGACCCCGAGGGCGAGGCCCATCATCGTGCAGACGACGAGGGCGAGCGCGTCGATCGTCATCGCCCCGGCCAGCAGCGAGAGGACGCCGCGCCCGGCGACGACCGTGAGGGCGCCGAAGGCGAGCGGGATCGCCGCGGCGACGACCGAGCGGAAGACGAAGAGGAGGACAAGGATCAGCAGCGGCGCCGCCAGCAGCTCGGCCCGCTCGGTCGAGCTCAGCGATTCCTCCTGCAGGGCGCGGGAGACGGAGGCGTAACCGGACTGGGTGGCGACCACGGGCTCGCGCACCCGCGCGTCGATCGTCTCTTCCAGGCGGGGGACGACGTCCCGCATCGCCTGCTCCAACGGTACGTGGAAGTCGACTAAAACGAGCGCTTTTTTGCGGGACGGCCGGAGCGCCTGGAGCGCCCCTCGATCCCAGGGCGAGAGCACCGTCGCGTCCTGCTCGCGCCGCAGCGAGGCGACAAGTCGCGGTCCCTGCCTATCGACCGCGGCCGCCGGCCCCTGCAGCAGGACGATGAATGGCGAGGAGGCCCCGAAATGGCTTTCCGCCAGGGCTTCACCATTCGATGCAGAGGTTCCCGGGATCTTCAGCGAGAGCGGCGAGAGGTCCTCCTCCACGCCCAGCCCGACGAGGCCCAGCACGAAGCAGGACATCAGCACAGCCACGAAGCCGATCAGCGCACCGCGGCGCTTCACCTACGGGTTCCCTCCCCCATTGGACGCCGAGTCTAGGGGAGACTCGGCGTCCTGGCGGTACGTCTTTGTTCTACTACTAGCGCTTCCGGGACGATTTGCCGCACCCGATCTTCACCAGCGGGTTGGCGACCGAGCGCTTGCCGTTTTGGCCGGTGAACTCGGCCCGTGCCCGCGGCTTTGCCTTGCAGAGCTCGGTGTTGTTGACGATCAGGCCCTGGTCGCCGCCCTTCATGTTGAGGACGAACTTGGAGACCGGCGCGTCGGGGACGCCGAGGAACCGGGTTCGCACCCGGGCGGTTTCCTTGCCGGTCTTCACCGAATCGATGAAGCCGACCAGGGTGACGTGGATCTGGCCGTTCAGGTCCGCGACCAGATCGGGGAGTTCCCGGGCGCCACCGTTGGAGCGGAAGTAGACCGGTCCTGAGAGCGGCTGGTCGAGCAGCGGCGTGTAGGCCTTCGCGGTGCCGAGGATCGAGCTCTTCGGGCAGGCGCCCGCATCGAACTGCACCCGGGTGCAGGGGTTGGAGATGTGAGCGTTGTCGATGAACTCGGTTTCCGGCAGGAGCACCACGGTCTTGGCGATGTTGGCGCCGCCCTTCGGCATCCTCAGCGTCGCCTTCAGAGCCGGGTGGGCGCTGCGGTGGGTGTCGCCGGTGAACTCCAGCGCCAGCTTCGGCTTGAAGCCGAGGCGTTCGCAGTCGGTGGCGGCGAAGTTCGCCGCCGGGTTGGCGGTTGCGCCGTCGGAGCCGTAGATCGTCGATTCCACCTTCATGCCCTCGCAGCTCGTAGGCGTCTGGATGAACCCCGGCCGGTCGACTTCGACCCGGACGTCGCGGTAGGCGATCGGGATCCCCTGCAGGATCTGCGGCAGCCGGTCAGACCTGACCGAGGCCCGGGCATTCACCGGGTCGACGTAGATGCCGGAACGGACCGCCACGGTGCCGAGGTCGAAGGGCCCGGCCTGCGCCGGCACCTTGACCACGATGCTGTAGGGGGCGCCCTTGTAGGGGCCGGCGAGGTAGGCCGCGGTCGGCGCCTTGCCGGCTTCGGGGACGTAGACCGGGTTCGGGCCCGCGCCCGCACCGACGGTGGTGCGGCCGACCTGACTGGCGGCCGGGCAGTTGCCGGTCGCGGCCTGCGAGTCGCCACAGAGCGGCACGCCGGCCAGCTTCGCCAGCAGGCCCTCGGAAAGGGTGACGTCGATGCCCGCGAGGTTCTGTTCGCCGTCCTGACGGGTCACCCGCAGGATGAAGGACGAGGAGCCGCCGGCGGTCGCGCTGGTCGTACCGGCGCTGAGCTTCGGCGAGAAACCGCCCGAACCGCAGCCTTCATCGACCTTGAACGAGGAGTCCGAGATGACCGGAACGTCGGGCTGCGCCCAGCTCCTGAACTCGGTACGGATCGTGTAAGTGCCGCACTTGCGCGGGGTCGAGAGGGCCGACCGCGGACCGTCCTTGAGCTGCACCTGCATCTTCGAGAACGGTAGCTGCGGCGTTTCGTCGAACAGCGTCGTCAGCTGCCCGGTGACCGGGTCAAGTTCGGCCTTACCCGGCAGCTTCAGGTAGAAGCCCGGGCCTTTGACCGAGATATACAGGGCGAGCAGCGAGTCGAACGGGTTTTCGTGCTGGCGTGCCAGATAGATGCTCCCCTGAAGTTGTTCGTCGAGCACCGGGGTGTCGATCAGGACCGTGCCGAGCTTGGAAGAGCCCGGGCACTGCGGAGCCTCGACCGTATCCAGGTCGATCTCCGCCTCTGAGCAGGCACCGAGCCCCGCCGCCGAGGAGGGAGAGACGGTCATCCCCTCGGGAAAGGTCATCTTCACCCGGCGGACGTGCGCGGTGACGAGTTCGTCGGGACCGTTGAACTGGGGTACCTCGAGGTCGAGGTCGAGCCCGGTCGGGCTCTCCGCGGAGTGCGACCGTGGCTGGACCGAGGCGCTCGGCGAGAACGGCAGTTTCTCGCAGCCGTCGAAGATGAACGGGGTGCCTTGGGAGTCCGCCGACAGGGTGCGGACGTCGAAGATTCCCGGATGCTCCCAGGAATCGGCCCTGATCGTGAAAGAGGCGGGGGTGTCTTCACATGAAGTCGGCAGGCTGAGGAACGCCACTCGAGGTGCAGGAGACGGAACCGCGAACTGCTGTTCGTCGTCGTCGCCGGTATTGGCGACGACGTAACCGCCATTCGGAGAGCGAAGGTAGTCATGACTCGAGTCGGCCGGAACACCCCAAAGGGTTAGATTCACCCGCTGGAAGGTCGCGCCCTGAGAAACGGCGGCGGTCCCCGAGGACACTCCGTGGTCTCCAGGTCGCACGCGCGCGTCGATGAACACCGAAACGTTGGAAACGTTCATCCCGAGGCGCGCCGCAACCTCTGGACCATGGGCGACGTTGTAGACGCCCCGGACCATGGGGTACTGGGTAGTGATCACACGAGCCACACCCACCTGGGAACCGATCGGGCATTGCGAAATTCCCACGCCCGGGCTGGCAATCTGACCAGGCGTGCAGGTGGGAATGCCGATGAGGTTGCCCACCATGCCCGGCGGAAGGTCCACCTCGACGGAATGCACCGCCTCGGTCGGACCTGGAGACGGTTCCCCGCCGATTTCCGCTTCGGGGTCGAATGGCACCGAAAAGATCGTGCGGAAATCCGGGTGCGATCCGGCCTGCCTGTAGAACGAGCCGTCGCTGCCGGCTATGTCGAAGCTGACTTCCTCGAATCCGAGATTTGCCTGTGCGGTGGACCCATGGACCACTGACAATGCGGCTAGAGACAGCAACACGGTCAGCGCGCAAGTCGACAATCTCCTGACGGCGCTCATGACCGTCCTCCTTTCTCCCCGGTGGGAGCTCGCAGGGTGAACGACACCTTCTTCGCTACCGAATCGCCGAGCCGCACCGAGAGGGTCACCGTCAGCGAGCCCCTCGTCTTCAGCTCATCGAGGGCAGTCTTCGAAATCGCAAAAGGAATGCCGATCTGGCCGGCCTTCCCGGCATTGACCGAGGCCGTCACCACCTGGCGCTTTTTGCCGTCGATCCGGGCCTTGCCGGTCACCGACACCGTGCCCGGGGCATCGACGGAGAGGCGAAGGGTGGCCTTACCGCCCTTCGCCAAGGTCGAGCGTTGGCGCGCCGACAGCTTCCGGAGGGCGCTGATCTTGCCCGCGGCGCCCTGGGCGCCGGATGGACCGTCGCTTCTGAGACCCGGCGCGCCGGGAGCGGTCCCAGCCGCACCCTGACACGCGTCCCCCACGCACTCCGGCGAGTTGACCGGGGGCTTCGCCGGCGTGCCGCCGGAGCGCGAGTCGTAGACGTCCACGGCATCATCGCCGTCCCAGCTGACGATCCCCTCCTCCGTGGTGAAGAACACATGGCTACCGTCGGGGGTGGCGTCGCTGAATTGCGCGCCGAAAGGACCGTCGCCGGGGCTGATCAGCGTCAGATTCCCGTCCCGGTACCTGTAGACGTCGTACGCTTGGTTGTGATCTGCTGCAAGAAGCGGCGCGGTCGAATCGAAGTACATCGCACCTTCGTTTGCCACCACCCCGGGTTCGTAGTTGCTGAGCGTCCGCACGCCACCGGGCAATCGGGACTGTCCAAGTGGCACACCTTCCTCATCGCAGTTGACGCAGACCTTTTCGTCGGTCTCTGCGTCGTACAGGTATATGGAATCGTCGACCGTGCTCGGCCAGCCAAGGAATCGCCCGCTGGAGCTGAAGAACATCTGGGCCCCGAATTCAGTTCCCCCATCAGGGTGTTCAGTGGTTATCTCATGGGTGACACCACCGCTCCACACCACAGTGTTGGATTCGTTGTTGTAGTAGATGGTTTCGCCGTCATCGGAGACGCCACGAACTCTCCCCGCGTCTTCCGAGGTTGCAACACCCACGAACTCGATGTCACCTGGTTCCGCGTCGTACCTGTACAGAAAGGCGCCATTGCCCGGGCTTGAGGGTGCGTCGGACGTCAACCTGGCTTGAGAGCGGAAGAAGGCGTAACGGCCGTCGCGGCTGACACCGTCGAGCCTGCCGCCGTGGGGAGTGGCCGCGTCCCCCGGAATCTCGGAGACCGAGATCGGGATCGTCTGGCCTTCTGAACGCCGATAGACACCCGCAGATCCTTCCCATGCCGAGAAGTAGAGAGTCCTCCCGTCGTCAGATACCTCCACCTGCTTGTAGATATAGGAGAACAGAATCGCTTGCACTCCGGGCGCCGGGGTACCGTCAGGGAGCCGCGATTCGAGTTCGAGCCCGCCCGCACGGCTCCACCTGTAGATCCCCGTTTGCGGGGCTCCTGGATACAGCGGGGACGTGGCGGCGAGCACGACCCAGTCGAAATCATCCGCGCCGCCCCTGTACATGTCCTGCGTCTGCAAACCAGACATCTTGTTGTAGGGAGACAGTCCAGGAGCGCCCCCGACGAAGGTGTAGGAACCGGTTTCAAGGTCGCGGATGTAGATGTTTCCGCCGCCCTCATAGGCACCAGGGGTCAGTGCTCTGTTGCTGACGACCAGGGCATGCTGGAAATCCGGCGACACAGCTTGCGTAACGGAATCGACGTAGGAGCGTGAGACATCCTGCGGCGGATCGGGCGAGATCCAAGGCAGCCACCCACTCGGGCTGCGGCGAGTCAGGTAGCGATTGGAAAGCACGTTGGTCTCGGTGTCATCGGGAGGCGAGACAAGGTGCATGACCAGCGCCGAACCGTCCGGGGCCGTCTGAAACCCGTAGAGCTGTTGGATCACCCCTGCTTCCTTGTCCACCGGCGTCACCAGCTCGAAGCTGCGGGCCTCGGGCTGGCCGGCAACGAGGGTCGTGAAGGTCTTGTCGACGCCGGCGACCTCGCCGGCGGAGTTTTTCGCCACCACACGGTAGTGGTAGGTAGTTGACGGTTGCAGGCCGGAGATCGGACGGCTGAAGGCCCGCGGCGCGGTGCCGTTGCCGGCGATGCCGTCGGCTCCCGCCGGAGCTTTGCTGCCGTAGGCGGTCGTCGGGCCGTATTCGAAGCGGTAGGTCGTCTGGTCGCCGATCGCGTCGATCGTGCCGTTGAGTTCCGCCTCGTCGTCGGTGATCGAGGTCGCTTTGCCCGTTTCCACCTCGGGAGGGCCGAGGATGGTGTGGAAGGGGGCGGTCACCGAGGTCGTCGAGCCGAAAACCGGGTTGCCAACGACCACACGAACCAGGTAGTCGAAGTTGCCTTTCAGTTCGGTCAGGTCAGCTTCGACCTCGGTGTCGCCGCCTTCGCTCAGCGCCTGGTCGGGGGTCGAGAAGGGCCAGCTCTGGCCGCCGTCGGAGGAGTACTCAATGCGGGCATAGCTGCCTGCGGGCGCTTCCCCGCCCAGTTCTTCGCCGGGGTCGACTTCGGCGCTCACATTCACGGAGTGGACCGCGACTGCGGAGACGGCCGGCGCGTCGACGCCGGGCGCGGTGGCGGGGACGTAGAGCCTCAGGTCGGGGACGGTGCGTTCGTAGAGCAGTCCGTCGGCGCCGGCTGCGAGGCCGATGCCCGATTCACCGTTCGCCTGCGATTCGGAGCGCAGCGCGCCGGCCGGCGAGTAGCTCTTCAGCTTGTCGCCGACCGAGGCGACGAGGAGGGAGCGGGAGGGGTCGTAGGCGAGGCCGTGCAGCTGGCCGACTCCGGAGATCGTCCCGAGCGCCGTCCCGGCACCGCTGTAGCGGTAGACGTCGGGGCCGTCCACCGAGGCGACGTAGAAGCTGCCGTCGGGCGCGATCGCGATCCAGCTGGGGTTGATCGAGGTCGTGGCGATCGTCGCGGTCAGGGTGCCGCTCGAGTCGTAGCGGCGCACGGCTTCGGCGGCCGGGGCGGCCACGAGCAGGTCGCCGCTGGTCGGGTCGACCGCGATGCCCTGCCCCTGGGGCACTTCGAAGGTCGGATCGAGCGTGTAGGTGGGGGTCGGCTGACCGTCGGAGAGGTAGCGCCCGATCGTCGTGCCGCCTTCGCTCTCGTCTTCGTCGAAGTAGAGGCTGTCGTCGGCGGGGTCGATTGCGACGTTGCGGAATTTGCCGGGGGAGATCGTCGTCAGCGGCGTTCCCCCTTCGGGAGTCGGCGAGTAGATCAGGACTTTGCCGAGGCCCTGGTCGGCTCCGAAGATGTTGCCGCTGCCGTCGAGGGCCAGCGGGCTGCGGGGCGTTTCATGCAGGGTTTCGCTGAATTCCCCGCCTCCAAAGACGGACTTGTAGGACCAGACCGGCTGGGCTTCGGGATCCGCGCTCGCCGAGCTGGCCGCGACTCCGAGCAGGGCAAGAGCCAAGCAGCAGCTGACCGCTGCCGCAGACGTTGCCTTCGTTCGCCTCAGTAGACGTCCCACGGATCTCTCCTCATCCGGTGGCCTTCCCTGCCCAACCCGTGTGGGTTCTCTGGAGGGTCAACCGATTTCTCTGCTCCCACGTGCCCCGGAAGCAACTACCGTTTCTTGCCGCCTCCGCACCCGATCTTCACCAGCGGGTTGGCGACCGAGCGCTTGCCGTTCTGGCCGGTGAACTCGGCCTTGGCCCGTGGCTTCACCTTGCAGAGCTCGGTGTTATTGACCAGCAGCCCCTTGTCGCCGCCCTTCATGCTGAGGACGAACTTGGAGACCGGCGCGTCCGGGACGCCGAGGAAACGGGTTCGCACCCGGGCGGTTTCAGGCCCGGTCTTGACCGAGTCGATGAACCCGACCAGGGTGACGTGGATCTGGCCGTTCAGGTCAGCGACCAGATCGGGGAGTTCCCGGGCGCCACCGTTGGAGCGGAAGTAGACCGGGCCGGAAAGCGGCTGGTCGAGCAGCGGCGTGTAGGCCTTCGCGGTGCCGAGGATCGAGCCCTTCGGGCACTGACCCGCATCGAACTGCACCCGGGTGCAGGGATTGGAGATGTGGGCGTTGTCGATGAACTCGGTTTCCGGCAGGAGCACCACGGTCTTGGCGATGTTGGCGCCGCCCTTCGGCATCCTCAGCGTTGCCTTCAGCGCCGGGTGGGCGCTGCGGTTGGTGTCGCCGGTGAACTTCAGGGCCAGCTTCGGCTTGAAGCCGAGTTCCTTGCAGCCGGCGACCTGGAAGGGGCTCGAGGGGGTTGCCGTCTGACCCGTGGCGGAGGTGAGGACGCTGGTCACCTTCTGGGCCTTGCAGTTGGTCGGGTTGATCGTGAAGTTCGGCCGGTCGACTTCGACCCGGACGTCGCGGTAGGCGATCGGGATCCCCTGCAGGATCTGCGGCAGCGGATCGGATTTCGCGGTGGCCTGGGTCGTGGTCGGGTCGATGTAGAGGCCGTTGCGGACCGCCACGGTGCCGAGGTCGAAGGGTCCGGCCTGGGCCGGGACCTTGACCACGAGGGAGTAGGGAGCTCCCTTGTAGGGGCCGGCCAGGTAGGCCGCGGTCGGGGCCTTGCCGGCTTCGGGGACATAGACCGGCAGCGGGCCGGCGCCGGCGCCGACGGTCACCTGACCGACCTGGCTGCCAGCCGGGCAGTCGCCCGTTGCCGCCTGAGCGTCGCCGCAGAGCGGAACGCCGGCGAGCTTGGCGAGCAGGCCCTGGGGCAAGGTCGCCTCGATCCGGGACAGGTTCTGTTCGCCGCCGGCGCGGACGACCTGCATGTTGAAGGGAGCGAAGGCCCCGCCCAGCGGACTGGTGGTCCCGGCCCGGAAGCCCGGGCTGAAGCCGCCAGCACCGCAGCCCTGGTCAAACTTCATCGGGATCGATTGCGTGACCGGCGTACTCGAGGCCCAGGAGACGAATTCCATCTGGGCGGAGTAGTCGCCGCAGGCCGGCGGAGTGACGAGCGCCGCCCGCGGGCCGCCGCTCAGCTTCAGGTGCAGGTCTTCGAAGGGCAGCTGCGGGTTGTTGTCGAAGGTGCTGGTCAGCTGGCCCGTCTGCGGGTCGAGGTCGATCCGGCCCGGGAGCTTCATGTAGAAACCGGGACCCTTGGCGGCGATGTAGAGGGCGAGCAGGGAGTTGAACGGGTTGTCGTTCTGCTTGGCAAGAATCACGTCGCCCTTCAGCGGGAAGTCGAGCAGCGGCGTATCGACCTCGACCGTGCCGAGCTCCGAGGACTCAGGACAGCTCGGCGGGTCGTTGCTGCCGATTCCGATCTGAGCCAACGAGCAGCCCTGGAGGCCCGTTGCCGAGGAGGGCGAGACCGACATCCCCTCGGGCAGGGTCATCTTCACCTTGCGCACGTGGGCCTCGGCAAATCCATCGGGGTCCTGCGGCTGGGGCACGTGGATGTCGACGTTCAGACCCGAGGGTGCATCGGCTTCACGCGAGGTCGGGCGCGCCACCGCCGAGGGGTTGAACGGCAGCCTCTCGCAGCCTTCGATCGTGAAGGGCGTGCCTTCCTCGTCTGCGGTTACCGTGCGTTCGTCGAAGACGCCCGGCTCTTCCCATGAGGCGCCATGGGCCGTGAACGAGACCGGCGTGTCGCTGCAGGAGGTGGGCATGGAGAGGAACGCAACCCGACTTGGCAGCGACCGCCAGAAGAACGGGGGCTGAGGTGAGTTGAACGGGGCAAAGAGGATCGCGATGCGGTTCTGCCGCAGAGTGTCGTGGCTGGGATCGCCGGGGACACCCCAGAGGTTCACCCGCACCGACTCGATTGCCTCCCCCTGTGAGATCGCGAGGCTGCCGGAGGAAATCCCGTAATCGCCCGGTCGGACATGGGCGGTGATCAGGCCCACCACGGCCGAGTACTTGAACCCGAACCGGGCCGGGACGTCTGGCCCGTGAGCGATGTTGAAGAGACCGATATTGACTTTCTGCTGCGATCCGGAACTGGCCCACATGGTGATTTCGGCGGTTCCGACCTGCTGCTCGGCACCGCATTCCGCGCCCCCTTGGCCGGGATTGGCCAGATCGGCCGGCGAACAGGTGGGGATGGCAGTCGGGTTACCGACCAATCCTCGCGGCAGTTCGAAATCGATGCTCTTCGGAGTCTCAAGAGGCAGGCCGTCACCGCCGGTCGCCACCTTGAAGAAGACCGAGATGTCGGGGTGCGAGCCGGCCTGGCGGTTGAAGGCAGGGGCGACGAAGGTGCCGTCGGAATTCAGTACCGGGACGTATTCCTCGGTTTCAGGGCTCGGGTTTTTGTCTTCGATGAGAGGCGGTTCGTTGAGGTCGACTCCGACCCGGTCGAACTGCAGGGCGGCCTTGGCGCTGCCCGCCAGCATCAACGTCGTCAGGAGGGCCAGTCCGAGCGAGAGCAGAAGCTTGCCGGAGAGACGGGGATTGATCCTGTTCGTGTTAATCATCGTCATCTCTCCTAGTTGCCGAGGGTCTTGGGGGAGTGGCGCTTGCTCTTCTGACCCTGGCCCTTGTGTTTGTGCTTCTTGCTCTTCTTGTGTTTGTGCTTATGTTTCTTGTGCTTCTTGGGCGCCGTCGCGGGGCTTGCCACCGCGGCGGTATTCACCGGTGGCCCGCCCGCAGGCTGGCCGCCGGCTTCTGCGCATTCGGCTCCTTGGCATGACCCTGGCGGCGGTGGTGGGTTCTGCGAGGCGAAGCCACCGCCTAAGCGGGCGACGTAGACGTCGGCGTTGCCATCGGTGTCCTGGCCGACCAGGCCCTGGTTGGTCTGGAAGAAGACGCTGCTTCCATCCTCGGAGGCGTCGACGAAGGTGGCGTCGAAGTCCTCGTCACCAGAGCTGATCAGATCGAGGCGGCCTTCCTTATACGCGTACACGTCTCTGGTGCCATTGTGGTCAGCGGCCAGAAGGCGGATCGGGGTGTCGAAGAACACGGTCCCGTTGTCCATCATCGCTCGCACGGCCCGATTGCCGATCCCACGCCCGACAGCCATCATCCGGGCGTCGCCGCCCGTGCTCCCGTCCGCCGGGCAGGAGGCGCAATTCGACTCGCCGAGCACGGCGTCGTAGACATGGACGTTGTGATCCGGGTCTTCCCAGGCGAAGTAGCGTCTGCTCGCGCTGACGCTTGTCGTCAAGAAATTCCCGGCCACAGGGCGGTCTGTGGTGACCTGGCGAATGGTCCCTTCGTCCCAGACGACCGTCCTCGCGCCGTTGTCGAAGTAGACCCTCTGCCCATCACCGCTGAAGCCGTAGACCCCCAGGACCGTGCCTGCGATCTTAGGACCCAGATAAAGAAGTTCGTCCGTGGTGGCGTCGTAGCGGTAGAGGCCATCGGCGGCGGGATTAGCCGGCGGGGCGTCATCGGTCAGCTGCCTTTCGCTAGAGAAGAAGACGTAGCGGCCGTCCGGGGTCATCCCGTGGATGGTGGCGGGCTGGGGTTCGTCATTGGGGTCTCCAGTGACTCTCGAGACGGAGATCGCCGTCGTCTGCCCATTCTCTCGGCGGAATACGCCACTTGCGCTGAACGCCACAGCGCTGCCGTCGCTGGACGCCAAGGGCATCTCGCGCTGATAGCCGTCGGCGGTCTGGACGGGGGAAGTAGTGACGGTCCCGTCCGGCAGCCGCGATTCGACCTTCAATTCATCGCTGGCCCGGGTCCAGCGGTAGATCGCCGTGGTTGAGGCTTCGGGTGAAAACGAGGGGATACCCCAAAACAGAATCCAGCTGAAGTCCGGCGCGGCCGCCAGGAAGATGCGCTCGTTCGCCTGAATTCCGACAAGCAGGTCCCAGGCGTTTGGATCAGGCGCACTGGCAACAGAGGTATAGGCGCCGGTGCTGAGATCCTTTACGTACAAGTTGCCGGCACCGCTGACGCCGCCGGGTGCCAGAGCGCGGTTGCTGATCACGAGCGCGTGTTCGAAATCATCCGAGATCGCGGCAGTCGCCGACTCGTTCAAGTTCGGCTCCGCATCCTGAGGAGGATCGACCTGCTTCCAGTCGAGCCAGCCGTCCGGGCTCCGTCGACTGAGGTAGTTCTGCAGAATCAGCGCGCTTTCCGAGTCATCCGCGGCGGCTGCTGACGTCACCGCGATGGCGGATCCGTCGGCGGCGGTCTGGACGTGGAAGTCGCTCTGGACGACAGCTCCTTCCTTGTCCACCGGGGTCACCTGCTCGTAGGCACGCTGGGGGAAGAGTTCGTCCGGTTTGAGGGTCGTGAAGGTCCGGTCGTCGCCCAGGGTCTCGCCGATCGCGTTCTCGGCTACGAGGCGGTAGTGGTACGTGGTCCCAGGCTGAAGCCCGGAGATCGGCCTCTGAACCGTGCGGGGGACTCGCCGGTTGCCGGCCGGGGCCTCGGCTTCGAGCGGCGCCCGACTGCCATAGGCCGTCGTCGTCCCATACTCGAAGTGGTAGGTGGTCTGCAGGCCGGCCGGGGTGACGGTGCCGTAGAGCATCGCGCCGGTTTCCGAGCGGTCGCCGACAGAGCCGGTTTCGACCACTGGGGCGATTTCCGGGGTGCTGAACGACGTCGCGGGCGAAAGCACATTCGGGATGACGGCGTTCGACGCTTTTACCCGGACGAGGTAGTCGCTGTTCAGAGTGAGGCCGGTGAGGTTGGCTTCGATCGTGTCCGGTTCGTCGGTCCCGGTCCTTTCCACGCCCTCGTCCGGAGTCGAGGTCCAGGACAAGCCGCCGTCGGCGGAGTATTCGAAGTGGGCTTGGCTGCCTTCGGGCGGACCGGCACCGGGGTCGACGTCGGCGCTGACATGGACAGAGTTCGGCTGGACGTTGGTGACGAGCGGAGATTCCACGCCCGGGACCGTCGCCGGCACGTACTTGTTGATCGCTCCGTTGGCCAACCCGTAAAGAAGGCCGTTGTCTCCCGAGCCAAGCCAGGCCGCGCTGTTGCCATTGACTTCGGACAGGAACTGGCCGGACGCATCGTAGGTCTTCAGCAGCCCGCCGACCGAAGCGACGAGCAGTTCTTGGACCGGGTCGAATGCGAGGCCTTGGAGCGCTCCAACACCCGCGGTCGTTCCCAGTACCGTTCCAGTGGCGCTCAGGTGGGTGATGTCAGAGCCGCCGTCGGGGGCGACGTAGAAGCTTCCGTCCGGCGCGGCTGCGATCCAGGCGGGACTGATCGAGGGCGTGGCGATCGAGTCGACGAGGGAGCCGGTCGTGTCATAGCGCCGCACCGCTTCGGCCCCGGGGTCGGCTACGAGAAGGTCGTGCGTGCTCGTGTCGACGGTTAGGCCCGCTCCCCCTGGAACGCTGAAGCCAGGGGCGGCGGTGTAGGTCGGAGTTGGTGCTCCATCGGAGACCCAACGCGTGATCGGCCCCCCGAAGAGATTGTCGACGTAGAGGACGCCTTCACCGAAGTCTGCGGCGAGGTTTTGGACTTCGTTGGTAAAGCCATACGGGCCCAGGGAAGACTCGTCAGGCGCGTAGCCGTTGACCCTGCCCGATTCCTGGTAGGTGGCGAATATGTTGCCGTTTCCATCAATCGCAAGCGGGTTTTGGGAGCCTTCAAACGCGGAGCCCTGTGCTTCCCCGAAGGTGCTCTGAAGGCTCCAACCAGGCTGCGCTTCCGGCGCCGCGCCGGCTGCGGGCGCACCTATCCCTAGGAAAGCCGCTGCGCAGACGAGCATCGCCGCAAGGACGCCGAGCGAGAACGTGTTGCCGTTCCCTTCTTTGGACGATCCAGCGGACGCGGTTGCCGCGGGGGCAGACTTCCCGGGGAATCTCACCTATTTCTCTCCTTGGTCCCTGGCACTTGCCTCACCCAACCCCTTGGGGCTCCCTGGCCGAGGCATCGGCCGATTGTCTCTCCGCTCCCGAGTCGGAGCCTCTCCCTGAGGCGCCTCTCCTTGAGCCGCGCAAATAAGAACAGATGCGGACCAAAATGTCAAGGAAGCGTGACCTGAGGGCCTTTGGTGCTCGTCATCGTACCCGGTCAAATGGCTTCAGATAGGGGTAAAGCGCGCTTCGGGCTAGGACTAAATGTACAGGTTGTCTAGTCTAGTTCGTACCACTTGAACTTTCTTAGATGGTTAAGCTGAACCCTGTGTCCAGCCCCGGATATGTTCCCCCGACAATGGTTGAGACTCCGTGGGGGGATGCGGCTTCGCTGCGGGAGCGGAAGCTGCGGCCGGGCAGGGGCACGCCCCGCGCGGAGGCCGAGCGCAACCAGCGGGAGCGGCTGTTCGCGGCGATGGTGGCGACGGTCGCCGAGAAGGGCTACGAGGCGACCACGGTGGCCGACCTGGTCGACCTCTCCGGGGTCTCCCGCAGCGCCTTCTACAAGCACTTCGACGACAAGGAGGCCTGCTTCCTAGCGGCGGTCGACCAGATGATCGGGCCGGCGCTGGAGAAACTCGGCGGCGACGAGAGCGCGCCGGCCGGGGCGGAGCGGGCGCGGGGGGCGTTCGAAGGGCTGATCGACCTGATCGTCAGGCAGCCGGCGGCGGCGAAGATGTGCATCGTCGAGGTCTACGCGGCCGGCCCGGAGGGGGCGGCGGTGGTCGAGCGCTCGATGGAGCAGGCGACCGACCTGGCGGTGCGGATGCTGGCCCAGGTGCCGGGGCGCGAGGGGATGCCGCGGGAGCTGGTGCGGGCGATCGTCGGCGGCATCCAGAAGGTGATCCACAAGCGCCTCTACCGCGGCCAGGAGGAGCAGCTGCCGGAGCTGGCTTCGCAGCTGTGGGAGTGGTTCTTCTCCTACCCGGTCCCCCCCGGCCCGCTGAAAGCGACCCGCCGGCGGACGGTCAAGGCGGTGCCGTTCGAGGAGCGCCAGGCGCAGTCGAGCCCGCCCGAGCGACTGCTGCGGGCGCTGGCCGCGGTCGTCGCCGAGAAGGGCTACCCGGACACCACCGTGGCCGAGATCGTCGAACGCGCCTCGACCTCGCAGCGGACCTTCTACGAACACTTCAAGAACAAGGAGGACGCGATCGTCGCCGCCCTCGACAGCGGCTCGGCCCACATGCTGGCGGCCGCCCTGCCCGCCTTCCGCCGCGCCCCCGACTGGCCCCACGCGGTCCACGACACCCAGGAGGCGATGTTCTGCTTCGGCGCCGAAGAGCCCGAGTACGCGCGCCTCGGCGGGGTCGAGATGTACGCGGCGGGCAAGCGCGCCCTCGACCAGCGCGAGATCGTCACCGAAGGCATGGAGGGCCTGCTCGCCCCCGGCTACGAGCTGAAACCGGAGACCCCGCCGATAGCGGCCGAGGCGATCGGCGGCGCCCTCTACTCCCTCCTCTACGACCACGTCAACAAGAAAGGCCCGGAGACCCTGCCGGACCTGGTGCCGACGCTGGTCTACGTCACCCTGGCCCCTTTCCTCGAGGCCGAGGAGGCGTACGAGGTCGCGGTGGGGTAGACGTTCTGTGTCGATCCGTGTAAGGTCAGGCCGCAATGGCGACCGTCCCCGCAAAGCGGATCAATGTGACGCTCGACTCCGAGCACGCGGAGAAGCTGGCAATGCTTGCCCAGCAGAACCACATACAGGAGGGGACGCTGGCGCGCTCCCTCCTATCGCTCGCGCTCGACGATGCCGATCCCGAGGCTCGGCGCATTACCGAGCTCCTCGACTCGATCCCCGGAGCCTGGGAGCGCACCCAGGAAGGGCTCGAGCAGGCGCGACGTGGAGAAACGCTTCCCCTCTCAGATCTTCTTTAGGTCCACTCGATCGGGCCGATGGCCACCGTCGAGATCGCCCTCGTCGCCGAGCACGACCTAGCGGAGCTGATCCACTCCCGGGACCTGCCTCGCGACACGCGCAAACGGGTCGGGCGCTCGTTACTCACCCTGGAGCAATTCCCCCGCGGGGGCAGGAGCCTCACCGGGCGCTGGCATGGCCTTCGAGTGTTGATCGGTCCTTGGGGCTGGCTGATCGCCATTTACTCCTATGAGGAGGCGCGGGACAGAGTGACCATCGTGGCCTTTCAGGATGCCCGCGCTGCCGGGGCGGCCACCGCGGCGGATTAGTGGCGGCACCTAATCTGGGCGCCTCGACCTCGCAGCGGACCACTGATTATCGTCACCCCATGGAGCGCCCACCCCACGACCCGGCGATCGACGCGACCCGCCGGACCCGGCTGGCGAGCGAACGGACCGAGCTGGCCTGGTGGCGGACGGGGATGACCGTCTTCGCCCTCGCTCTGGCGGTCAGCCGCGTGATCCCAGAGCTGGCGAACACGTCGCAGCGCTGGCCCTACGTGCTGACCGGGATCGTCTTCGCCGTCTACGGCATCGCCCTCGTCGCCTACGGCAGCATCCGCCGGCGCCGCGTCGACCGGGCGCTCTCGCGAGGCGAGTTCCCGGAACCCCTCGGCTGGGTCGAGGGAGGGCTCGTCGCCGGCGGCATCCTCCTCGGCCTGCTGACCGTGGTGCTCGTCGTCCTCTGAGGACTAGGCGGCGTTCGACAGCTTGCGCCGGCGCGGCCGCAGCTCGACGACCTCGGCCCGCTGGGCGAAGACCGGCTCGAACTCGCTGACCGTCAGCACCACGTAGCTGTAACCGCAGGGGCAGACCTCGCGGTCGACGTCGTCGAGCTCGGAGACCACGACCTCGGTTTCCTCGGGACAGCCTGAACACGCAACCGTTACTTGCCACATGCCCCCGATGGTGGCGAGGCGCCCGGACGACACCAGGGACCCGCAACGAGGGCTCCTGGTGTCGGCCGTGCGGGGGCTTCGCTCAGGGCTGGGCCTTGATTCCGGCAGTAACCGAGGCTGGGACTTCGAAGGCACCCAGGTTGGCGACTGTGGGGATCGGCTCCTCTCCACTCTTGCGGAGCCTCATCAGCGCTTCGACTTTGATCTCCAGGATCCGTTCTAGAGCCCCGTCCATCAGGTTCCGGAGGTCATTCCATGCCTTCTGGTCGAGGTCCATCGGCGTATGGCTCAGGTGGCTGTCGCCGCGAGCATCCAGCGTTCTCGCCTCCAACGCCTCTCCACAGATCTCCAGCTGGTGCAGGAGGACGCCCTCGGAGGTTTCAGGCCGATTCCGATCGTTCATCTGCTCGAACTCCCTATGCGTGATGAGGTTCAGGCGGTCGCCGACGTAGTACTTGCGCATGCCTCCCCGGACCGGCTCCGTGCGACTGACGTGGATCCATTTTTCGCGCTCCAATTTGCCGAAGTGGTATTGGACCGTGGCCACCTCCAGGCCTTCCTTTTCGGCGATCTGCTTCGGCGTGATCTCCCCGAGGAGGGCGGCCGCGACGATCCGCACTCGAAGCCGAAATGGCTGCACCTTCCGCCGCTTCTTCCGATCAGGGTTGTGGCGGCGCTTCTCTTCAGACACGTCAATCCCCTTCCTTCGCTTTGGAACTTCAGCGGTTCTTCCCATGAACCGGCGTGTATGACGGTATGCGGGTAGACACCGAAAAGGAAGGGTCTTCAACCTATTAATAAGGTTGCAGATTCCTGATCAATTTAATTATCTTGTTCACTTCTACCCATACGCAGGAGGAGGTGAGCAAGATGAAGCTGACCAGCGTTGAGCACGCTACGCCAACCGAGATGATCCGCAAGGCTGTCTAGGTAGTCCGCGGGGGCGGCCTGATCGGCCACCGCCCCCCTTTCTCATGGCCGGGGCCGGATTCGAACCGGCGACACCACGATTTTCAGTCGTGTGCTCTACCAACTGAGCTACCCGGCCGGGTAGCGCGCGAACGGCTTGCGCAGCGGGAAGGCTAGCGGTCGGCGGGCGGGCGCGGCTGATTGCATGGGGGGATGGGATGGGCCCGGACCGTGCTGGCGCTGGTGGCCGTCGTGGCGGCCGGGGCGCTGCTGGTTTCCGGCGGGTCTGGGGCCGATCCGGAGACGCCCGAGGGGCTGCCCGGGATGCCACCGCCCTTCCTCGGCGTGGCGGTGCTTGGGGACGGCGGACTGACTGCCGCGGTCGACGCTTACGGAGACGTGGTCGACCTGCGGGCGCCGGGGCCGGCTGGCCGGGCGCTGATCGACAACCCGGCCGGGCGGCAATCGGCCGGGACGGTCGCGGCGGACACCGGGTTCCAGCCGTGGGTTCTGGTCGGCGACGAGGAGCTGCCGCTGTGGCGCGCCGACCAGGTGCGACAGAGCTACCTGCCGAGGACGAGTGTGCTGCGGACCGAAGCGCGGTTCGGCGCGGACTGGATTCGAATCCTCGCGGCCGTTGAGGGTCAGAGCCTGGCCATCGTCTCCACGGGCCCGAATGCGTCGCGGGTGCGACTGCGGATGCACGGCGACGGCAACGTCGTTTCCACCCTTTTCCTCGTTGTAGCGAGGCGAAAGGTGGAAACGATGCAGGCGAGGGCGAGCGACTCGGTCGCCTTGATCGCTCGCGCGGGAGCCGCTGACCGGCGCTGGCTGGCTCGCGCTCGGCCGCTCGGCGCCGGCGCTCCAACGTGGGCGCGGCGCATGTACGAACGCTCGCTGCTTGTCCTGCGTGCCCTCACCGCTCGTCATACCGGCGCCGTCGCCGCCGGCGCTCGTGACGGCTGGGCCTACGTCTGGCCGCGCGACGCCTCGGCCGTGGCGATCGCCTACGCGGCCGCCGGCTACCGCGCTGAAGCCGTACGCACGACCCGCTTTCTCCTCGGGCTCGGGCTCGAGGGCGCGGCCCGCTTCCACGGCGACGGCAGCCCCGTCCCCGGCCGGGCCGCGCAGGGCGACGCGATCGGCTGGGTCGCCGCCGCCTCGCAGGCGTCAGGACTGATCGACAGCGCCCGCCACGCGGCCCGGATCCTCGCCGGGGGCGGTCCCGTCCCCTGGCGCGAACGCGGCGACTACTGGGAGGGCGAGCGCGGCGACTACCTCGGCAACGCCCTCGCCTCCGGCGAGCCTGCGATCGAGCGCCTCTACGGTGCCCGATCGCAGGCTCGTTTGGTGCGTCGAGCGGGGGATCCGGAGTCCGGCCTGGACGCTGCGGCGGCTTGGGGGGTGCGCCCGTTTCCGCACCCCGCCCTGTACCCGGAGATCCGCCACAGCATGAAGCGGCTTATGGCCGGCGAGACCTCTTTCGGCATCACCCCCGGCGAAGGCTGGGCCGGAGGCGACGATCCCTGGTCCGCTCCCACTGCCTGGACCGCCTGGTCCCTCGCCGCGCTCGGAGAGCGGCGCGACGCGCTTCGCGTGATGCAGGCCCTCCGCCGCTCGGCAACGCCGGCCGGCGACCTCCCGGAGCGCGTAGACACCCAGACCGGCATCCCCCGCTCGACCACCCCCCTCGCCTGGTCCCACGCCTTCGCCATCCTCGCCCTCCAGCAACTCTGGCCCTAATTGCAGCTTCGTCTGTTCCTTATCCGTGCTGCGCAACGAAAGGGAACAGACGAATAGGGCGGGTTACAACTCGGCCCGCATCAGACCCATCAGCTCCAGGGCGCCGGCCTTGTGCAGGGGTTCGTTGAGGTTGCCGCACTTCGGACTCTGCACGCAGGAGGGGCAGCCGGCCTCGCAGGGGCACTCGGCGATCAGGCGCTCGGCGTCGCCCAGCAGGCGCTCGAACTGCTCGTAGCCGCGCTTGGTGATCCCGACCCCGCCGGGGTGGCCGTCGTAGATGAAGATCGTCGAGCGGCCGGTCTGGAAGTGGACGTTGGTCGAGAGGCCGCCGATGTCCCAGCGGTCGCACATCGCGATCAGCGGCAGAACCGCGATCTGGCTGTGCTCGGTCGCGTGCAGGGAGCCGAGCAGGGCGTCGGTCGGCAGCGCCCGGGCGAGCGGGTCCGGGAGCACGTACCAGAGCGCCTGGGTGACGAAGTTCTGCTCGGGCAGCTCGAGGGCGACGATGTCGATCGGCTCCTGGTCGGAGACCGAGACCCGCTGGAAGGCGATCACCTGCTCGGTCACCGAGACCTCGCCGAAGTTGAGCTCGACCCCCGCCACCCGGCGCTGCTCGTGGGTGCGTTCGATGTAGATCTCGGTCTCCTTTTTCGGCCGCGTGTACCAGTCGCCGTCGAAGGCGGAGACGACCGCCCGCCGCTCCTCGACGTCGAGCCGATCGACCTCGTAGGAGCGGCCGAGGTGGAGGTAGACGGCGCCGGGATGGACCGTGGTGAAGGCGCGCTCGGCCTCGACCAGACCGAGCATCTCGCCGGAGGCGGCCTCGACGACCGCGACCGAGTCGGCGGAGGCCGAGCGCAGCGGGATCCGGTTGGCGACGAACTCGCTGCGCTGGGGCAGCAGCTTGCCACCGACACCGCGCAGCTCCCCCGCCGCCAGCAGCCGCTCGGCCCGCTGGCGCCACTCGGGGCCGAAGACATCGTCGTCCTCGTCGGTCAGCGGCAGCTCGTAGGCGGCGGCGATCAGGTGCCGGGAGGCGATCTGGTCGTTGGTGTGGTCGAGGATCGCCGCCTCGACCGGCCGGCCGATGAACTCCTCCGGGTGGCGGCAGAAGAACTGGTCGAGGGCGTCCTGGCCGGCGACGTAGACGGCGAGGCCGCGGCGGCGGCGTCCCGCCCTCCCCCACATCTGCCGCAGGCTGGCGACGGTGCCGGGGAAGGTGACGCAGATCGCCGCGTCGAGCTCGCCGACGTCGATCCCCAGCTCCAGCGCATCGGTGGCGACGACGGCGAGCAGCTCGCCGGAGGAGAGCCGGGACTCGATCTCCCGCCGCTGCTGGGGCGTGTAGCCGCCGCGGTAGGGGGCGATCCGCTTCGCCAGCTCCGGCTTGCCGCGGCGCTCGAGGTTTTCGCTGGCGAAGCGCTGGATCAGCTCGATCCCGCGGCGGCTTTTGAGGAAGCAGATCGTCCGCACCCCGTGGGTGACCAGCTCGGCGAGCAGGTCGGCGGCCTCGGAGAGGGCCGAGCGCCGGGTCCCGGACTTCTCGTCCATCAGCGGCGGGTTCCACATCGCGATCTCGCGGCCGGCGCGCGGGGCGCCGTCGTCGTCGACCAGCTCGAACGGCGTCCCGACCAGCCGCTCGGCCAGCTCGACCGGGTTGGCGATCGTCGCCGAAGCGAGCAGGAAGCGCGGCTCGGAGCCGTAGGCGCGGGCGAGCCGCCGCAGCCGCCGCAGGACGTTGGCGACGTGGGAGCCGAAGACGCCGCGGTAGGTGTGCGCCTCGTCGACGACGACCCAGCGCAGGTTGGCGAGGAAGTCGCCCCAGCTCTTGTGGTTGGGGAGGACGGCGACGTGGAGCATGTCGGGGTTGGTGAGGACGAGGTTGTTGCGGCGACGGATCGCCGGGCGGTCGTCGCGGGGCGTGTCGCCGTCGTAGATCGCCTCGCGCAGGTTCGGCGGCCGCAGCTGGGCGAGCTTGCGCGCCTGGTCCTGGGCCAGCGCCTTGGTCGGGTAGAGGTAGAGCGCCCGGTCTTTGGGACGGGCCGCGATCCCGTTGAGGACCGGCAGGTTGAAGGCAAGGCTCTTGCCGGACGCGGTGCCGCTGGTGATCACCAGGTTCGACTCGGCGGCCAGCTCGAAGGCGCGCAGCTGGTGGGTGTAGAGGGAGTCGATGCCGACGCGGGCGAGGGCATCGGCATAGCCAGGGTCGAGCTCGGCCGGCAGCGGCGCCGGCCGCGAGCGGCGCTCCTCTTCGCTCGACTCGGCGACGATCCGCCCGTCGCGGCGGGCTGGGTCGATCGCAACCGCCCAATCCGACGCGAGCAGGCTCCCGCCGCGCGCCATCAGGCCGGGCTCACGATCTCGGCCGCGACCTGCATCGCCTGCAGGGAGGAGCGGTCGTGGATGCGGAGGATGTCGGCGCCCTCGCGGACGGCGAGGGTCACCGCCGCGACGGTCCCCCACTCGCGCTCGCCCGCCGGCAGGCGCTCCTCCCATGAGCCCGCCAGCACCGCGCCGATGAAGTCCTTGCGCGAGAGCGAGACGTAGAGCGGCAGCCCGAGCGCGCGCAGCTCGCCGAGTCGCCGCAGGATCTCGAGGTCCTGCTCGGGGCTGAGGTCGAAGTCGAGTCCGGGGTCGATGGCGATCTGCTCCTCCGCCACCCCAAGCTCCCGGGCCAGCTCGACTCTCCCCTCGAACCAGGCCCGCAGGTGGTCGACGACGTCGCCGTACTCGCGAAATGGGCGATCGACCCGCGGCGGTCCCTCGATGTGCATGAGGACGTAGCCGCAGCCGCTTGCGGCGACAAGCCCGAACATCTCCTCCGAGCCGCCCGAGATGTCGTTGACCACCTCGGCCCCGGCGTCCAGCGCCCGCCGCGCGACCTCGACCGAGAAGGTGTCGGCGGAGATCGACACCATCTCGCCATTCGTCTGTTCCTTTTCGTTCTCTGACAACGAAAAGGAACAGACGAGTTGGTGGGCTAGACCTTCGACGGCTGGGACGAGCGCTGCGGCCTCGTCCTCTGGCTCCACCGGCGGGCCGGCTTTGGCCGCCACGGCGCCGACGTCGAGCATCTCGAAGCCCGCCTCGGCCAGCGCCAGGCCGTCGGCGACCGCCTGCTCGGGGGTGCCGCTGCGGGCGCCCTCGAACATCGAGTCGACGGTGACGTTGACGATCCCGGCGCCGATCGGGCGCGAGAGGTCGAGGGTCCGCCCGGCCAGTCTCCAGCTGCTCACCCGTCGAGCTTACGCAAGGCGCCTTTGTGGACCAGTGGTCTACTAAGGCGCCTGGTTACCTGGCGCGCTCGGCGGCTTCCGGCAGCGTCGTCAGCCGGCCGTCGCGCCCGAAGCTCTTGTCAGGCGAACCGTCGGCCTCGAAGCGGCGGAGGAAGAGGCGGCTCGAGTTCGGGCCGGCGACGATCCCGCCGACGAGCACCTTGCCGCCGGCCAGCGGCACCACCGAGTAGGCGACTTCGCTCGCCGGATTGCCGTAGGCGTGGGTATCGACCGCCGGGCTGACCAACCCGCCTTCGCCGAACCGGGACGAGAGGTGGCCGTCGCGCCGCAGGCGGACGAGCAGCATGCTGGCGCAGCGGCGCTTGCTGCAGCCGTAACTGCTGCTGCCGGCGGCCCAGATCCCCGCCTTGCTCACCGCGACGTCGTTCGCCGAATCGGAGGTGGCGGGACCGAAGTGCACCACCCTGGCCCCCTGACGGCCGAAGCCGCGGTCGAGCAGGCCGCCGGCCGAGTAGCGGGCGACCAGCAGGCCATCGTTCGCGGTCCCCGCCAGCAACAGCTTGCCCTTGTCGCGGGCCAGGGCGTTCGCCGCTTCGGAGGCCAGGCTGGTGGGAAAGAAGCTGGAGGTGACCAGGCCGGCGCCGGCGCCGCCGCCGAAGCTCGGGTCCGGCCCCGAGGCCTGCCCGGCGGTGACCGCGCCCGGGACCAGCTTTGCCAGCACGGCCTGGCTCCGCGCGGTCGGTTCGCGCGCCGCCAGCGTGCCCACCCCGACCACGGTGCCGCCTTCGAGCAGGAAGTCGTTGACGAAGGTCTTCGGCTCCCCCGGCGCGCCCTCGCGGCTGGTCATCGAGCCGATCCACTCGCCGCTGCGCCCGTTCGGCGTGATCCGGGCAATGCTCCCGTACCAGTGTTCGGCAGGTTCGGAGAGGTACCCGTTCATGCCGCCGACCCAGATCGCCCCCTTGCCGTCGACGGCGACGCTGGTCGGGTGCCAGACGGTGCTCGCCCCGGCGTAGAGGATCCCTTTTTCGCCGAAGTTGAAGTCGAGGTAGCCGTCGGGGAAGAGACGGACGACGCCACCGCTGCCGTTGGGCGGCGCGGCGAGGACGATGCGCCCGTCGCGCTGGATCGCGACGGCGGTGAACGGCGCCTGCTCGCGGACGAGGACGATCCCCTCGCCACCGAAGCTCGGGTCGAGGCGGCCGTTCGGCAGGTAGCGCGCCACGGCGCCGAATTCCTTCCCGCCCGTGCGGCCGGCGTGTCCCGACCCGCCGGCGACGACGATCTTGCCGTCGGGCTGGACCGCCATTGCGAGGTTGCCGACCGAAGCCTGGGCGCTGCCGACGGCGCCCAGCAGCGCCAGCGCCGCGAGCGACGCCAGCCGGAGCAGCCGTGACGAGACACCCCCGCGCATGATCGCTACCGTAACCCACCTCTTGGGGCTGAGTTGCGTCTACACCGACCTCGACGGGACCCTTCTCGGCAAGGGCAGCTCGCTCTTCCGCGACCCCGAGGGCGGCTTCTCGCTGGCCCAGGCGCGCGGGCTCGAGGCCTGCCACCGGGCCGGCGCCGAGGTGGTGATCATGTCCGGCCGCCGCGAGCCGCAGGTCCACGAGGCGGCGCGGCTGATGGGCCAGACCTCCTACATCTACGAGGCCGGCTGCGCGTTTGCGATCGAGGGCGAGACGACGCTGATGACCGGCGCGATGGCGCCGAGCGGGGACGGCTCGATCTACGAGCAGATCGAGCAGCGCGGGATCCCGAAGCTGCTCTTCGAGCACTTCGAGGGGCGGCTCGAGTACCACTCGCCCTGGCACCACGGCCGGGTCCTCTCCCACCTCTTCCGCGGCAAGGTCGACGTCGAGGAGGCCAACGCGCTCCTGCGCGAGCGCGGCGACGAGGACCTGCGGCTGCTCGACAACGGCGCGATCGGCCGGCCGATGCCGACCGTCGAGGGCCGCACCCATGCCTACCATCTGGTCCCCCAGCAGGTCAGCAAGGCGGCGGCGGTCGCCGGCCACGCCCGCACCCGCGGCTACGACCCGCGCGACTGCATCGCCGTCGGCGACTCGGTCGAGGACCTCGAGGTGGCGGCGGCGGTCGGCCGCTTCTTCCTCGTCGCCAACGGGCCCGAGCACGACGACGGCCTGCGGGCGGCGCTGCCGAACTGGGACAATGTCACCGTTACCGAAGGCAGCATGGGCGACGGCTTCTACGAGGCGGTCGTGACCTCGCTGATGGAAAGCCGGTCCTAAAGGAGAGCTTGTGTCGTCTGAGAACGCGACCGTCGCGGAGCAGGAGTACCTGGAGATCATGTTCTGGCTGGAGGAGGCCGGGCTGCCGATGACCGGCGCCAACATCGCCCGCGCGATGCAGCTCTCGCCGCCGACCGTGCACGAGATGATCGGCCGCCTGATCGACGACGGCTACGTCGAGCGCAACGAGGACAAATCGCTCGGCTTCACCGAGTCCGGCCGCGAGCACGCCAGCTACATCGTCCGCCGCCACCGGATGATCGAGCGCTTCCTCACCGACGTCCTCCACATCCCCTGGGACGAGGTCCACGAGGAGGCCGAGCGGATCGAGCACGCGATGAGCCCGGTGCTGGAGGAGCGGATGCGCGCCGCGATCGGCGACGCCACCACCTGCCCCCACGGCCACCCGATCGTCGAGGGAATCCGCGAGCAGGGCTCGCTGCTGGCCGACGTCGAGGTCGGCGCCGACGTCGTCGTCCTGCGCTTCGAGAACGAGGCCGAGGAGCTGCTGCACTACCTGAAGGCGGCGGGGCTCGACCCGGGCCTCGAGGGCAAGGTCTCGACCTCAGACGACGAGCGCGTCGTGATCGCCTCCGCCGACGGCGACCACGAGGTCAGCCGCAGCGTCGCCGAGACCGTCTCGGTCCGCGCCGACCCGGCGCCGCCGCCCCGCGCGGCGATCCCGGAGCAGCTGGTCCTCTCGAGCGACCGCTACGGCAGGTGAGTGGCGAGTTTGGGCCCCTATAAGGGCCCAAACTCGCCTACTGCGGTACCGCCATCGTCATGATCGGCTTCGAGGTCGGGGCTTCGCTGCCGCCCTGCGGCTCTTCGGTGACCATCACGACCCTGACGCCGTTCATGTCGGCGATCCGCGTCTCCGCCTCACCGTTGCGGTTGGGGACGAACAGCGCCGGCACCGCTTCGACCTGACCTTCGCGTTCGACCCAGGCCTCGAGCACCTTGTCCGGGGGCAGCTGGTGGACGCCGGCGAGCTGCAGCGTGCCGGTGTCGCCTTCCTGGACCATCTTCACCGTCAGCCCGCCGACCTGGCGTTCGACCGTGGAGGGGCCGCCGCCGCCCTCCGAGCCGCCGTTGCCGACCTCGTAGCCGACGACGCCGGCGACCAGCAGGGCGATGACGGCGAAGCCCATCGCCGGCTTCAGCAGCCAGCGCCGGCGCCGGCCGCGCGCCGGCCGCGTCGCGGCCTCGCGGGCGTCGGAGCCCACCTCGGCCATCAGCGCGGCGCGCAGCTGCCGCGGCGGTTCCTGGCGCTCGACCGCCTCGGGCAGCGTCTGCACCGCCGGTTCCAGCCAGCCCATCTCCTCGCGGCAGCGCTCGCAGCCTTCGAGGTGGCGCTCGAACTCGGCCGCCTCGTCACCCTCCAGCGCGCCCAGCATGTAGGCGGCGAGGTCCTCGCTCCAGCGGTTGTGTTCCTCAGCGTTCATGCCAGCCCCTCCGCAAGCTCTCCCCTGATCTTCTCCAAACCCAAACGCATCCTTCCCTTTACGGTGCCCATCGGCAGGTTGAGGATGCGGGCGATCTCCGAGTGACTGAAGCCGCCGAAGTAGGCCAGCTCGATCACCTTCGACTGCTCGCCCGGCAGTTTGCCGAGCGCGCCGCGGATCTCGGCCGTGGTCTCGCGCTGCAGCGCTTCGTCCTCGGTCCGCTCCGGGGCGTGCCGCGCCTCCAGCGCCGCGTCGTCGTCGAAGGTCAGCTTCGGCGCTTTGCCGGCGCGGCTGCGGAGGAAGTCGATTGCCCGGTTGCGGACGACGCTCAGCAGCCAGGAGCGGACGCTGCCGCGGGCGGCGTCGAAGCGGGCGCCGCTGCGCCAGACCGAGATGAACGCCTCCTGGGTCACTTCCTCGGCAGCGGCGCGGTCGCCGACGATCCGGTAGGCGAGCGAGTAGGCGGCGCCGCCGTGGCGGTCGTAGAGGACCTCGAACGCCTCCGGGTCCTTGCGGCCGACGAGGGGCATCAGCTCCTCGTCGGCCAGTCGCTCCGCCTTCTCTCGCCGTACCGCCATCGACTACACGATGAACGGTTCGACGGCCTTCAGGACCTGCTTTTCGTCGAGCGGCGGGTCGAACGCGACCGGAGCGGGTTCTTCCTTGTTCTGCAGCCGGATCGCGGCCGCGTGGCGCGCCTCGACCTGGACGATGCCGCCGGCCGCCGCCAGCACTTCTTTGGACTTGATCGACGGGGCGGCGCCGTTGTAGGCGCTGACCCCGGTGTCCTCGAACGTCTGGGCGAGTTTGAGGAAGCCGGCGGTGTCGTTGTATTCGAAGTCGAATTTAGGCTCCGCGACCGGCTTGCCGCCGAGTTTCTTCACCGTCGCCGTCAGCGCTTCGACGTGCTGCTGCTCGTCGGAGGCCAGCAGGTCGACGAGGCTCTTCAGTTCGCCACTCGCCTTGGCGCGGGTCTTCGCTTCCTTATAGAACGTCGACTCGAGGTACTCGAGGGTGAGGGCGAAGTTGAGGATCCCGACGTCGCCGGATTCCGACATCGCCAGCGCCTTGCGGACGTACGGTCCGACCATGAAGGTCCCGTAGACGGCCCCGGCCGCGAGCGCGCCCTTGAGGATCACATCGCTGCGGGAGAGGTCTCCGCCCTCGGCGTCGATCTCGACGGCCGCGAGCTCGGGAGTACTTAGCTTCTCGTTCATTGCTCTTCTCCTTCTTTCTCGCGGTTTCAGCCGACGATGAAAGGTTCGACTGACTTGAGGACGGTCTGCACGTCGGCCGGCTTGGCGAAGGCGCCGTCCGGGGTGATCGACTCGCCCAACAGGGTGTTGAGGACGGCGGCGTGGCGTCCCTCGACGCTATGGATCGCGAGGGCCGAGGCCAGGACTTCGGGGCTTTCGATGTTCGCCGCCTGGCCGAGGTAGGCCGCGGCGCCGAGGTTCTCGACCGTCCCCGCCAGTTCGAGCACCGACTTGGCGCTCTTCAGCGGGAATTCGGTTTTCGGTTCCGGCGCCGGCTTGCCGCCGAGGCTCTTTACCGCAGCGGTGAGCGCCTTGACGTGTTCGGCCTCCTCGGCGCCGAACTTGCGGATCGTCTCCAGCTCGGCGCCCACGAAGAGCCCACTCTTTATGACGTCGGCGTAGAAGGCAGTCTCCAGGTACTCCAAGGTCAGGGCGTAGTTGAGGATGCCGACGTCCCCCTTGCCGAACTGGGCGGTTTCGTCGCCGCCGCTGCCGGATCCCATCGTCGAGGTCGTCGTGGTCGTGCCGCTGTCGTCGCCGCAGGCGGCGAGGAACGCCGCGACCGCGGTGGTGCTGCCGCCGACCGCGAGGAACTTGCGCCGCGAAACGGGGTCTTTGAGCTGCTTTATCTCAGCCATCTGGAGGGTGCCTCCTGGTCGTTTACTTGCCCCCACCTACGGGGCGCGAGCACCAGATGGATCAAAATCCCCGGATGTTCGGAACCGCATCAAATTTCCCGCCTCCCAGACGTGAAATTTGATGCAGTTCGGTTCAGTGGCGGAGCGGAGGGCGCGCGGGGCGGCGTTGCTGGTTGTCGCTTCGATCGTCTCCATTCAATGCGGGGCGGCGCTGGCGACGACGTTGTTCGACGAGATCGGGACTTCGGGGGCGGTCTTCCTGCGGGCGGCCTTCGGCGCCCTGGTGCTGGTTGCGGTGACGCGGGCGGCGGCGCTGCGGGTGCGGGAGTGGCCCCACCGCGACGTGATCCTGCTCGGCGTCGCGGTCGCGGCCGTCAACCTCGTCTTCTACGCCGCGCTGGACCGGCTGCCGCTTGGGATCGCGGTGACGCTCGAGTTCGTCGGCCCGCTCGGGGTCGCGATCGTCGCCTCGCACCGGCGGCGCGACCTCGTCTGGGCGCTGCTCGCCGCGATCGGGATCGTCCTTCTCTCGGACGGCGGCGCCGGGAACATCGACGCCCTCGGGGTCGTCCTGGCGCTAACCGCCGGCGCCTTCTGGGGCGCCTACATCGTCCTCAGCGACCGGGTCGGCGACCTCGCCCCCGGCGCCAGCGGAGCGACGATGGCGGCAGTGATCTCGGCGCTGATCGTGGCGCCGTTCGGGCTGGCCCAGGGCGGTGGCGCGATCTTCACCCCCTCCCACCTGGCGATCGGCGCCGCGGTCGGCGTCCTCAGCACCGCCGTTCCCTACGTCTTCGAGATCGAGGCGCTGCGAAGGCTGCCGCGGGCGGTCTTCGGGGTGCTGATGAGCCTCGAGCCGGCGGTCGCGGCGGCAATCGGCTTCATCGCGCTCTCGCAGGATCTGGCGGCGCGGGAGATCGTCGCGATCGCCCTGGTGGTGGTCGCCTCGGCAGGCGCGCTGCGCAGTGCCGCGATGCCGCCTCGCGATTAACGCATCCGGATTTGAACACAGCCGGCTGTGTCGGAAATCGGCTACGCGGTCGAGCCAGCGCGGAGGCGCTCGAGGGCGCCGGCGATCCGGCGCACGCCCTCGGCGGCGCGGTCGGCCGGGACCGGGGCGAAAGAGAGGCGGAGGCTGTTCTCGCCGCCGTCGATCATGAAGTCGGGGCCGGCGACGAAGGAGACGCCGTCGCCTTTGGCCTCGGCGAGCAGCGCGGCGGTATCGGTGCCCTCAGCGAGGTCGAGCCAGAGGAAGTAGCCGCCGTCGGGGACGACGAACTCGGCCTCGGGGATCTGCTCGCCGAGCGCCGCGACCAGCGCGTCGCAGCGCGCCTTCAGCTCGCCTTTGACGAACTCGATGTTGCGGTCGAGCTCGCCGCTGCGGCAGAGCTCGAGGACGATCGACTCGGCCAGCATGTTCGGCGAGATGTAGGTCTCGTTCGCTTTTTTCGCCAGTTGCTTGATCTCCTCCGCCGGACCGGCGAGGTAGCCGACGCGCACGCCTGGGCTGACCGTCTTCGAAAAGGAGGAGGCGTGGACGACTTTGCCGCCCTCGTCCATGGAAAGCATCGTCGCCAGCGGCTCGCCCTCGAAGGGCAGCTCGCGGTAGGGGTCGTCCTCGAAGATCCAGAAGTCGTGCTCGGCGGCGAGCGCGACCAGGCGCCGGCGCTTCTCCTCAGACAGCGTGCAGCCGGCGGGGTTGTGGGCGTTGGGGATCACGTGGGCGAACTTGATCGGCCCCTCGGCGAGGGCCGCTTCCAGCTGCCCGACGTCGAGGCCGTCGGCCTCCAGCCGCACCGGCACCAGCTCGACGCCGATCTGCTGCAGGAGCAGCAGGGTGCGGTCGTAAGTCGGCTGCTCGACGACGACCCGGTCGCCGGGACCGAGCAGGTGCTGGAAGAGCATCGCGCCCGCCTCGAGCGAGCCGTTGGCGATCATCACCTGCGAGGGATCGAGGTGCCCGTGCCGCTCGGCGACCCACTGGCAGAGCCCCGGATGGCCGATTCCGACGCCATAGGAGAGCGCCGTTTCCCAGTCCGAAGCAAGCGCCCGCGCCGCCGCCTCCCGCACCTGCTCGTGGGGAAGGATGTCGGCGCTGGGAGCACCGCGCGCGAAGGAGATCGTGTCGCCGGCCATGGTGAAAGCGACCCTAGCAACGCAACTCGGCCCGCGAACCCCCGCCTATACTCGCGCCGCATGGCGGTCTCGTCCCGTTTCCGCATCGGCGCCATCGCGCTCGCCGCGGTGCTCGCATTAGCGCTCGGCGTCGTGCTGCTCGGCGGCTCCGCAAGTGACGCAGCCGGCGGCTACCGGCCGCCGAAAGTCGACCAGACGGAGATGGTGCTGCGGCTCCCCGACCTGCCGCCCGGCTTCGGCGACGGCTACCTCGGCGAGGGACGGGGAGACGACGGCCTGCTCTGCGAAGCCTTCAGCGAGCCGTCCGCCCAGCACGGCGGGATGGTCGAGTTCGTCCGCAGGTATCACCCCAAGGGGTGCATCGCCGCCTACGACAGCCGCTACGAGATCCCCGGCGAGCAGCCCGTCGCGCCGGTCGTCTTCAGCGGCGTGCTGGCGCTCGGCAGCGCCGCCGCCGCCGAGGAAGCCTGGCGCCTGATCCCAACCATGCTCGGCCGCGCTCTGATCGGCGGCCCGCCGCGGAAGTTGGCGACGAGCCTCCAGGTCGGCGCCCGGACCCAGCTCTTCCACACGGCGCGGGCCTGGTTTCCCTACCTGCTGCGCGGCAAACACAAGGCTTCGATCCTCGCCTGGCGCAGCGGCAACACGGTCGCCGCAGTGGTCGCCATGGGCGACTCCCTCGCCACCAACGACCGCCTCGTCGCCGAACTGGCGCCGCGCCAGCAGGCCCACATGCTCGAACCGACCCCATACACCGGCGCCGAACGCTCCGACGCCGAAGTCGGGCTCGACGACCCGGCGATCGACATCCCCGTCTACTGGCTCGGGCGCACGTTTAAGCCGGGCGGTGGCCTGCCGACCAATCGCCTCTACGCCTCGGGCTACAGCCAGGCGATTCCGGAAACCCACAATGGGTTCGCGGAAGGCCCGTACGCGCCCCTGAACGTTCTCTACGCGAACATCCGGCTGGGGATCTGGACGCCCGAGACCTGGGGCCTCTTCACCGCCTCGAAGACCAGCCGCTCGATCACCACCTGGAAGTGCACGCGGACCAGGACGATCGCCCTCGCCGAAGGCAGCGCGACGATCTACGGTGGTTACAAGAAGAACTTCAGGCGCTGCCCCAAAGAGCCGAAAGCCTTCACCGCCTGGGTCGACGTCGGCGGCATAAAAGTCGTCGTCAACGCTCCCCCGGCCCCGGACTTCATCGAAACGGTGAACCCGTACGGGTCCTTCGAGGGGATGGAAGCGATCGTCCGCGGCCTGCGGCTGCGGCCCAAGCCCGTCTACTGAGCCGACGTTCTTCAAGGGCCTTTGAGGCATACTGCGGCCATGGCGAGGACGCTCGAGGAGGGGTGGCGTCTCGCCGTCACGGCCGGGGCTCTGCTCGCCTTCGCGCTTCTGCTCGCCGCACCCCCGGCTCGCGCAGCTTCACAGCCGAGCGGTGAACTCCGTGCCGGCGCACTCGAAACCGTGCTGCGCCTTCACGACCTCCCTCCCGGCTACGCCCTCGCCTATGGAAGCGATTGCACCGCCTTCAAGCCCTCCGGCCTACGCACCCTCGGTGCATATGACCGGTGGGTCGTCGGGAACCGGCCGGAAGGCTGCGAATTCGGCTACGAGCGCCGTTTCCAGGTGCCCGGCAGCGAACCGACCCCGCTGCTGGTCAAAGGTGAAACCATCAATACCCCGAGCGACAGAGCCGCCAAGCAGGGCTTCAGGATCCTTTCCCGGCTCGTTGCCCGCCTGACCGACTGGCGATGGGTGGGACCGATCGCGCTCGGCCCAACTGGACCCACCGCGACCCTCTACCACTTCAAAGACGGCTTTCCGGCAGGCCGCAGACCAGTTTCGGTGCTCGTCTGGCGCCATGGAAAGCTGTTCGCCGCCCTCGAAGCGGGCGGACTGACGCCTGCTGACAACGACGGCGCCGCGCTCCGCTACGCGCAGGTCCAGCAACGACGACTCGAATTTCCCTCTCCGTATACGGAAGCCGAACGCGACGACACCGAGGTGGAACTCGACAATCCAAGTCTGAAGGTGCCGGTCTACTGGCTGGGACCTTCATTCGACGGGTATCAGGGGGCCGCCGAACTCCAGACCGTCAACGTCCTTGACGAGGACGGCTTACCAGGCGTCAAACTCGAACTCAGATATGACGGATTCAACATCGAAACCTGGACGCAGCAATCCTGGAAGCGCTTTCAGAGTTCCTTCTTCAGGAAGATCAACCACCCGCGCTGCACCCGGACCGTTGCTTTCGAGTGGGGGGCGGGGCACGGCATCATCTCCGCCGGGTACAGGCGCCGAACCTTCGACGAAGGGTGCCCCAGCTTCCCTCCAACCCGCTATCGGGCGGTCGCCCACATCGGCGGCGTAGTGGTCGGAGTGAACCAGACCACCTGCCGGTGCCTCAGCCCCGGTTTCGGCCCGTATAGCGAATCCCTGCGCGGGATGAAGGCTATCCTGCGTGGGCTGACTCTGCGGCCGAAGCCGATCTACCCAGCCGGCTAGAGGGAGCGGAGCATCTCGGCGGCTATCGCCGCCGTCTCGGTCGGGCTTTCGCCGACCCGCACGCCCTTTGCTTCGAGCGCGTCTTTCTTCGCCTGGGCGGTGCCCGAGGAGCCGGAGATGATCGCCCCGGCGTGGCCCATCTGCTTGCCGGGCGGGGCGGTGAAGCCGGCGATGTAGGCGACCACCGGCTTGGAGATGTCGGAGGCGATGAACTCGGCCGCCCGCTCCTCGGCGTCGCCGCCGATCTCGCCGACCATCACGATCAGCTCGGTGTCGGGGTCGGCCTCGTACAGCGTGAGGATGTCGATGAAGTCCGAGCCGACGATCGGGTCGCCGCCGATGCCGACGATCGAGGAGTTGCCGGTCCCGGCCTGCTTCAGCTCGTTGCCGATCTGGTAGGTCAGGGTGCCGCTCTTGGAGACGACCCCGATCGGGCCCGGGTCGAAGAACTGGGCGGGGATGATCCCGACGTTGGCCTTGCCGGGCGAGAGCACGCCGGGGCAGTTGGGGCCGATCAGGCGGACGCCGGCCTCCTTCGCCTTCCAGTACGTGTTCAGCATGTCGAGGACGGGGATCCCCTCGGTGATCGCGATCACCGTCTCGACCCCCGAGTCGATCGCCTCGTCGATCGCCGCCGCGGCGAAGCGCGCCGGGACGAAGATCATCGAGGTGTTGGCGCCGGCCTCGGTGACCGCCTCGGCGATCGTGTCGAAGACCGGGGTGCCCTCGACATCCTGGCCGCCCTTTCCGGGCGTGACGCCGGCGACGAGGTCGGTCCCGTAGGCCTTGTTACGCAGGCCGTGGAAGGAGCCCTCGCGGCCGGTCAGGCCGGAGACGGCGAGCTTCGTGCCCTCGTCGACGATGATGCTCATGCGGCGCCCCCGGCGAGCTCGACGACGCGGCGGGCGGCGTCCAGCATCGTCTTCTCCTGGTGCAGGTTGGAAAGGTCGGCCGCGGCGAGGATCTTCAGCCCCTCCTCGGAGTTCGTCCCGTCGAGGCGCACCACCAGCGGTACGCCGAGGTCGATCTGCTGGGAGGCGGTGACGATCCCGTTGGCGATCTCGTCGCAGCGGGTGATGCCGCCGAAGATGTTGAAGAGGATCGCCGTCACCTTCGTGTCGGACTTGATGACTTCGAGCGCGTTGACGATCGCCTCGGCTTTGGAGCCGCCGCCGGCGTCGAGGAAGTTGGCCGGGGCGCCGCCCGCCTGGGCGACGACGTCGAGCGTCGACATGCAGAGGCCGGCGCCGTTGGCGAGGATTCCGACGTTGCCGTCGAGTTTCACGTAGGTGAGGCCCTTTTCCTTCGCCATCTGCTCCTGCGGGTCGTCGACGGTGTCGGCGATCTCGGCCAGGTCCTGGTGGCGGAAGAGGGCGTTGCCGTCGATCGTCACCTTCGAATCCAGAGCGACGACCTCGCGGCCGGCGGTGACGATCAGCGGGTTGACCTCGATCAGCGTCGCGTCCTCCTCGCGCGCCACCTCGGCCAGCTTCACCAGCGCCTCGGCGGCTTCGTCGAGCGCGTCCTCGGCGAGGCCCGCGTCGGCGACGATCGAGCGCGCGGCGGCGGCGTCGAACTCGGTGGTCGGGTCGATGTGGCGTTTGACCAGCGCGTCGGGGTCCTCGGCGGCGACCGCCTCGATGTCCATCCCGCCCTTGGCCGAGACCATCGCCAGCAGCTTCTTCTCGCCGCGGTCGAGGATGACCGAGGCGTAGTACTCCTCGGCGATGTCGGAGCCGCCCTCGATCCAGACCTGGTCGACGCGGAACGGCCCCTCGCCGTGGGGGCCGACGATGTCCATGCCGAGGATCGCGTCGGCGTACTCGCGCGCCTCCCCGGCGTCCTTGGCGATCTTGATCCCGCCCGCCTTGCCGCGGCCGCCGATCAGGACCTGGGCCTTGATCGCGCAGGGGTAGCCGATCTTCTCCGCCGCGGCGACGGCGTCGTCGACCGTGCTGGCGACCTCGCCACTCGGCACGGCGAGGCCGTGCTTGGCGAATAGCTGCTTTCCCTGGTACTCGAGGAGGTCCATGTCTGAGGGCGTCGCCGGGGGCGGCGCGCGCGGCAGACTACCCGAATGCCATAATGCCGCGCTCGCTCATGGCCCTCCCCAGTCTCAAAAACATCAAATGGGTTACCACCGACTGCTACGGAACCCTCATCGACTGGGAGAAAGGGATCGTCGACGCCTGTAAGAAAGAGGCGGCCAAAGACGGGTTCAGCTTCGAAGAGGGTCCGTTCCTGGAGCGCTTCTTCGAAGTCGAGGCGGAAATCATGGCCGGCTCCTACGAGCTCTACGCCGAGGTGCTGCGCCGCACGATCGTCAAAGTCGCCGGCGAGATCGGCTGGGAGGTGGAGCCCTCGCGGGCCCAGTTCCTGCCCAACAGCGTCGCCTACTGGCTGCCGTTCCGCGAGTCCAACGCGGCGATGGACCGGCTCGGCAAGAAGTACGAGATCGGGATCGTCACCAACACCGACGACAAACTGCTGGGGATCAGCCGCCGCCACCTGCGGACCGAACTCGACCTCGTCGTCACCGCCCAGCAGGTGCGCAGCTACAAGCCGGACCCGGTCCACTTCAAAGAGTGCGCGCGGCGGATCGGCGGCAAGAAAGGCTGGCTCCACATCGGCTGCAACTACGCAACCGACATCGCGCCGGTGCTGAAAATGAACGTGCCGGTGATCTGGGTCAACCGCCACGGCGAGAAACTGGAAGGGCGCAAAGCCCCCAGCGCGACGGTGAAAAACTTTCGCGAAGCAGTGAAAAAGCTCGGCGCGTCCTGAGCGTCTTCTAGCTTTCAGGCCGCAACTCAGGCGCTAGACGCCGGTTTCGGGGGTACTTGCGCCCCACGACTCACTGATGCAGACCCACGTTCGACACCCCAGCTCGCCGCTTGCCCCTGCCCGGGCGCGCTTCGGCATCGCGCTCGGCCTCTGCCTGCTGCTCGCCAGCCTGGTCATCGCCGGCCTGCAGAGTGCGGAGGCGGCGGAACCCTCGGCGCTGCAGAAGCCGAGCTTCGTCGTCATCCAGACCGATGACGAGACGCTCGACCAGCTCTACGCGACGCTCAACGTCGGCGGGGTCGAAGTGCAGGCGATGCCCTACACCCAGGCGCTGATCGCCGGCCGCGGCATCACCTTCAACCGCTACTACGTCCCCTACCCCCTCTGCTGCCCGTCGCGGGTCAGCCTGCTGACTGGCCGCTACGCCCACAACCACAACGTCCGCGGCAACGTGCCGCCGAACGGCGGCTACACCGGCTTCAAAGCCCGCGGCGCCTACACGCACAACCTCGCGACCTGGCTGCAGGCGGCGGGCTACCGGACGATCCACATCGGCAAGTTCCTCAACGGCTACGGCGACGAACCGTTCGACGAAGGCAAAGACGTGCCGCCGGGATGGAGCGCCTGGCACTCGGTCCTCAAGGCCGACACCAACCACTACTTCTACGGCTACACGCTGAACGACAACGGCGTCCTCGACGGGCCGATCGGCGACCCCGGCAACTGGGAAACGCGCGAATACGGCGAGCGCGACGACTTCGGCTGCCCGGCGGCGCCGCTGAACGGCAAACCGTGCTTCTACGCCACCGACTACTTCAACACGCTCGCCTGGAGCGAGCTGAACCAGACCTCGCCCGAACAGCCCTTCTACCTGCAGATGGACTACACCGCCCCGCACGGCGACTTCCGCCGCCCCGCCGGGCCGGAGCCGGCGACGCGCCACTACAACACCTTCGCCGGCGCGCCCTACCCGCACAGCCGCGCGCAGGGGTTCAACGAGGGCAACGTCAACGACAAGCCGCGCTTCATCCGCGAAGCGCCCTACCTCTCCCTCAACGACATCCACACCTACCGCGTCTACTACCAGAAGGCGCTGGAGTCGCTGCGCTCGGTCGACGAAGGCGTGAAAACGATCGTCGACACCCTCGGTGGCCTGCACCGGCTGCGCAACACCTACATCATCTTCACCTCCGACAACGGCTTCTTCTACGGCGAGCACCGGCTGACCGGCGGCAAGTTCCTCGCCTACGAGCCATCCACCCACCTGCCGCTGCTGATCCGCGGGCCGGGGATCAAACCCGGCACCTCGACCGGCGAGCTGGCGGCCAACATCGACATCGCCCCGACGATCCTCGAACTCGCCGGGGCGACGGCGGACAAGAGCATCGACGGCCGCTCGCTGGTCCCCTACATGAAGGACTCGGCGCTGCGCTCGCGGCGCCCTCTCCTCTTCGAGTCCTTCGTCGAGACCGCCGACGTCGAAGCCAACGGCGAACCGACCGCCCAGCGCGCGATCAAAGAGCTGAAGCGCCACCGCAGCAGCCGCACCGACGGCGCCAGCGCCTCGATCGTCGCGCCGCCGAAGGACTACGAGGGAATCCGCCTCGGCCCCTACAAGTACATCGAGTGGCCCGACGGCGAGAAAGAGCTCTACGACATCACCAAGGACCCCTACGAGCTCAACAACGTCGTCCGGGTCCCGAACCTCTCTCCCATCCGCGCCTTCCTCCACGCCCAGCTCGTCCGCCTCGAGACCTGCGTCGGCCGCACCTGCCAGGAAGTGGCGCCCCCGTTCCCGCTCACCCGCGAGCAGCAGCGCAAGGTCGACAAGCAGCGGCGCGAAGAAGAACGGCAGAAGGAAAAGGAACGCGAAGAAAAGCGTCACCACAAACGCGGCAAGTAAGCCGCCTCGTTACTTGATGACGGCGAGGGTGTCGCCGGCGCTTACGGCGGCGCCCTCGGCGATGGGGAGCTCCTCGACCTTGCCCGACCTGTGGGCGTTGATCTCGTTCTCCATCTTCATCGCCTCGATCACGCAGATCAGGTCGCCCTCGTTCACCTCGGCGCCCTGCTCGACGGCGACCTTGAAGACAGTGCCCTGCAGCGGGGCGATCAGGGCCTCGCTGGAGGCGCCTCCGCCCCCACCCGCCTTGCGCTCGCGCTTCGGCGGTTGTCTTTGTCCGGGGCCGCCGCCCGCGGCGGGTGCGGCTGCTCCGCCGGTCGGGGCCTCGCCGATCACCTTGACGTCGAAGAGCTTGCCGGAGACCTCGACCTTGTAGTCGCGGGTCACGACCTCGCCACCCTCCTCGGAGGGCTCGGGCGGCTTCGCGTCGGCCGGCGCCGTCGACTTCAGCCAGTCGGTGTCCTCCATCAGGTCGCGGCAGGTCTCCCCCTTCGCCCACTGCTCGGTGGCGAGGATTGCTTCGTGGAAGGGGATCAGGGTGGTGAGGCCGCCGGAGTCGTATTCGCCGAGCGCCCGCAGCATGCGCCGGGTCGCCTTCTCGCGGTCGACGTCCCAGACGATCAGCTTGGCCACCATCGGGTCGTACATCGGCGTCACCTCGGAGCCGCCTTCGACGCCGGAGTCGACGCGGACGCCGGGGCCGGAGGGCTCGCGGTAGGAGTCGCCGATCGGGCCCGGGGCGGGGGCGAATTTCTTGTGCGCCGCCTCGGCGTTGATCCGGCACTCGATCGACCAGCCCTCCAGCTCGACGTCCTCCTGGGCGATCGAGAGCGGCTCGCCGGCGGCGACCAGGATCTGCTCGCGGACGATGTCGACGCCGGTGACCATCTCGGTCACACAGTGCTCGACCTGGACGCGGGTGTTCATCTCGAGGAAGAAGTACTCGTCGCCGACCTGCATGCCCTCGATCGTGCCGGCGCCGCGGTAGCCGACGGCGGCGGCTGCGTCGGTGGCGATTTTGCCGATCCGCTCGCGCATCTCCTCGTCGACGTGCGGACCCGGGGCCTCCTCGATCACCTTCTGGTGGCGCCGCTGGATCGAGCAGTCGCGCTCGCCGAGGTGGATCACGTTGCCGTGCGAGTCGGCCAGGACCTGAACCTCGACGTGACGGGGGTCCTCGAGGTAGCGCTCGATGTAGACGCGCGAGTCGGAGAAGAACTTCTCGCCTTCGCGGGCGGATCCCTCGAAGGCCTCCTGCAGGTCGTCGGGCGTCATCGCCACGCGGAAGCCCTTGCCGCCGCCGCCGCCCGCCGCCTTGCAGGCGACCGGGTAGCCGGCTTCGTCGGCCTGCTTGCGGGCGGCCTCCAGGTCCGGGGCGACCTCGGTCGAGCCGGGGACGATCGGCACCCCGGCCTCCTCCATGATCTCGCGCGCCTTGGTCTTCGAGCCCATCGCTTCGATCGACTCCGGCGGCGGCCCGATCCAGGTGATCCCATTCTCGGCGCAGGCGCGCGCCATGTCGGCGTTCTCGGCGAGGAAGCCGTAGCCGGGATGGATACCTTCGGCGCCGGCCTCCTTGGCGGTGTCGATGATCTTCTGGATGTTCAGGTAGCTCTCAGCCGGGACCGCGGGGCCGATCAAATAGGCCTCGTCGGCAGCGCGCACATGGGGAGCGTCGCGATCGATCTCCGAGTAGACGGCGACCGAGACGATGCCCATCTCCTTCAGCGTGCGGGCAACCCGAATCGCGATCTCGCCGCGGTTGGCAATGAGGACCTTCTGGAACACGGCGGCGCAGTCTATTTATTTGGCGGGCAGTAGGGTGCGGCGCATGCTGATCGAGCTGCAGAGCCATTCGACGGTCTCCGACGGGCAGCTTGAGCCGTCCGAGGTGGTGGCTGAAGCCGCCAAGGCTGGGGTGACCACGCTTGCCCTGACCGACCACGACGCGATCGCCGGGGTGAGCGATGCGCAGGTGGCGGCGGAGAAGCTTGGGGTTGAGCTGGTGCCGGCGATTGAGATGTCCTGCGTGCACGAGTACGCGGAAGACCTGCATATCTGCGGCTACTGGATCGATCTGGGGAAGATCGCCGGTGCTTGCGAGCGGGCTCAGCACGAACGGGTGACGCGGGCCGGGGAGATCGTCGAGAAGCTGCGCGGCGAGGGCTTCGACCTGCACCTCGAGGACGCGGTGCGCGAGGCCGGCGACGCGCTCTCGATCGGCCGCCCCCACATCGCCCGCGCCGCCGGCGCGACCGGCGACCTCGGTCCCTTCTTCGAGGAGTACCTGGTGCCCGGCGCCAAGGCCTTCGTCCCCCGCCGCTGGCCGACCGCCGAGCAGGCGATCGCGCTGATCCGCGAAGCCGGCGGCATCGCCGTCATCGCCCACCCCTACTGGGACATCTCCGAGCCCTCCGAGGTCGACGACCTGATCCGGTCCCTCAAGGCCGACGGCGTCGAGACCTACTACCCGACCCACTCCAAGGAGCAGACCGAACACCTCCTCGAGCTCTGCGCCGAGCTCGACCTCGTCCCCACCGCCAGCTCCGACTACCACGGCCCCACCCACAAGACCTTCGCCAAGTTCGGCGCCTACGACACCTACGGCCTCGGCGAGCCCCAGGTGCCGCCCAGGCCCTGAGGGCAAGATTCACCCGACTCGCGCAGTGACCCGAGAGCACCTCGGGCCTGCGTCGAGCCGGGGTTTGACCACGGGGTTGTCAACAGTTTCTGTCGACCCGTATACGGCATTTGTACCTTAACGCCTAGACGTCTACCCGGGACCGTATACAGACAAAATGTTACATATTCGCCTATCGTCTGTCAACGCGATGGCGACCAAAGTCCTCAGCCTGCGCCTACCCGAGGAGATCGCGGCGGAGATCGCCGCCGTCGCCCGCGCGAACGGCGTATCTGTTTCCAGGGCAATCCGCGAAGCAATCGAGGACCACGTCGCCCGCGAACTGTCCGACGAGGCCTTCAAGGCGCGCCTGAGAAAGCGCCTCGAGGAAGACCGCGAGAACTTCGAGCGCTTCACGAGATAAAAAAAGGGGAGAGGCTCTCGCCCCTCCCCTCAAAGACTCAGCCCCGACTTGGCGACTAAGCCGCAGCAGTCTCCTTGGCCGAGATCAGGCCCCGGGACTCGAGGTAGGCCAGCAGCTTGTCGGCCGACTCCTCGGGGGACTCGCTCTCGGTGTGGCAGACGAACTCGGGGTTCTCCGGGGCCTCGTAGGGGTCGGAGACGCCGGTGAATTCTTTGATCTCGCCGGAGAACGCTTTCGCGTAGAGACCCTTGACGTCGCGCTCGGCGCAGGTGTCGACCGAAGCCTCGACGTAGACCTCGACGAAGCGGTCGCCCATCAGCTGGCGAGCCTCGTCGCGGATCTCCTTGTAGGGGGAGATCGCCGCGGTGATCACCGGCACGCCGTTGCGGCTGAGCAGGTCAGCGACGAAGGCGATCCGCCGGATGTTGGTGTCGCGGTCCTCTTTCGAGAAGCCGAGCCCCTTGGAGAGGTTTTCGCGGACGACGTCCCCGTCGAGGATCTCCAGCTTCGAGCCGCGCTCGAGCAGGTGCCCCTCCAGCAGTCGGGAGATAGTCGTCTTGCCGGCTCCGGAGAGCCCGGTGAACCAGAGGGTGAAGCCCTTCTCACCAGCCATACGTCGTCAGTCCTCCTTGTAAGCGTCGATCAGGATGTCGGCGACCTCGTCGCGCGAGAACTCGTGCGGCGGCCGTTCGCCGTTGCCGAGCATCTCCCGGACCTTGGTCCCGGAGAGGAACAGATGCGCGTCTTGGTCGTGAGGGCAGGTCTTGTTGGAGGCCAGTCCCTCGCACTCGTTGCACCAGAAGGTGTGCTCGAACATCAGCGGCTCGATCCCGAGCTCGTCGACGTCGATCGTGTCGAAGATCTTCTGAGCGTCGTAGGTGCCGTAGTAGTCACCGGCGCCCGCGTGGTCGCGGCCGACGATGAAATGCGTCGCACCGTAGTTGCGGCGGACGATCGCGTGGAGAACGGCCTCGCGCGGGCCGGCGTAGTGCATCTTCGCCGGCTTGACGCCGAGCACGACCCGGTCGTCGGGGTAGTAGTTCTCCATCAGCACCTCGTAGCAGCGCATCCGCACGTCGGCGGGGATGTCGCCAGCCTTGGTCTTGCCGATCAGCGGGTGGATGAAGAGCCCGTCGCAGGTCTCCAGCGCGGCCTTGGTCAGGTACTCGTGGGCCCGGTGGATCGGGTTGCGGGTCTGGAAGGCGACGATCTTCTTCCAGCCACGCGCCTCGAAGTCGGCTTTGTGCTCGGCCGGCGTCTTGTAGCGGCGCATGAAGGCCTCGTCGTGGTCGGGCAGCGCGTCGACCTCGATCGGGCCGGCCAGCATGCGGTTGCCCTCCTCGTAGATCGCGGCGACGCCCGGATGGGCCTCGTCGGTGGTGCCGTAGACCTGCTCGGCCTCGCGCTTGACGTCGCGCTCCCAGATCTCCTCGACGGTGAGGCGACCGAGCTTCTTGCCTTCGTCGGAGGAGAGCTCGACGACGTCGCCGACCTCGCACTCGAGGTCTGACGCCAGGGTGATCGGGATCGGCCAGTAATCGCCGTCGGTGGTCCGCATCTCGCTGCAGACGCGCTCCCAGTCGGCGGAGCCCTGGAAGCCGGTCAGCGGCGCGAATCCACCGTTGCCGATCATCTCGAAGTCCGCCGTGTGGCGCTCGGAAAGGGTCAGGGACAACTCAGCCATGGTCTCGCTCATCTCACCTATCGGGTCGGGGAAAGTGGTCTTTGCTCAGAAGGGGGCGGCTTGCCGGCGCCGCTAGTTGATCCCGCACTCGGTCTTTGCCAGGCCGGTCCAGCGGCCTGCGCGCAGATCCCCACCCGGTTCGACCGGCTGGGTGCAGTGGGTGCAACCGATCGACGGGTAGCCGTGATCGTGAAGCGGGTTGTACGGGAGGTGGTGCTCACGGATGTAGTTCCAAACGTCGCGCTCGGTCCAGTCCGCGAGGGGGTTCAGCTTCCAGAGGTTGAAGCGCTTGTCCCAGCCGAACTTCGGGGTTTTGGCTCGGGAACTGGAGTCTGCCCGGCGGACGCCGGCGACCCAGCAGTCTACGGAAGATAGGGCGCGGCGCATCGGCTCGACCTTGCGGATGCCGCAGCAGGAGTCGGGATCGCGGTTCCAGAGTTCGGGGCCGTGCTCGGCCTCCTGCTCGGCGAGCGTGAGGTTGTGGAAACGGTCGAACTCGATCCCCAGCGACTCGGCGAGCCGGTCGCGGGTCTCGTAGGTCTCCTCGAAGAGGACGTCGGTGTCGAGGTAGAAGAAGCGCGCCTCGGGGTTGACGGTGCTCGCCAGGTGGGCGGTCACCGAGCTCGTTTTCTGGAACGAGCAGGCGATGTAGTGGCGGGCGCCGAAATTCTCGAACATCCACTCCAGCGCCTCGGAGGCCGTGCTTCCCTCCAGATCAGCGGCGATCGCCTCGTGGTCGAGGTCGGCCGGTGTAGGCACGGTGCCGGAGAGAGTGACGGGAGGCGGCTTCATCGCGCGGGCGCGCGCTAGATCGCGCACTCCCCCTCTCCCCGCACGACCTCGTACGGGCTCGATCGGTTCCAGTCGATGAACTGCTCCATCGTCTCGAGGCTGAACTCCGCCGGCAGGGTCAGCTCCTTGATCGCCGCTTCGAAGGGCTCGGCACCGACCCGCTCGGCGAAGGCGTTGAACTCCTCGCCCTCGTTGCGGTCGCCCTCGTAGAGGTGGATCCAGCGCTCGACGGCCTCGGGGACCCGTTTGGCGGGGAGCCGCGATTTGAGCCGCGTGCCGAAGATCACCTCGCCGCCCTCGAAGTTGCCGCCGATGTGAGGGATGTAGGCGGGCATCGGGCGGCCGCCGACCTTCAGCGAGGCGCCGTAGAAGCCGATGTTGGCGATGTGGTGCTGGCTGCAGCCGTTGGGGCAGCCGCTCATTTTGATGTGGATGCGCTTGGTCAGCTCATCGCTGATCTGCATCGAGGTGACCCGCTCCTTGATCGCCCGGTTGAGGCCCATCGAGGCGGTGATCCCGAGTTTGCAGCTGTCGGTGCCGGGGCAGGAGACCACGTCGGTGATCTCGCGGGCGCCGGCCTCGCCGAGGCCGAGGGCCTCGAGCCGCTCCCAGACGTCGTAGAGCGCCTCGTCGCGGACCCAGCGGAGGACGAAGTTCTGCTGCACCGTGCTGCGGGCCGAGCCGCCGGTGAACTCGCGCATGATCTGGCCGAGGCCGCGGAACTGCTCCGGGGTGAGGTCGCCGCGGGTGACCTTGACCTCGACGGTCGAGAAGCCCTCCTGGCGCTGCGGCGCGACGTTGCCGGCGAGGAAGCGCTCGAACTCGGTGCGGTCGCCGTTCGGCGAGGACGGCGAGAGCGGCGCCTCGGGGGCGCCTGCCTCCTCGTCGACGCTGAAGCTGAGGCGCTCGACCAGCTCGGGGCCGAATTCGCGCTCCGCCACCCAGTCGCCTTGGAGCTCCTCGTCGACGAGCTCGCGGAAGGCGTCCATGCCGATCTTGTCGACGAGGACCTTGATCCGGGCGCGTGCGCGGTTGACGCGCAGCCAGTCCTGGCGGTCGAAGATGCGGAAGACGGCCTCGGCGACCTTGAGGTAGTCGCCGTTGTCGGCCTCGACGAACTCGTAGAGCGTCGGGGCGACGCGGGCCATGATCGAGGTGCCGCCGCCGACCCGGACCTCGAAGCCCTTGACCCCGTCCCTTTCGACGGAGAGGAAGGCGATGTCGTGGATGCCGCTGATCGCCCGGTCCTCGGCGGAGCCGGTGAACGAGGTCTTGATCTTGCGCGGCATCAGCTGCGTCGTCGGGTGGCGGACGAAGTAGCGGACGTAGGCGGTGCCGTAGGCGGTCGGGTCGAAGACCTCGTCGGCGGCGACGCCGGCCCAGGGGTCGCCGGTGACGTTGCGGACCGTGTTGCCGCAGCCCTCGCGCGAGGAGAGGCCGGCTTCGGCGATCTCGCGCAGCAGCAGCTCGGTGTCGCGCAGCGGGATGTGGTGGATCTGGATGTTCTGGCGGGTGGTGATGTGGCCCTTGTTCAGCGGCGCGTACTTCTCGACGACGCTGGCGAAGGTGTCCATCTGCTCAGGCGTGACCCCGCCGAACGGAAGCTTGATGCGGATCATCTGGACGTCGGGCTGGCGCTGCCCGTAGACGCCCTGTTTGAGGCGGAAGCCGATGAACTGGTTCTCTTCCAGCTGCCCGGAGAGGAACTGCTCGGCTTCGTTGTCGAAGTCGTCGAACTCGCGCTCGATGATCGGGATTACGTACCCGGGGACGTTCTCGTAGGTCTCGGGGTTCTGGGGGGTTCCGACCCGGCCCTTGCCCCGCTGCTCCTTGTTCTCTGCGACGGCTACCTCCATGGGTGGAAAGGTAGCAAACCCGATTGGGATTCAGGTATTTAATTTCTTGACTGGTCGCCGGAACGGTCTGGCCGCCCGCGCGGGACGAGAAAAAGCCCTGCGCAGAGCGGAAAACTCAGCTGTGGGACGGTTTTTTCTGCGCTTGGAGAATTGCCGCCGCTTCGCCGGAGTCAGCGACATAGCCGCCCTCCGGCTCCAGCGGCAGGTCCTCCTCGGACCAGCCGACGATGCCCTCGCTCAGCTTGTGGGCGTCGTAGCCGGCTTCGGCGAGGGCGTCGGTCGCCATCGTCGAGCGGTTGCCGCCGCGGCAGTAGACGACGACCGGGCGGTCCTTGTCGATCTCCCCGAGCCGCTGCGGCAGCTCCGGCAGCGGCACGTGGGCGGCGCCGGCGATCCGTCCCGCCTCCCACTCGTGGTCGGCGCGCACGTCGACCAGCTGCGCGCCCTCGTCGATCAGCTTGCGAGCCTCCTCGCGCGAGACCTCCTTGACCTCCCCCTGCGGCGCGTCGGCCATCAGTCGACCTCCGTCCCCTCGATCAGGAAGGCGACGCGGACGTGGGCGCGGTACTCGTCGAGATTCTCGCCGCGGATTCCGGTCGAGACGATGTCGACCGCGCGGATGTTGCGCAGCGAGCCCTGGGCCTGCTGCAGCGCCTGTTTGGCGGCGTCGTCGGTGGACGTCTTGGAGCTGCCGACCAGCTCGATGATTTTCACGACAGCCATGCGGATCCTCCTCGTAGGTCCTCGATGGTCTCCTTGGCACTGACGCCCTCCAGCAGGGCGGCGCGCTGCCAGGCGGGCGCCTGCGGGCGCTCGGGCGCGGACGCCCCGGCGAACTCGGCCTCGAACTGCGCGATCGCAGCGGCGACGGCCGCGGCCTCGTCCCCTTTGGCGGTCTTCCGTGCCATGGACCAAGCCTAGTTCAAGCGCGGTCCAGCTCGGCGCGGCGGCGCTCGAGGAAGGTTGCGAGGTTGCGGAGCACCGCGTCGGGTTCACACTGCAGGCGGGGACGGGTGACGCGGATCATCTCGACGCCCAGCAGCTTCAGTTCCTCTTGGCGAAGGTGATCCCGCTCGAAGGCGGCGCGGGTCCCGTGCGTCTCGAAGAGGTCGAGGAGCTCGATTTCTTCGGCCCGCTCCAGAAGACGTTCGATCTGCGCGGGCTTGGCGCGGATCGAGAGATCGAGCAGCGTCCGCGGCATCGAGGTGACCGGTATCCCTTCCCGCTCCAGCCGATCCTCGACCGCAAGGATCGAGGAGAAGTGCACCCGAAACTCCCGCGTCGCCCGTCGCCGAATCGGCGCCGTCACATCGATCGTTTCCGGCGCAAACCGATACAGCCCCCACAGATAGGCGGCGGACCCATGACTAGCCACCGCCGGCCAAACCACCTCATCCGTCTCATTGGCTTCGGCCCCAAGCACGGCAGCCCAACACCGTGCATGCCAGTTCAATCGCCTGTGTCCCACGGCGTAAACACCGTGATGGAGACGATGCAGCCGAGCGACGCCAGCCGCCTTGGCTGCCGAGCTTCGGGAGTAGCCCATCTTGGCCAGCTGAGGGGTTGAGACGACACCGTGCTGGCGGGTCGAAAGGTCCATAAGGGCCCAATGCCGGATCGGCGTTCGTCCTTTGTCGCCCATAGGGATACAAAGGACGAACGCCACCCAGGTTCTCCCCCCTGCGGCCCGTCCCTCGGCGGGCGCCGCTGGGGTTTGGGCGCTGTTTGCGTGCTCGGCCGCTATTGCGGCTCTGGAGCGGTTAGCCGTTTAGGCCGGGGACGGGGGTGCCGTGTTTTACGAAGGAGCAGTTGTAGGGGCTGGGGTCGAAGGAGTCGGTGATCGCTCGGCCGGCGGGTTGGCCGGTGCCCTGGGTTTCCTTCGTTTCCGGCTTGCCGTTCTTGCCCCTGACCTTGATCTGCCGCGGCGGTTCGCCGCGGCCGCACTGGATCGAGAAGTCTTTGACCCCGTCGCGGGCGTCGATGATGTCTTCGCCGCCCATGCCGTAGAAGCGGTCCGCGCCCGGCTGGCCGAGCATCGCGTTGGGACCGCTGTCGCCGATCAGGACGTCCCAGTCGAAGGAGCCCTCCATGTCCTCGTCGGTCGGCGAGAGGTGAACATGGTGGCAGCCCTTGACGGTCGTCACCCAGGCCGCGTGGGCGAGGAAGGAGACGATCAGCAGGCCGGGATGCGCCTGGGTCTCGGCGAACGAGGCGTCGTCGCGGCCCGGGCCGCCGACCAGCGCCCCGCCGGCGCAACCGCCGCCGGCCGCCAGCAGGTCGCCGCTGCCTTCGCCGTAGAGGTAGGTCGGCCCCGGCAGGCCGCCGACCAGGCCGTCGGCCCCGTCGCCGCCGTAGAGCTTGTCCGCCCCCGGCCCGGACTCGACCAGGTCATCCTCGGGCCCGGCTTTGATCGTGTCGTTGCCGAAGCCGCCAGCGAAGCGGACGCTGCCGATCGACTCGAGCGTTCCTTCGACCCGCAGGCTGTCGGCGCCGGGGCCGAGGTCGGCCATCAGCCAGCGCCCCGGGCCGTTCGCTGGACAGGAGACGGTGAGCGCGCTGCCCGGCGCGTGCGAGCAGCCGGGGCCGATCGCCAGCCCCTTTTTCGCCGTGATGCCGAAGGTCTGGGTCGATTCGTCGAAGGCGACGACGAACTGGTCGCGCCCACCGCCGCCGACGATCTGCAGCCCGGCGCCGCCGCCGGGCGTCTGGTTCAGCGCGACGTAAGCGGACCCCTTCGGGGCCGGTTCCTTGCCGCAGGAGGTCGTCCGGCCTTTGGCGCCCTCGCAGCCGTCGGTGCCCTGGCCGCCGTCGATCGTGTCGGGACCGCCGCCGCCGACGAGATGGTCGTCGCCGAGACCGCCGTCGATCACGTTCGCCTGCGGGCTGCCGATCAGCGTGTCGCGGAAGGCGGAGCCTTCGAGGCTCTCGAAGCCGAAGAGCTTGTCGTGGCCGTCGCCGCGCGCCCGGTGGGTCCGCAGCGAGGCCCAGACGCCGCTGCCCTTGCCGCCCGCCCGCGCCGTCGCGAAGGAGGCGATGTCGCCGCTGCCGGCGCCGCCGGACATCCGGTCGTAGCCGTAGTCGCCGTGGACCAGGTCTTCGTCGCCGGGACCGCCGTTGACGATGTCGATGCCGAGGTCGCCGGCGACCTCGTCGCGGGCTCCCGGCCCACCGACGACCTTGTCGTCACCGAGGGCGCCGCTGACCTGATCCTCGTCGCCGGCGTCGCCGTAGACCTCGTCGTTGCCGCGGCCGCCGTGCAGCTGGTCGGTCCCCGGGCCGCCGCAGATCAGGTCGTTGCCGAGGCTGCCAAAGATCACGTCGTCGCCCTTGCCGCCGGCGATCACGTCGCGCTCCGGCGTGCCGCGGATCACGTCGTTGCCGTCGGTGCCGACGATCTCCGCCCGGCGCCCGTGACAGCGCACGTCTTCTTCTTCGGGCGCCGCGGCCAGCGCAGTACCGACTATGAGCAGCGCGGCCAGCGCCGCCAAGACCAGAACAGTTCTCATTCCCCGCCTGTTCGTCGTTTCAGTAGGTAACCCTCGCCAAGCCTAAACGGCTCGGGCGCCTAGGCGCTGCGGATCAGCTTCTTGTTGACGAACTCGTCGGCGCCGTAGCGGCCCAGCTCGCGGCCGAAGCCCGAGCGCTTGAAGCCCCCGAACGGCAGCTCCGGGCTGTCGGCCCCGACCAGGTTGATGTAGACCATCCCGGCTTCGATCTTGTCGGCGACTCGCTCGCCCTGCTCCGGGTCGGTGGTCATCACGTAGGAGCCGAGCCCGAACGGCGTCTGGTTGGCGAGCTCGATCGCCTCCTCCTCGGAGCCAACCCGGTAGACCTGCGCGACGGGCCCGAAGAACTCTTCCTGGGAGGCCTCGTCGCCCGGCTTGATCCCGGTGAGGATCGTCGGTTCGAAGAAGTTGCCGTCGCGCTTGCCGCCGACCAGCACCTCGGCCCCGTTGGCGACCGCCCGCTTGACCTGGTCCTCGAGCCGGTCGGCCGCCGTCTGCGAGGAGAGCGGCCCCACCGCGGTGTCCTCGGCCGTCGGGTCACCGGGCTTCGCCCCCTCCAGCTCCTGCTTGAACTTCTCGAGGAAGTCGTCGTAGTACTCGTCGGCGACGATGAACCGCTTCGCCGCGTTGCAGGACTGGCCGGTGTTGTCGAGCCGCGCTTCGGCGGCGGCGGTGACCGCCTCGTCGAGGTCGTCGGTGCCGAGCAGGATGAAGGGATCCGAGCCGCCGAGCTCGAGCACGACCTTCTTCAGGTTGCGCCCGGCGATCTCGGCGACGGCGGCGCCGGCGCGCTCGGAGCCGGTCACGGAGACCCCGTGCACGCGCGGGTCGGCGATCACCCACTCGATCTGCTCGTTGGTCGCGTAGACGTTCTCGTAGGCGCCCTCGGGAGCCCCCGCGTCATTGAAGATCTGCTGCATCGCCTCGGCCGATTCCGGGCACTGGGGAGCGTGCTTGAGCAGGATCGCGTTGCCGATCACCAGGTTCGGGCCGGCGAAGCGGGCCACCTGGTAGTAGGGGAAGTTCCAGGGCATGATCCCGAGCAGGACGCCGAAGGGGCTGCGGCGGATGATCGCCGTGCCCTCGCCGCCGAGCAGCTCGATCGGCTCGTCGGCCATCAGGCTCTCGGCGCTGTCGGCGTAGAAACCGTAGATCATCCCGGCGAAGTCGACCTCCATCAGCGCCTGCTCGATCGGCTTGCCCATCTCGCGGACGATGATCTCGGCCAGCTGCTCGCGGCGCTCGGAGTGCAGCTCGCCGACCTTCCGCACCAGCGCGGCGCGCTCGGCGACCGCGGAGGAAGCGGGCCAGCTCTTCGAGGCCTGGTCGGCGCGGTCGATCGCGGCGCGGAGATCCCCGTCGCTGATCTCCGGGTACTCCTTGATCGTCTCGCCAGTTGCCGGGTTGACTACCGCGTAGGTGCTCATTCAGCTCCTCCCAAATCGATGCTCGTTTTCAAGTTCGTTCTACCCCTTCACAGTCTGATCGAGGCCGAGTGCGTCCTCGACCGTCACGTACTCCATACCCACTCCCTCGGCGACCGCCGGGTGGGTGACCTTGCCGCCGGCGACGTTGACCCCGAGCCGCAGGCCGGGATCGTGGCGGATCGCCTCGGCGACGCCGTGGTCGGCGAGCGCCAGCGCGTAAGGAAGCGTTGCGTTCGTCAGGGCATGGGTCGAGGTGATCGGGACCGCGCCGGGCATGTTGGCGACGCAGTAGTGGGTGATCCCGTCGACCTCGAAGGTCGGCTCGCGGTGGGTGGTCGGCCGCGAGGTCTCGAAGCAGCCGCCCTGGTCGATCGCGACGTCGACCAGCACCGCGCCGGGCTTCATCAGCGCCAGCTGCTCGCGGCGGATCACGTACGGCGCCCGCGCCCCGTGGACGAGGACGGCGCCGATCACCAGGTCGGCGCTGGGCAGCATCTGCTCGATCGCCAGCGTCGTCGAGTAGACGGTCGAGCAGCGGCCGCCGAAATCGACTTCGAGTTCGCGCAGGCGGTCGATCGAGCGGTCATAGACGAAGACGTCGGCTTCCATCCCGATCGCGATGAAAGCCGCATTCATCCCGACCACGCCGCCACCGATCACCATCACGTTGGCGGCTGCGACTCCGGGGACCCCTCCCAGCAGGATCCCGCGGCCGCCCATCGGCTTCTCCAGCATGAACGCCCCGGCCTGGGTCGCGATCTTCCCCGCCACCTCGCTCATCGGCGCCAGCAGCGGCAGCCGCCCGTGCGGGTCCTCGACCGTCTCGTAGGCGATCGCGGTCACGCCCGAGCCGCAGAGTCCGCGCGTCTGCTCGGGGTCGGGGGCCAGGTGCAGGTAGGTGAAGAGCAGCTGTCCCGGCCGCAGCATCTCGATCTCCGTCGGCTGCAGCTCCTTGACGTGGAGGATCATCTCCGCCGCCCCGAAGACCGCGGCGGCGTCGGGGACGATCGTCGCCCCCTGCGCCTCGTACTCGCCGTCGGCGATCGCGCTGCCCTCGCCGGCGCCGGCCTGGACCAGCACCTGGTGGCCGTGCTCGGAGAGTTCTCGCACCCCGGCGGGGGTGACCGCGACGCGGTACTCGTCGGACTTGATCTCGGTAGGCACTCCTATCTTCATGCGACAAGCTCCCTCGCTCGCAGGGCCAGCCAGAACTCGATGCGGTCGTGGGCGCGAGATAGATCGCGCCCGGTCAGCTCTTCCACCTTGCGCATCCGGTAGCGCAGCGTGTGGCGGTGGCAGTAGACCTGGCGGGCCGCCCGCTCCCACTGGCCGTTCTGCTCGATGAAGGCCTCCAGCGAGCGCAGCAGCTCGCCGCCGTACTCCTCGTCGCCGCGCTCGATCGGGCCGAGGACGCTGTCGCAGTAGAGGTCGAGCGCGTCGTCGTCCTGAATCGAGAGCAACAGGGTGAAGGCGCCGAGGTCCCGCCAGGAGGCGACCTCCGGGGCGGAGCCGTTGTGAAAGGCAGTCGCCTCCAGGGCGCAGCGCGCCTCGTGGAAGGAGTGGCGCAGGCGCTCGGGCGGCGCCGGGCGGCTGGCGCCGGCGCGGATGACGCCGCGGTCGCGGGCGAGCTCGCGGCGGACCTCGGTGGCGACGTCGATCGGGTCGCGGTCGGCGCAGTCGATCACCGCGCAGAGCAGCTCGCGGCCGCCGGTGCTGTGCGGGGCGACGACGGCCGGGCAGGCGTCGGCGGCGAGCGCCGCTTCCAGCGGACCGGCCGCGGCGGCGGGGTCCTCGAGCGAGAAGACGACGACGGCGGCTTCCTCGCCGATCCCGAAAGGCTCGAGCCGGCGGCGCAGCTCGGTCGCCTCCATCCGGCCGCCGAGCGCCGCGGCGAGAACGTCGCCGGCCAGCCGCCGCTCGGTCTCCTGCGCGACGCGGCGGCGCATCAGCTCCAGCGCAACCACCGCGACCGACTGCTGCAGGATCAGCCGCTCGAAGTCGCCGAGGCCGCCGGAGTCGCGGACGATCACGACCCAGGCCTGCGGCGGCCCGCCGCCGGGGGAGATCACCGGGTGCGCCAGCGCCCGTCCGGCGACGCTCGGGTGCGAGGGCACGAAGGGGTGGCCGTCGTGGGCGTGGCCGAGGGCTTCTTTGCGGATAGCGGCGATCGCCTCGGCCGAGAGCTGGCGGCGGAAGCCCTTGCCGGCGAGCCGCTCGCCGCGGTTGTCGAGCACCGCGACCGTGCCGCCGACGGCGGAGGCGACGGTGGCGGCGATTTCCTCCAGGCCGCGCTCCTCGAGGACCAGCCGCTCGAGCCGGCGCTGGACCGCGATCCCCCGCTGCAGGACCTCGTACTGCTCGTTGACGAGCTTGGCGAAGGCTTTCTCGGTGATCGCGATGAACGGCACCGAGTAAGGCACCTCGAAGAGCGGGAAGTCACGCTTCTCGGCCTCGTCGACCAGCGCCTTGGGCAGCGATTTGTGGTTGAAGCCGGTGCCGAACCCGAGGCCGGCCAGGTTGCGGTCGGCGAGCAGGCGGATGAAGGCGCGCTGCTTGGCGGCGGTCTCCAGCGGGATCCCCGTCGTCAACATCAGCTCGCCGCCCGAGAGCCACGGAGTCGGGTCCTCCAGCTCGGAGATGTGGACCCAGCGAACCGGCGCGGCGGCGGCGTCCGCGCCGGCCGCCAACTCGAGGTCGAGCTCGTCGAGCAGGCTCTGGACGGTGAGCACCGTGGCCCCTAATTTCGTCGCAGGTGATCCGGCCGCGCCGACTCGGCGTGAGCGCCGCGGCCCATCTGGTCCCAGGCCTCCGTCAGCACCGCACGGAGGACGTCGTGGATTTCTTCGAACTGCTCGGTGTCGGCGATCAGCGGCGGCGCCAGCTGCACGACCGGGTCGCCGCGATCGTCGGCGCGGCAGATCAGCCCGCGTTTATAGAGCTCGGCGGAGAGGAAGCCGCGCAGCAGCCGCTCGGACTCCTCGTCGTTGAAGCTCTCCTTCGTCTCCTTGTCTTTGACCAGCTCGACCGCGTGGAAGTAGCCGGCGCCGCGCACGTCGCCGACGATCGGCAGGTCGTGCAGCGTCTCCAGCATGCCGCGGAACTCGCTCTCTTTGGCCAGCACGTGGCCACAGAGGTCCTCTCGCTCGTAGACGTCGAGGTTGGCCATCGCGATCGCGGCGGCGATCGGGTGGCCGGCGAAGGTGAAGCCGTGGGCGAAGGAGGCGTCCCCCTCCATGAACGGCTCGGCGACCCGGTCGGAGGCGATCACCCCGCCCATCGGCGCGTAGGCGGAGGTCAGAGCCTTGGCGACGGTGATCATGTCCGGCTGGTAGCCGAAGCGTTCGCAGCCGAAGTAGTGGCCGAGGCGGCCCCAGGCGCAGATCACCTCGTCGGAGATCATCAGCACGTCGTGCTCGTCGCAGATCTCGCGGACCCGCTGGAAGTAACCGTCGGGCGGGACGAAGCAGCCGCCGGCGTTCTGGACCGGCTCGAGGATCACCGCGGCGACCGTCTCCGGCCCCTCGAAGATGATCCGCTCCTCGATCGCGTCCGCCACCCACAGCGGGTCCTTGTTGTCGGGCCAGCGGTAGATGTTGGTGTTCGGGACGTGGCAGCCGCCCGGGGTGAGGGGCTCGAACTGGCTGCGCAGCTCGGTGATGCCGGTGGCCGAGAGTGCCCCGAGGGAGGTGCCGTGGTAGGCGACCTCGCGGGCGATCACCTTGTGCTTCTGGCCTTTGCCGTGCATGCGGTGGAAGTTGCGGGCGAGCTTCAGCGCCGACTCGACCGCCTCCGAGCCGCCGGAGGTGAAGAAGACGCGGTTGAGGTCGCCGGGGGCCAGGTTGGCGATCCGCGCAGCCAGTTCGATCGCCTTCGGGTGGGCGTAGCTCCAGAGGGTGTAGAAGTCGAGCTCTTCGATCTGCCGGGCGGCGGCCTCGCCGTACTCGGTGCGGCCGTGGCCGGCGTTGACGCAGAAGAGGCCGGAGAGGCCGTCGAGGTAGCGGTTGCCGTGTTCGTCGAAGACGTAGCAGCCCTCGGCCCGGGTGATGATCGGCACCTCGTGGTCGGGGCCGTAGGCGCCCATCCTCGAGAAGTGCATCCAGAGGTGTTGGCGAGCCAGTTGCTGGAGATCGGTTCCTGCGGGAGCTTGCGACGCGGTGGCCATGAGGCCCTCCTCCTCGATTACGACGTTATGGACAAAGCTAGAGCCAGGTCGCGACATTCGCAAGTGGTCTTTGGGTCAAGGACTAGAGAACAGCTTGTACGCGATGTATAAGTGGCTCCTGTGCTTTTAGGACATTCGCCACTTGCGCGGTCTGCCACCGGGGCTTACCGTCGCTGGTGAAGGACGGGACTGCACCAACCGAGAGGAGCCGGAGGTAGAGATGGAGAGCACCGCCGTTCCCCCACCCGGCTCCACCGGCGCAGAGGCGACCACGGCCCCCGGCATGGGCTCGGCCGCTGGCGACAAGGGGCTGAAGAAGAACGCGATCGGGTTCGTCTCCTCCGTCGTCATCGGCGTCGCCTCGACCGCCCCCGGCTACAGCCTCGCCGCGACGCTCGGACTTGTCGCCGCGGCGGTGGGCTTCGGCTCGCCGGCGATCCTCCTGGTCAGCTTCGTCCCGATGTTCCTCGTCGCCGGCGGCTACTACTACCTGAACAAAGCCGACCCGGACTGCGGCACCAGCTTCTCCTGGGTGACCAAGGCGATGGGCCCGCAGCTGGGCTGGATCGCCGGCTGGACGATCGTCGTCGCCGACATCATCGTGATGGCCAACCTCGCCCAGATCGCCGGTCTCTACAGCTTCGAGCTCTTCGGGCTGACCACCCTGGCGGAATCGACCGCCGCCGTGACCGTCGTCGGCGTCATCTGGATAGTGATCATGACCGCGATCGTGGTGATCGGGATCGAGCTCTCGGCCCGCACCCAGGTCGGCTTGCTGGCGGCGGAGATCTTCACCCTGGCGCTGTTCTCGGTCGTCGCCCTGATCAAGGTCTACGCGGGCAGTGCCTCCGCGGCCTCGATCCACCCCAGCCTCTCCTGGATCAACCCTTTCTCGCTGAGCCCGAGTGAGATCTCGGCGGGGATGCTGATCGCGGTCTTCATCTATTGGGGCTGGGACACGACCGCGACGGTCAACGAGGAGACCGAGGACTCCAGCGAGGCACCGGGCAAGGCGACCGTGATCAGCACCCTGATCCTGCTCGGCATCTACGTAATCGTCGGCTTCGCCGCCCAGGCCTATGCCGGTGTCGACAACCTGGTCAAAAACCAAGAAGACGTGCTCAGCTCTCTCGGCACCGAAGTCTTCGGCTCACCGCTGGACAAGATCCTGATCATCGCCGTGCTCACCTCAGCGGCGGCGTCGACGCAAACGACCATCCTCCCCACGGCCAGAACCACGCTCTCAATGGCGCGGGCCAAGGCGATGCCCAAGAGCCTCGGCAGGGTCCACCCTCGCTTCCTCACCCCGCATATCTCGACGATCCTGATGGGGGCGATCTCGATCGTCTGGTACGTCGGCTTGACCTTGGTCAGCGAAGACATCCTCTTCGATTCGATTGCCGCCCTCGGCCTGATGATCGCCTTCTACATCGGCCTCACCGGCTTTGCCTGCACGATCTACTACCGGCGCGAGCTCTTTCGCAGCGTCAAAAACTTCTTCTTCATCGGGATCGGCCCGACCGTCGGCGGGATCATCCTCTTCTACCTGCTGATCAAGAACGCGATCGAACTCTCCGACCCGGCCAACTCCGAATCGGAAACCGCCTGGCTCGGGATCGGGCCGCCGTTGGCGATCGCCGCCTTCTTCCTCGTCCTCGGATTCGTCCTGATGTGGGTCCAGTGGCGCAAGTTCCCCGCCTTCTTCAAACGACGGCCAGAGGTGGTGCCGGCCGGGTTCCTCGAGGGCGAAGCCCCGCCACCCGGCCCGACCGGAGAGGCGGAGTGATGGGACAGATCGTGGTCGGATACGACGGCTCGGCCTGCGGCGAAGCGGCGTTGGGGGCGGCGCTGGAGCTGGCCGGTGAGGTCGGCGACAGGGTGGTCGTCGTCTTCGGCTATGCGCCACCCGGGATCTGGGGCGGCGAGATCGCCGAACACGAGGAAGCGATCGAGGAGTTCGGCGAGGAGGTGACCTCGAAGGCGAAGGCCCAGGCGGCCGAGCGCGGCGTCGAGGTCGAGGTGGCGCTGGTCCCGAAGCGGGCCGCCGAGGCGCTGATCGAGACCGCCGACGAGCGCGAGGCGCGAATGATCGTCGTCGGCAGCTTCGGCGAGGCGCCACTGAAAGGCGTGATCCTCGGCTCGACCCCGAACAAGCTCCTGCACCTGGCGGACCGACCGGTGCTGGTGGTGCCGGCAAATGGGTAGAGGGACCACGGCAAGACCGTGACGGGATCGAACGAGAGCCAAGAGCAGACCACCAGCGTCGAGTTGCGCGGCGTGACCAAACGCTTCGACAGCTTTGTCGCCGTCGACGACCTCAGCCTCGAGCTCGGCCGCGGCGAATTCTTCACCCTGCTCGGGCCGAGCGGGTGCGGCAAGACGACGACGCTGCGGATGATCGCCGGGTTCGAGCGTCCCAGCGAGGGCGAGATCCGGATCGAGGGCGACGACGTCGCCCAGCTGCCGCCGCACAAGCGCCCGACCAACACCGTCTTCCAGAGCTACGCGCTCTTCCCGCACCTCAGCGTCGAGGCCAACGTCGCCTTCGGGCTGAAGCGGAAGAAGGTTGCGAAGGACGAGATCGCCGAGCGGGTCCGAGCCGAGCTCGAGCGGGTCGGCCTCGCCTCCGAGGCGAACCGCCGCCCCTCGCAGCTCTCGGGCGGGATGCAGCAGCGCGTGGCGCTGGCGCGGGCGCTGGTCAACCTGCCGAAGGTGCTGCTGCTCGACGAGCCGCTCGGCGCCCTGGACCTGAAGCTGCGCAAGGAACTGCAGGTAGAGCTGAAGCGGATCCAGCGCGAGGTCGGGATCACCTTCGTCTACGTCACCCACGACCAGGAGGAGGCGCTGACGATGAGTGACCGGATCGCGGTGATGAACCGCGGCCGGGTCGAACAGGTCGCCGTCCCCGAGGAGGTCTACGACCGCCCCGCGACGACCTTCGTCGCCGGCTTCATCGGCGTCTCCAACCTGATGCCGGGGACGGTGGCCGGCGGGCAGGAGGTGAAGCTCGACCAGGGGACGACGATCTCGACCCCGACCGACGGCTTCTCCGCGGGCGAGCGCTGCCACGCGGTGGTGCGGCCGGAGAAGCTGCGGGTCGTGACGGGCGACGAGGCCGTCCCGGACAACTGTCCCCGGGTCGAGGGGACCGTCACCAGCTCGCTCTACCTCGGCACCGCGACCCAGATCGCGGTCGACCTCGGCGAGGGAGTGCGGATGACCGTCCTCGTTCCCAACGCCGACGAGGCCGAGCGCCAGCGGCTCCCCGGCGGCGGCGCCCGCGTCGCACTCAGCTGGGAACCCGAGCACATGCACCTTGTCCGCGAGTCGCCGAACGGCGCACCCGCGGAGAGCAACGACGGCGCCAGCGCCGCCGACCAGTCGCAACTGGAAACGACGCACGGAGGTTGAACCCGATGGTGAGCAGCAACAAGGACCCGCACCGGATCACCGCTCTGCTCGCTGCGCTGGTCGCCCTGGCGGCGCTGGCCCTCGGGCTCGCAGCTTGCGGCGGCGGCAGCAGCATCAACGGCAGCGACACCGAAGCCGAAGAAGTGAAGCTCGAAAAGAAAGCCTCTGGGGAGATGACGATCTCCAACTGGCCGCTCTACATCGACAAGCAGACCGTCCCGGACTTCGAAAAGGAAACGGACGTCTCGGTCAAATACATCGAGGACGTCAACGCCAACGAGGAGTTCTTCGCGAAGATGGATCCGCTCCTCAAACAGGGTGAATCCGGGGGCCGCAGCCTGTTCGTCGTCACCGACTGGATGGCGAACAAAATGCACGAACTCGGCTACCTGCAGAACTTCGACAAGTCGGCGCTGCCGAACTTCGAAAAGAACCTCGTCGCGAACCTACGGGAACCGAGCTTCGACCCGAACCGCGAATACAGCGCTCCCTGGCAGAGCGGGATGACCGGGATCATCGTCCGCAAGGACCTCGCGCCCGAAGTGAAATCGATCTGCGACCTCTTCGACCCCAAGTACAAGGGCAAGGTCGAGATGCTGAGCGAACTTCGCGACACGGTGCCGCTGGTGATGAAGTGCCTCGGCACCGATCCGAGCGAAGCCAGCGAAGACGACTGGCTGGAAGCGATCAAGAAAATCAAGGACGCCTCGGATTCGGGGCAGATCCGCCGCTTCACCGGCAACGACTACGGCGCCGACCTGACCAGCGGCAACGCGGTCGCGGTGATCGGCTGGTCGGGCGACGCGGTCCAGTTGCAGGCCGACAACCCGAACATCGAATGGCGGATGCCGACCGAGGGCTGCATCCTCTGGTCGGACAACATGGTGATCCCGGTCGGGGCACCGAACCCGACCGCCGCCGAGGCCTGGATCAACTCGACCTACGACCCGAAGAACGAGGCGCAGATCGAGGCCTACGTCAACTACGTCAGCCCGGTCGAAGGCGTGAAACAGATTCTTCTCAAAGAAGAACCGGAGATCGCCAAGAACCAGCTGATCTTCCCGAGCAAGTCGTTCACGAAGAACTGCACGATCCAGCCCTCGCCGACCGGCGAAGAAGAACAGAACCTGAACCGCGAATTCAACGCGGTGCTGAACGGCTGAGCCGATGAAGCGCCGGATCGCTCCCTACTTCCTGCTCGGACCGGGAGCGGTCTGGCTGCTTCTGTTCTTCGTCGTCCCCCTCTACTACCTGGGGAAACTGTCGCTCAACTCGGGCGTCTTTGGCTCCTACGAATTCAGCTGGCACTGGGCCAACTACTCCGACGCCCTGCGGCTCTACGACACCCAGTTCGTGCGCTCGTTCCTCTACGCCGGCCTGGCGACCCTGTTCGCGCTGCTGCTCGCCTACCCGCTCGCCTACACGATCGCCTTCAAGGCCGGGCGCTGGCGCAACCTGATGCTCTTCGCCGTGGTCGCCCCGTTCTTCACCACCTACCTGATCCGGACCCTGGCCTGGGAGACGATCCTCTCCGACCAGAGCCCGGTGGTCAGCGTGCTCGACGCGGTCGGGCTGGCGCCGGAAGGGCACGTGCTGGCGACCGCCGGCGCCGTGATCGCCGGCCTCACCTACAACTTCCTTCCCTTCATGGTGCTGCCGATCTACGCCAGCCTCGAGCGGCTCGACGTGCGGCTGATCGAGGCGGGCAAGGACCTCTACGCCTCGGCGACGCAGACCTTCTTCCGGGTGACCCTGCCGCTCTCGGCGCCAGGGGTGGTGGCAGGCACGCTGCTGACCTTCATCCCCGCCTCGGGCGACTACGTCAACGCCCAATTCCTCGGCAGCGCCAACAACCAGATGATCGGCAACGTGATCCAGTCGCTCTACCTCAAACAGTCCGACTACCCGGCGGCAGCCGCCCTCTCCTTCGTGCTGATGGCCCTGATCCTGATCCTCGTAATCGTCTACATCCGCTTCGCCGGCTCCGAGGCGCTGATGGGCGAGGAGGCGGTCGGATGAGCGGACGGAGGGGCAACGCCTGGCGTTGGCTGCGCGAGCACGCCGTCTCGATCGTCGGCGTCCTCGTCGTTCTCTACATGCTGATCCCGATCGCGGTCATCTTCGCCTTCTCCTTCAACGATCCAGCCGGCCGCTACAACTTCACCTGGGTCGGCTTCACCCTCAGCCACTGGAGCAACGCCTTCGGGATCCCGGAGCTGAACGAAGCCCTGGTGACCAGCCTCAAACTGGCGGTCCTGGCGACGGTGATCTCGACCGCGATCGGGACGCTGATGGCGCTGGCGCTGGTCCGCTACGAGTTCTTCGGCCGGCGCGGCGCCAACTTCCTGATCGTGATCCCGATGGCGACTCCCGAGGTGGTGATGGGCTCGGCCCTGCTCTCCTTCTTCCTCCTGATCGGCAGCTTCAAACTCGGCTTTCAAACGCTCCTGATCGCCCACGTGATGTTCTGCATCAGCTTCGTCGTCGTCGTCGTCCGCTCGCGCCTGATCGGCTTCGACCGCAACCTCGAGGAGGCGGCGAAAGACCTCGGCGCCAACCCCCTCGAAACCTTCCGCCTCGTCACCCTGCCGCTGATCATGCCCGGCATCTTCGGTGCCGCGATGCTGGCCTTCGCCCTCTCGATCGACGACTTCGTGATCTCCAACTTCAACTCCGGGACCACCGTCACCTTCCCGCTCTACATCTTCGGCGCCGCCCAGCGCGGCATCCCGGTCGAGGTCAACGTGATCGCGATGATCCTCTTCTTCTTCACCTGCGCGACGATGGGCCTCGCCACCTGGCAGCAGCGCCGTGCCGAAAAGATGGCCAGCGTGCGCCCCGAGCAGGAGACCGGGATCGCCGTCCCGGCCGGAGCTTCCGCCGCGGCCTAGCGGCCGATGTGGAAGCCGATCAGCTTCGGGACCTGGGCCACGGTTGAGGCGATGCGGCCGGGCTGCCGGCCTTCCATCTCCGCTTCCTCCTTCTTGAGGATGCCGAGGCGGATTGCCTCGCCGCCGATCCAGTGGAACGGTTCGGGTGGGACCCGGGGGGACTTGGGGTCGACGAAGGCGAGGTTGGTGTGCTCGTCGTCCTTGTCCAGTGCGAGCGAGGCGAGGGTGCGGCCGACCATGTTGCTCGGGCCGACGCCGTTGCCGGTGTAGCCGGCGGCCACCCAGGCGCGGCCGGACTTCAGCGGGTGGACGGCGGGGAGGTGGGTCGGGGAGGCGTCGATCGGGCCGCCCCAGGCGTGGGTGATGCGGCGGTCGCGCAGGTCGGGGAAGTAGCTGTGGAGATGCCGGGTCGCGGCGGCGATCACGGCGGGGTCGACCTCCGAGCGGCCGCGGGTCCGGGCCCCAGCCGCGATCCGGCCGCCGCCCCAGCCGAAGACGATGCGGCCGTCGGGGGTGGTGCGGAAGTAGTGGAGCAGGGCCCGCGAGTCGGTGATGCAGTCGCCGTTGGTCCAGTCGATCTGCTCGATCACGTCGGGCACCGGCTCGGTGAGGACGATGTGGGAGGAGGCGACGGTGAGGCGGCTCCGCAACGGCCCGTGGTCGCTCTTGGCGGCACTGCCGATCGCGAGCACGGCGCGCGCGGCGCGAACCGAGCCGTCGTCGGTCTTCGCCTCGACCCCGTCGCCGGACTCGCGGAACGAGCGCACCGGCGAGGACTCGTAGACCTCGACCCCCGCTGCGAGCAGCTGCTCGCGCAGACCAAGGGCAAGGCGCGCCGGCTGCACCGTCGCCGAGGTCGGCGAGACGGCGCCGGCGCGGAAGGCGGGTGACTGGCAGCGCTCGGCAACCTCCTCGGCGCTCAGCGGCTGCAGCATCTCCGGCACCCCGAGCTCGGCACACGCCCGCACCGACCGCTCCCAGGAGCCGTCGTGCGCCGGCGTCGTCGAGACCTGCAGGTAGCCGGCCGGCCGCAGCCAGGCATCGACGCCGTGCTCCTCGCAGAAGGCGCGGATCCGCGCCACCCCCTGCTCGGCCGCCCGCGCCGTCGCCAGCGCCGGCTCGTCCCCCCAGCGTTCGCGCATCGAGGCCAGCGAGAACCACATCGCGTTGCAGAAGCCCCCGTTGCGACCGCTCGGCCCGTGCCCGCAGACCGACTCGGACTCGAGCAGGACGACCCTGGCCTCGGGCTCGAGCTGCTTCGCGTACCAGGCGGTCCACATCCCCGTGTAGCCGCCGCCGACGACCAGCACGTCCGCCTCGCGGTCGCCGCTCAGGGGCGGGCGGGGCTCGACCTCCCCCGCCTCCTCGATCCAGTAGCCAAGTCGCGTGTGCTCGATCCCTGGATTCTCCAGCAAGCGGTACGTCGGGTCTGTCCAAAGATCGCCGGCGAATTTGTCCATCCGCCAAGAACCCGACCCGTAGACTCGACTCGATGCCAGGAGACGGTCAGGAGTCCACTCCTTACGTCGATGCCCTGCTCGCCTACGCGAAGCTCGATCCCGGTCGCTTCCAGGTCCCGGGCCACAAGGGCGGCCTCGGGGCCGACCCGGCGATGCTCGAGCTGGTCGGCGAGGTCGGCCTGCGCAACGACATCCCCTCGGTCACCGAGGGCGTCGACGTCGGTCCGGAACCGACCCCCTTCCAGGAAGCGCAGCAACTCGCCGCCGAGGCCTGGGGCGCCGGCCGCACCTGGTTCCTGATCAACGGCGCCTCGCAGGGGAACCACGCGACGATGATGGCGCTCTCCCACGGCGGCGACCGGGTCGTCGTCCAGCGCAACGTCCACTCCTCGGTGATCGACGGCCTCGTCCTCAGCGGCATGCGGCCGACCTTCGTCGCCCCCGAGCTCGACCCCGAGCTGGGCATCGCCCACGGGCTGACGCCCGACTCGCTTGCTGCGGCCCTGGAGGAAACCCCCGAGGCGGTCGCGGCGCTGGTCGTCTCGCCGACCTACTTCGGCGCCTGCGCCGACGTCGCCGCGTTGGCCGAGGTCGCCCACTCGCGCGGCGTGCCGCTGGTGGTCGACGAGGCCTGGGGCGCGCACCTCCACTTCCACCCCGACCTGCCGACGGCAGCGCTGGAGTCCGGCGCCGACCTCGTCACCTCCTCGACCCACAAGATCGTCGGCAGCCTGACCCAAGCGGCGATGCTGCACGTCGGCCGCGGCGGGCGGATCGACGACGCCGTGGTCGATCGCTGCGTCAGCTTGGTCGAGACGACCAGCCCCAGCGGCCTGCTCTCGGGCTCACTCGACGCCGCCCGGCGCCAGGTCTCCGTCCACGGCGAGGAGCTGCTCGGCGAGGCGCTCGCGGCGCTGGCCGGGATCCGGGAAGAGATCCGTCAGATCCCCGGCCTCGACGTGCTCGACGAGCGGATGGTCGGCCGCCCGGGGGTAGCCGGCTGGGACCCGATGCGATTGGGGATCGACGTGCGCGGCACCGGGTCGAGCGCCCAGCGCCTCTGGAAAGCCGCTTTCCACGTCAGCGAGATCGACCTCGAGCTCTACTCGGGCAACGTCGTCGTCGCGATCTTCGGCGTCGGTGAGCAGGTGGCGGTGGCCGGGAAACGACTGATCGCCGGACTCCGCACGGCCGTCACCGAGCTGGAGGAAACCCCCGGGGCGCCAGACGAGAAGCTGGCACCCGCGCCACCGTGGGGCGAGCTGGTGATGACGCCGCGGGAGGCCTTCCTCGGCCCCCAGGAAGTGATCCCCTTCGAGGCCGCCGCGGGACGGATCGCCGCCGAGGGCCTCGCCGCCTACCCGCCCGGGATCCCCAACGTCCTCCCCGGCGAGCGGCTGACGACGGAGACCCTCGACTTCATCCGCGAAAGCGTGGCCCATGGCGGGTATGTCCGCGGGAATTCGGATCGGGAGCTGAAGACGCTGCGTGTCGCCCGCTAGGTTTCTTTGATGGCCAGCTTCGATGCGATCGCAGACCTGTCCCTGGTGATAGAGGGCTGTGAGTTCGAAGGGCTTGAAATCACCATGGGGTCATTCGAACGGCTGACGACGATCGTCAGGTTGCGGGGTGGCGGTCATGAGGGGATCGGCGAGGACGTCGTTTACGACGCGATCGATCACATCGGGCAGCAGAGCCATGGGCCGCCGGAGGGCCTGGCCGGCAGCTCGACCTTCGCCGAGTTCTCCGAGCGGCTCGATGGGATCGACCTCTTTCCGGCCGGCCCGCCGGAGCGCGGCGAGGTCTCGGTCGACTACCGCCGCTGGGCCTTCGAGTCGGCGGCGCTGGACCTGGCGCTGCGCCAGGCCGGGACCAATCTCGCCGCCGCCCTCGGCCGCGAGCCGCAACCGGTGAATTTCGTCAACTCGATGCGCCTCGCCGGCTGGGAAGAGGGCGCGAGCTCCTCGATCGAGCCGCTGCTCGCCCGCCTCGCGGTCTACCCGACGCTGCGTTTCAAGCTCGACCCCGCCAACGACTGGGACGACGAGCTGATCGATGCCCTGGCCGAGACCGGCGCGGTCGACTCGCTCGACCTCAAGGGCTTCTACAAAGGCACCCCGGTCGACGTCGAGACCGACCCCGAGCTCTACGCGAAGCTGATCGAGACCTTCCCCGAGGCCTGGCTCGAGGACCCGGACGTAACGCCCGAGACCAGACCTCTTCTCGATCCGGTCTCGGAGCGGGTCACCTGGGACGCGCCGATCCACTCGATCGCCGACATCGAGGCGATGCCCTGGTCGCCGCCGAAAACGGTAAATGTCAAGCCCTCCCGCTTCGGCCCGATCCGCAACCTCTTCGCCGCCTACGACTATTGCGCCGAGCGCGGGATCGGCGCCTACGGCGGCGGCCAGACCGAGCTCGGCCAGGGGCGCGGCCAGATCCAGTACCTCGCCTCGATCTTCCATCCCGACACCCCCAACGACGTCGCCCCGGGCGGATACAACGACCCCGAGCAGGCGACCAAGCCGGGCCTGCCGAGCAGCCCGCTCGAGCCGGCGATCGAGGAGATCGGCTTCCGCTGGAAGCTTTAGGTTGAGCGCACCCCCGAGAAGGAGCCGAGATGTCTGACAAGTCTTTCCCCGACGCCCTCAACGAGCAGATCGCGAACGAGTTCGCCGCCCACCAGCAGTACATCGCCGCCGCGGTCTACTACGACGCCGAGACCCTCCCCCGCCTGGCCGCCTTCTTCTACCGCCAGGCGCTGGAGGAGCGCGAGCACGCGATGATGATGATCCGTTACCTGCTCGACGTCGGCGAGGAGGTCCGCATCCCGGACATCAAGTCGCAGCGAACCAGCTTCGAGGACGGCAGCGCCCCGGTGCGGATGGCGCTGGAGCAGGAGCGCCGCGTCAGCGACGAGATCTTCGCCCTCTTCGAGCTCGCCCGCGAGCTGAAGGACTACCGCGCCGAGCAGTTCCTGCAGTGGTTCGTCAAGGAGCAGGTCGAGGAGGTGGCGCTGATGGGCGACCTCCTCAACGTCGTCGAGCGCTCGCGCGAGAACCTGCTGCTGGCCGAGGACTACATCGTCCGCGAGAAACTTGGCGAAGAGGGGTCGGACCCGACCGCGCCGCCCGCCGCCGACCAGGCCTAGAGAAAAAAGAAAGGCGTCCAGGGGGTGGACGCCTTTCTCCAAGGAGGGAAGATGGTCTCTCGTCCACCTTCCTTTTTGTACCCGGGCCAAGAGTGCACCTATTCCGCCCGCTCCACAACAAGGACGGTGTGTAGGAGACTTCTGACTCCCTTGGCCTCCGGGCGGGGCGTACTTTTCCCCTGCATCTGCGCATGAGCAGCGTCCCGCGTGCGCAACTTTGGAGGGGCGCCGAACTACGGTGTCGCAGCTAGATGACGACCGCCGCGCCGCGGCGAATCGAATCGACCAGCGCGCGCGCCAGCTCGGTGTCGCCACCGATTTCGAGGTCGCCGTCCTGACCGCTCATCGTTCGCATCCAGCTGCCGGCGCTGCCCGAAGCCCAGGCGTCGGCATCGCCTTCGAGGCGCGAGGAGCAGGAAACGACTTTGCCGTCCTCGAGGGCGATCAGCACGCCGGCGAAGACCGGAGAGGAGCCGCCCTGGATCTCGACTGCGAGGCGGCACCTGCCGCTCAGCCCGGACGGAACCTCGATCAGGGGAATCGCCAGCAGGAAGGCCGCCTCGACGTCGAGGCGGCCGATCAGCGGCGGATCGGCGAGGTAGCGTCGCTCCCACCAGGCGCCGGCGGCGAGAGGGACAATCGCGCGCCGCAGCCATGGGGTGGCGCGGTAGGGAGTGCCTCGCCCCTCCCCGGGGAACGGCTCGACCAGGTCAGCCAGGCGCAACGCGCCGAGCCGCCGCTCCAGGGAGGGATAGCTGATCCGCGGTATCAGCCGGTTCAGGTCGGTGAGGGAAAGGGGTTTTGCCGCCAGCGCGCGGATGATGTTCGTCGACCACCCCTCGACCAGCGCTTTCGTCGCGCTCTTGCTGGCGGTGCTTCCCAGGGAGACAGGTCCGGAGGGGGCTTCGCGCAGCCAGCTCTCGTGAATCGCCCCGATCCCGAGCAGGGCCCTGCCGGCCTCGGTGCTCCCGTACTCGACGGTGCCGGGAAACGCGGACTGCCGCTGCCGCTCGAGCGCGCCGAGGTCGACCAGTGTCCGCGAGTAGACCCGCATGGTGCTCTGCGGCGGCGAGCCAACCGACCGCCGCAGATCGATCAGCGGCAGCGGGCCATCCTCCAGGGCCTGCAGCAGATGGACGTTGAGGGGCGCCGAGAGAAGGGATAGCGCGACCGCCCCGGCGCGTTTCACGGGCTACCTGTCCGCTGCGGTACGCGCGGGGGGAAATGGTCGAGGACGAGCAAAATTGCACGGGCATCATTTGCTGCTTTGCTCAAACCTTCAAGGACCACCCCGTGAACCCACATATTCACAGCCTTACTTGACCATCGAAACCGAATAAAGCCCTGCAAATCGCAGTTTGGCATCGTTTCGCGCGGGTAAGAAGTCGCTCGCGCTTCGCTGCCCATGTTACACCCCGCAGTCCGTTTCGGGTACGTAATGTTATCTTCTAGCCCAGCCACCCCGCACGCTTGCGCATGGTTTTGATCCGTCGGAACTCGGCGATGTCCTCCCGCAGGGCCGCCGGGGCGGGTGCTGGGAGGAAACGGGCGGGAAGCGGCGACTCGGCGACCTCGCCGTCGCGACTGCTGACCCTGTACGCGCGGGCACCGCGGCGGGCGGTGAGCGCCGAAGGGGTTCCCTCTCCCTCCCAGAGGAGACCGGCGTAGTCGTCGAGGCCGTACCCCGCCGGCATCCCGTCGCCGACCGCGGCGAGGTAGGCGGCGCGGCGCTCGGGTTCGTTGTTGTAGTGGACGCAGAGGCTGCCGCCGAGCAGGCCGAGGCCGGCCGCGGCCAGCGGCTTCCCCGACGACTTGGTGATGCCGGCCTCGAACCAGCACATCGCCCCGGCGCTCTGGCCGGCGAGGACGATGCCCTGGCGCCAGGCGAGGCTCAGCATCGAGGCGATGTCGTGCGCCTCCCAGACCGCCAGCAGATTGAGCAGGCTGCCGCCGCCGACGTAGATCAGGTCCTGGGCCAGGAGGTGGTCGCGCAGCGCCATCGGCCGCCGGCCGAGCCGGAACAGCGAGACGTCGGAGGGCTCGCAGTGGCGCTCGCCGAAGGCCGAGTAGAAGCTGGCGATCTGGTCGGAGGTGTCGCCGCTGGCGGTCGGCAGGATGCAGATCCGCGGCCGCTCGCCGCCCCGTTCACCGGCCAGCCGCAGCAGCAGCTCGCAGACCGCGCGGTCCGGCGGGCGGGAGCTGAACTCGTGCCCTCCCAGGGCGAGGATGCGCCGCACGGGCGTAGTCGCCGCAAGTCCCGCTTCGACCGCCATCAGGCCGCGGGCGCGGTCGAAAGCGCCTCCGGCAGCGGCGCCGCGGGGGGCACGTCGCGATCGCCGAGGAAGGTGGTCGCGATCCGCATCTCCACCACCCGCGAACCGGAGACGTCGAGCCGGTACCCGCGCGCCTGCGGCCGCGAGGCGACGACCCGGTGCAGCTCCTCGCCCCGGAAGTGAAGGGCGGCGCCGTCCTCGGCCGCGTAGCCGCCGCGCATCCCTTCGCGCAGGAAGCCGTGGTAGGCCTCGCCCCGCTTGGAGCCGCGCTCGTAGTGGACGCAGTTGCTGAACGGCAGGAGCCCGAGACCGCGCAGCCGTTTCGGCTCGCCGTGGAAGCCGCTGACCGCCTCGGCGAACCAGCAGAGCGAGCCGGCGGAGAGACCGCAGAGGATCACCCCCGATTCCCACGCCTCGCGCAGGATCGAGTCGATCCCGTGGGCGCGCCATACCCCGAGCAGGCTGACGATGCTGCCGCCGCCGACGTAGATCAGGTCCTGGGAGAGGAGATGACGGCGCAGGTCGCTCGGACCCTGCTCGCGGCGGAAGAGCGAGATGTGGGAGGCCTCGCAGCGATGGGCGGAGAAGGCCCGGTAGAAGCGGACGATGTAGTGGTCGGCGTCGCCGCTGGCCGAGGGCAGAAAGCAGACCCGCGGCCGCTCCGCCTTGGTCAGGCCGAGCACGTAGTCGTCGAGCAGGGGGTTGCCCGACTCCATCGAGAAGCCGCCACCGCCGAAGGCGACGATCTGACGGGCTGCCATCTCCATGCAGAGATGTTCGCCGCGCGGCGCCGCGCAGTCGTTGTACAGCGGTCCGAAGTTCAGCCCGGCGCGCTCGCCCCGGCGTACAGCAGGCGCAGCTTGTTGCGGGCGCGGTGCAGCCTCACCTTCACGGTCCCCTCCGGGATGCCGAGGCGGCGGGCGATCGCCGGCTGCGTCAGGTCCTCCTCGTATTTCATCCGCAGGATCCGGCGGTCGCGTTCGCTGAGCAGCTCCAGCGCGGCGTGCAGGTCGGCGAGCTCGACCGCGGCCAGCACCTGCTCGTCCTCGGCGCCCTCGCGGAACTCGATCGCCGCTGTCGGGTCCGGGCGCACCCGCGCGTGCTGGCGGAAGGCCTCGTTGCGGACGATCGTCGCCAGCCAGTAGTTGCGGCTGGCGGGATCGCGCAGGGTCGAGCGCCGACGCCAGGCGCGGAGCAAGGCATCCTGAGCGATGTCCTCGGCCTCGCCGGGATTGCTCGCGTAGCGATACGCAAGCCGAAGACAGACCCTCTGTGCCTCACCCCACTCCCAGCCATCGTCGTTCCCGCGGCGATGCCCCATCGGAGTGCTGATTGAACGAACCTACATAAGTGGTGCATGAAATTGCCACCCCTGAAATAGAAACTGTTCTGATCTTGCGCAGGTCTTTCAATCGTGGCCAGGGAGATGGGGGAAGAACCGCCGCGCTGGGCCGAAATCGCCTACGAGGCGATCGCTCCCGTCTACGACGAGTTCACCGCCCACCACGACTACGACCTCTGGCTCGGCGAGCTGATGCCGAGGCTGGAAAAGCACGGCATTCCCGGCAACCGCCTGCTCGACGTCGCCTGCGGGACCGGCAAGAGCTTCATCCCAATGCTCGAACGCGGCTGGCAGGTGACCGCCTGCGACATCTCGCCGGCGATGGTCGCGATCGCCCGCGAAAAGGCCGGGGACCGGGCGGGCCTCTCGGTGGCCGACATGCGCGAGCTGCCGGTGTTCGGCGAGTTCGACCTCGTCTTCTGCCTCGACGACGCGGTCAACTACCTGCTCAGCACCGAGGAACTCGAGCAGGCGCTCGGCGGGATGCGCCGCAACCTCGGACCCGAAGGGCTGCTGATGTTCGACGTCAACACGATGGAGGCCTACCGCAACTTCTTCGCCGAAGAAGTGGTCGTCGAGCGCAACGGCTGGCGGATGACCTGGAAAGGGCTTGCCAATCCCGACGCCCCGCCGGGCACGATCGCCGAAGCCAGCTTCGAAGCCGAGCCGCTCGACCCCGCGGCCGGGCCGGCGATCATGCCGGAGCTGCACCGCGAGCGGCACTTCTCCGAGAGCGAGGTGCGGGCGGCGCTGGCCGCGGCGGGACTCGAGTGCCTCGACGTCTACGGACACCACCACGACGCGATTCCGAAACAGCCGCTCGACGAGGTCGCCCACACCAAGGGCGTCTACATCGCCCGCGCCGCCAGCTAGTCGGGCTGTCCAGCAGGGGCGAGACGGGCGAAGTAGCCGAACCAGTTTCCCGAGCGCTCCTCCAGCGCCAGTCCGGCCTCGGCGCCCATCCGCTCCAGGCTGGCGCGGGTGGTGAAGTGCGGGTCGCCGAAGAGCTCGCCGACGACGAGGCGACCGCCGGGCTTCAGCACCCGCCGAATCTCGCGCAGGGCCGCGGCGGTGTCGGGGATCTCGCCGAGGACGGCGGTGAGGATCACCGCGTCGACCGTGGTGTCCTCGTAGGGGAGGCGGGTCGCATCGCCCTGGGTCGGTAACAGGTTGGAGAGGCCCCGCTCGCCCGCCGCCCGCATCACGTGGTCGAGGAACTCCTGCTGCAGGTCGAACAGCTCCAGCGCCCCTTCCGGGGCGACCCATTCGGCCAGCTCGCAGCTGTAGTAGCCGGTGCCGACGCCGACCTCCAGGAGACGCTCCCCCGGCTGCGGCCGCAGCACCGAGCGCAGCCGCTCGCGGGTGATGATCGGGTGCGGGGCTTCGACCCAGAAGCGCTGCCCATAGGGACAGGCGGAGGGGTTCTTGCGCCACCAGAGGGCCGCCGCCAGCGTCGCCGCGGCGGTTGCTCCGAGGAGGTGTCGCGGACGCATCGGTCTAGGCGGCGCCGAGACCGAATCCGACCCGGCTCTCGCCGGAATCGATGCGGAGGAACTGGACCTTGCCGAGGTAGAGGGCGATCGTCCCGTCCTCGGTGTGGAGGTCATGCCAGCCGCCCTGCTCGAGCTTCGCCCGCAGGTCCTTCAGGTCATCGTCTCCGAGCCGGGTGGAGACCACCTGGCCGCCCTCGAAGCCGATCTCGACTCGTTGCGCCTCAGCCATCAGTGCCCTCCCGCGGGTTCGACGATCTCGGTCAGTACCCCGCCGGTGGAGCGGGGGTGAAGGAAGGCGACCCGGCTGTCGCGGATGCCGACCCGCGGCTCGGAGTCGATCAGCTGGACGCCGGCGGCGGCGATGTTCACCAGCGCCGCGTCGATGTCGTCGACCGCGTAGGCGACGTGGTGCAGGCCGGCCCCGTTTTTGGCCATGTATTTACCGACGGGCGTGTCGGGGCCGAGCGGCGCCAGCAGCTCGACGTGCCCGTCGCCGACGTCGAGCAGGACCGCCTCGACCCCCTGGGACTCGACCGTCTCGCGGTGGGCGAGCTCCATCCCGAAGCTGTCGCGGTAGAGGGCGAGCGCGGCGTCGATGTCCTCGACGGCGACTCCGATGTGGTCGATCCTTCCGAACAAGGCGCGGAGTCTATGCGGCCTCGGCCCGGAGGATCTCCTCCAAGGCGGCGATTCCGACCTCGAGCTGCTCGGGCGTCGGCTCCTTGGTCGCGACCAGGCGCTGGATCTCGCGGCCGGGGGTGTGGAAGGCCTCGGCGAGCGGCTCGCCGTGGTGGCGGTCGCTCCAGGCGAACATCTCCACCGCGAGGGAGGCGCCGCCGAGCCCGACGCCGGCGCGCGCGGCGGCGCTCGGGCTCTCGACCATCCGCTCCAGCAGGACGCTGCCGCCGGCCGAGAGCAGCATCATCGGCACGATCAGGTTGGAGCCGCAGCGGTCGTGCTCCTTCGGCACCGATGCGACGTCGTCGGTGCCGCGCTCGTAGGCAGCGATCGCCTTGTGCTCGACGCCGTGGTAGGCGGCGAGGTCGCGGTCGCTGAGGGCGACCAGCGCCGGCACGACGCCGATCGCCTGCGCGATCCCCTCGCGCAGCGCGCCGGCCCGCACACGCCGGCGCAGGAGCGAGGTCGTGGCGAGCGTCGTCGCCATCGCCGCCAGCACCCGGGCGTCCTCGAACGGCAACCGCGCCGAGGACATGCGTCGGCGGACGAGGGGCAGGACCGCCATCGCCTCGACGAGTTTCACCGGTCCGCGCAGGCCCGGCAGTTTCGAGACAAGCCCGGGGGCCAGCTCCGGCTTGCGCTCGGAGGCGATTTCGAGCGAGCCGTCCTTCCTGCGCACCGCCGCGGCCCAGTGGGTCGGCCCGTGGATCAGCAGCCCGTTGCGGAGCGCCATCCCGCCGAGGCGAAGCTTCTGCGGCTGCTCGGATGCCATGCGCCCACGATAGGCGATCCGGCGTTCGTCCTTGGACCGATATATCCGTCCCAAGGACGAACGCCAAATGCGGAGGGCGTCGAGCCCAGTCCACTCGACGCCCTCGCTCCCCCCTTGTGCAACACACCCGACCGGGGCCCCCAGTCCAGGCCTCCGGCCGGGTTGTCGGCTCTCCCTGGCTTAGCTTGGTGAGCCGACTATGAAAACCCCGAGGGGACCGGGAAGTTGCGCGGTTGTTTTACGCACTGTCTAATTTTTTCCTTAAGGCTTCCCAGCGCTCACCAAGCTCCCGCTCGAAGCCGCGGTCGGTCGGCGCGTAGAAGCGTTTACCGCGCAGTGCCTCCGGCATCAGCGGCTGGTCGCTGACCCCTCCGGGCTCGTCGTGCGCGTAGCGGTACCCCTCTCCGCGGCCGAGCTCGCCGGCGCCGGGATAGTGGGCGTCGCGGAGGTAGTCGGGGGGCGTCTTGGCGCCGTTGGCGCGCACCTCCGCCCGCGCCGCCGCCAGCGCTTTGTAGGAGGCGTTCGACTTCGGCGCGAGGGCGAGGTAGACGGCGGCCTGGGCGAGGTTCAGCGCGCACTCGGGGAGGCCGACGCGGTCGACCGCGCGGGCGGCGGCGTCGGCCACCAGCAGCGCCTGCGGGTCGGCGTTGCCGACGTCCTCGGAGGCGAGGATGACCATCCGGCGGGCGATAAAGCGCGGGTCCTCGCCGCCCTCCAGCATCACCGCCAGGTAGTAGAGCGAGGCGTCGACGTCGGAGCCGCGGGTGGCCTTGATCCAGGCCGAGACGAAGTCGTAGTGGCGGTCTCCCTGGCGGTCGTAGTCGATCGCCTTGCGCTGCATCGCGTCTTCGACCGTGGTGACGCCGATCTCTCCGTCGGCTTGCTCGACGGCTCGCTCCAGCGCCGAGAGCGCAACCCGGGCATCGCCGCCGCTGCGCGTCGCCAGCATCTCCAGCGCCTCGGGGGTGACGGCGGGCGGATCGGCGATGCCGCGCTCCGGGTCGGCGAGCGCGCGGCGCAGCAGCTCTTCCACCTGGCCAGGCTCGAGCGGCCGCAGCTCGTAGATCTGGGCCCGCGAGAGCAGGGCCGAGTTGACCTCGAAGTAGGGGTTCTCGGTGGTCGCCCCGATCAGGGTCAGCAGCCCTTCCTCGACCGCCGGCAGCAGCGCGTCCTGCTGGGCCTTGTTGAAGCGGTGGATCTCGTCGAGGAAGAGGATCGTCGGCCGCCCGCTGGCCCGCCGCCGCTCCCGCGCCCGCTCGATCACCCCGCGGATCTCGGCTTTGCCCGCGTTGACCGCCGACTCTTCCTCGAATGCCCCTTCCGCTCCGGAAGCGGCGATCCGCGCCAGCGTCGTCTTGCCGGCCCCCGGCGGCCCGTAGAGGATCGCGCTGTGCGGCTTGCCGCTCTCGATCGCGCTGCGAAGCGCCGATCCCTCCCCGAGCACGTGCTCCTGCCCGATCATCTCGTCGAGCGTGCGCGGCCGCATGCGAACCGCGAGCGGTGCGCCCGGCGGCTGCCCCTGCGGCTCCCGCGCTTCTGCCCCGCCCGTGTCGAAGAGTTGATCGGCCAACGTAGAATCGGAGTATGGAGAGCGCAACGGCAGTCCCGACGTCCCAGTCCACCTCGACCCTGGAGTCGTTCAACGCGGCGACCGGCGAGCTGATCGGCTCGGTGCCGACGATCGTCCCCGAGGAAGTGCAGGGAGTGGTCGACGGCGTGGCGCGGATCCAGCCGGCTTGGGCCGAGCTGCCGGCGAAGACGCGCGCCGGCTACATGAAGCGCGCCGCCGACGCACTGCTCGACGACATCGACGAGATCGCCAAGCTGCTGAGCGAAGAGCAGGGCAAGCCGCTGACCGAGGCCTACACGATGGAGCTGCTGCCGACGGTCGACGCGCTGCACTGGTGCGCGAAGGCGGGGCCGAAGATCCTCGCTGACGAGAAGGTGCCGATGAAACAGGCCTTCACGCTCTCCAAGAAAGCCCGCTTCAGCTACGAGCCGATCGGGGTCGTCGGCGTCATCGCCCCCTGGAACTACCCCTGGTCGATCCCCTTCGGCGAGGTCGCGATCGCGCTGATGGCTGGCAACGGCGTGGTGCTGAAGCCGGCCAGTCTGACGCCGCTGCTCGGCGAGCGGATCCGCGACGTCTTCGAGAAGGGCGGCCTGCCCGAGGGCCTGATCCGGGTAGTCCACGGCGGCGGCCGGATCGGCGATGCGCTCTGCCGCTCGAGCGTCGGCAAGGTCTTCTTCACCGGCTCGGTCGAGGTCGGTCGCAAGGTCGGCGAGGTCTGCGCCGCCGACCTCAAGGGCTCCGTGCTGGAGCTCGGCGGCAAGGACCCGATGATCGTCTGCGCCGACGCCGACCTCGACAACGCGATCAGCGGCGCCGTCTGGGGCGGGTTCGCCAACGCCGGCCAGACCTGCTCGGGGATCGAGCGCGTCTACGTGCTGCGCGACGTCGCCGACCGCTTCGTCGAGGGGGTCGTCCGCGAGGCGCAGAAGCTGGCGCTCGGCAACCCGCTCGACTGGAACACGGCGATCGGCCCGATGACCTCGGACGACCAGTACGAGATCGTCTGCGACCTGATCGAGGACTCGGTCGCCGCCGGCGCGACGCTGCGCTGCGGCGGTCCGACCGAGGTCCCCGGCCTGCCGGGCAAGTTCGTCGCCCCGGCCGTCCTCACCGGCGTCACCCAGGAGATGCGGATCATGCGCGAGGAGATCTTCGGCCCGGTGCTGCCGATCGTCGTCGTCGACTCCGAGCAGGAGGCGATCGACCTCGCCAACGACTCCGAGTTCGGCCTCGGCGCCTCGGTCTGGACCAAGGACCGCCAGCGCGGCGCGCGGATCGCGCGGCGGATCGAGTCGGGGATGGTCTGGGTCAACGACCACTCATTCAGCCACGGCGCCTGCCAGTGCGCCTGGGGCGGGGTCAAGGACTCCGGCCTCGGCCGCTCGCACTCCAAATTCGGCTTCTACGAGTGCGTCAACATCAAGATGAACGCCTGGGAGCCGGGGCTGACCCGCGACTTCTGGTGGCACCCCTACGACCAGACCCTCGGCGAGGCCGTCAAAGCCTCGGCGAAGATCCTCTACGGCAAAGGCGAGGTCCGCGCCAAAGCGCTGCGCGAAGGTGCGGCGCCACTGATGAAGGTCGGGCGCCGCACCCTGCAGAAGCGGCGTTGAAGACGCGGCTTCGCCGCCGGCTCAGCCGCCGGCGATTTCGACCGTCTTGGAGACGGCGCCGAGGCACTTGTAGATCGGGCCCGCGGTCGCCTGGGTCGAGGGCTTGACTTCGGCGTAGACCATCGCCGGGATCTTGAGGTTTTCGTTCAGCGCGTCGAGGTCGGCGCGCCAGTTGCCGTTCGGCTTCGAGGTCGAGCGGCTGAGGACGCCGTTGCCCTTCTGCTTGAGGACGACGGTCCTTTCGCCGACGCAGTTCGAGTTGGCCGACTTGACCTTGCCCTGGTAGCCGGAGGCGCCGAGCGTGACTTCGGATTTGACCTTGACGGTCTCGCCGGGCCCGGCGGCGGTGACGGCGGTTGCGGCCAGGGCCAGCACCGCTACGGCGGCGGCGACAAGCGCGGCCAGCTGACTGGTTCTCTTCATCGATCCTCCTTGTAAAGGGCTTTGCGGCCCAGGCGAAATTGCCGCGGCAGCCTAAGCGATGGAGCCGCTTTCGGCCGCGGACGGGTCAGAATCCCCCCGATGCCCCCCGCGCAGGAGAAGGCCGGGCCCGCGATCTCGGTCGCCGGGCTGCGGCGCGACTACGGCGACCGCCCCGCCCTCGACGGCGTCGGCTTCGAGCTGGCGGCGGGCTCCTCGCTGGTCGTCCTCGGCCCCAACGGGGCCGGGAAGACGACGCTGCTGCGGATCCTGGCGACGCTGCTGCGGCCGAGCGGCGGCGAGGTCCGGGTGCTCGGCTGCGCCCTGCCGAGCGAGGCCTGGAAGCTGCGCGGCCGGATCGGCTACCTCGGCCACGAGCCGCTGCTCTACCGCGACCTCAGCGGCCGCGAGAACCTGCGCTTCCAGGCGCGCCTGTACGGGGTCGAGCGCGACGGCGCCGAGGCGCGAATCGAGGAGCTGCTGCGCGCCGTCGGCATGGAGCGCCGCGCCGACGAGCGGGTCGCCGAGCTCTCCGCCGGGATGCGCCAGCGGCTCTCGATCTGCCGCTGCGTCCTGCACCAGCCCGAGCTGCTGCTGCTCGACGAGCCCGACTCCAACCTCGACGTCGAGGGCCGCGAGCTGGCCCGGGCGCTGATCGGGCCGGGGAGCGGCCGCACCCGGGTCCTCGTCACCCACGACCCCGAGCGTCACGTGCCCGAGGCCGACCAGGTGCTGCAGCTCGGCATCGGCGAGCGGGCGGTGGTCTCGTGACCTCGTCCCGCACCGCCTTCGCGGCGATCCTCGCCAAGGACCTGCGCTCGGAGCTCCGCACCCTGCAGTCGCTGCCGGCGATGGCGCTCTTCTCGGTCACCACCTTCGTCATCTTCCGCTTCGGCCTCGACCGCACCAGCCTCTCCGGCAGCCTCGCCTCCGGGGTGCTCTGGGCGACGCTGCTGTTCGCCGCCGTCCTCGGCATCAACCGCCTCTTCGTCGCCGAGCGCGAGGAGGGCGGCTTCGACGCGATCCGCCTCGCCCCGATCGACCGCAGCGTCCTCTTCGCCGCCAAGGTCGCGGCGCTGGTCGTCTACCTGCTGGCGCTGGAGCTGGTCGCGGTGCCGATCTTCGCCGTCTTCTTCCTCGACGACGCCGCCGGCCTCGGGCCGCTGGTCGCCGTCCTGGTGCTGACCGACCTCGGGCTCGCCGCGACCGGGACCCTGATCTCCTCGATGGCGGTCAACTCGCGCGCCCGGGACCTGCTGGTCCCGCTCGTCCTCCTGCCCCTGGCGGTGCCGCTGATGATCGCCGCCACCGGCGCCACCGAGCCACTGCTGAGCCTGGGCGGTCCCTCCTACCATCGCTTCGGAAGCTGGCTGCTGGTCCTCGGTCTATACGATCTGATCTTCGGCCTGGTCGGCTACGCCGTTTTCGACTTCCTCCTCGAGGACTGACCGGGCGCCACGCTTCCACCCTCCCCTGGAGCATGTACGGCAAAGGACTCAGACCCCTCTCGATCGCGACCGTGGCGATGATCGCCCTGTCGCTCTCACTCGTCTTCTTCTACGCGCCGCTCGACGCCGACCAGGGCTTCATCCAGAAGATCTTCTAC
>DATIOC010000047.1:0-9613 GCA_035473555.1 Solirubrobacterales bacterium
CAGTCGTCGCCGGGTCACGGCACAACGGTACGCGTGAAGATTCCGCTCACACTCGCCATCATCCCCGCTTTGATCGTGACTTGCGCCGGCGACCGGTTTGCCATCCCACAGGTCAACTTGTTGGAGCTGGTGCGGCTGGAAAGCGATGAAGTCGAGAAAGGCATCGAAAAGGTTCACGGTGTTCCCGCGCAGACGGTGATGGGGGCCTCGAAGGCGATGGCCGAGTGGATCGTCCAGGCCGCCGGCGAGAAATACCCGGAGACGCGCTTCGCCTCGGTCCGCTTCGGCAACGTCCTCGCCTCCTCCGGCAGCGTGGTGCCGATCTTCCGCCGCCAGATCGAGCGGGGGGGACCGGTCACCGTCACCCATCCCGAGATGACCCGCTTCTTCATGACGATTCCGGAGGCGGTGCAGCTGGTGATCCGCTCCGGCGACATCGGCGCCGGCAAGGGCGAGGTCTTCGTCCTCGACATGGGCGAGCCGGTGAAGATCGTCGACCTCGCCCACAACATGATCCGGCTGGCGGGATACGAGCCGGAGACCGACATCGCGGTCGAGTTCACCCAGCCGCGCCCCGGCGAGAAGCTGCACGAGACGCTCTTCTCCGCGGTCGAGGAAGTGCAGCCGACGGCGGCCCGGCGGATCAACCGGGCGGTGCGCAAGAAGGCGATCGACCAAGAGTGGGTGGAGTCGACCCTGAACTCGCTGGAACGCCTGGTTCTGGCCGGCGACGAGGCTAATTTGGCCGAGCGCGTCGTGGAGTTGATCGCCGCACCTGGTGGCGACGCCGCGACGGTCGTCTCCAACGAATAGCCTCTCGCAGCCGCTTTGGTCCACGCGATCGAACAAATTGGCGCCTTCGCCGGCCTGGCCGCGTTCCTCGGCCTGGCTGTCCTCGCGCTCCTCTCCTTCACCCACGGCCGGGACATCCGCCGCCTGCGCGAATGGGCCGGGTCGGCCCCTGAGCGCGACGCCGAGCGCAAGGAGCAGACCTCGACGATCGCCGCCCAGCGGGCCGAGGAGCTGCGGGCGCTGGAGGAGGCGCGGACGGCCGAACAGGCAGCGGTCTCCAACCGCGAGCAGCGCCGGCAGCGGCGCGAGGAAGGGCTGTCCGAGGTAAGCCGCGGCGAGCGCCTGCGGGAACGCTTCTCCGGCCTGGGGGAGACGGCATCGAAGCCGAGCACGCTGGTCGCGATCTTCGCCGTCGTCCTGGTGATCGCCGGCGGCGTCGCCTACCTCCTCGTCAGCGGCGGCGAAGACAGTTCGGGCAACGGCAAGAACTCGAAGCAGGCGGCGGCGAACTTGAGGCCGGCCGAAATCGAAGTCAGCGTCCTCAACGGCACCTCGGTCCCGGGCCTGGCGGCGACCTATGGCGACAAGGTCGAGGGCAAGGGCTTCGACCTCGGCGCCGTCACCAACAGCAGCGCCAGCTTCGCCGAAAGCGTGGTGATGTTCAAACGCGGGCACAAGACCGAAGCCCGCACGGTGGCGAAGCAGCTGGGGATGCCGAAGCTGCAACTGATGACTGGGGAAATCGAATCCGTCTCGGCCGGAGCCGACGTCGCTGTGATCGTCGGCGAGGACAATGCCGAAACGACGGAATGACGCGCCGGGGCTCCTCTCCCCAAACGCCGTCGTCTTCGCCCTCCTCGTCCTCGCCACGCTAGCCGCCTTCGCCTACTCCCAGCGGGTCAAGCGCGACCCCCTGGTCCTCGACCGCGTCACCTTTGTCGCGGCGCCGCGCGCAAAGGGTGCGAAAGCGGTCCACAGCTTCACCCCCAACGGCGACTGCCGCAACGACAAGATCCGGATCCGCTTCCGCACGACCGTCAGCGATGACGGCACCGTGCAGGTGATCAAGCCCGGCGGCCGCGTCGTCTTCACCCTCGCCCGCGACGAGTTCCTCAAGCGCTACAGCTTCCACACCTACTACTGGGACGGCCGTCAGCGCGGCGGCGGCACCGCCAGGCCCGGCCGCTACAAGCTGCGGGTGAAACTGGGCTCCGACCGGGTGCTGGTGACCCCCGGCGTGATCAGCCTCCACCCGGCGCCGGCGGGCGGGAAGTCGAACTGCGTCACGGCCGGGGGCAGCGGCGGGGTAAAGGCGGGGGGGAAGCCGTGAGCCTGAGCGACTTCCTCGCCGGGGGTGGGCTGCTGATCGCCGCAGCGGCGAGCGGCGCCGCGATCCTGCTGCCGCCCGGTCGCCCGCGCGCCGTCCTGATGGTCGCGGCGATGGTCCTCTTCCCGGTCCTGATCGCCGGCGACCAGTGGCACACGACCCAGATCGTCGACCTGCGCCACGACGAGGGGCGGATCGTCGCCCTGCTGGTGCTGGGCGCCGCCGTGGTCGGCGCGCTTGCCTACGCCTTCCGGCGCTGGCCGATCGTGATGCCGCTGGCGATCGTCTTCGCGATCCCGTTCCGGGTGCCGCTGCATGCCGGCGGCGACACGGCGAACCTCCTGGTCCCCCTCTACCTCGTGATCGCCGCCGCGGTGGTCGCGACCCTGCTGCGCGACTGGAGCGACCCGCCCGCCGGCCACGCGCCGCGGGCGCTCGCCTGGCTGCTGGCTGCCGCGGTGGTCCTCTACGCGCTGCAGGTGCTCTACTCGGATGACTTCTCCAAGGGACTGCAGAACGTCTGCTTCTTCTTCGTCCCCTTCACGATCGCCTACCGGCTGCTGCGCGAGGTCGAGTGGGACGGGCGCCTGCTGCGCTGGGCGCTGATCGTGGTCGGGCTGGAGGCCGCCGCCTTCGTCCTCATCGGCGGGGTCGAGCTCGCCACTCGTAGCCTCTTCTGGAACGACCAGATCATCCGCTCGAACGAATTCCACACCTACTTCCGCGTCAACTCGGTCTTCTGGGACCCCAACGTCTACGGTCGCTACCTCGCCCTGGTGACCACCATCGTCACCGCCGCGATGCTCTGGGCGCGGACGAGGGAGACCTTCTGGCTCCTGACCGGCCTGATCCTCGTTCTGTGGCTTGGGCTGGTGCCCACCTACTCGCAGTCGAGCTTCCTGGCCCTCCTAGCCGGCCTCGCCGTACTGGCGGCGATCCGCTGGAGCTGGCGCTGGACCCTGGCCGCTGTAGCCGTAGGTCTAGTCGGAGCCGCCCTGATCGTCCTCCTAGTCGGCGGCAGCGGCAAGATCACCAGCGACCGCCTCAACGTCGACCTCAGCGGGCGGGGAAGTCTGGTTTCGGGTGGAGCTGACCTCTTCGCCGAACGCCCGATCGAGGGCTACGGCTCGGGCTCATTCCAGGCCGCCTACCGAGACCACCGCGAAAACAAGGACGCCCCGGTAACCGTTAGCCATACGGAGCCGGTAACCGTCGCAGCCGAGCAGGGGCTTCTGGGACTGCTCGTCTATTTCGCGCTGATCGTGGTGGCGCTTGGGACGCTGGGGAAAGGGTTGTGGGCGGGACCCACCGCACTGGCCGCTAGAGCGGCAGTCCTTGCGGCGTTCGTGGCACTACTGATTCATACGCTGGCGTACGCCGGTTTCTTCGAGGACCCCATTACGTGGGTGTTGTTGGCTGTCGGGGCGTCATTGGCGCATGCGGCCGCGGGGGACGACCCTGTGATCCGCAAGCCTGCATAGGCTCATCCGATGCCGGGATACCTGCGTCGACTTGCTACGACGGGTGCTGCCTATACCGCCGCCAGCATCCTCAGCAAGGTCATCGCTGTTGCGCTGTTGCCGCTCTATACGCGGTATCTCACGAAAGAGGACTACGGCGCTGCGGAGGTGCTGTTCGCGGCGGTCGTGACGGCGAGCATCATCGTCCGCTTCGGTTTGATCGAGGCGATTCTGCGTTTTTTCTACCTACCAGAAGAGGACGGGCGCAAGGTCGTTTCCAGCACCTTCGCCGCGCTCTTCTGGCTCTCGACGCTGGGAGCTCTCATCGCGCTGCCGTTTGCCGGGTCGCTTTCCGAACTTCTGCTCCCCAACCCGGAGAAGCTCGGCGGCTCGGCGCCAGAACTCGTCCGGATCGCGATCGGCGGGCTCTGGGTGCTGACGATGTGGGAGTTCATGCTGACCATGTTCCGGCTGGAGGAGCGGGCACGGGCCTTCTTCGTCACCACGATCCTCAACGTCCTCGCGGCGATCGGCCTGACGGTGGTCCTGGTCGTCGGCCTCGACGAGGGCGCCCGCGGGCTCCTGGTCGGCAGCTACGCGAGCGGTGCCGCCTTCGTCCTCGTGCTCATCGCCCTCCAGTGGCGCCGCCTCTCGCTGCGCTTCGACCCGGCGCTGCTGCGCCGGCTCTTCCGCTTCGGCCTGCCGACGATGCCCGCGGAGGTCTCGCTCTATGCGCTCAACTTCGCCGACCGCCTGATCATCGCCCGCTCGCTCGGCCTCGCCGAGGCGGGCCTCTACTCGCTGGGGGTCAAGTTCGCCCAGGCGGTCAACGTCCTCGTCCGCGGCTTCCAGCTCGCCTGGCCGCCGCTCGCCTACTCGATCCGCGACGACGACGAGGCGCGCCGCACCTACGCCATCGTCGTCACCCTCTTCGTCGCCGGCTGCGCCTTCGTCGTCGCCGGGATGTGGCTCTTCTCGCGCTGGATCGTCCGCGCCCTGGCGGCGCCGAAGTTCTTCGACTCCTACGAAGTGATCGGGCTGATCGCCGCCGCGGTAACCCTCTACGCCCTCTACCTCGTCCTGGTCGTGATCCTCGGCCGCACCGGCCGCACCGAGTTCAACCTGCCGGCAGCGATCGCCGCCCTCGTCGTCAACGTCGCCCTCAACCTGTTCCTGGTGCCGCGGCTGGAGATCGTCGGCGCCGCCCTCGCCCTCGTCGCCTCCTATCTGGTGGTGCTCGGCCTGATGTACGTCTTCACCCAGCGCCTCTTCCCGGTCCCCTACGAGTGGGGCCGGCTGCTGCGGGTGGTGTTGGCCGTGGCGGCGATCGTCGGCCTCGCCGAACTCGCCGTCCCGACCGAGGGCGCCGCCGGCCTGCTGCTCCGCGCCGCCCTCCTGTCCGTCTACCCCCTTGCGCTCTGGGCGACCGGCTTCTTCAGCGAGGAAGAGCGTCGCTGGCTCGGCTACCTGCGCCACCCGAGCGCCGCCCTCGCCTCCCTCCGCGCCGAGCCGGCGGTTGACGGTCGCATCCCCGAGGCGTACGAGGCAGAGCAGTTCGACGAAGACACGCGCCTCTAATCGAACTGCATCAACTTGTACTTCTGCTGGGTGTAGAAGTTGATGCAGTTCGGCTGGCGCGGTCGCGGATTGATTCGCCTCGGCCTGGGAAGAGCGCTTGGCGGGCGTGGGCCCACATGATCCGCGGTGAGCGGTCAGGGAGGACGGTCGCGGCCAGCGCGCGCAGCGCGTAGGTCCAAGCGGTGAGGGCGCGGACCGCGAGCGCGGCGACTCGGCCGTGGTGCTTTCGCATGTAGAGGTCGCGGTTGCGGTGGAATTCGACGATTCGCGGCAGGCCCTTGGCGAGGTCGGTCGAGAGCTGGTCGTGGTGGACAGCCTCGGCGCCGGGGACGAAGAGCGAGTGCCAGCCGGCGTCGGCCAGCCGCTTGGCGAAGTCGCACTCGTCGTAGTAGACGAAGAAGGCGGGGTCCATGTAGCCCACCGCCGCGGCCGCCTCGCGGCGGACCATCAGCGCGCTCGACTGCGCCCAGTCGACCCGCCGGGTCTCGCTGCCAACGCTCTGCACGGTGAAGCGCCGATGGAGGAAGAGGGCGCCGATCGCGGCGGTCCTCACCCCCGGGAAGCGCCAGGCGGAGGGAACGGGGTCGCCGCCGGAGTCGAGCAGTTGGGGGGTCGCCGCGGCCGCCTTTGGGTCGGCGTCGAGCGCCGCGAGCAGCCCCGCCACCGCGCCCGGGCGCAGCTCGGAGTCCTCGTTCAGCAGCAGGCAGTAGGTGCCCTGCGCCTCGCGCATCAGGGTCGAGTCGTTCTCGGCCTTGCCGGTCCGCTGCTCGAGGGCGATCAGCCGGATCTCACCGCCGAGCGCACGCACCGCCTCGGCCGAGCCGTCCTCGGAGGCGTTGTCGAGGACGAGGATCTCGCGCTCGACCCCGGCGGGGTGGGTGCGCTCGATCGCGGCCAAGCAGGCGAGCAGGTACTCGCGGCCGTTCGTGTTCACGACGCAGTAGGAGAGCGTGGGGGGCAAGGGGGTCACGATAATCCCGCCCTGCGATGAAGGTGCAACTCGTCGACCCCTCGGCGTTCACGCCGCCCTATGACCGCGCGCTCGCGGCGGCCCTCGCCCGCGCCGGGGCAGAGGTCGAGCTGCTGACCAGCCGTTTCCTCTACGGGCCGGTCCCACCCGCCGAGGGCTACCGGGTCGACGAGCTCTTCTACCGCCGCTCCGCGGGTCGCGGCCTCGACGCCCCGGCGCGCCTGCCGTTCAAGGCGGCCGAGCACGGCCCCGACATGCTGCGCCTGCGGCGGGCCCTCGATGGCGACGTCGTCCACTACCAGTGGCTGACGATCCCCGGCCTCGACCGCCACCTGCTGCCGCCGACCCGTCCCCGGGTGATGACCGCCCACTACATCCTGCCGCCGCAGCCAAGCCGCCGAGCGGTCCGCTCCGCCCGCCGCGTCTTCGGCGCGATGGACGCGGTGGTCGCCCACTCCGAGCACAGCGCTACGCGGCTGCGGAACGAGGTCGGCCTCGATCCCGCCAGAGTCCGCGTCATCCCCCACGGCGCCTTCGACTACCTCACCCGCTTGCCGCAAGAGAAGCCGCTGCCGTCCGAGCTGGAGGGGGCCGAGGGGCCGGTGGTCCTCTCCTTCGGCCTGCTCCGCCCCTATAAGGGAATCGAGAACCTGCTCGAGGCCTTCGGACGGGTTGCCGCAAGCAACCCCGCCGCCGAGCTGTGGATCGTTGGCAACCCGCGGATGGACGTCGAGCCGCTGCGAAGGCACGCGACCGAGACCGGTGGCCGGATCCGCTTCGTCACCCGCTTCGTCGACGACGCCGAGATCCCGGCCATCTTCCGCCGCGCCGACCTCGTCGTCCTCCCGTACCTCGACGCCGAGCACTCCGGCGTCCTCTACACCGGCCTCGCCTTCGGCAAACCACTCGTCCTCAGCGCCGTCGGCGGCTTCCCCGAGGTGGCGGAGACGGGTGCAGCGCGCCTCGTCCCGCCCGGTGACACCGACACCCTCGCCGCGACACTCAAAGAGCTGCTCGGCGACGAGGCCGCCCGCGCCGACCTCGCATCCGCGGCGGTCCAGGCAGCTGCCGGCCCCTACTCCTGGGACGAGACCGCCCGCCTAACCATGGACCTCTACAGGGAGCTGATCGAGGCCCGCTCATGAGCACCATCGCCGCAATCCTCTTCTGGCTCAGCGCAGGCCTCCTCGTCTACACCCATCTCGGCTACCCGATTGCCCTCTGGGCGCTCACCCGCCTCGGTCGTTTCCACGATTGGGGGCCCTATAGGAACCAAAAAGGTGGAAACGACCCGGCGGGGGAGCTGCCGACCGTCTCCCTGATCGTCCCTGCCTATGACGAGGAGGAGGTGATCGCCGCCAAAGTCGCCAACGCACTGGCACTTGACTTCCCGCGCGAGCGGCTACAGATCATCGTCGCCTCGGACGGCTCGACCGATGCCACCGCCGAGCGCGCGCGGGCCGCTGGCGCCGGCCTCGTCCTCGAGCTCCCGCCCGGAGGCAAGGTCGCCGCCCTCAACGCCGCCGTCGAGCGGGCGAGCGGCGAGATCCTCGCCTTCTCCGACGCCAACAGCGTTTGGGCCCGCGATGCTCTCCGCCGCCTCGTCGCTCCGTTTGCCGATCCGGGAGTCGGCTATGTCTGTGGTCAGGTCCGCTTCCTCGACCCCGATGACGACAACCTCGAGGGTGCCTACTGGCGCTACGAGATGGCGGTTCGCGAAGCGGAGTCCGACCTCGCCGGCGTCACCGCCGGTAACGGCGCGATCTACGCCGTGCGCCGCGACGCTTACATGCCGCTGCCGCCCTCCGGCAGCCACGACCTCAGCTTCCCTTTCCTCCTCGCCAAGCACCGCCTTCGCTCGCTGTACGAGCCCGGCGCCCGGGCCGAGGAGAAGATGGTGCCGAGCATCGAGGGCGAGTTCGCCCGCAAACGGCGGATGATGGTCGGCCTCTGGGACATCGTCGTCGGCGAAGGGATGATTTCGCCGCGCGGCTACCCACCTATGTACGCGTTCGAGGTCGCCTCGCACCGCCTGCTCCGCTACCTCAGCCCGTTCTTGCACGCGGTTGCGCTGATCGCCAATGCCTTCCTCCTCGGCGACGGTTGGCTCTACGTCCTCACCTTCGCCCTCCAGCTCGCCCTGATTGCCGCCGCCCTGCTCGGCCGCTTCCTCCCGCTCGCGCCCTTCCGCATCGCCCGCTACTACGCGCTGACCACGGCCTCGATCGCCGCCGGCCTTTGGGACCGTTTCCGCCACGGCGCAGGCGGGCGCTGGGAGAAGGCCGAGGGGACTCGCTGATGCCTCGCGCCTTCGACATCCTCATCGCCGCGATCGCCCTCGCTATCCTCTCGCCGGTCCTCCTGGCCGCCGCGATCGCGATCAGGCTGACCAGCCGCGGCCCGGTCATCTACCGCCAGCGCCGGGTCGGGCTCGGCGGCCGCGAATTCGAGATGTGGAAGTTGCGGACGATGGTCCAGGGCTCCGACCCGGTCGGGGTCGGCAAGGTCGTCTACCGCGACGACCCGCGCGTCACCGGCCCCGGCCGCCTCCTGCGCCGCACCTCGCTCGACGAGCTTCCCAACCTGGTCAACGTCCTGCGCGGCGAGATGGCGATCGTCGGCCCCCGCCCGACGATCAAGGCCCAGGTCGACGACTACACCCCGCAGCAGAAACGCCGCCACGAGGTGCTGCCCGGGATCACCGGCTGGGCTCAGGTCCAGGGCCGCGCCGGCATCCTCTGGGAGGAGCGGATCGAGCTCGACGTCTGGTACGTCGACCACCGCAGCTTCGCCCTCGACCTCCGCATCCTCGCCAAAACCCTCTGGCTGGTCCTCACCGGCCAGGGCTTGGCACCGGATTGAGCGGGATAGGGTTTTGTCGATGAGCGCCGATCGCCCCGAAGTCAGCCTGCGCCCCTTCGAGCCGGGGGACGCCCCCGCCGTTCATCGCTGGTTCAACAACCCCGAAGCGATCCAGTCGCTGATGGAGCAGCGCGACGAGTTCACCCTCGAGCAGGCGGAGGCCTGGACCCGGCGGGCGATGGACGACTCCGGCGAGGACCGCAAGTTTGCGATCGCGGTCGAGGGCTACGAGGAGCCGGTCGGCTTCACCGCGCTTTACGGCCTCTTCCGCCAGACGGCACCCGAGCTCGGCGCCCTGATCGGCGACGACGTCCGGGGCAAGGGCGTCGGCCGCCGCGCCGAGGCGCTGACGATCGCCAAGGCCTTCGACGAGTACGGCGCCCACCGGGTCTACGGGCGCATCCCCGCCCGCAACGAGGTGGCGAAGAAGACGGTCGCCGGGTTGGGCTGGAAGCACGAGGGGACGATGCGCGCCCACCTCGCCCGCCGCGGCGCGCCGCCCGACGACTGCGAGGTCTGGGGGGTCCTGCCGGACGAGTTCCGCGCCGCCGCCTCGGACCTCCTCGAGTGACCCCGCCCCTCGCCAAGGCAACGCTGATCGACGATCGCGGCGAAGCCGCGGCC
>DATIOC010000048.1:0-219303 GCA_035473555.1 Solirubrobacterales bacterium
TTCGCGTCCCACAGGACCTCGTGCAGCTTCTCGCCGGGCCGTGAGCCGACGAACTTCACCGGGATGTCGCGCGGGCCGACCTCGGGGTCGTTCGGCAGCCGCGGCTCCTTGCCCGAGAGCCGGATCATGTTGCAGGCGAGATCGACGATCTTCACCGGCTCGCCCATGTCGAGCACGAAGATCTGCCCGCGGCCGCCGATCGCGCCGGCCTGCACGACGAGCGACACCGCCTCGGGGATGGTCATGAAGAAGCGCGTCATCTCCGGGTGCGTGATCGTCACCGGTCCGCCCTTCGCGATCTGCTTGCGGAACGTCGGAATGACGCTGCCCGACGAATTCAGCACGTTGCCGAAACGCACGCCGACGAACCGCGTGGGCACTTCGCGCCGGTGGCCGAGCGACTCGACGATCCATTCGCAGATCGCCTTCGACTGCCCCATCACCGTCTGCGGGTTGACCGCCTTGTCGGTGGAGATCAGGACGAAGCGCTCGACCTTGGCGGCGGCGGCGGTCTCGGCGGTGACCCGGGTCGCGATCGAGTTGTTGCGGACGGCCTCCAGCGGGTTGGCCTCCATCAGCGGCACGTGCTTGTAGGCGGCGGCGTGGAAGACGACGTCGGGCTTGAAGCGCTGCATCACCTCCAGCATCCGGTGCGGCTCCTTGCAGTCGGCCAGGACCGACTCGCAGCTGGCGAAGTGCCGCTCCTCGACCATCTCGCGGTCGATCTGGAAGAGGTTGTCCTCGGCGTGGTCGAGCATCACCAGCAGGCGCGGTTTGACCTGGGCGATCTGGCGGCAGAGCTCGGAGCCGATCGAGCCGCCGGCGCCGGTGACGAGGACGATGCGGTCGGCGAGGTAGGCGCCGACCCGGTCGATCTCGCGGACGATCGGCTCGCGGCCGAGCACGTCCTCGACCCGCACCTCGCGCAGCTGTTTGTTCAGCTGGACGCCGCCGCGCAGCAGCTCGAAGACGGTCGGCAGGGTGCGGACCGCGATCTCGCGGTCGCGGCAGGCGGCGACGATCCGGCCGCGCAGCGTTCCCGGGGCCGAGGGGATCGCGATCACCACCTCGTCGGGTTTGGTCTCGTCGAGGATCTTGACGATCTGCTTGGTCGAGCCGAGCACCTTCAGGCCCAGCATCCGCATCCCCCGCTTGCGCGGGTCGTCGTCGACGAAGCCGATCGCGGTGGCGCCGAGCTTGGGGTTCAGCTGCAGCTCGCGGACGACCATCTGGCCGCCGGAGCCGGCGCCGACGACGAGCACCTCGTGCTTCGGCAGGCGGGAGCCGCGGCTCGGGCGTTCGACAATCAGCCGCACCGCGAGGCGGGCGCCGGCGATCAGGATCAGGGTGAGGATGAAGTCGATCACCTCGACCGAGCGCGGCAGCGTGTGGGCGAACGGCTTGGCGACGGCGAAGACGACGACCAGCAGGGCGCTGGCGACGGCGACGGCGCGGAAGATCAGCATGAAGTCCCGGCCGCTCACGTAGCGCCACCACTTCTGGTAGAGCCCGAAGGCGGCGAAGACGACCAGCTTGCCGGCGACGACGAAGCCGACCGACTGGGCGAAGAGCACCTCGTAGCGGTGCGGCCAGCCGTGCGGCTGGTCGAGGAAGCGCAGCTGGAAGGCGAGGAAGTAGGCCAGCGCGACGAGCACGGCGTCGGCTGCGACCTGAAGGACCCGATTGCGGTAGACGGGGTGGTTCAACCGGCGCATCGAACCGCTGAGTTTACGGCCCCTTGAACCGAATCCCTACGATGTGGCGCGAATGGGCCCCCTCCTGCTCGCGTCGATCACCGACAAGGTGGTCGAACCGATAATCGAAGTCGCCACCGATTTCATCGGCTCCGCCGGTGAGCTCGGCGTCTTCCTGCTGATGGTGCTCGAGTCGGCCTGCATCCCGGTGCCGAGCGAGGCGATCATGCTGTTCGCCGGCTTCAGCGTTTCGGAAGGGGAAATGACCCTGTTCGGGATCGTCGCCGCCGGCGTGCTGGGGAACCTGGTCGGCTCCTGGATCGCCTACGCGGTCGGCTACTACGGCCGCCTCGACCTGCTGGAAAAGAACAAGCTGATCCACATCAGCCCCAAGCACCTGAAATGGGCTGATGACTGGTTCGCCCGCTACGGCAACGCCACCGTCTTCTTCTCGCGGATGCTGCCGATCATCCGCACCTTCATCTCCCTGCCGGCGGGGGTGGCGAAAATGCCGTTCTGGCGCTTCAGCGCCTACACGCTCCTCGGCTCGATCCCCTGGGTGCTGATGCTGGCGATCGTCGGCGAAAAGGTCGGCGACAACTGGGAAGAGTGGCGGCACAAACTCGGCTACCTCGACTACGTCGTCCTCGCCGCGATCGTGATCGGCCTCGGCTACTGGCTGTACAAGCGCCGGAGCGGGGGCGGCTCCGAGGGCGATCCGCCGGAGACCGAGCCCGAGGCCGAGCCGGCCGGCACCAAGGGCGCTTGAGCGACGGCGGCCTACCGGCCGCGCGCGCGGTCGCGCTCGGCTTCGTCCAGGGCCCGGCGGAGCTGCTGCCGGTCTCCAGCTCGGCCCACATCGTCCTCGTCCCCTGGCTGGCGGGATGGGACTGGGAGGAGATCGACCCCGAGCTGCGCAAGAGCTTCGAGGTCGCCCTCCACACCGGCGCCGCGGCGGCGCTGCTGATCGGCCAGCGGCGGGTGATCGCCGAAGAGCTGCGCGAGTTCGACGGCCGGCGAGTGCTGCTGCTGGGCCTCTCCTTCCTGCCGGCGGCGATCGTCGGCTACACCCTCGAGCGGCCGATCGAGAAGCACCTCGGCGGCCCCCGGGCGACCGCCTACGGCCTCCTCGCCGGGGCGGCGGCGATGCTCGTCGCCGACCGCCGGCCGCAGCAGCGCGGACGCGGCGAAGCCACGGCGATGGACGGCCTGGCGCTCGGGATCGCCCAGGCCGCGGCGCTGGCGCCCGGCGTCTCCCGCAACGGCGTCACCCTCGCCGCTGCCCGCTGGCGCCGCTTCTCCCGCGACCAGGCCAACCTCCTATCGCGCACGATCGCGCTGCCGATCATCGTCGGCGCCACGGCGCTGAAGGGAACCCGCCTCGCCCGCCGCGGCGTCACCCCGGAGCTGCGCCGCTCGCTGGGCATCGGCATCGCCGCCTCCTTCGCCTCCACCCTCGCCTCCCAGCGCCTGATCCGGCTGGTCGAGCGCGACCGCGCCCTCTGGCCCTATGCCGCTTACCGAGCCGGCTTGGCGGCCGTCGTTCTTGCAAAGCTAGGGCGCAAGTGAGCGCGAGCGACGCCTACGCGAAGGCCGGAGTCGACCAGGGGGCGGCGGATTCGGCCGTGGCCGGCCTGGTGCGGGCGCTCGGGGCGATCCAGCTCGGACGGCCCTCGGCGCAGGTGCCGCTGCCGGGCCACTACGCGAGCGTGATCAGGATCGACGAGCGGACCGGGATCGCGCTCTCGACCGACGGGGTCGGGACCAAGCTCGTCCTCGCCGAGCAACTCGGCCGCTACGACACGGTCGGGATCGACTGCGTGGCGATGAACGTCAACGACGTGATCTGCGTCGGCGCCGAGCCGCTGGCGATGCTCGACTACATCGCGATCGAGAAGGCCGACCCGGCGGTCTGCGAGGAAATCGGCGTCGGCCTGGCGCGCGGCGCCGAGCTGGCCGGGATCGAGATCCCCGGCGGCGAGCTCGCCCAGCTGGGTCAGCTGGTCCGCGGCGTCGACGTCTCCGGCGCCTGCTTCGGGACCGTCGCCCTCGACGCGATCGTCGACGGCTCAGGCGTAGAGCCGGGCGACGTCGTCATCGGCCTCCCCTCCACCGGCCTGCACTCCAACGGCTACACGCTGGCCCGCTCGGCGCTGGCCGAGATCCCGCTCGACGACGAGCGCCTCGGCCGCCCGCTCGGCGACGTCCTGCTCGAGCCGACCGAGATCTACGTCAAGCCGATCGTCGAGCTGCTGCGCTCCGACATCGACGTCCGCGGCCTCGCCCACATCACCTCCGGCGGCACCAAGAACCTGCTCCGCCTCGCCGCCGAGGTCGGCTACGAGATCGACGACCCCCTCCCCGTGCCCCCGATCTTCAACTTGATCCAGGAGCATGGCGAGGTCTCCGACGAGGAGATGCGCGAGGTCTTCAACATGGGCTGCGGCTTCTGCGTCGTCGTTCCTGCCGCAGATGTCCAAAGGGCGCTGGGAATGCTGCGTGGGCATTATCCAACGGCTAAGCCAATCGGCTCCGTAACTGGAAACCAAGGGAAAATCAGCTAGGGATAGCACAGGTTGGGTAGCAACCGAGGTAATAATGCTGGTTTGAAAGCCGGTATGAATTAGGTGGGAAATAAAGTCGAAATTCAGTTTCGCTGCTAGCCTGGAAATGCAGACTTTCCAGAAAGGTGCCCCCAATGCCCAACCTTCGTGAAGCGTCCACCGATGCGCATAGAGCCACTGTCGAGTCATCGGTAGCCGATATCGCCGCGTTTCTACAAGATGCGCTGGGCCAAAAACTCGTCGCCTTCATGGTCGGGGTAGACAACCCCAAGACCATAGGGAGATGGGCAAACGAGAAAAGCAGCGCACCTCAGAACCCGGAGGTGGAGCGCAAGCTCCGCGACGCCTACCAGATCTTTCGCCTCCTCTTGGCGAAGGAGAGTCCACACACCGTCCGGGCGTGGTTTGTGGGACTGAACCCACAGCTGGACGACGAGCCTCCCGCAACGGCAATCAGAGAGGGAAGAACCCGCGACACGCTGGTCGCCGCCAGAGCATTCTTGGCGGGAGGTTGATTGGGAATCCTCCATACAGAGCCTCCGCCGGAAGGTATCTGGCGCATTGGGCGAGATCCGGATCCGCTCTCTGCGAGCAAGGCGGTCAACTCCTCCGAACTCTCTAAGCCGGGAACCGGAAATAGGTTCGACAGCCCCACGGGGGGCTATGGAGTCCGCTACTTTGGCACTGACCTCGACGGATGCTTCGGCGAGACGCTGGCGCGATTTCGTCCCGATCCCGTCCTCTTAAAAGTGATCGGGAGCGAGTGGGGGCAGATGGGCGTCATGAATGTGGGAGATATCCCAGCGGACTGGCGACAACGCCGGACGGCGGTGCGAGTGGGGATCCCTACCGGGGGACAAAACGCAAAGTTTCCGGGCGGAGTTCGGTTCCTCGATCTCGAGAGCGTTGAGACTCGCGAGGCAATGCGAGATGACCTGGCCGAGCTGCTGGCCTACTACCACTACCCGGATCTGGACATAGCGCTGGTGCGAGGCCGCGACAGGCGACTGACCCGCTACATCAGCCAATGGGTCTTCGAGCAGGCGGACGAAGACGGGCGACCGCTTTACGCCGGCATCCGTTATCTCTCCCGGCTGAGCAACGACTGGGAGTGCTGGGCTGTATTCGACGACGTGGAGATTGAGGAGCTGGAGCGTCGGCCGATTCGCAGAGAGGACGCGTCGTATCAGCGAATCGCAAAGCTCTACGGCCTCACTCCCTATTGATCCCGACCCACCTGCACGGAGCCGTGCTCTCCAGCACCTGCAAAAGGCTTTTGCTGCTGATGCGTCGTAACGTTGGCGGCGTAAGTGAGCAACCGCCCCTCCACTAGCTCCCAGATGATCGGCACCGTGCTCTCCGGCCGCTACAAGCTGGAGGCGAAACTCGGCAGTGGCGGGATGTCGACCGTCTACCTGGCCCGGGACACGACGCTCGACCGGCAGGTCGCGGTCAAGGTCCTGCACCGGGAGATGTCCGAGCAGGAGGACCAGCTGCAGCGCTTCCGCCAGGAGGCGCGGGCGGTGGCGAAGCTCTCCCACCCCAACGTCGTCGCCGTGATCGACGCCGGCGAGGACGGCGGCCACCCCTACATCGTCTTCGAGTACGTCGAAGGGGAGACGCTGAAGCAGCGGATCAACCGGGTCGGGGCGCTCGACCCGCAGGAGGCGCTGGCCTACGCGATCGAGATCGCCCGCGGCCTCACCGTCGCCCACAACCGCAAGATGGTCCACCGCGACATCAAGCCGCAGAACGTCCTGATCGACGCCGAGGGCCGGGCCAAGCTGACCGACTTCGGGATCTCGCGCCAGCTCGAACAGGACGGGATGACCGCCACCGGCCGCGTCCTCGGCACCACCGACTACGTCGCCCCCGAGCAGGCGATGGGCCATCCCGTCGACCAGCGCTCCGACATCTACTCGCTCGGCGTCGTCCTCTACGAGATGCTGATCGGCCAGGTCCCCTTCCACGCCGACAGCCAGGTCGGGGTGGCGATGAAACACGTCAACGAGGAGCTGCCCGACGTCCAGCAGCGGCGGCCGGAGCTCTCCGCCGCGGCGGCGATGGTGGTCGAGCGGGCGACGGCCAAGGACCCCGACCAGCGCTACCAGCAGGTCGGCGAGCTGATCGACGACCTCTCGACCGCGCTCGAGGTCGAGGCCGCCCGGGCGGGCGGGACGACCGGCGAGGCGACGAGCATCCTCGAGGCGGTGCCGCCGGCCGAACGCAAGCTCTCCGGCGGCCGCGGCCGCCGCTCCTGGGTGGCGATCGCGCTGATCGTCGTCGCCATCGCCGCGGTGCTGCTCGCCGTGCAGTTCGTCGGCAGCGGCAACGGGCCCGGCGGGGGCGGGGCGCTGAACGGCAAGGGCTCGACGGTGGCGATCTCCGAAGCCTCCGACTACGACCCCGAGGGCGACGACGAAGAGGATCCCCAGACCGTCAGCTTCGCCGTCGACGGCAACCCGACGACCACCGCCTGGAGCAGCGAGCACTACGACTCCGACACCTTCGCCGGCACCAAGACGGGCGAAAACCCCGGGGTCGGCCTCTATGTCACCGCCAAGGCGACGGGCACTCCCTCGGAGATGCTGATCCGCACCCCCACCCCGGGCTGGGACGCGCAGATCTTCGCCTCGGCTTCTGGCCCGCCGGAAGAACTCTCCGAATGGGGCGAACCGGTCGGCGACGTGACCGACGCCCAGGACGCCGAGGAAGTCGAGCTGCACCTCGGCTCGCCGGCGAAGTACTTCCTGATCTGGTTCAACAAGGCCTCGCCGGCCCGCGACCAGGCCGGCCGCTACCAGATCGAGATCAGCGACGTGAAGCTGATCGACTGATCCGCGCCCGCCACGGGTAAGGGGCGTGACAAGCCGCACGTAACCCTTACATCAATCGGTGTAACATTTGACAATGGCAGAGCGAGGCGCCGTCCCCAACGTTCCGAAAGCGCGCCAGCGTGCGCTCCACGCTGTCCGCTCGCTGTTCACGCCGCTGCTGCCCGACGACTACCTGGAACTGATCAACCCGCTCTGGTCGACGCAGGAGCTGCGCGGCCGGATCGAGCGGATCGAGCAGGAGACGCCCGACGCGGTCACCGTCCTGATCCGCCCCGGCTACGAATGGGGCGGCCACCGGCCCGGCCAGTACCTGCGGATCGGGGTCGTCGTCAACGGCGTCCACCACTGGCGGGCCTACTCGCTGACCACCGACCCGGGGCGGCCCGACGGCCTGATCGGGATCACCCCGAAGCTGGTCGACGCCGGCAAGGTCTCGCCGTTCCTCGTCCACAAGGCGCGGCCCGGCGACGTCGTCCGACTCGGCGGCGTCGAAGGCACCTTCGTCCTGCCCGACCCCCGACCCGAGCGCCTGCTCTTCGTCAGCGCCGGCAGCGGCATCACCCCGATCATGTCGATGCTGCGCAGCCTCGACCGCGACGAGGCGCTCACCGACGTCGTCCACCTGCACTCCTCCCGCACCGCCGACGGGGTCATCTTCGGCGAGCAGCTGCGCGACATCGACGAGCGCCGGCCCGGCTACAAGCCGCACCTGCGGATCACCGGCGAAGCGGGCCGGGTCTCGCCGGCCGAGCTCGACCGCCTCTGCCCCGACTGGCGCGAGCGCCAGGCCTTCGTCTCCGGCCCGGGCGAGATGCTCGACGCGCTGGTCCAGCACTGGCGGGCGGAGGGAGATCCGGAGCTGCTGGCGATGGAGCGCTTCCAGCCGGTGATCGGCGGCGATGCCGTCGCCGGGGAGGGCGGCACCGTCCGCTTCCTCTCCAGCGAGATCGAGGCCGAGTGCGGCGGCGGCACGCCGATCCTCGTCGCCGGCGAGGAAGCCGGCGCGGAGCTGCCCTACGGCTGCCGGATGGGGATCTGCCACACCTGCATCGGCAAGCTCTGCAAGGGAGAAGTGAGGGACCTGCGGACCGGCGAGGTCCACGGGGAAAAGGGAGAAATGGTCCGGACCTGCGTCAACGCGCCAGAAGGCGACGTTGCAATCGCTCTATGAGAAAGGCACCAAAAGCCAGATGACCACGACTGCTACCGCCCCAATCGACACCCAGGAACAGAGCCCGCTCGCCCACCTCTCCGAGGAGCAGCTGACCGAGCTGGCGCGCGAGTTCGACGCGATCCGCGACCGGGTCATGGACGAGCTCGGCGACCGCGACCGCCGCTACATCGAGAGCATGATCGAGATGCAGCGGCGCCTCGCCGTCCTCGGCCGCATCCTGCTGCTCGCCTCGCGCAACCGCAGCGGCTGGTGGGCCGGGACCTCGGCCCTCTCGGCGGCGAAGATCCTCGAGAACATGGAGATCGGCCACAACGTCATGCACGGACAGTGGGACTGGATGAACGACCCGCGCATCCACTCCTCGACCTGGGACTGGGACACCGCCTCGACCGCCGAGGCCTGGAAGCACTCCCACAACTACGTCCACCACACCTACACGAACATCCGCGGCAAGGACAAGGACCTCGGCTACGAGATCATGCGGATCGACCCGGCCCAGCGCTGGCACCCGGTCTACCTCGCCCAGCCGGTCTACAACCTGCTCCTGGCGGCGCTGTTCGAGTGGGGTGTGGCGCTGCACGACCTCGACTTCGAGGCGATCCGCAAGGGCCGCAAGCCGATGCACCAGGTGAAGCGGGAGGTGAAGGGGATCGTCGGCAAGGCGAAAAGCCAGATCGTCAAGGACTACATCGCCTGGCCGCTGGTCAGCGCCCTGGCGGCGGGCGCGGTCGATGCGGCGGTGGAGGTGCGACGGCAGCGCAAGCAGCCCCGCGGCCTGCTCGGACGGGTGAAGCGCGAGCGGCAGAGTCGCTGGACGCCGGTGGTGCAGGCCGCGCTCGAGGGCGGCGCGGGAACCTTCCGCGCCACGGCCAAGGCCAACGCGACCTCCAACATCGTCCGCAACGTCTGGGCCTACGCGATCATCTTCTGCGGCCACTTCCCCGACCAGACCTACACCTTCTCCCCGGAGGAGGTCGAGAACGAGAGCCGCGGCGGCTGGTACATCCGCCAGCTAACCGGCTCGGCCAACATCGAGGGCAGCCCGATGTTCCACGTCGCCAGCGGCAACCTCAGCTTCCAGGTCGAGCACCACCTCTTCCCCGACATGCCGAGCAGCCGCTACGCCGAGATCGCGCCGCAGGTGAAGGACGTCTGCGAACGCTACGGCCTCCCCTACAACAGCGGCCCGTTCAGCCAGCAGCTGGGAATGGTGCAACGGACGATCCTGCGCCTCGCCTTCCCCGGCGGCAAGGCCCGGCCGAAGCCGGGTCCCTACCGCGGGGATTGACTACCTAAAAGCTGGCGGCGGTGAAATAGGCCGAGGTCAGAGCTCCAGCTCGTAATAGAGCATCGCGACGCCGCCCGGGCCTTCTTCGTTGGTGAAGCCAAGCTTGCGATAGAGGCTCCGGGCGGCGACGTCGCTCTCGCCGGTGTTCAGCTCGATCCAGGCGTCGCGGGCGCGGCAGGTGGCGAGGACCGAGTGCATCAGGGCTTCGCCGATGCCGTTACCCCGCAGAGCCGGCACCACGTAGAGCTCCTGCAGGTAGGCCTCCTGCTGCGTCGTCCAGACCGAGGGGCGGAAGCGCAGCAGCGCCAAGCCGTCGGGACCGTCGCCCGCCAGCAGCACCGTCATCTCGCCCTCACGCAGCATCCGCTCGGCGTGGCGGGTGAGCTCGGTGACCGGCGGCGTCTCCTCCTCGTACTCGGTGTTGAAGTCGTGCAGGAGCCGGGCGATCGCAGCGGCGTCCTCCACTCCGGCCTCGCGGATCTGTATCTCTGCTTTCCCCACGTCCCCAGTCTCCTTGCCCGACGAGACCGCCTGGATCGACATGCATCATGATGCAATAATGCGATTATGGCAAAGACCCGCACGACCGTCACCCTCGAGAACGATGTCTTTCGGGCGATCAAGATCAAGGCTGCGCGTACCGGCAAACGAGACTCACAGGTAATCGAGGAGTCGCTACGCCGCGACCTCGGCCTCGACGACCTGGCCGAGATCTGGGCCAAGGTGAAGCCCGCCGCCGAAGAGGAGAGCATGGATCTCGCCACCGAAGAGCTTCGCGCGATGCGCAAGGAGAGGCGTGGCAAGGGCGGTACTTGACCCCGGCGTCCTCGTCTCCGCGCTGATCACTCCCACGGGCACTCCGGCGAAGCTGCTGACCGCCACCCGCGACGGGAGCTTTGAGCTGATCGTCTCCCCCCTCTTGCTAGAGGAGCTCGAGATGGTGCTGGGGCGGGAGAAGTTCCGTCGCTACGTCGACCTCGGTGTCGTCGACCAATACGTAGAGCTGCTGCGCCGCGACTCGGCAGTGGTCGCCGACCCGGCAGAGCAGCCGCCGACCCGCTGCGCGGACCCCGACGATGACTACCTCATCGCCCTGGCGCACAGCTGCCGCGCCGCACTCGTCTCCGGCGACAGACATCTCCTAGCCCTTGCCGGAGAAATTCCGGTCTTTACCCCATCCGAGTTCCTCGCCAGCCAGGTGCAACTGCCGGACTGACCGAGAGTGCCGACCAGGAAGCTCGCTTCAGAGAGCGACCGGCGTCCAGAGGGTCTCGTATAGAGCGTCGAGGCAGTCGCGGACCAGCTTCTCTTCGCCGACGGCCGGCACCGCGTCGGTGCGGCCGTCGAGGAGGACCGGGATCCAGGTCGCGACCAGGCCCCTTCCCCAGCCGTCGGGATCCTCGGGGTGAGTGGCGCAGCTGTGGATGGTTCCGTCGGGTTCGACCGTGGCGTAGACCGCTTCGCTGCGGGGAGCGCCGGTGTCGTCCCCGCTGTGGACGTCCACCCGCAGGCGCTTGCCCTTGTGCTCGGGCAGGGCGACCAGCTGCAGTGCCGCCCGCAGGACCGTCGCCATTTCCGGCGCCGTCATCCCTTCTTCGTCCTCGGCGACGACGTGGCGGTGGCGCCAGCGGGCGATCGCCGCGAGCAGTCCCATCTTGCGCCGCGTCTTCTCGGTCAGCGCGTAGCGGCGACGCCGTCCCGAGCTCTCCCACTCGGTCAGCAGGCCGCTGGCCTGGAAGAGGCCGGCGCGTCGGTTGACCTGGTGGTAGCTGAGGCCGTGCTCGCCCTGGGCGAGCTCCGTCGGCGAGAGCGCCTCGCAGGCCAGTTCCTCGACCATTCCCGTTTCCCAGAGATCCCCCAGGTATCCCACCGAGGCCCAGGCGTGGGCGTCGAGCCGGCCGTCCGGGAGCCGCGTCAGCGAGGCGTCGGCGTAGCGGTTGATGAGTTCGAAGAGCTCGGAGCCGCAGCCCTCGGTCAGCGAGTGCACGACCTTGGAGGGCACCCCCGGCTCCTCCTCGCGGGCGATCACGTCGAGTTCGGCCAGCTTCCCGGCGTAGCGGTAGATCGTCCGTGGGGCGAAGCCGGGGACCCGCTCGGTCAGTTCCTTGGTCCGCAGCGGCCCTTCGCCGAGCGCCATCAGGATCGCGCCGGTCGCGCCGGCGCCGAGCAGGCGCAGGACATCCGCGGTCGAGGCACCGGCGACGCATTCGCCCTCACGCTCAGGGGTCTCAGCCTCGATATCCGGGAGTCCCGTGGACACACCGAATCGATACCCCGTCGGGTGGGACGTAAATCAGAACTCGAAGGAGCGCGCCTGGCGGTGGCGCTCGACTGCCAGCCCTACGAGGCGGTCGCAGAGCTCGGGATAGGCGATCCCGGTCGCCTCGAAAAGCTTCGCGTAGACGCTGGTGTCGGTGAAGCCGGGCATCGTGTTGATCTCGTTGACGAGGACCGAGCCGTCGGGCTCGACGAAGAAGTCGCAGCGGGCGAGGCCCGAGCAGCCGGCCAGGGCGAAGACGGAGACCGCGAGCTCGCGGACCCGCTCGACCGCCTCGTCGCCGATCGGGGCTGGGACGCGGAGCTCCATCCCGCCCTCGGTGTACTTGGCCTCGAAGTCGTACCAGGCGGCGTGGGCGACGATCTCGCCCGGCAGCGAGGCCTGCGGCTCGGCGTTGCCGAGGACCGAGCACTCGACCTCGCGGCCGCTCGCCGAGGCCTCGACGATCACCCGCGGGTCGTGCCGCAGCGCCAGCTCGACCGCAGCGTCGAGCTCGTCGAGGCTCTCGACCCGGGTGATGCCGACGCTGGAGCCCATCCGCGAGGGCTTCACCCACAGCGGCAGCCCCATCTGCTCGCAGCGCCCCCACCACTCGCTGCCTTCGACCGCGGTGAACTCGACCTGCGGCACCCCGTGCTCGGCGAACAGCCGCTTCAGCGTCAGCTTGTCCATGCAGATCGCCGAGGCGAGGACATCGGAGCCGACGTAGGGAACGTCGAGGCACTCGAGCAGCCCCTGGACGCTGCCGTCCTCACCGAAGGCGCCGTGCAGGGCCGGGAAGACCGCGTCGGCGCCCAGCAGCCCGGCGCCCGGGACCAGCTCGACGGTGCCGCCGGCGGCGCTCCAGCCGCCGTCGCGGGCGATCGTCACCTCGACCGGCTCGTGCCCCGCCTCGCGCAGGCCGCGCGCCACCGCCGCGCCGGAGCGCAGCGAGACGTCGTGCTCGGAGGAGCGGCCGCCGGCGAGGACGGCGACCTTCATTCCGCCGCCCCTTCTTCGGTTTCGAGCGCGGGCTTGCCGACCGTGATCGTCACCGTCGAGCCCGGTTCCTGCGCGCTTCCCGGCGTCGGGAACTGGTCGACGACGCGGCCGACCTGGCTCGGGACTTCGGTTTCTTCTTCTTCGACTACGGGGGTGAGGCCGGCGGCCCGGATCGCTTCCACCGCTTCGCGCCGTTCTTTGCCGATCACGTTCGGCACCTTCGCCGTTTCCTTCTTTTCGCCGCTGGAGACGACGATCGCGACCGTCGAGCCGGCTTCGACCTTGCTGCCGGCGTCCGGCGACTGCTGGATCACGCGCCCCTTCGGTTCGGAGCTTTCTTCTTCGCCGACGCTCGCTTCGAGGCCGCGGCTGCGGATCCGCTGCACCGCCTCTTCGCGCTGGCTGCCGACCAGCACCGGCACCTTGACCTGCTTCGGCCCGCGGGAGACCGTGAGGGTGACGGTCGAGCCTTTGGTCGCGGTGTTGCCGCCGCCGGGTTCGGTGCGGACAACGGTGCCCGCTTCGACCGCTTCGGAGTTGACCCGTTCGACCGCGACTTCGAAGCCGGCGGCTTCCAGCTTCCGCGTCGCCGCTTCCTCGCTTTCGCCCGCGACCGAGGGGACCTTGGCGCTGCCCGGCCCGCTGCTGACCGTCAGGTCCACCGCCGGCTTCGAGCAGAAGAAGGTGAGGAAGGCGCAGTCTTCGGAGGCCTGGTTGGCCGGCGGCGAGGCGGCCGGGTCCTGCTCGAGGACTTCGTTGGCGGGCGCTTCGCGCTCGACCCGGATCACTTCGCCGACGCTGAAGCCGTCCTGCTCGAGCAGGGTGATCGCGACGTTCAGCTGGTTGCCGGTGACGCCGGGGACCCTGGTCGTGGTGTCGCGGGTGAGCGCGAGGCCGACGAGGATGCCGATCACGATCGCGGCGACCAGCGCCGCCCACAGCCACCAGTTGCGCCGCCGCTCCTCCTCGACCTCCTCGGGCACGCCGACGACCGGCGGCAGCGCCGCGAAGGCGGCGGTGTTGCGGCTCACGCCGGGGTCTTTGAGCGCCGCGTCGAGGGCGGCGATGAAGGCGTCGGCGCTCTGGAAGCGCTGGCCCGGCTCCTTCTCCAGCGCCCGCATCACCACCGCGTCGAGCGCCGGCGAGACCTGCGGGTTGATCGAGCTCGGGCGCTGCGGCGTCTCGGCGACCTGTTTCATCGCGATCGCAACGGCGCTGTCGGCTTCGAAGGGGACGCGGCGGGTCAGCGCCTCGTAGAGGATCACCCCGATCGAGTAGAGGTCGGAGACCGGCGTCACCTCGAAGCCCTGCGCCTGCTCGGGCGAGAGGTACTGCGGGGTGCCCATCACCGAGCCGGTCTGGGTGATGTCGGAGACGCCGGCGCGGGCGATGCCGAAGTCGGTGACGACCGCTTTGCCCTCGCCGTCGACGATCACGTTCTGCGGCTTCAGGTCGCGGTGGACGATCCCGTTGCGGTGGGCGAAGCGGGCGCCCTCGAGGACCTGGCGGATCAGCGCCACCGACTGGTCGGGAGTGAGGCCGCGGTCGATCAGCTCCTTCAGCGTCGGGCCCTCGACATAGCGCATCGCGATGTAGTTGACGTCGCCGTCGGAGCCGCGGTCGTAGACGGCGACGATGTTCGGGTGGGTCAGACCGGCCGCATGCTCGGCCTCACGCTGGAAGCGGCCGACGAACTCCTGGTCCTGGAGGAAGCGCCGGTGCAGCACCTTCAGCGCCACCTGCCGCTGGAGATGCGTGTCCTCGGCCAGCCAGACGTCGGCCATGCCGCCGCTGCCGAGCCGGCGCAGGACCCGGTAACGATTGTCGACGACGCTTCCCTCGCTGACCTCAGCCACCGTTCCTCCTCATTCTCCGTTCAGGATCGTTTCTGCGACGTCGGCGAAGATCGGTGCCGCGACGTCGTTTCCAAACTGTTCGGTGCACTCGACCGAGGCCGCGATCGCGATCTGCGGATCGTCGGCGGGGGCGAAGCCGATGAACCAAGCCTGGTTCTCGTTTTCGCCGCCGCCGCAAGCCAAGTTGCCGGGCGTTTCCGCGGTGCCGGTCTTGCCGGCCACCGGCACTCCGGAGATCGCCGCGTTGGTCCCCGTTCCTTCGTTGACCACGCCTTCCATCGCCGTCGTCAGCTCTTCAGCGGTTTCCTCGCTGATCGGCTCGCTGTAGACCGAGGGGTCCATGGTGTCGACCGTGCGGCCGTCGGGGTCGACGACCCGCTTCCAGATCTGCGGCTTCATCAGCTTGCCGCCGTTGGCCACGGCGGCCGCGACCTGCGCCATCTGCAGCGGCGTCGCCAGCAGCCGCTCCTGGCCGATCGCGACGCGGGCAAGGTCGACCGGGTCACTGGCGGTAAGCAATTCTTCATTTTCGAGATCCCAGACCCCGCTCTCTTCCACCTCGTCTTCGGGCAGGTCGATAGCCGGGGTGGCGTTGAAGCCGAACCGTTCCATGTATTCGAACAGGGTGTCGTTGCCGAGCTGCTGGCCGAGCTGGCCGAACCAGGTGTTGACCGAGTTGGTCAGCGCGGTGTCGAGCGTCGCGCCGAAGAAGTCCTCGCCGAAGTCGTTTTCCAGCGGCGTCCCTTCGACTTCCAGCGAGCCCGGCGCGTCGATCGTCGTTTCCGGGGTGATCACGCCGCTGTCGAGCCCCGCGGCGGCGGTCACCACCTTGAAGGTCGAGCCCGGCGGGTAGAGCCCCTGCGTCGCCCTGTTCACCAACGGCCTTTCGATATCGCTGGCGTTCAGCTTTTCGAGTTCGTAGGGGATCCGGTTCGGGTCGTATGGAGCGTTCGAAGCCATCACCTTGACCGCGCCGCTGTCGGGTTCGATCGCGACGACGGCGCCGAAGCCCTGTTCCTCGAGGTCGCTCAGCGCCACCCGCTGCGCTTCGGTGTCGATGTTGGTGACGATGTCGTTGCCTTCCTGGGTGTGGCCGAGCAGTTCATCGGCGATCGAGCTGAACTCCGAGCCTTCGCCGACGAGCTCGTCGTTGTGGAACTGCTCGAACTCGGAGTTCCCTTGGCGAACGAAGCTGTAGCCGATCGGGTGGCCGAAAAGGCTGCCTTCCGGGTAATGGCGGATGTAGCGAAGCGCGGAGCCGTGGCCCTTCGGCCGCGAGACCGCGATCACCGTCCCGTCGGCGGCGAGGATGCGCCCACGGGGGATCTGCTGCTGCTCGAACAGCGGCCGCTTGTTGGCGTCTTTTTCCTTCAGCGCTTCGGCGTCGAAGACCGACCAGTAGGACGTGAACCCGACCAGGACGCCGAAGAGGACGACGATGAAGGCGAACAATTTGACGATCTGCCGGTTCACGCCGGGGCTCCCATCGTCGCCATCCGCCCCGCCGGTTCGGCCGCTTCACGCCGGGCGCGGTCGGAGATCAGCAGCAGCAGCGCCAGGCGGACGAAGTTGGCAACGATCGAGCTGCCGCCGTAGCTGATGAAAGGCAGGGTGACGCCGGTCAGCGGGATCACCCGGGTGACGCCGCCGATGATCACGAAGGCCTGGATCGCGAAGACCGAGCTGAGGCCAACCGCCAGCAGCTTCGAGAACCCGTCGCTGGCCAGCAGCGCGATCTTGAACCCGCGGGCCGTCACCAGCAGGTAGACGAGGACGACCCCGACCGCGCCGAAGAGGCCGACCTCGTTGACGATCAGCGAGTAGATCGTGTCGGTCTGCGCCGCCGGCAGCAGCGTCGCGTTGGTCCCCGGCACCGTGATCAGCGCCTGCCCGAAGCCTTTGCCGAAGAGGCCGCCGTCGGCCTGGGCGAAGATCGAGTTGAGGATCTGGTAGCCGGTTTCCTGCGGGTCGTTGTAGGGGTGCAGCCAGATTTCGACCCGGTCGTGGACGTGGGGCACGGTGCTGGCGAAGAACCAGGCGCCGAGCAGGAACATCAGCATCCCGATCACGACGAAGGAGAAGCGGCCGGTCGCCACGTAGAGCAGGGCGAGGAAGGCGGCGAAGAACATCAGCGAGCTGCCGAGGTCGCGGATGAAGACGAGCATGAACATCGAGGCGCCCCAGACGACCAGCAGCGGCCCGAAGTGCTTCAGCGGCGGCAGCGTCACCCCGAGCACGCGGCGGGCACCGACGATCAGCACCTCGCGATGCTCACGCAGGTAGCTGGCGAGGAAGACGATGATCGCGATCTTGGTGAACTCGGCCGGCTGGAAGGCGATCGGCCCGACCTTGACCCCGAGGTAGGCGCCGTTGACCTGCTGGCCGATCCCCGGCAGCCGCGGCGCCAGCAGCACCGCCAGGCCGGCGACCGCGATCGTGTACCGGTAGCGCTCCAGCACCTCGTAGTCGCGCAGGAACTGGATCGTCAGCGCGAAGAGGACGAGGCCGAGGACGAACCAGTTCGCCTGGTCGCGGGCCAGGGTCTCGTCGATCCGGTAGATCATCACCAGCCCGAAGGCGGTCAGCGTCGCGACCAGCGGGAAGAGGTAGGGGTCGGCGTTGGGGAGGCGGATCCGCAGGTAGACGTGGGTCGCCAGGCAGACCGCCAGGAAGTAGGCGCCGTAGACGAGGCTGAGGTTTCCGAGCTGGTCGTTCTCCTGGGAGAAGACCCCGGCGAAGCCGGCGGTGAGCAGGACCGCGACGGGAACCAGGGCGAGCAGCTCCCGGTTCCTGGCCGACGTCAAGGAAGCCCCTCGGTCTTTTCGATGTCTTCGATCAGCGAGACGGCGTCGCTGCGCGAGCGCAGCTTGTGGCCGGTGACCGAGTCCTGGCGCTTGGCCGGCAGCGACCCGGTCTGGATCGGGCTGGCGTAGCGCTCCGAGTAGAGCTGGATCCCGAACGGCAGCTCGTAGGGGGCGCCGCGGTAGAGCGCGACCCGGCCCGATTCGTCGGTGCCGAGGAACCAGATCTGGCGGTTGCCGTACCAGGCGCCGAAGGCGACGGCGGCGATCGCGAGCACGACCGCGAGGACCTTGGCGACGGTCCGCAGCCGGTGGCCGCGCGGCCGCGCGGCCTGCTCCTCGCGCCGCTTGCGCGCGGCCTCGGCGGCGGCGCGGCGGCGGACCTCGGTCGCGCTGAGGCCGGCCTCCTCGGCCGCCGAGCCGATCAGCGTCGCGCCCTCGTCCGCCCTCGTCTGCGGGTTGCCGGCGGCGGGCGCCGCGGTGTCCTGCACCCGGAAGGCGACGACGGTGATGTTGTCGCGGCCCCCCGCCCGGTTGGCTTCGTCGACGAGCGCCCGCACCGCCGCGTCCAGCGAGGTGGCGCGGGCGAGGATGCGGCCGATCGCCTCGTCGTCGAGCATCGTCGTCAGCCCGTCGGAGCAGATCAGGAAGACGTCGCCGTCCTGGGCGGGGACGGTCTGCACGTCGACCTGGACCTCGGGTTCGGGCCCCAGGGCGCGGGTGATGATCGAGCGCTGCGGGTGGTCCTCGGCCTGGGCGTCGGTGATCTGGCCTTTGCGCCGCATCTCCTCGACCAGCGAGTGGTCGCGGGTCAGCTGCTCGAAGCGGCCGCCGCGCAGCCGGTAGGCGCGGCTGTCGCCGACGTGGCCGATCGCCACCGTCTCGGCCTCGAGGTCGACGATCGCCGCGGTCGTCGTCGTCCCCATCCCGGCCAGGCTCGGGTCCTTGCGGGCGAGCTCGTGGATCGTCCGGTTCGCCGCCTCGATCGTCTCCTCAAGGACCCGCTCCGCCGGCGCCGCGGGCAGCTCGCCGGTGAAGGACTCGACCGCCGCTTTCGAGGCGACCTCGCCGGCCTGCGCGCCGCCCATCCCGTCGGCGACGACGAACAGCGGCGCCCGGGTGAAGTAGGAGTCCTCGTTGGCGTTGCGCTGGCGACCGGTGTCGGTGCGCACGGCCTCCTCGGCGATCCGCAGGCTCATCCGATCACCCGACCTCGAGACGGAAGACCGTGTCGCCGATCTGAACCGTGTCGCCGTCGATCAGCTCCGCCTCCCCCTGCAGCGTCGCCCCGTTCAGCAGGGTGCCGTTGGTCGAGTTCATGTCCTCTACGAAGAACCGTCCCTCGCGGGAGAAGACTCGGGCGTGGATGCTGGAGGCGTACCGGTCCTCGATCTGCACGTCGGCGTCCTTCGAGCGGCCGATCGAGAGCCCCCCGATCAGGTCGTAGCGGTGATCGCGCTCCAGGCCGCCGCCGCGCTCGACGATCAGCCAGCCGTCGGGGCCGCGCGGCGCTTCGGCGTAGACCGGCGCGGCGTGGAACCCGGTCGCGTCCGGGGCCGGCGCGACGGTCCGCCGCAGGTCCTTGAAGGCGCTCCGCGCGATCACGAGCACGAACAGGTAGAGGACGGCGAGGAAGCCGAATTTGAGGGCCACGCTTATAGGGTCGTATTCCACGCGCCCAGCACCTTAATGAGAGCGGCAGCCGCCGCTACTGCTCGATATCGAAGCTGAAGGTGGTGGTGCCCACGGTGACCTGGTCGCCGGGGCTGAGCCGGGTGGAGGGGACGCGGCGGCCGTTGACCTTGATCCCGTTGGTCGAGCCGAGGTCGACGATCTGCCAGTCGCCGTTCTCGCCGCGCCGCAGCTCGGCGTGGCGGCGCGAGACGTTGGGGTCGGAGAGCACGCACTCGACCGACTTCGAGCGCCCGATCGTCGCCCGCGGGCCGTCGAGCACGTAGCGGCGGTCGCCGAGCGAGACGACGGCGCGGGTGGAGACCAGCGCCCCCACCGCCTCCTCGGGCCGTTTCGGCCGGCTGCGGTCGCGCTCGCGCACCGCCGAGTAGACCATCGTGTGGCCCTCTTCGCCCTGTTCGGGGGCCTGGCCCTCGTGCGCGGGCGGCTTCACCAGCCGCGCCTGGATCCCGAACTCGCCCAGCCGCAGCCGCTCGTCGGTGTCGAAGTCCACCTGGGGGCGGGTCAGCAGGTCGTAACCGCGCTTCCGCGCGTGCTCCAGCAGATAGCCGGAGAGCTCCTGCTCGAGCGAGCGCTCGTAGCCTTCGAGCTTGCTGCGGTCCTGCTTGGAGAGGAAGACCGTGTACTCGTTGGGGACGTAGACCCGCTGCACCGAGGCGGTCTTGTGGGCGTCCATTTCCTTCGCCAGTTTGCGCGCCAGTTCGACCGGCTGCACCTCGGAGCTGAAGGCACGGCTGAAGACCCCCTCGACGAGGCCTTCGAACATCGACTCCAGACGACTTAGCGCGCCGATGGGGAGATCCTAGAGATCGGCCGTCGCGGCGAGGATCACGGCAGGGCCGCGCCGTGCAGGGCGAGGAAGCCGCCGACCGCCACCGCGGCGACCAAGGCGCTGGCGCGGGTGAGCGAGCCGTGGCGGTGGGCGCCGGGCAGATGGTCGCTGAGCTCGTCGAGGCCGTCCTCGATCGCCGTCCCCAGCTCCTCCAGCGAGGGCCGGTGGTTGGGTCGGGAGGAGAGGCAGGCGTGGACCGTCTCAGTCAGCTCGCGGGGCAGGTCCGGGCGCAGGCGCCGCAGCGGCCGCACCCGGGCGCCGATCGCCCGCGCGGTGGCGGCCGGGGAGGCGCGGCGGTGCGGGTTCTCGCCGCTCCAGCACTCGTACAGGGTCAGCGCCAGCGAGTAGACGTCGGCCTCGGGACCGGCGGGCTTGCCCTCCGCCTGCTCGGGGGCCATGTAGGCGAGGGTGCCAACCACGTCGCCGACCGCGGTCAGGGGGGCGTCGTCGGCGAGGTGGGCGACGCCGAAGTCCATCAGCTTCGCCCGCGGCTCGGAGTCCTCGATCACCTGCACGTTCTGCGGCTTGATGTCGCGGTGGACGACGCCGCGCGAGTGGGCGTGGTCGAGCGCCTCGCAGAGGTCGGCGCCGATCTCGCCGATCTCGCGGTCCGACAGCTCGCCGGCGTTGGCCAGGCGGGCGAGGGTCGAGCCCTCAACCAGCTCGGTGACCAGCAGCGCGTTGCCGTCCTCCTCCCCCAGCTCGTAGAGGGTGACGATCCCGGGGTGGTTGAGCCGCGCCGCCGCCTGCGCCTCGCGCAGGACCCGGCGGCCGGCCTCCCCCCGCTGCTCGATCGCCTTCACCGCCACCGGCCGCTCGAGGCGGCCGTCCCAGGCCTCGTAGACGACGCCGAACCCGCCGCTGCCGATGCGGCGCTCGATCAGGAAGCGGTTGAGCACCAGGGAGCCGACCATCGCTCTTCCCAGTTCGCCGGTCAGGGATGCCTTCCTGCGAAAAGCGTGGGAAAAACGCACCGTATGCGGCCTCTCCTGGCGGTTCGGCCACCCCAGCGTTCATACTTCCGCCCCCGTGGAGGACTTCACCTCACGACGCCCGCCCCGGCGCGAGCGGCCCCAACGTCGACCGGAGCGCCAGCAGATCATGCTGCGGCGCGGTCTCGCCCTGGGCGGGGGCCTGATCCTGCTGATCCTGATCGTGCTCGGGATCAAGGGCTGCCTCGACGCCCGCGCCAACCGCGAGCTCAGCGACTACGCCCGCAACGTCGCCGCGATCGTCGAAGAGACCCAGCAGACGAGCAAAACCTTCTTCGAACGGCTCGAGGAACCGGGGAGCGCCTCGGTCACCGACTTCGTCGACCAGGTCAACGCCGACCGCAGCGCCGTCGACACCTACGCCAGCCGGATCGACGACCTCAGCACCCCGGGCGACATGTCGCGCCCCCAGTCCAACCTCGAACTCAGCTACCAGCTGCGGGCCAACGCGATGGACGAAATCGCCGAAAAGATGCCCACCGCGCTCGCCGACCGCGGCGCCGAGAAGGCGATCGCGTCGATCACCAAACAGATGCAGAAGCTGCTCGCCTCCGACGTGATCTACGAACAGGTGGTGCGGCCCGAAGTCGACAACGTCCTCGCCGCCAACGGGATCTCCGACTCGGACCTGCCGGAAAGCACCTTCCTCGCTGACGAAAAGTGGCTGGAAGAAAGCACCGTCAGCGAAGCCCTGGGCGCGATCAGCGGCAACGAAACCGGCGAAGTCTCCGGCGTCCACGGCACCGAACTCTCGAGCGTCACCGTCAACGAAACCGAACTGATCGAAGGCGCGCCGACGACGATCGCCGGAGAAGAAGGCGTCAACGTCGAAGTCAGCGTCACCAACTCGGGCGAATCGACCGAGAACGGGATCAACGTCTCGGTCACCTACGAAGGGAACACGGTGACCGGCGAAATCGACGAACTCCCGGTCGGCGAAACCGAAACCGCGCTGATCCCGCTGACGCCGACGCCCTCGGGCGAAGTGACGCTGGAAATCGAAGTCGAAGCGGTCCCCGGCGAGAACCTGACCGAAAACAACGAAGCGACGTACACGCTGATCGTCGAATAGTTCAGGCTGTGGGCATGCGGATTGCCTACCTGGGACCTGCCGGCACCTTCACCGAGGACGCGCTCGGTGAGGCTTTGCCCGAGGGCGGCTACGAGCCGCTGCGGACGGCGACGATCCACGACGCGATCATCGCGGTCGAGCGCGGCGAGGCCGACCGGGCGCTGGTGCCGATCGAGAACTCGCGCGAGGGCTCGGTCCGGCCGACCCTCGACACCCTCGCCTTCGAGACCGGCGCGGTGACGATCGCCGGCGAGCACGACTACCGGGTGCGGGTCCACCTGATCGCCCGCGCGGGGACCCGCGCCGAGGACGTCGAGGCGGTCCTCTCCCACCCCCAGCCCCTCGCCCAGTGCGCGCGGTTCCTGCGCGAGAGCTTCGCCGGCGTCGAACTTCGCAGCGTCAGCAGCACCGCGGCGGCGGTGCGGATGGTGAGCGAGTCGGCACGGCCGTGGGCGGCGCTCGGCGCTCGCGCCGCGGCGAGCCTCTACGGCTGCGAGCTGCTGATCGAGGGGGTCGAGGACTCCGACGACAACGTCACCCGCTTCGTCTGGATCGCCCCCGAGGGAACCGAGGTCGCCGGCGACGGGGCCTGGAAGACCTCGCTCGTCTTCTCCGAGGTCGGCGCCGACCATCCCGGCGCCCTGGTCGATTGCCTCAGCGAGTTCTCCTCCCGCGGGATCAACCTGACGCGGATCGAGTCGCGGCCGCTGCGCCAGGGCCTCGGCCGCTACATGTTCTTCTGCGATCTCGAGGGGCGCGAGACCGACGCGCCGGTCGCCGAGGCGATCGCGGCGCTGCGGACCAAGGCCGCCTCGGTGCGGATCCTCGGCTCCTATCCGCTCGCCTAAACGGCGGAAATTTCCCCTTCCAATGTGGGACGGGCGCCGAGGTGCCTACAATTTCCCGCAGTTATGGCCAGGGTTCTGGTACTCAACGCGACGTATGAGCCGATCAACGTCTGCACGTTGCGAAGAGCCGCTGTCCTCTTGCTGAAGGAAAAGGCCGAACTTCTCGAGCAGCGCCGGGGCGCGGCGCTGCACTCGGAGCGGATGACGATGGAGCGGCCCGACGTGATCCGCCTCGTCAACTACGTCCGCATCCCGCGCGAGGCGCACCGCCGCAAGATCACCCGCCGCGCCGTCCTTGCCCGCGACGACTGGACCTGCCAGTACTGCGGCTCGACCAAATCCGGCCTCACCGTCGACCACGTCATCCCCCGCTCCCGCGGCGGCCTCTCGGTCTGGGAGAACATCGTCGCCGCCTGCGCGCCCTGCAACCGCCGCAAGGGCAACCGCCTCCCGCGCGAGATCCAGATGCACCCCGCGAAGACGCCGAAGGCGCCGCCGCCGACCGTCTTCATCCAGGTCGCCAGCCCGAAGATCCCGGCGGCCTGGGAGCAGTACTTACCCCAGGCCGCTTAGCACGCGACAAATCGACCAAAGAAGGCTTTTGAGCGCATAGCTCGAAACCGGCTCTGATGAATCCGAGGGCCGGCGGGACTCAGCGCGTGGGCGCGGCATGCGCGCTTGCCGCGCTGCTGATCTTTTTCGCGATCCCGGCCTGCGGCGCAAGCGCGGCGCGCAGCGGCGCCTGGGTCAAGCACAGCTCCGCCCGCGAGGCCGGCCACTTCTGGACGGTCGCCCGGATGCGGGCCGCGAAGCCGCTCGAGCTGAGCCACTCCGGGCCGCGGGTGCAGTCGGGCGGGAGGCACGGCCACCGCGGCGAGCCTCACCGGATCACGGCCCGGCTCGGAACCTTCGGCGCCGACTTCGAACAGGTGGCCGACCCCACCACCCCCGAATTCCGCGTCAACGGCGCCGTCTTCCTCTCCTTCGGGATCTTCGGCTACGGGCGCTGCTCCGGGACCGCCGTCCGCTCGCGCAACGAGAGCGTCGTCATCACCGCCGGCCACTGCGTCAACAGCGGCGGTCGCCGCGGTCGCTGGTTCGACGGCCGCAGCGTCTTCGTCCCCGCCTACCGCTTCGGCCAGCGGCCCTTCGGCGTCTTCCCGGTGCGCTGGATCGACTCGACCAAGCAGTGGCGCGCCAACGGCAGCGAGAACTTCGACGTCGGCGCGATGGTGGTGGGACCCAACCAGGCCGGCGAAAAGCTGGTCGAGGCCGTCGGCGGGGCCGGGATCGCCTGGAACCTGAAGTCGCGCCAGACCTATGACGTCCACGGCTACCCGGCCGAAGAACCGTTCGACGGCGAAACCCAGCGGATCTGCCGCGGCGTCCCCTTCCTCGGCCACGACGCCAACTCCTTCGCCTTCCCCGGCCCGCTCAACCAGGCGGTCTCCTGTCAGCTGACCGGGGGCGCCTCCGGCGGCGGCTGGACGATTGAAGGCGGCACGCTCAACAGCGTCACCGACTACGGCTACTTCGACGAAGGCTCGCCCGCCTTCGGGCCCTACTTCGGCAAGGAAGTCGCCCGCCTCTTCGGGCGCGCCGCGAGGGTGCGGGTCCGGTGAGGACGCGGCTCGCCCTCTGCGCCGTGCTCGCTCTGGCGATCGGGGGCTCGGCCCTGCTCCCGGCGCTCGCCGGGGGCGGACAGGCGCACAAGCACAAGGCGAAGCACCCGCAGGTTCAGAAGGTCCATCACCGGACGGTGGCGCCGCCGCTGAAGCTCTTGCCGCCGCTGCCGCCGAGCCAGCTCTTCACCCAGCACGGTAAGCCGGTCGCGCCGACCCCGTTCTTCCGCTCCGGCTTCGTGCTCAAGGCGGACGGCTACAAGGTCGGCGTCAGCACCTTCGGCAGCGCCGTCTTCCTCGAGGTCTGGAAAGGCCGCGGCGGCAAGCGCGTCCAGACCGCCTACATGGCCCGCGGCGTCGCCAGGCCGGAACGGCTGCAGGCCACCTTCGGCAACTTCGGCAAGGTGAAGATGCGCTTCCGCGAATCCCGCAACCGCACCTGGCGCAACCAGGTGCGGACCTGCCGCGGCGCCAACCGGTTCATCAAGCGCCGCGGCGTCTTCCGCGGCAACCTCCGCTTCAAGGGCGAGAACGGCTACGTCTCCCTCCGCGTCCACCGGGCCAAGGGCGTCGTCGTCGTCCAGGCGCCGAAGTGCCGCCACCGGCGCGGCGGCGGCAATTTCAACCTCCCCTTCGGCAACTTCTCCCAGCCGAAGTCCGCCCTGCTCTCGATCGCCCGCGACGGCGTCGACGCAACCGCCTTCTTCGCCGTCGAAGACCGCCGCAGCACCCTCTTCTTCGCCACCGACGAAGAATCCCGCGGCAAGCTCGCGATCGTGCGGATGGCCGTCCTCCGCAGGCACAGCCGCATCCGCACCAACGAATCCCTCACCGCCGCCAGCCTCTCGCCGCCGGCCCCGTTCCACGGCACCGGCCGCTACCGAGCCGCCCCCGACGGCAGCCAAGCCTGGTTCGGCGGCCTCAGCGTCAACTTCCCCGGCCAGCCCCGCTTCCCGCTCACCGGCGAAGCCTTCGAAACCTTCCTCGAAGTCCCGTTCTAGACGGCTAGGGCGAGGGCCTACTCGGCGGTGCCGTTGTCCGAGGCGCCGTCCTGCGGGGCCTCGTCCAGCTCAGGCTGACCGTCGTCCTCGGCTGCGGGCGGGGAGGCGTCCTCGGACTCGACCACCAGGGCGACGGCGCTGACGCGGTCGTCGTCCTTGATGTTCATCACCTTCACGCCCTGGGTCGAGCGGCCCATCTGCGAGATGCCGCCGACCGAGGTCCGCTGGACCATCCCGTTCTGGGAGATGAAGAGCAGGTCCTGGTGCTCGGCGACGATCAGGGCGCCGGTGAGGCCGCCCTTCTTCTCGGTCATCTTCACCGTGAGGACGCCTTTGGTGCCGCGGCCCTTGACGGGGTATTCGGAGACCGGCGTGCGCTTGCCGTAGCCGTTCTCGGTGACGACGAACAGTTCGGTGTCGTCGCGGGCGACGTCCATCGCCAGGACCCGGTTGTCCTTGCCGGCGACGTTCATGCCTTTGACGCCGCTGGTGTCGCGGCCCATCGTCCGCACGTGCTTCTCGGAGAAGCGGGAGGCGTGGCCCGAGTGGGAGACCATCAGGATGTCGTCTTCGCCCGAGGTCAGCCGCACCTGCACCAGCTCGTCGCCGTCGCGGACCTTGATCGCGATGATCCCGTCGGCGCGGATCGGCGTGTTGTAGGCGAGGAACTCCGTTTTCTTCACCAACCCTTTAGCGGTGGCGAAGGCGAGGTATTTGTTCTCTTTGAAGTCCCGGGTCGGGATCACCGCCATCACCCGCTCGCCTTCGCGCAGCGGCAGCAGGTTGTTCAGCGAGCTGCCTTTGGCGTTGCGTGAGCCCTCCGGCAGCTCGTAGACCTTGAGCCGGTAGACCTTGCCCCGGTTGGTGAAGAAGAGCAGGAAGTCATGGGTCGAGCTGATGTGGAGGTGGGCGATGTAGTCGTCGTCTTTGAGGTTCATCCCCATCACCCCGACGCCGCCGCGGTGCTGCTGGCGGTAGGTCGCCAGCGGCAGCCGCTTGACGTAGCCGGAGGCGGTCAGCGAGATCACCATCTGCTGGTCGGCGATCATGTCCTCGATCCCGACGTCGCCCTCGAAGTGCGCCAGTTCGGTGCGGCGTTCGTCGCCGTAGGCCTCGACGATTTCGGCCAGCTCGTCCTTGACCAGCGCCATCACTTTGGCTTCGTCGCCGAGGATCGCCCGCAGCTCGCCGATCCGCTCCATCAGGTCGGCGTGCTCGGCACGCACTTTGTCGGCCTCGAGCGCGGTCAGGCGCTGGAGGCGCATGTCGAGGATCGCCTGCGCCTGCTCGCGCGAGAGCTCGAATTTCTCGATCAGCCCGTCGCGGGCGGCGTCGGGGTCGTTCGAGGCGCGGATCAGTTTGATCACCGCGTCGAGGTTGTCGAGCGCGACCAGCAGCCCCTCGAGGATGTGGGCCCGAGCCTCGGCGCGGCGCAGTTCGTACTGGGTGCGGCGGGTGACGACCTCGCGCTGGTGTTCGACGTAGTGCTCGATCAGCTCCAGCAGGCTCAGAGTCCGCGGCACGCCGTCGACCAGCGCCACCATGTTGGCGCCGAAGGTCGACTGCATCGAGGTTTTCTTGTAGAGGTTGTTGAGCACGACCTTGGCCGGCGGGCCGCCGCGTTTGAGCTCGATCACGAGCCGCATCCCGGAGCGTTCGTCGCTCTCGTCGCGGAGGTCGGAGATGCCCTCGAGTTTTTTGTCGCGGGCGAGGTCGGCGATCTTCGTGATCAGGCCGCCTTCGCCGCCCTTCTTGACCATGAACGGCAGCTCGGTGACGATGATCGCCTCCTTGCCCCCCTTCAGCGGCTCGACGTGGGCGCGGGCGCGGACGCGGATGCTGCCGCGGCCCGAGGCGTAGGCGTCGCGGATCCCCTCGCGGCTCATCAGCCCGCCGCCGGGGAAGTCCGGGCCTTTGATGTGCTCCATCAGGCCCGGGAGGTCGATCTCCGGATCGTCGATGTAGGCGGCAACGGCGCCGGCGACCTCGCGCAGGTTGTGCGGCGGGATGTTGGTCGCCATCCCGACGGCGATCCCCGAGGTGCCGTTGACCAGCAGGTTCGGGAACCGGGCCGGCAGGACCTGGGGCTCCTGGGTCGATTCGTCGTAGTTGGGGCCGAAGTCGACGGTGTCGGCGTCGATGTCCCGCAGCAGCTCCGTCGCCAGGCGGCCGAGGCGGGCCTCGGTGTACCGCATCGCGGCTGCCGGGTCGTCGTCGATCGAGCCGAAGTTGCCCTGGCCGTCGACGAGCAGGTAGCGCAGCGAGAAGTCCTGCGCCATCCGCACCAGCGTGTCGTAGATCGCCGAGTCGCCGTGCGGGTGGTACTTGCCCATCACCTCGCCGACGATGAAGGCGCACTTGCGGTAGGGCCGGGTCGGCTGCAGGCCGATGTCGTGCATCGCGTAGAGCACGCGGCGGTGCACCGGCTTCAGCCCGTCGCGCACGTCCGGCAGCGCCCGGCCGACGATCACGCTCATCGCGTAATCGAGGTACGACGAGCGCATCTCCTGCTCGAGACCGCGGTCCTCGATGTTCCCCGTCAGGGCGTCCAGAGCCATCAGTTCGTCTCCTTACACATCGAGGAATTTGACCTCTTTCGCGTGCGCCTCGATGAACTCTCGGCGTGGTGCGACCTGGTCGCCCATCAGCATCGAGAAGATCGTGTCGGCGGCGGTCGCGTCTTCGAGCGTGACCCGCGCCAGGGTCCGGGAGGCGGGGTCCATCGTCGTCTCCCGCAGCTGTTTGGCGTTCATCTCCCCCAGTCCCTTGAACCGGGTCAGCTGAACGCCCTGGCGGGCCAGCTCCAGCACCGCCCCGCGCAGGGCCTCGAACGAGAGCGCGACGCTGCGGCGCTCGCCGCGCTTGACTTCGAAGGGCGGTCGGCCGACCTGTTTGAGCAGGGCCGCGTGGACCTCGGCGAACTTGCGGTAGTCGTGGTGGGCGAACAGCGCCGCCGGCAGCCGGTGGGTCCTCGCCAGTCCGCTCTTGCGCTCGATCGCCTTGACCGTGACGCAGTCCTCGCTGCTGTCCAGCACCTCGGTGTCGAACGGCTCGTTCTCACCGCCGCCGCGCTGCAGCACGTCGCGGGCGGCGCTGACGCTCGCCACCTGCTCGTCGAGCAGGCTCGACTCCTCGAGGAAGCGCACCACTTCGTGACCGAAGTCCGCCTGCAGCGACGAGCCCCAGCCCTCGTACTCTTTCGAGCGACGGATGTAGGCCTGCCAGCGGCTCGGCGTCAGCTTGCGGCTCTCACCGCTGGCGTCGGTCAGCTCGAACTCCTCGAGCTTGTCGCGCAGCAGCAGCTCTTCGAGTTCGGACTCGCGCTCCAGGTAGGTCTCCTGGTTCCCCTGTTTGACCCGATAGAGGGGCGGCTTGGCGATGTAGACGTAGCCCTGGCTGATCAGCTCCGGCATCTGCCGGTAGAGGAAGGTGAGGACCAGGGTGCGGATGTGGGCGCCGTCGACATCGGCGTCGGTCGCCATCACGATCTTGTGGTACCTGGCTTCCTCGATGTTGAACTCGTCGTGGACGCCGGTGCCGATCGCCGTAATCAGCGCCTGGATCTCGTTGTTGGCGAGGACCTTGTCGATCCGGCTCTTCTCGACGTTGATGATCTTGCCGCGCAGCGGCAGCACCGCCTGCGTGTTGCGGTCGCGGGCCTGCTTGGCCGAGCCGCCGGCGGAGTCACCCTCGACCACGAAGATCTCGGCCAGGCTCGGGTCCTTGACCGAGCAGTCGGCGAGCTTGCCAGGCAGGGTCGAGTTCTCGAGCGCCGACTTGCGGGTCAGGTCGCGTGCCTTGCGCGCCGCCGAGCGGGCGCGGGCGGCGTCGATCGCCTTCATGATCACCCGTTTCGCGTCGGCCGGGTTCTCCTCGAGGTACTCGCCCAGCTTGCGGTTGGTGATCTCCTCGACCAGGCCGCGGATCGGCGGGTTGCCGAGTTTGGTCTTGGTCTGGCCCTCGAACTGCGGGTCGTGGAGCTTGACCGAGATCACCGCGGTCAACCCCTCGCGCACGTCCTCGCCGGCGAGGTTGTCGTCTTTTTTCTCTTTCAGCAGCCCTTTGTTGCGGGCGTAGGCGTTGAGCGTCCGGGTTAGGGCCGAGCGGAAGCCGGAGAGGTGCGAGCCACCCTCGTGGGTGTTGATGTTGTTCGCGAAGCTGAAGATCGACTCCTGGTAGGAGCTGTTCCACTGCATCGCGATCTCGACCTGGCCCTCCTCTTTGCCGCCGTCGAAGTAGATGACCTTCTTGTGCACCTCGTCCTTGTTGCCGTTGAGGTGACGGACGAAGTCCTCGATGCCGCCGTCGTACTTGAAGGTGACGCTGTTGGTCTCGCCGCGCTCGTCGACCAGGTCGATTTTCAGGCCGCGGGTGAGGAAGGCGGTCTCGCGCAGCCGCTCGACCAGGACGTCGAAGTCGAAGCCGATCTCTTCGAAGATCTCGAGGTCGGGCAGGAAGGTGATCTTCGTCCCGTGGGCGTCGGTCTTCTCGCCTTTGGTCAGGTCGCCCTGGGGTTTGCCGCGCTCGTAGTCCTGCCTCCAGACGTAGCCGTCGCGGCTGATCTCGAGGTGCAGGCGCTCGGAGAGGGCGTTGACGACCGAGACGCCGACGCCGTGCAGGCCGCCGGAGACCTTGTAGCCGCCGCCGTCCCCGAACTTGCCGCCGGCGTGCAGGACGGTGAGGACGACCTCAGCCGCCGGGCGCCCCTCTTTCTCCATCGTCTCGACCGGGATGCCGCGGCCGTTGTCCTCGACCGTGCAGCTGTTGTCCGGGTGGAGGACAACGCGCACGGCATCGCAGTGACCGGCGAGGGCCTCGTCGACCGAGTTGTCGACGACCTCGTAGACCAGGTGGTGAAGACCACGCGGGCCCGTCGAGCCGATGTACATGCCGGGGCGCTTGCGAACCGCTTCCAGACCCTCGAGGACGGTGATGTCCTTGGCGCCGTAGGAGTCGCCGCTGGCTTTTTTGTCAGGCAATGAGTCCCTTCCGGTTGACACAGAAAACCCCGACTTACTGGAGCACGCTCCACAGTGGTCGGGGCGTAATGCGAGTTGCCATAAGAATACCAGTTGGAGGCCGCGGACAGGGCAGCCGTTTGTGCCAATTTCCCTGCAAATCGTAGAAAAAGCGTGTCTAGAAGCGCTCCGAATTCACGCGGAACCGGAGAGCTTCGGGGGCCTGCTCCCCCACTTCGCTCTTCAGGCGCTCCAGCAGCGCCCCCTGCATCAGGTCCAGCTCCTGTGCCCAGACCGCGTCGGCGCACTCGATCGTCAGCGTCCCGTCGCGTTCCGAGACCGGCACCGCAACCGCCGCGAGCTGCTCGCCGACGGCCCCCGCCCAGGCCGACTGGATCGCCGCCAGCGGCGTCTTCGGCGCCACCCGCTGCAAGGCCTCTTTGAAGGCACCGGCGGCGGGGCGAGGGGCGCGGCGGCGGCTCACGCGGCGACGCTTTCTGTCTGCGGCGGCGGCATCCGCACCACCGAGACCAGAGCCGCCGGCGGGACCGACTCCTCGTCGGCGGCGGTGATCAGCACCTGGCCGCCGTCGCTAAGCCGGTTGACCAGCCGCTCACGCCGCCCGGGATCGAGCTCGCTCATCACGTCGTCGAGGAGGAGCAGCGGCGTCACCCGGCGCGCGAGCAAGAGCGCCTCGCGCTCGGCGAAGAGCAGGGCCAGCAGGGCGGCGCGCTGTTGCCCCTGCGAGCCGAAGCGCCGCAGCGAGCGCTCGCCGTTCGTCAGCTTCAGCTCGTCGAGGTGGGGGCCCCAGGAGCTGCGGCCGAGACGGATGTCCTGCTCGCGGCGCTCCTCGAGGCCGGCTTGGACCTCCTCCGCCGTCCCGCTGGCGCGCGGCGCGTACTCCAGTGCGGCGTCCTCGAGGCCGAGCTCGGCCGCGGCGGCAGCGAAGGGCTCGGCGAGCTCGGCGACGGCCTCGGCCCGCGCCTCGATCAGCGGCGCGGCGGCCTGCGCCAGACCCGCGTCCCAGATCCGCAGGTCCTCCGGCGATCCGTAGCCGCCGGCCAGCCGCGAGAGCAGCGCATTGCGTTGCGCCACCGCCTGCCCGTAACGCTTGCGCAGCTCGCCCCGCGCCGGCCAGCGGGCGGCAAGGAAGCCGTCGAGGTGGGCGCGACGCTCGGCCGGCGGGCCCTTGACCAGCGTCAGCCGGTCGGGCGCGAAGACCGCCACCGGGGGACGGTGGCGGGCAATCGTCGCCGGGTCGGCCGGGTTGCCGTCGAGCAGGTGGCGCCGGCCTTCGCTGCGGGTGACCGAGGCGAGCAACCGGTGTTCGAGCCCGTCCGCGTCGCGGATCGTCGCCTCGGCCCGGGCCAGCGAGCCGCCGAACGGGATCAGGTCGCGACGGTCCGAGGTCCGAAACGAACGGCCGGTGAGGGCGAGGTAAAGGGCCTCGATCAGGTTCGTCTTGCCGGTCCCGTTGGGACCGATGACGCTGACGATGCCGGCGCTGAGCTCGACCCTGACCCGGTCGAGGCTGCGCAGCGGCCTTGCCTCGATCGCGGTGACGAGCACGGCGCGCTCACCCGGCCGGGGCGCCCACGATCAGACGTTGAGCCTGATCGGCATCACCAGGTAGCGGAACTCTTCGCCCTCCACCGGTTCCAGCAGTCCCGGCCGCAGCGGCGAGATCAGCCGCAGGAGGATCTCGTCGCCGGAGACGCTTTCGATCCCCTCCTTGAGGAACTCGGGGTTGAATCCGATCTCCAGCTCCTCCCCCTCGAAGGCAGCCGGCATCGTCTCCTGTGCGTCGCCGACGTCGGGCGTCTCCGCCGCCACCGTCAGCTCCCCCGACCGGAACGAGAGCCGCAGCGGCGCGTTGCGCTGAGCCAGCTGGCTGACCCGGCGGGTGACGTCAAGCAGGTCCGAGCGCGGCAGGCGCACGTCGTGCTCGTAGGACTCCGGCAGGAGTTGTCGAAAGTTGGGGAACTGCCCGTCGATCAGCCTCGTCGAGAGGAGAATCGCCCCTGCCTGGAAAACGGCCTGGTTGGTAAGCAGCGAGATCGACGCCTCGCCGGCGCCCTCGGAGGAGAGGATCCGCCCCAGCTCGCGCAGCGCCCGCGCCGGGATGTTGGCCTCGAGCTCGCCCCCGAGCTCGGTCTCCAGCTCGGTCCGCTTCACCGCCAGCCGGTAGGAGTCAGTGGCGACCATCGTCATCTCTTTGCCGCTGGCCGAGACGAAGACGCCGGTGAGAACCGGTCGCATGTCGTCGCGCGAGGCGGCGCGGGCGACCAGCTCGATGCTCTGTTCGAGCGCCGCCGCCGGGATCTTCAGGCCGGGGTCCTCCTGCGGCTGGGGGAGATTCGGAAAGTCCTCCGCCGGCAGCACCCGCAGGTGGAAGCTGGAGCCGCCGCTGCGAATCTCGACGTCCCGCTCGGCCTCGCGCGACTCGATCTCCACCGTCGGGTCCGCCAGCGAGCGGGCGACCTCGGCAAAGAGACGGCCGGGCAGGAGGACCGAGCCCTCGCTCTCGATGTCGGCCTCGAGCGTCGTCTCCAGCCCGAGGTCGAGATCGGTGGCGGCGAGGGTGACACGGCCGCCTTGGGCGCTGAGCAGGACCCCGGAGAGCGCCTGGGTGGCGGCGCGGGTCGACACAGCCCTGGAGACGATCGAGAGCTTTGAGACGAGGTCTTCCCGTTTGGTCGTGAGCTTCAAATTGATGATTGCCTTCTTAAGTTGAGTTAGGTCCTGTGGAAAGAAGTCTGGTTGCGACGCATTTGGCGTTGTCCTGCGGATTTCCGGTTGTGGAAAGCTCTGTGGGGGGCTGGGGATTCTTACAGTGCCGGCGGCTGTCAGCGCTCCTCGGCAACGGGATTGTGGATAGCGCCGCGTAACTCGCGGACTCTCTCGGCCAACTCGACGTCCTCGTCGAGGCTGGCTTCGACCCGGCGCAGCGAGTTGAGGACGGTGCTGTGATCGCGGCCCCCGTAGAGACGGCCGATCTGCGGCAGCGAGAGGTCGGTGAGGTCGCGGGTGAGGAAGATCGCCACCTGCCGGGCACGCAGCGGGGTGGCGGCGCGGCTGGAGCCGACGAGCTCGGCGCGGGAGATGCCGAAGCGCTCGGCGACCCGCTGCTGGATCTCCTCGACGGAGGTCGGCTGCTGGGCGCGGTGGCGGGGGATGACTTCGGCGATCAGCTCCGTGCTCAGCGGGCGGGCCATCAGCGAGGCGTGGGCGAGGACGCGGGTCAGGGCACCGTGCAGCTGGCGCACGTTGGCGTCGATCCGGTTGGCCAGCTCGGTCAGGGCGCCGGAGTCGGCGATCTCGACCCCGGCCTCCTCGACCAGGCGCCGCAGGACCGTCAGCCGGGTCGCCAGGTTGGGTGGCTCGACGGCAACCGTCAGGCCCCACTCGAAGCGGTCGCGCAGGCGCGAGGCAAGCGTCGAGAGCTCGCTGGGAATGCGGTCGGCCGAAAGGACCAGCTGGCTGCCGGACTCGTACAGGGCGTTGAAGGTGTGGAAGAACTCCTCCTCGGTGGCGGGCTTGCCCTGGAGGAACTGGACGTCGTCGATCAGCAGGACGTCGATGTCGCGGTAGCGGACCTTGAAGGCGTCGCTGCCCTTCGACTTCAGCGCCGCGACGAACTCGTTGGTGAAGGACTCGGCAGTCGTGTAGCGGACGCTGAGGCCGGGGGCGTTGTCGCGCAGGTAGTTGGCGATCGCCGCGAGGAGGTGGGTCTTGCCGAGCCCTGGGGGGCCGTGGAGGAAGAGCGGGTTGTAGGCCTCCGAGGGCGCCTCGGCGACCGCCAGGGCCGCGCCGTGCGCCAGCCGGTTGCCGGGACCGATCACGAATCGCTCGAAGGTGTAGTTGGGATTCAGGTCGGGGTCGTGCTCAGGTCCGTCCCCGAGCGGGCCTGGCTCGGCGAAGCTCACCTGCTCCAGCGGCGTCTCCGCTTCCCGCAGCGCTTCGGCGATCAGCACCGAGTAGCGGCGCTCGCTCCAGGCGCGGATGCCCTCGGGGGCGGCTAGAAATAGCGTGTCGCCTTCGGCACCGGCCGCTCCGAGGGGCTCGAGCCAAAGGCGGTAGGTGGACTCCGGGACCGAGGCCTTCAGCCGCTCCTGGGTTTGCCGCCAGAGGGCGTCGAGCTCGTGTCGGGGGGAGTCGTCGGGCACCGGCTGGCGACCATAGCGGCGTGCCTGAGGAGCCAACCCGGGCGCCCCGCAAATCCCGCAGAAAAAGATTTTCGGGCCTGCCCCTATACTTCCGCCGGCAATGAAGCGCACCTATCAGCCAAAGAAGCGGAAGCGGGCCAAGACCCACGGTTTCCGTGCCCGGATGAGCACCCGCGGCGGCCGCGCGGTCCTCAAGCGTCGCCGGCGCAAAGGTCGCAAGCGCCTCACTCCTTAGCCGTGGCGCCGAAGCGCCGACGCCTTTCGCGCAGCGGCGAGTTCGACCGCGTGTATCGCGACGGGTCGTCGACCGCGACCAGGTACCTCGTGCTCTACACCTTCCCCCGCAAGGACGAAGACCGCGAGGAGGTCCGCCTCGGCGTCTCGGTCAGCCGCAAGGTCGGCGGCGCTGTCGACCGCAACAAGGTCAAGCGGACGCTGCGCGAGGCCTTCTGGGGGCTGGCCGACCGGTTGCCCCCGCGTCACGACTTCGTCATCGTCGCCCGCGCGGAGATCAAGGACCTGATCGAGCGGGAGGGGATGGCGGGTGTCTCGGCCAACCTGGAAGAGGCCCTCGCCGGGGGCCGTTCCACGTGAAACGCATCTTCCTCGCCCCGGTCCGGGGCTATCAGCGCTGGATCTCCCCGGCCTTTCCCCGCCGCTGCCGCTACGAGCCGACCTGCTCCGCCTACGCGGTCGAGTCGGTCGAACGCTATGGCGTGATGCGCGGCTTTCTCCTCGCTGGATGGCGGATTCTGCGCTGCAACCCCTTCAGTCACGGCGGCTTCGACCCCGTCCCCGATAGATTCACGCTCCGCACCGGCCCGGTCCACCCGGCCGAGTGGCACAAAGCCCACCGATGACGCCCCTCACCGCCAACATCCTCCAGCCGCTGATCGACATCGCCAACGGCGTCCTGCAGTTCTTCCACGACAGCGCCGGACTCAGCTGGGGGATGTCGATCATCGCCCTCACCGTCGTCACCCGCGCGGTCCTGATCCCGCTGACCTACAAACAGCTGAAAGGCATGCGCGCGATGCAGGCGCTGCAGCCGCAGATCAAGGAGCTGCAGGAGAAATACAAAAACGACAAACAGCGCATGCAGCAGGAAATGATGCGCTTCTACAAAGAGAACAAAGTCAACCCGCTGGCTTCCTGCCTGCCGCTCCTCGCCCAGCTACCGGTCTTCATCACCCTCTTCTACGTCCTTCGCCACGAGCTCCCGCCGGACATGGGTTGCCCTGAAGCGGGCCACTGTGCCGCCTACGGAGCCGAATTCCTCTTCATCCACGACCTCACCGGCAAGGCAGAAGGCGGCGAACTGATCGCCCTGCTGATCCTCTACGTCGGCACCCAGCTGGCCTCCGGCGCGGTGATGGCGGTCACCGCGGATAAAAGCCAGCGGCTGATGATGTTCGCGCTGCCGCTGATCTTCGTCCCCTTCATCCTCAACTTCCCGGCCGGGCTGATCCTCTACTGGATCACGACCAACTTCTGGACGATCGGGCAGCAGCTGGTGATCAAACGGATCGTCCCGCCGCCGGTGGTGGCAACGCCCGAGGGCGCCGCGGCGATCCAAGCGTCGAAACCGCCGCCGCCCCCCCCGCGGAAGAAAAAGAAGCGGCGCTAAGGCTGGTCAGGGAAGGGGTATGGGGACCCCCTTCTCTCAACTTGCTCGGGTGGGTCGCCCTCGGCAGTCCTAGGAGGGATTGGCCGAGAAGTACAAGCCGTTCAGGGGGTCCCCATACCCCTTCCAACGAGCGCTTGCTGGTGAGCTGGGTTAGCCCTTGGGGCGCTTCTTGGCGATTCCGGGGTTTCGTGGCAGGTTGGGAGGGGTTGAGCCCGTCTTGCGGATTACGTGGAGGTGGCGGTGCTCGCTGCCGGCTCGGTCGCCGACGTCGAGGATTCGCTCCGGGCTCATCGCCAGCGCCTCGGCGGCGCTTAGTAGCTGCTCCTCTTCCTCGGGGTCGCGCTTGCCCTTCCAGGCGACGAGGACTCCATTTGGCTCCAGGAGCGGGGATGCGAGCTCGGCGAGGGTTGAGAGGCGGCCCACGGCGCGGGCGGTGACGGCGTCGTAGGCCTCCCGGCCTTCCTCAGTGGCCAGATCCTCCGAGCGGGTGTTGATGACGCGGGCGTTGTCGATCCCGGCCGCCTCGATCGCCCGCAGCATGAACTCGCACTTGCGTCCCACCGACTCGACCAGGTCGATCTGGGCGCCGGGTAGGGCGACCGCGAGGACGAGGCCGGGAAAGCCGGCTCCCGCCCCGACGTCGGCGGTCCGCTTCGCTTCGCGCAGCTCCGGGACCTCGAGGCCGCTGAGGCTGTCGAGGACGTGGACCTTCCAGGCCCGCTGGTCGACCACCGAGCTGACCGAGGCGCGCTCCTCGGCGAGCAGGGCGAGGACGGTCTCCAGCTGCGCCCGCGCAGCCGCGTCGAGCGCCGCGGCTGGATCCCCGGTCACTCGGGGAGGAGCGGCGCGACGATCACGCAGCGATTCGGCTCGTCGCCCTCGCTGTAGGTCTCGATCCCAGCGCGCTCTTTCAGCCGTTCGTGGACGACGCGCCGTTCCTGCGCGCTCATCGGGTCCATCTCGACCACGCGGTTGTTGGTCTCCGCCTGGTCGGCGGCGCGGTCGGCGCGGCTCTCGAGCGTCTCGCGGCGGCGGGCCCGGTATCCAGCGGCGTCGACGACCACCCGCTTGCGCTCGCGCAGGCCGCGGAAGGCGGCCTGGTAGCAGAGCAGCTGCAGGGCGTCGATCGTCTGACCGCGTTTGCCGATCAGCAGGCCGTAGTCGTCCTCGCCCTCGACCGTGAGCAGGATCCGCTCGTCGTTCTCCTCGACGACGACGTCGCCGTCGAGGTCGAGTTCGTCCAGCACTCCCTCGACCAGCTCTTGGGCGCGCTCGGCGGGGTTATCGGGCCACTCGTAGCTCTCGGACACGGCCAGCAGGCTATCCGACCGCCGGAAAAGGCGTTGCAATCGCGCAGGGGAATGTGCGGGCGACGCGTTGACTAGGCTGGCCTGCAATGGGCAAGGTCTACGCCGTGGCGAACCAGAAGGGCGGGGTCGGGAAGACGACGACCGCCGTCAACCTGGCCTCCTGCGCCGCCGCAGAGGGCAAACAGACCCTCCTCGTCGACCTCGACCCACAGTGCAACGCGACCGTCGCGCTGGGCGGCGACCGCGACCTCCATCCCTCTTCTTATGACTGCCTGACCGGCGAGACCTCGGTCGCCGAGGCGGCCCGGCCGGCGGGTCCGGACAACCTCTGGATCGTCCCCGCCAACAAGGACCTCGCGGGCGCCGCGGTCGAGTTGCCGCGGATCGAGGGGTCGGAGACGCGCCTGCGGGACCGCCTGGGTCCGATCCGCGAGCGCTTCGCGGTCACCCTCCTCGACTGCCCGCCGGCCCTTGGCCCCGTCAGCGTCAACGCCCTGGTCGCGGCCGACCGGGTGATCGTCCCCGTCCAGGCCGAGTACCTGGCGCTCGAGGGCCTGGTCCAGTTCTTGGAAACGCTGAGCCTGATCAGGCGTGAGCTAAACCCTCAACTTGAGGTTTCGGGTCTGCTGATCACCATGTATGACGAGCGGACCCGGCTCGCCCGCGACGTCGAGTCGGAGTTGCGCGACCATTTCGACGGGATGGTCTTCGAGACCGTCATTCCCCGCAGCGTTCGAGTCGCCGAGTCGCCGAGTTATGGTCTGCCGGTGACCGAGCATGCCCCGTCCTCCCACGGCGCCGTCGCCTACCGCGCCCTGGCGAAGGAGCTGACCAGCCGTGGCTAGCGCCCAGAAACGCGGGATCGGCCGCGGCCTCTCCTCGATCATTCCCGAGTCCGAGGTCCCCGCTGCGGGCGAGCTGCGCGAGCTGCCGGTCTCGCTGATCAAGCCCAATCCGACCCAGCCGCGGACCAAGTTCGACGAGGAGGCGCTGGCGGCGCTCGCCGCCTCGATCGAGGCCAGCGGCGTCGTCCAGCCGCTGCTGGTCCGTCCCCTCCCCGACGGCAGCTACGAGCTGGTTGCCGGCGAGCGGCGCTGGCGCGCCGCCCAGCAGGCCGGGATCGAGAAGGTGCCGGCGGTCGTCCGCGACCAGGAGGAGGCCGAGCGCCTGCAGGCGGCCCTGATCGAGAACATGGTTCGCGAGGACCTGAACCCGGTCGAGGAGGCCCGCGCCTGCGACGCGCTCGTCCGCGACCTCGGCCTGACCAAAGAGGAGCTCGCCCGCCGCGTCGGTCGCAGCCGCCCCGCCGTCTCCAACCTGATCCGGCTGCTCGAGCTCCCTGACGAGGCACTTCAGCTGCTCGAGGCCGGCGACCTCAGCGAGGGCCACGGCAAGGCGCTCCTCGGCGTCCCCGGCAACGACGTCCGCCGCCGCCTCGCCCGCGACGCCGCCCGCGGCGGCTGGTCGGTCCGCGAAACCGAGGAGAGGGTTCGGCTGGCCAGCCAGCCAAAGACCAAACCAAGACGAGCTCCGGTCGACCCCGACGCCCAGGCCGCCCTCCGCGACGTCGCGGACGCCCTCGAGGAGGCCTTGGGCCATGAGGTCGTCGCCCGCACCAAGAAGGACGGAATCGTCGCCGAGCTCAGCTTCAACGACGTCGGCGAGGCCCACGCCCTCGCCCGCCGCCTCCGCAAGCGCGCCGGCTGATCCGGCTACGCAGGCGCCCGCCGGACCGCGGCGGCGGCAAAGTCCACCAGCGTTCCGGCTTGACGAAGCGCCGACTGGAGATCCTGGCCGCCCACGTCAAAGAGCCCGTAGTGCGCTTCGTCCTTGATGCTAAGCAGCCGCCGGAGCGCTTTCGCTGCTCGATGGCCATTGGGCTCGATCTGCTCCACCAGCTTGGTCGCCTGCTGATGATCGTGACCACGGGCCCGACGACCGAGAGCTGCACAGCACGCGGCGTCAGAGGCTGCGATCCCCGCCAATACTGCTAGTGCGGCGGCGGCGCTGGCGTATTCCAGGTCCCCGGTCTCTCCGGCCGTCATCTCGGCTACCTCGAGGAATTTGCGGGCGTGACCGAGGCGATTCCGGGCTTGATCCTTCGAGCAGACCTGGGTTCGCGTGCCGCCGCGCACGCGTTTCATGGTTTGCCCAGCAGGTCTGAGATGTCGGTACCGGCGAGGGCGATCGCGTCGACTAGGAGCTCCTCGACTATCGGGGGGCGCTCCTTCCGCAGTCGCGCGATCTCGCGCTCCTCCATCTCGACGATCCTCCCGGGGTTCCCGGTCCAGCGCTCGACTTGCCAGCCGAGCAGGTCGAGCTGTTCTCGCCAGACCGGTTCCTGCGGCTCGATCGCTTTGGATCGAACCACGAAGAGGTCGATGTCGCTGTCGACTCCCCCTTCACCCCTTGCCGCCGAGCCGAACAGCGACAGATGGCGCGCCTTGACCGTCCAGCCGTCGACAGCGTCGCGGATCCGCCGGAGGAGCTCCTCTCGCAGGTCCGCCAGCAGCTCGACCGCCGGAGCGGCCACGTGCTCCCGGTTGAGGGTGAAGAGGAAGGCACGACCCGCTTCCTCGCGATCGACGATGCCTTGGTTGCAGAGCCGATCGAGCACCGCCATCACCCCGCTGTGAGAGGCGCGGCCGGTAAGGCGGGCAATTTCCCGGCCGGTCAGCGGGCGGGTCGTTCCGGCGAGAACGGTCAGCACTCCAGGGTCGAGAGAGGGGCTGATCGCGGCATAGGGGCGGGTCAGATCCATAAGGACAGCCTAGCAGCCATATGGACGCTATTCCATCCATATGGACGAAATAGCAAGGGGTGCTCTCCCTGGCATCCCTCCCCTCAGAGCGGCGGAAGCGACCACACCCAGCTACGATGTCGCCGCGTCTCGCAGTTGTCATTCCGGGCGATTAGCTCAGTTGGTTAGAGCGCGTCTCTGATAAGGACGAGGTCCCTGGTTCGAATCCAGGATCGCCCATCTAGGCCCGACCTATACTTCGGCGTCAACCACGGTCGGGAGCTCCTTTTGCAGCAGATGCAGATCTATGGCGTCAGCTTCGACATGGTCGGCAAGCAGCCGATCGTGTTGCTGAAGACCGTGGACGGAAACAGGTTCCTGCCGATCTGGATCGGGCACCCCGAGGCGGCTGCGATTCTGATGAAGCTGCAGGGGGCCTCGACGCCGCGGCCGATGACCCACGACCTGCTCTCCGACATGCTCGAGAACCTCGACGCCAAGTGCGAGCGGGTCTCCGTCACCGAGCTGCGTGACAACACCTTCTACGCCTCGATCACGGTCTCGGTCAACGGCTCCGAGGTCGAGATCGACTCGCGCCCCTCCGATGCGCTGGCGCTGGCGGTACGCGTCTCGGCCCCGATCTTCGCGGCCGAGGAGGTGATCGAGGAGTCGGCGATCGAGTTCGAGCACGAGGTCGAGGACACCGAGGAGGACGTCGACAAATTCAAAGAGTTCCTCGACGAAGTAACGCCCGAGGACTTCGCCCAGGGCGATTCCTAGGGCTAAGAAACGCCCTGGGGCGTTAGTGCCAAATCGAGGATCCGCTCGACCAGCTGCTCGAACGAGAGACCGGCGGCCTCGGCGGCCTGGGGGAGGAGGCTGGTGTCGGTGAGGCCGGGGATCGCGTTCGCCTCCAGCAGCCACGGCCCGTCCTCGCTGAGGATCAGGTCGATACGGGCGAAGCCGGTGCAGCCGAGCGCGCGGTAGGTGGCGAGCGCCGCCTCGGTGACCGCCCGTGTCTCCTCTTCGCCGAGCTCGGCCGGGCAGACGAAGCGGGTGCGGCCGATCTCGTAGCGGGCCTCGAAGTCGTAGCGGTCGCCCTCCAGGAGGATCGCCTCGACCACCGGCAGCGGCTCGTCGCCGAGCACGCTGACCGCCAGCTCGCGACCGTCGACGAAGCGCTCGAGCAGGACCCGGTCGTCGTAGCTGAAGGCCGAGACCAGCGCCTGCGGGACCTCGCTCGCCGCACGGGCGAACTTGACCCCCAGTGAGGAGCCGCCGCGGCTCGGCTTGACCACCAGCGGGAAGCCGAGCGTCTCCTCCAGGCGGCCGAGCGCGTCGGCAGCGCCGAACTCGCGGAACGCCGTCTGGTTGAAGGCGAACCAGTGGGGAGTGGGGAGGCCGGCCAGCTCGATCGCGTCCTTCGCTTGCACCTTGTCCATGCAGCGCGCGCAGGCCGCCGCGCCCGGTCCGGTGAAGGGGATGCCGAGGATCTCCAGCAGCTCCTGCACGGTGCCGTCCTCGCCGCCGACGCCGTGCATCGCGACGAAGGCGACGTCGGGGCGCTCGGCGGCCAGCCGTTTGACCAGATCCGGGCCGACGTCGATCGGCAGCACCTCGTGGCCGAGCCGCTCCAGCGCGTCCTCGACCCGGGCCCCCGAGCGCAGCGAGACACCGCGCTCCAGCGAACGGCCGCCTTTCAGCACCGCGACCTTCATCACGCCTCGCCCGCCTTGCGGAATGGGACCACGTTCGGCGCCGACTCCTGCTCGGGCTCGGGCAGCCGCTGTTCGCCGGTCAGCGCCCCGTAGAGGTCGACCTGCTCGGCGATCACCTTGCCGATCCGCCGCACCCCCTCGCGGATCTCGTCCTCGTTGACCCCGGAGAAGTTGAGCCGCATCGAGTGGCTGCCGCGGCCGTCGACGTAGGCCGCCTGGCCGGGGACGAAGGCGACGTCGGCGCGCAGCGCCTTCGCCAGCAGGTCGCTGGTGTCGATGTAGTCGGGCAGCGTCGCCCAGATGAAGAGGCCGCCCTCGGGCTCGGTCCAGGTCGCCTCCGCCGGGAAGTTGGCGCGCAGCGCCTCGAGCATCGTGTCGCGCCGGTCGCGGTAGATCTCGACCAGGTCGTTGACGTAGTGCTGCCAGCGCCGTTCGGCGAAGTACTCGCGGACGAAGTACTGGGTCAGGGTCGAGGTGCAGAGGTCGGCGGCCTGCTTGCCGAGGACGATCTTCTCCATCACCGGCGGCGGCGCCACCGCCCAGCCGAGCCGGATCCCGGGGGAGAGGATCTTCGAGAAGGTGCCGAGGTAGATGACGAAGTCGCCGCCGTCGAGCTGGTAGAGCGGCGGCATCGGCTCGCCTCCGTAGCGCAGCAGCCCGTAGGGGTTGTCCTCGACCACCAGCAGTTCCTGCGCGCGCGCCAACTCGACCAGGCGCCGCCGCCGCTCCAGGGACATCGTCACCCCGGCCGGGTTCTGGAAGCTCGGCACCGAGTAGATGAACTTCGGCCGCCGCCCTTCGGAGCGCAGCTCGTCGAGCAGCTGCTCGAGGACCTCGACCTGCATCCCGTCCTCGTCGCATTCGACCTGGACCGCGTCGGCCTGGTAGCTGCAGAGGGTCGGGATCGCGCCGGGGTAGGTCGGCGCCTCGCAGATGACGACGTCGCCGGGGTCGATCAGCGTCTTGCAGACGAGGTCGATCGCCTGCTGGCCGCCGGTGGTGACGATGATGTCGTCGGGGTCGGGGAGCATTCCCTCGGCGCCCATCACCTCGAGGATGCAGTCCTTGGTCTCCTCGAAGCCCTCGGTCGGCCCGTACTGCAGCGCCTTCGCCGCCGACTCCTGGGCGATCCGGGTCATCTGGGCGGCGAAGCTCTGCGGCGGGAAGGTCGAGGTGTCGGGCAGGCCGCCGGCCAGCGAGATCACTTCCGGCCGCGCGGTGATCGCCATCAGGTCGCGCATCGCCGAGGAGCGCATCACCCCGGTCCGCTCGGCGAACAGGCCGGCGTAGCGCTCGAGGTCGCGGGTGCCGGCGTGCGATCGCCTGCGGTGGGTCGGCTCGGGGACTTCCGCCATCCCGGAAGTGTGGCGGATCGACGCGCGGGCGCCGGGCTCGGCTAGGTTTTCGCACATGGACGTTCTCACCGAGCTTGGAATCGGACTCGCGGTCGGCATGCTGGCCGGGACCACCGGCACCCACGGTTCGGCCCGTGGCCGGATGACGATCCTCGCCGCTGTGATCGGCTTCGTCGCCGGCTTCCTGCTCGAAGGGATCGTCGGCGGACTGCTCGGCCTGGCCGGCGCCGTCCTCGCCTGCATCGTGATCAGCGACCTCGTATACGGCGCCAGCCGCCGCGAGGGCAGCGGCGGCGGAGCGCTCGCCTTCATCGTCGCCGTGGCGGCACTGGTCGTGATCGCGATCGCGCTCTTCCTCGAACCGGTGGTCGTCATCATCGTCCTCGCCCTGATCTGGCTGGGCATCTCCCGCCACCGCCGCGCGCAGCGCAAACACGCCGGGCTGCGCGTTCTCCGTTAGCGGCGGGTCACGCCGGGCATCATTCAGACGGTGCCGCCCCGTAAGAAGCTCGTCCTCACCTACGTCGACTCGCTGCGCACCGACATGCTGCAGCGGGCGATCGCCGAGGGCCGCGCCCCGACCTTCGGCGCCCTCGTCGAGCGCGGGGTGCTGATCGAGGACTGCGTCTCCAGCTTCCCCTCGGTGACCCCCGTCGCCAGCGCCGAGATGGTCACCGGGGTCGGCGCCGACCGGCACTGGATCAGCGGCATGAACTGGTACCACCGGCTCGAGCGGCGCTACGTCGAGTACGGCTCCTCGCTGGAGGCGACCCGCGCCTTCGGTGTCTTCCGCGCCCTCTACGACCTCGTCTACAACATGAACCTCGCCCACCTCAGCCCCGAGGTGGAGACGGTCTTCGAGAGCCTCGAAGACGCCGGCGCCCGCACCGCCTGCACGCCGTTCCTCATCTACCGCGGCCGCCAGCGGCACGAGGTCTCGCTGGATGGGCTGCTGAAACGCGCGGTCGACGCGACCAAATTGAAGTTCCACCACCACACCTGGGGCCCGACCGACCTCTTCTACGGCGACCTCTACGCCAGCCGCAAGGTCCCCTGCAAATCGACCTCGATCCCCGGCAACCGCGACGGCTACGCCGCCTGCTGCGCCGGCGAGCTGGCCAAAGAGGACCTCTACGACTTCCTCCTCCTCTCGCTGCCTGACAACGACCACTACTCCCACGCGAACGGGCCGGAAGCGAGCGTCGAGTCGATCGCCAAGGCCGATGCCGCCTTCGGCGATTACGCCGAGGCGGCCGGCGGGCTCGACGCCTTCCTCGAGAGCCACGCGGTGATCCTGCTCGCCGACCATGCCCAGACCGACGTCCACCGCGGCCTGCCGCTGGCCGAGCTGCTCGCCGCCGAGTGGTCGGTGCTGCAGCCCTCCGAGGAGAAACCGGAGCTGGCCCAGCTGGCGGTCAGCCCGACCGGCCGCGCCGCCCACGTCTACCTGCTGCCAGGGGAGGGGGAGCGGGCCGAGCCGCTCGCGGTGGCGGCGCGGTTGGGCGTGATCGAGGGTGTCGACCTGGTCTGCCGGCTCGAGGGGGAGGACGGTCTGCCGCTGAAGCGCGAGGGTCCCGGGATGCCTGCCGCGGGCGGCGAGTGGGCGGTGGTCGAGCGCGGCGACGCGGCGTTGCGCTTCCGGCCCGGGGGAGAGGTCGCCGACCTGCGCGGCGGGCGCTGGGAGGTCGAGGGGGATCTCGAGGCGCTCGCCGCCTCGCTCGAGGGCGGACGGCTGCGCAGCGAGACCTACCCCGATCCGCTGGCGCGGGTCTGGTCGGCGCTGACCGCACCGCACGCCGGCGACTTCGTCCTCTCGCTCGAGCCCGGCTTCGAGGCGGTCGACTGGGGCGGGGTCAGCCACGCCGGCGGCGGCAGCCACGGCGCCCTGCACGCCGGCGACTCGCTCGGGCCGCTGCTCTTCGTCGGCTGCGGGCCCGGCTCGGCGGACGAGCGCGAGCAGTGGGCGCTGCGCGACGTCGCCCCCGTGATCCGCGAGCACTTCGGGGCGGCGGCGCGGGAGTGAAGCGCGCCGCGCTGCTCGTCGCCCTCGCCGTCTTGGCTCAGGGCGCCTTTCCGTCCTCAGGGGACGCAAAAGCGCCCTCGACCGACGTCCGGATCACCCGCGCCGAAGCGATCGCCGCCGCCGACGGGGACCCGAAGGTCCAGGAAGAGGAACGCGAGCACGGGCGGCTTGGGCCGACGGCCTCGTTCGAGGATGGCCACTGGGAGGTCGCCTACTTCGCCGCCGGCGACGAGCTGGCGCTGGTCCTGGTCGACGCCCGTAGCGGCGAGGTGACCGAGTCGTGGACCGGCGAACAGGTCGCCTGGAAGATGGCCCGCGGCTACTCCGGCGCCTTCGGCCACAAGCTCAACGCCCCTTACGTCTTCCTGCCCCTCTGCCTGATCTTCCTGCTGGGCCTGGTCGACTGGCGGCGCCTCTGGCGGGTCGCCAACCTCGACCTGCTGGTCCTGCTCGGCTTCGGCGTCTCGCACTACTTCTTCAACCGCGCCGACATCGGCGTCTCGGTCCCGCTCGTCTACCCGGTTCTCCTGTATCTCCTCGGCCGCTCGTTGTGGATCGGGTGGCGCGGGGTGGGGGAGGGGTTGCGCCCGGTCTGGCCGGTGATGTGGATGATCGTCGCGGCGCTCTTCCTGATGGGCTTCCGCGTCGGCCTCAACGTCGCCGACTCCGGCGCGATCGACGTCGGCTATGCGGGGGTGGTCGGCGCCGACCGCATCGTCCACGGGGAACCGATCTACGACAACTTCCCCGACGGCATCTCCTCCGGCGACACCTACGGCCCGGTCAACTACCTCGCCTACGTCCCCTTCGAGGCGATCTGGCCCTGGTCGGGCGAATGGGATGACCTGCCCGCGGCCCACGGCGCCGCCGTCCTCTTCGACATTGCCGCCTTCACCTTCCTGATCCTCCTCGGCATCCGCATCCGTCCCGGTCCGGAGGGCCAGCGCCTCGCCGCCACCCTCGCCTTCGGCTGGGCCGCCTACCCCTACACCGCTTATGCGCTGGAGTCGAACTCCAACGACTCGCTTGTGGCAGCGCTGCTCCTTGCGACCCTATATTTCGCATCAAAGCCGTTGGCACGCGGAGCGCTTCTGGCTGCGTCTGTCTGGGCAAAGTTCGTCGCGGCGCCGCTGGCTCCGATGCTCATGACGTATCGGCCCACGGGTCAGCGTCGTGGGTTGCTCCTGTTCCTCGTCGGGTTCTTGGCGGTGACTGTCGCGGTGCTGGCTTGGCCGGCGATCGATCCCGGGCTCAGCACGTTCTACGACAGGACGATCGCGACGCAGGCGGGGAGGGAGTCACCATTCAGCATCTGGGGACAGACGTCTTTGGAACCGCTGCGGATCGTCCTGCTGTTCGCGACCGGAGCTCTCTCTCTGCTCTTCGCTTTCGTACCTCGCCGGAAGTCCGTGGCGCAGCTGGCTGCTCTTTCAGCTGCTCTGCTCATCCTGCTCCAGCTGACCTTGCACCACTGGTTCTACCTGTACGTCGTCTGGTTCTATCCCCTGCTGCTCATTGGACTGGCTGCATTACCTGCTCGAACGAGTCGGCCAGACCCCGATCGTTCACCTCGACGAGAGCACCCATCACCCAGACGTCCTCCTCAGCAGTCTCGAACCGAGTCGGCATCTGCGTGATCATCGAGCGCAGCGCCTGCTCCGGCTTGACCCCGAGGACGCTGGTCCGCGAGCCGGTCATCCCGACGTCGGAGATGTGAGCGGTCCCACCCGGGAGCACCCGCCCGTCGGCGGTCGGCACGTGGGTGTGGGTGCCGAAGACCGCGGCGACGCGGCCGTCGAGGTGCCAACCCATCGCCACCTTCTCGCTCGAGACTTCGGCGTGGAAATCGACGATCGCCGCGTCCTGCTCGTGGTGGCTGAGGATCGAGTCGACGGTGTCGAAGGGGGAACGGGCGACGCGGAGGCCGACGCCGCCGCTGAGGTTGATCACCCGCACCCGCATCCCGCCGACCTCGACCACGGTGTGGCCGCGGCCGGGGTTGGCCTGCGGGTAGTTGGCCGGCCGGATCACCCGCTCGTCGTTGTCGAGGAACTCGTAGGCCTCGCGGTGGCGGTAGACGTGGTTGCCGGTCGTGATCACGCCGGCGCCGGAGTCGAAGAGGTCGTTGGCGGTCCGCTGAGTGATGCCAACGCCCCCGGCCGAGTTCTCGCCGTTGACGATCGTCAGGTCGGGCGCGTAGCGCTCCCGCAACCCGGGCATCGCTTCGCGCAGCCCCTTCCGCCCGGGGCCGCCGACCACGTCGCCGATGAAGAGGACCTTCATGCTGCGCTGACCCTATCTGCGAGATTGAGCGCGATGGCCGATCCGGGCGAGGTGGCAGCGATCTTGAGGCGGGCGCTGGAGTACCCCTACGCCACGCCGGAGGGCTCCTACCTCTACCGCGACGGCGCCGCCCACGAGCTGCCGGCCGCCGGTCCCGACCTTACCGACCGCACCCCGCTCCTCTCCTACGGAGCCAACTCCGCCCCGGAGGCGCTCGCCCGCAAGCTCGCGCCACTGCCCGGGGTTGAGCTGCCGGTGCTGCGCGCCGAGTTGGACGGCTTCGACGTCGTCTACTCGGCCCACGTCTCTCCCTACGGAGCCGTCCCGGCGACTTTGGTCGAGAGCCCGGGCGCGACCGCCCCGGTCTTCGTCCTCCACCCGACCGCCGAGCAACACGCCCTCCTCACCGCGACCGAGCTGAACTACGACCTGGTCGAGGTGGACGGCATCGCGGCCTACCGCAGCAAGCACGGCTGCCTCGAGATCGACGGGTCGCCAGTGGCGCTGGCGACGGTGCGCTCGGCCGGGAGGACCCTCCCCGAGCTCGATCAGCCGGCGATCCTCAAACGCGTCCGCTCCCAGCTCGAGCCACACCTCAGCCTCGAAGAGTTCATCCGCGTTTGCGTCGAGCGCGGCGGGATCAAACCCCTCCCGCCTTTGACATAGGTACCACTGAGTACTTAGGCTGCGTTGCGATGGCGACCTATCCCCGCGACCCGATCTTCATCCTCGACTCCGAAGAGCGGTACCACCCGCTCGCGGTCGAGAGCGTGGAAGCGGTCCCGGCCGAGCTCGTCGACCGAGACGGAAAGACGTTGGGACTGGTGACCCTCGACTCGTTCCCCGCCAAAGCCGCGCGGATGGACTTCCCGCCGGACCCGGAGAAAGCGGAGAAACGGCTGCGGCCGAAATTCGGCGGGGTCGGCTACCGGCGCGAAGTGAAAGGCGGCGGCCTGACCTGGGTCCAGTACTGGCTCTGGTACCTCTACAACCCGAAGAAGATCTTCATCACCGGGGTGCACGAGGGCGACTGGGAGTTCGTCCAGGTCGGCTACGTCGGCAAGGCTCCCGTCTGCATGACCCTCTCGCAGCACCGCTCTGGCGGCGCCCGCATGTGGTGGAACGTCGAGCAGCGCGACGGCCGCCCGCTGGTCTACGTGGCCCGCGACTCGCACGCGAACTACTTCCGCCCGGTCCACGGCGTCACCGAGTTCGAGGACGACGGCGACGGCGGGGGAGACGTCCTCGACGAGCTCCAGTGGCGCGAGTTCGGCGAGTGGGCCACCTGGCCGGGGCTATGGGGCAACTCGACCGGGGAGGGACGCTCGCCCGAGTCGCCCGGCAGCCAGGGCGATCGCTGGAACGCGCCGCACCGCTACCACAGCAAGGCGACCGTCCAGCTCTAAGGATTCAGACGGCGGCGAAGCGGCGCAGCGCCAGGCGGGCTATCGCGGCGTAAGCGGCGGCGAGGACCGCGAGGTGGACAAGCGGTCCGCCGATTCCCGGGCCGGCCTCGTCGACCGCGCCGGTCATCGCCTGCAGCGCCGGCTTGAACGGGAAGAGCGCGGTGAAGATCCGGATCGCGTCGAAGGCCCCCGACCCGACCGCGCCGGATGGCACCAGCGAGAGGAAGGCGATCGGCAGGGTGATCATGAAGGCGAGCAGCGAGACCGCGCGGACCTCGCGCGCCGCCGCTCCGAGTGCCGCCCCCGCCGCGCCCAGCGCCCCGGCCGAGAAGAGGATCGCCACCAGCCAGAGCCAGACGCGCCCCAGTTCCAGCGGCAGGAAGAGCTGCATCCCGAACAGCATCAGCAGCGTTACCACCAGCCCGACCCCGACCCCGAGCAGGACCTTCTCCGCCAGCAGGCCGCTGCTGGAGACGAGCCCGCGGGTCAGCCGCGGGAAGGCGTTCTCCTCCCGCTCCAGCGCCAGCGACCCCGCCACCAGGAGGACGACGACGAAGGCCAGGGTCAGCGTTGCCGCGACGGCGATCGCGAAGATTTCCAGCGGCGGGCTCTTGCCACCGACCACCACCTTGTTGACCGCGATCGGCTGGGCGAGGCGGTCGATCAGCGGTTTGGCGACGTCGAGGTTGTCGCGCGCCTGGGTCGCGAACGCGGTCACTTCCCGCAGCGCCGGCCGCAGTTTCGGCGGCAGCGCCGGCGTCACCGACTCGAGGATCCGCGCCGTCGTCCGCAGGCCGAGGATCGGGACGACTTCGCCGAGCACGTTGAACTGGCCGCCGTCGATCAGCAGCCCCAGGTAACGGCCGCCTTCGGCGCCGATCCGCCGCGCGATCCTCAGGTTCGCCTGCGCCAGCAGCGAGGTGATCCGGTCGTCGACCAGTTCCGCCTTGACCGCGTTTTCCTCGTTGACCAGGACTTCGACTTCGGGCACGCCCGGCGTCAGGGTCGAGAGAGAGTTGATCTTGTTGACGAGGTCGTAGGGAAGGACCAGGGCCGCCAGCACGTCGCCCGATTCGACCTTCTCCTCGGCTTCGTCGCGGTCCTTGACGAAGACGCACTCGACCCGTTCGCAGATCCGCTCTTTCACGTTCGACTTCGGCAGCTGCTGGCCGCCGACGTTGATGCGCGTGTTCGGTGGCACTTCGTTGAGAAAGGCGACACGCGGGTCCTCCGGCCCGCGCGAGATCGCGAACCCGACCAGGACCGCGATCAGGATCGGGTAGGCGACGAGCAGCACCGCCTGCAGGGGAGAGCGCCGCAGGATCTGCAGGTCCTTCAGCAGCAGCCAGCGCACGCCGCGCATCAGTGCCCCCGGTGGTGCAGGTAGGCGACGAAGGCGGTCTCAAAGTCGCGGTCGGCGGCCTCGGGCGCCTCGCTGCGCACCGCCTCGCGCAGCTCCTCTGCGGAGCCGTCGAAGAGGGACTCGCCGTCGGCCAGCACCAGCACCCGGCCGCCGTAGCGCTCGGCCTCCTGGATGTCGTGGGTGGAGAAGATCACCGTCGTCCCGCGGCCTGCGAGACCGGCGACGAACTCCCACAGCCGCGCCCGCTGGCGCGGGTCGAGGCCGACGCTGGGCTCGTCGAGCAGCAGCACCGCCGGCCGCGAGAGCAGGCCGATCGCGATGTTGATCCGCTGCTGGTTCCCTCCCGAGAGCCGCGCCACGATCTCCCCCCGCCGCTCGCCCAACCCGGTCAGCTCGAGCATCTCCTCGACCGAAGCCCGCGGATCCTCATGCCCCTCCAGCCGGGCGAACAGCAAAAGGTTCTCCTCGACCGTAAGCCGTCTATATAAGGCCGCCTGCTGAGGCACCCACCCGACGGCACCGTCGGCAGAAGCCACCTCCCCCTCATCGGGCTTGGCAATCCCGGCAAGGATCGAGAGCAGCGTCGTCTTCCCAGCTCCGTTGGGCCCAATGATCGCGACAAGTTCCCCAGGACCTGCTGCAAAGGACACCCCGCGCAGCGCCTCCCGCTCACCAAAGCGCCTGACGATGTCCCGGGCCTGGATGGCGGCTGGCATCGCCGAACCGTACCCGCGGGGAGGGAGTGGGTGCCCCCTGAACGGCTTGGACTTCTCGGTCATGGCAATCTAGGACTGCAGAGGGCGCCCCACCCGAGCAAGTTGAGTGAAGGGGGCACCCACTCCCTCCCCCCTAGAATCGGTCTCGAATGTCCTTCCCCGCCACCCGCCTACGCCGCATGCGCCGCACTGACACCCTGCGCGGCTTGGTCCGCGAGACCGAGCTGTCGCCCGCCCATCTGATCCAGCCGGCTTTTGTCACGGCCGGCGAGGGCGTCCGCGACGAGGTCGCTTCGATGCCGGGCATCTCCCGCCTCTCGATCTCGAACCTGGTCGAGGAGGCCGGTGAGATCGCCGCCGCCGGCGTCGGAGCCCTGATGCTGTTCGGGGTCCCAAGCGTCAAGGACGAGTTCGGGACCGGCGCCTACGACGACGAGGGGATCGTGCAGATGGCGGTTCGCGCGCTGAAGGAGGCCCACCCCGACCTGGTGGTGATGACCGACGTCTGCCTCTGCGAGTACACGTCCCATGGTCACTGCGGCGTGATCCGCGAGGGGACCACCGAAGTCGACAACGACGTCACCGTCGAGCTCTTGGCGAAAACCGCGATCTCCCACGCCGAGGCCGGCGCCGACGCGGTCGCGCCGAGCGACATGATGGACGGCCGGATCGGCTCGATCCGCTTCCAGATGGACGAGGAGGGCCACCCCAACGTCCCGATCGTCGCCTACTCGGCGAAGTACGCCTCCGCCTTCTACGGCCCCTTTCGCGACGCCGCCGACTCGACGCCGGAGTTCGGCGACCGCCGCGGGTACCAGATGGACCCGGCCAACGCCGCCGAAGCGGTGCGCGAGGCCGAACTGGACCTCGAGGAGGGCGCCGACATGCTGATGGTGAAGCCGGCGCTCCCATACCTCGACGTCGTGCGGCGGGTCAAAGACGCGACCGGCGCCCCGGTCGCCGCCTACCACGTCTCCGGCGAGTACTCGATGCTGAAGGCCGCCGCCGAGCGCGGCTGGATCGACGAGCGCGCCGCTGTGGTCGAGGCGCTGACCTCCATCCGCCGCGCCGGCGCCGACACGATCGTCACCTACTACGCGAAGGAGGCCGCAGCTTGGCTTCGGTGAAAGTCCCGCAGTCGAAGGCGCGCAGCCGCAAGGACGGCTCCGCGATCCCGCTCGACGAGACCGACAAGCGGCTGATGAACCTGCTGCAGTCCAACTTTGCGCTCGACCCCGAGCCGTTCGGCCTCCTCGCGGCGCAGGCCGACCTGGAGCTGGACGACGTCCTCGCCCGCACCCAGCGCCTGCTCGACGGCCGCATCATCCGCGAGATCACGCCGATTTTCGACACCCGCGCGCTCGGCTACGAGTCGATGCTGGTCGCGGCAAAAGTCGACAGCGAGCACCCGCAGCGGGCGGCGCAGATCGTCAACGCCCACCCCGGCGTCTCCCACAATTACCTGCGCACCCACGACTTCAACCTCTGGTTCACGATCGCCACCCCGCCCGACTCGAAGCTCGGCCTCAAGGGCACGCTCGAGGCGCTGATGGAGGAGACCGGGGCGGAGTCGATGCGGGAACTGCCGACCATCACCCTCTTCAAGATCAACATGAACCTGGAGATGGAGAAGGGGACCGAGGCGCTCGCCGCCGCGGTCGAGGCGGCGCCCCCGCGCGAGCTGGAGCCGCAGCCCTACGACGCCGACGACATCGCTCTGATCAAGGCCCTGCAGGGGCCGATGGAAGCGGTCGCCCGTCCCTACGATGCCGCCGCGCAGGAGCTGGGGATCTCGACCGAGGAGCTGCTCGACCGCCTGCGGGCGATGGTCGACCGCAAGATCCTCCGCCGCGTCGCTGCGATCCTCTACCACCGCCGCGCCGGCTTCTCGGCCAACGGGATGGGCGTTTGGAAGGTGCCCGAGGACAAGATCATGGAGGTCGGCGGCCGCATGGCCTCCTTCCGCGGCATCTCCCACTGCTACCAGCGGCCGACCTACGAGGACTGGCCCTACAGCGTCTTCACCATGGCCCACGGGCGCTCCAAGGAAGAGTGCGACGCGGTGCTCGACTCGATCGCCGAGGAGTGCGGGATGGGGCCGGACGACCGCGCCACCCTCTACTCCTCGACCGAGTACAAGAAGATCCGCCTCCACTACTTCACCGAGGACTACGCGCGCTGGGAAGCGGAGCATTCTTGAGCTTCAGCTGTTCCTTATCGGCGAATAGCAACGAAAAGGAACAGGCGAAGACATGATCGACCTGTTTGAGCGGGCGCAGCGGGTTCTGCCGGGCGGCGTCAACTCTCCCGTCCGGGCGATGCGCCAGATCGGCCGCGACCCGATCTTCGTCGAGCGCGGCGAAGGCTGCCGGCTGTTCGACGTCGAGGGCAACGCCTACCTCGACTGGGTCGGCTCCTGGGGGCCGATGATCCTCGGCCACGCCGAGCCCGCAGTGATCGCGGCGGTGATCGAAGCCGCGAAGCGGGGGACCAGCTTCGGCGCCGCGACCCTGGCGGAGGTGCAGCTCGCCGAGGAGGTCGCGGCGCGGATGCCCTCGGTCGAGATGCTGCGGATGACCAGCTCCGGGACCGAGGCGGCGATGAGCGCGGTGCGGCTGGCCCGGGCGATCACCGGCCGCGAGATCGTGATCAAGTTCGCCGGCGCCTACCACGGCCACTCCGACGGCCTGCTCGCCGACGCCGGCTCGGGCCTGGCGACGCTCGGGGTGCCGGGCAGCCCCGGGGTGCTGCCGGCGCAGGCGGCGGCGACCGTGGTCGTGCCGTGGAACGACCCCGAGGCGGTCGAGCGGGCGCTCGCCGAGCACGAGGTCGCGGCGTTCCTGGCCGAGCCGATCGCTGCCAACATGGGTGTCGTCCCGCCGGCGGAGGGCTTCCTCGAGTTCCTCCGCGAGGCAACCGGCGCCGCCGGCGCGCTACTCGTCTTCGACGAGGTGATCACTGGCTTCCGCGTCGCCCCCGGCGGCGCCCAGGAGCTATATGGAGTGGAACCGGACCTGACCGTGATGGGCAAGATCCTCGGCGGCGGTCTCCCGGCTGCGGCCTACGGCGGCCCGCGCGAGCACATGGAACGGATCGCCCCGGCCGGCGACGTCTACCAGGCGGGCACCCTCTCCGGGAACCCGCTCGCGGTCGCCGCCGGGCTGGCGACCCTGGAGCAGCTCGACGCCGCCGCCTACCAGCGGCTGGCCGAGTTGACCGATCGCCTCGCCGCCGGCTTCGCCGCGCTTGCCGCTGGCCGGCCGCTGCAGGTCGCCTCCGCGCCCGGCCTCGTCACCCTCTTCTTCAGCCCGGTCCCGGTCACCGACTTCGCGACGGCGACCGCCTGCGACACCGACGCCCACGCCGCTTTCTGCCGCGCCCTGCTCGAGCGCGGCGTCTACCCGCCCCCGGCCCAGTACGAGGCCTGGTTCGTCTCCCTCGCCCACGACGAGGCGACGATCGACCAGACGCTCGCTGCCGCCGCCGAAGCGCTCGATGAGGCGCTCTCGTGAACGCGCTGCAGACGCTTGCCGAGCAGCTCCGCCGCGAGGACACCCCGATCTCTCCCCACGTGGTCGACCCGGCCGAGCCGCCTGAGCTCGGCAACCTCGCCGCCAACGGCCCCGCCGCGGCCGCCGCGCCGGAGGAGTACGCCCTCGTCGTCGAGGCCGTCCGCGAGGGCTACCTCCTCCACTACGAGCAGCCGCGCCTCCTCGCCGGCCACGACCCCGACCTCGCCCTCCTCGCCGGCGACTACCTCTACGCCCTCGGCCTCGACCGCCTCGCCGCCCTCGGCGACACCCGCGCCGTCGCCATCCTTGCCAACCTGATCAGCGAGTGCGCCCGCCTCCAGGCCGAAGGCGACACCGGCTCGATCGCGGATCTCTGGCGCGAGGCGGCCGAGCAGATCGCCGATCGCCGCGATTGACCAAACGGCTTTGCTTCAGCGCCTCCGGAGCGCACGCAGGTCTTCGAGGAGCCGGTCGGTAGTGACCGTGTGGATCGCGGCCTTTTGCCTGAACTCGCGGATGCGGGCGTCGGCTCGCTCGATAGCAAGGCGATTCAGCTCTCGCTGGACCTCGATCTTCTGTCTCAATTCATCTCGCGTCACAGTCTCCCCCACAGACAATAGCTTTCTATTTTGGGTCAGGCAAGTTCGCGGCCAACTCGTCAGTGCTCTCGAGCAGTTGGCGCAGCGCAATGACCTCGTGTTCGTTTGCCATGGCCTCCTTCCGCCAGAAGTGAATTTCCTCCTCTGCCTCTGCAAGCTTCCCCTCGGAGATCTCAAACGGCCCCGCCCGGCGCAACCATTCCCGGTTCCTCATCCGATTCCCTATCGAGACGACGATGAAGAGGCCGCCAAAGGCCAGAACGGCCGCCGCAGACACCAGCAACAACCGGGCCGCCAGAAGGACCGCCCGGTTGTCGAACACGTTGTCGACGAAGTTCGGATCTCGGCTCTCAGGAAGATCGACGGGGTAGAGCCCTCGTGCAAGGAGCCCAACGCCGATGGTCCCAATCACGAACAGCCCCACGGCCGTCCAAGCGTTTCTCCCGCCCGCGTTCCTGGTCATCAGAGGTCCAAGGCCTGGGTCCGCCAAACTCTCCCCCCACGACCCCACTTATACATAGAAGCGATATGTGTGACGCAGGTCACACCGCCTAAGCAATAGACTTCGAAGCCCTACGCGGACCGACCTGTGGCAGACGACGCGAACAAAGTAAATGGGGCCGAGGAGGCTCCCGTGAAGGAGCGGGTGAAGCCCGACCCTCCCGGCTATTTCGAGGGCGAGTCGATGACGCGCCGCCATGTCTTCACGGTCGCGTCGCAGGCCCTTGGCGGCCTCGCTGCCGCCGGGATCGTGCTGCCCGCCGTCGGCTTCGCCGTCGCCCCGATCTTCCATCGCGGCAAGGAGCGCTGGGAGTCGGTCGGCCCGGTCACCGACTTCGTCGAGGACACCTACCGCCAGGTCGTCTTCACCGAAACCGAGGGGATCGGCGACGCCGGCAAGACCACCGCCTACGTGCGCAAGAGCTCGGCCGACCTGGAAGAAGAACCCGGCAAGTTCGTCGCCGTCTCCAACCGCTGCGCCCACCTCGGCTGCCCGGTCCGCTTCGTCGAGGCCGCCGGCAACTTCATCTGCCCCTGCCACGGCGGCGTCTACGACTTCCAAGGCAAGCGGATCGGCGGTCCGCCGGTGCGCCCGCTCGACCAGTTCCAGACCCGCGTCCGCCAGGGCCAGGTCGAGCTCGGACCTCGCTACAGCGTCACTTCGCAGATGGAACCGGTTCGCGCCCGCGACCCCGGGGAGTTCACCGGCGGGATCTGGGAATACCTCTACCCGCCGCGGCCGTCTACCTTCCCACCGCCCTGATGCCGAGCTTCCCGAAACCCAAGATCCCGGACGCCGTCGTCCCCCCGCCGCTGCGCAAACCGGCCAAGCCCGGCAGCGCCGGCACGCCCAAGGGCCAGGCGCCGACCGACCTGAAAGAGGCCCCCGAGCGCAAGACCGCCGGCGACAAGCTGCTCGACCACGGCAAGGAGGCGCCGATCGACGCCCTCGGCTGGGTCGACCAGCGGCTCGCCGCCACCGGCTTCCTCACCGGGATGCTCTTCCGCAAGGTGCCGAAGGGGACCAACTGGTTCTACACGCTCGGCTCCGCGACCCTCTTCGCCTTCATCGTCCAGGCCACCACCGGCGTCTTCCTGGCGATGTTCTACACGCCGTCCGCGACCCAGGCCTACTCCTCGATCGCCCACATCAACAACGACGTCCCGCTCGGCCAGCTGGTCCACGGGATGCACAAGTGGGGCTCGAGCGTGATGGTGATCCTGATCTTCCTCCACATGGGGAGGACCTTCTTCTTCGGCGCCTACAAGTACCCGCGCGAGCTCAACTGGGTGATCGGCGTGGTGCTGCTGATCCTGACGATGACGATGGCCTTCACCGGCTACCTGCTGCCCTTCGACCAGCGCTCCTTCTGGGCCTCGATCGTCGGCATCAACATCAACGGCACCGGCCCAGTCGTCGGTCCCTACCTGAGCGACTTCCTCCGCGCCGGGCCTGAGCTCGGGGCGACGACGCTCTCCCGCTTCTACGCGATCCACATGCTGCTCGTGCCCGGGGCGATCATCGCCCTGATCGGCGCCCACATGTACCTGGTCGTCAAGCTCGGCACCACGGCGCCTCCGTGGGTCCGCGCCGAGCGGCCGAAAGTCGCCGCCCCGACCGCCGCGCTCGACGCCGGCGCCAACGGCAACGGCCGCGTCAACGGCAACTCGGCCGAGGTCCGCGGCAATGGAGAGGTGTCCTCGTGAAACCGCGCGACAAGCAGGAGTATCTGGAGGAGTACGAGCTCCTGAAGAAGAAGGGGAAGCCGTTCTTCCCCTACGCGGTGATGAAGGACTCGGTGATGGCGCTGATCGTCGTCGCCGTGATCATCGCGATGTCGATCATCCTCGGCGCCGAGCAGGGCCCGAAGGCGGACCCAACCTCGACCACCTACGTGCCGCGCCCCGAGGGGTACTTCTTCTTCCTCTTCGAGCTCCTGCGCGTAATCAAGCCGCCGGAGCTGGTTCCGATCGCGACGATCGGGATCCCGACCATCTGCATGGTCCTGCTGCTGCTGCTGCCGTTCTACGACCGCGGCCCCGAGCGCCGTCCCGAGCGGCGCCCGATCGCGACCACGGCCGGCATCATCACGATCATCGCGATGGGCTACCTCACCTACCTGGGTGCGACCGGAGGTTCGCCGACCGAGGTCGACATGCAGGTCGCGGCCAAATACGAGCCCGGCAAGGAGGTCGTCGCCGGTTCCGGCTGCCTCGCCTGCCACAAGCTGGGCGAGAACGGCAACAACGGGCCCGGCCCCGAACTGACCCACATCGCCGCCCGGATCCCGCGGGCTGCGATCATTCGCTCGGTCGAAATCGGCCCGGGCATCATGCCCTCGTTCCGCGAACTGCCGCCGCAGAAGATCGAACAGCTCGCGGACTTCCTGTCCTCGCTGGACTAGCCGGGCGGTAGGGACGGGGCCAGCGCCCTGAATCCCATGGACACCATCAACGACAACCGCCAATCGCCGGACTTCGCCGGCCAGGTCAACCGCATGTTCGACCGCGTCGCCGGCCGCTACGACGCTCTCAACTCGGTGATGACCGCCGGGCTGCACCACCGCTGGCGCGAGCGGGCGGCGGCCAAGGCGCAGCTCGGCCCGGGCGACGCCGCCCTCGACATCTGCTGCGGGACCGGCGACATGGCCCTCGAGTTGGCCAAGCAGGTCAGCCCCGGCGGCCACGTCGTCGGCTGCGACTTCTCCGAGCCGATGCTCGACCTCGCCCGCGAGAAGGCTGCCGGCCGCGGCGCCGACGGCGTCCGCTTCGAGTGGGCCGACGCGCTGGAGCTGCCCTATGACGCCGAGCGCTTCGACGCCGTCACGGTCGGCTTCGGCGTCCGCAACCTCGCCGACCTCGACCGCGGCCTGCGCGAGATGGCCCGGGTGCTGAAACCCGGCGGCCGCGCCGTGATCCTCGAGATCACCACGCCGACCCGCCCGCCGCTCTCGCTCTTCTACTCGCTCTGGTTCGATCGCATCGTGCCGCTGCTCGGCGCCCTCTCCAGCAACCCGGAGGCCTACTCCTACCTGCCGGAATCGGTCCGCAGCTTCCCCAGCCCCCGCGGCCTCGCCGAGAAGATGGACGACGCCGGCTTCAAAGCGATTCGCTACACGGTGCTCGCCGGCGGGATCATCGCGATCCACAGCGGCGTCCGCGGGTGACCCGGCCCTCTTCGGTTCCGCCGCCGGTAACCGCGGTCCTCGATGCCTCCAGCCGCTGGCTGCCGGCGCGCCTGGGCGAGGTCGAGGAGCTGCTGCGGGCGGCGGTGGGGGGGCACGGCGAGACCCTGGGCGTCGACGCGGCCGCGACCCTCGCGGCGGGCGGCAAGCGGCTGCGGCCGATGCTGGTCCTGCTCTGCGCCGGGCCCGAGGGCGATGGCGCCGCGGTCCGCGCCGCCGCCGCGATCGAGCTCGTGCACATGGCGACCCTGGTCCACGACGACGTCCTCGACGCGGCGCCGCTGCGCCGCGGCCTACCGACCGTCGCCGCCACCTCGGGCCGCGAGCGCGCCGTCGCCACCGGCGACCTCCTCTTCTCCCGCGCCTTCGCCCTCCTCGCCGACGCCGGCGACCGCCGCTCGGTCGCCCTCCTCGCCGACGCCTCGGTGGCGCTCGCCCGCGGCGAGCTCGCCCAGCGCCGCGATGCCTTCGACCTCGGCGTCAGCGAAGAGCGCTACCTCTCGCGCTGCCGGCTGAAGACCGCGCGCCTGTTCGAGTGCGCCTGCCTGCTCGGCCGCCCCGACGAGGCGCTGCGCGAGTTCGGCGCCGATATCGGCCTCGCCTTCCAGCTGCTCGACGACGTCCTCGACGTCAGCGGCCCGCCGGAGCGGACCGGTAAGGCGCGCGGCACCGACCTGCTCGACGGCACCGTGACCCTGCCGCTGATCGAGGCGGCGAAGAGCGACCCGGGGATTCGCGAGGTCGACCTCCACACCCTCGACGCCGCCTCGGCCGAGGCGCTCTGCGACCGCATCGCCGCCACCGGCGCCCTCGAGCAGGTCCGCGCCCGGGCGATCGAGATGGTCGCCGCGGCCAAGCAAGCACTCGAGCGCGCCCAGTTCGACCCCGAGCAGCAAAAACTCCTCACCCTCGTCGCCGACGGCGTAGTCCAGCGCTACAGCTAACGACCGACCCGAACTGCATCAACTTCTACACCCAGCAGAAGTAGAAGTAGATGCAGTTCGTGATTGGGGCTACTGCTCCTGCTGCGTCGGGCGGACCAGGACCTCGTTGATCGCTACGTGCCGCGGGCGCGTCACGACGTAGGAGATCGCGTCGGCGATGTCCTCGGCCTGGAGGATGTCCATCTCCTCGAAGCGTTTTTCGATCTGGTCGCGGACCTCGGGACGGTTGTGGCTCTGCAGCTCGGTCGCGACGGCTCCCGGCTCGACCAGGGAGACGCGCAGATGGCGCCCGGTGACCTCCTGCCGCAGGGACTCGCTGAAGGCGCCGACGCCGTGCTTGGTCGCGTTGTAGACGCCGCTGCCTTTGCGCGCCTGGCGGCCGGCGACGGAGGAGATGTTGACCAGGTCGGCGACCCGGCGCGGCTCCTCGTCGGCGGCCTTCAGCAGGTGGGGGAGGGCGGCGTGCGCGGTGTAGAGGAGGCCGAGCAGGTTGACCTGGACCATCTGCTCCCATTCCTCCACCGGCGCGTCGACGATCGGCCCCAGCAGCATCACCCCGGCGTTGTTGACGACGACGTCGAGCCGGCCCAGCTCCGCGACCGCGTGCTCGACCGCCCGCGTCGCCTGCTCGCGCTCGCTGACGTCGGCCTCGATTGGCAGCGCGGTGCCGCCCGCGTCCGCGATCTCACCGCCGAGCTGCTCGAGCCGGTCGCCGCGCCGGGCGACGAGCGCCACCGTGGCGCCGCGCTCGGCGAGGGCCTTGGCGGCCGCTTCCCCGATCCCGCTCGAGGCGCCGGTCACCAGGGCAACGGTCTGATCTAAATCGCGAGAGGAGTTCACCCGCGGCCTATACCCGGTGTCCGGGCACGGCACTCACCGGCCGGAACCCGCAGCGCCAAACCTAAAACCCGGCCAGAAGTGATCCGGACGGCCATCCGCCGCGTTACCATGGGCAAGATGCCAGGAAACATTGGACTTCCAGAGATCGCAATCGTCCTCGTCATCGCCCTGTTGGTCTTCGGCCCGAAACGACTCCCGGAGCTCGGCCAGAGCCTCGGCCGCGGAATCCGCGAGTTCAAAGGCTCGATCAGCGGCGACAACGACAACGACAGCCACGACGACGACGAGGAGACCCCGAGCCTCCCGCAGTCGGAGTCGGCCAAGGTTCACGGCGACCCCGCCGACGCGGAGATAGTCCGCAACAAGACCAGCTGAGGCGGCCAGGATGGCCCGCCGCGTCAAGGCGGTCTCCCACGAAGACCGCCTCACCCTCGTCGAGCACCTCGACGAGCTGCGCGCCCGGCTGCTGGTCTGCCTCGCCGCCCTCGGCGTCGCCCTGGCGCTCTGCTTCTGGCAGAACCACCTGCTGCTGGAAATCGCCCAGGGCCCGCTGCCCTCGGACCACGATCAGCTGATCACCTTCGGCGTCACCGAGCCGTTCACGACCACGCTGACCGTCTCGGCCTACGGCGCGGTCGTGCTCTCGCTGCCGGTCGTCCTCTGGCAGCTCTACGCCTACATCCTGCCCGCCTTCAGCGAAACCGAGCGGCGGACGATCCTGCCGATCCTGCTGCTCTTCCCGTTCCTCTTCATCGCCGGCATCGCCTTCGCCTACTTCGTCGTCATGCCGGCCGCTGTCAACTTCCTGCTCAACTTCAACGACGGCCAGTTCAACATCCAGGTCCGGGCCCGCGACTACTACAGCTTCTTCTCGATGACCGTGATCTCCTGCGGGCTGATCTTCCAGTTGCCGCTGGCGATCATCGCCGTCACCCGGCTGGGGATCGTGCGGATCGAGCAGCTGACCGAAAACCGCCGCTACGCCTATCTGGTGATCGCGATCGTGGCCGCCGCGCTGCCCGGCGTCGACCCGGTGACGATGCTCATTGAGATGGTTCCGCTGCTTGTTCTGTTTGAGCTGAGTATCCTGCTCGCTCGGGTCCTGGGACGTCCGGGAACGAGCGGAGGCGTGGCGCAGCCCTCTCCGCAGGAGTAAAAGGGAGAGAGAAGTGGCCGGAGGCAACAAGGAGCACAAAATGTTGTTCGACTTGCGCGGCGGGCACCGCGGCAAAGTCGTCAAGGTCGTTTACGCCGTCCTGGCCGTCCTCATGGGTGCCAGCCTCTTCCTCACCGTCGGTCCGGTCAACATCGGCGAAATCTTCGGCGGGGGTGGGGGCAGCGTCAACGCCGCCGAACCCTACGAAGAACAGCAGGAACGGATCGAGGTCAAGCTGAAAAAAGAACCCGACAACCCCGACCTGCTCCTCTCGCTGACCCGCGCCCAGATCAACGCCGGCACTGCCAGCGCCACGGAAGGCCCGAACGGCGAAGCGATCCTCACGAGCGACTCGATCCAGGCCTACCAGGAAGCCGACCAGTCATGGTCCGAATACCTGAAAGCCACGGAGGAACCGAACCCCGGTCTCGCCCAGCAGGTGGCGCCGATGATGATTCAGCTGGCCGAATTCGCGTCGTCCAGCTACACGCAGGTCGAACAGCGGATCGCCGCCGCCACCGAAGCGCAGAAGATCGTCGCCGAAGCCCGGCCCACGGTGAACTCGCTCAGCACCCTCGCCTTCTACACCTACTTCACCGGCGATACCAAGGCCGCGGAAAAAGCGCGCGCGGAAGCGAAGCAGATCGCCAAAACCAAGGGCGAACGCGAACAGATCGACAAAGCGCTCGACGAATACAAGAAAAACGCGGCCACCTTCCTCGAAACCAAGGAAAAAGCCGAACGGGAAGAAAAGAAAGCCGCTGGCAGCGCTCCCGAAAGCCTGCAAAACCCGCTCAGCCCCGGCGGCGGCGGTCTAGGCGGGTAGCGGGCGAGAACGAGCCCAGCTTTAGGGTTTTTGTCGCCGCACCTTTGCGGCGAGATGCTCCGAGAGCAGAGGATGCTCTTCCCCGAAGAACCTGCCTCTGTCGACCAAGCCGAGCGGGGGGTGCCCGGCAGCAAGCCTCTGTGCCGGGATCGCTGAAGCCACTCCGGGGCGCGCCCCCCACCGTACTTCGACTCGCTGCCCGAACAGGGTCAGATTCGTGCTGCCCGGCAGCGCCGCCGAAGGACTGAGCACCCCTCGGGCTCCAAGGCCGATGAGCCGTCGAGCCTCCTTCTGACACCGCCCGTGGTCGTCTTCGACCAAAGCCTCGGCGGGAAAACCGGCTGCCTCGGCCTTTTCGAAGGTGCTGTAGTCCACTACGAAGCCCTCGTTGACCTCGAGCTCCCAGAGGGCGACGGTGTAGGTGCCGGCTTCGGCATCGGTTCGCAGATCCTCGTGTCGGACCTTCTCGGCGTAGGGCGCTTCTGCGTTGAGGCAGAGGTACTGGACCGTCCCCGCCCCCGCGATGTTCCATCGGCCGGATCTCCGATTTGCGGCAACCCTCAATGGGACGTCATAGCTCGTCGCCCGATACACACGGGTTTGAAGCGAGACGTGTGGAGGGAGCGCCAGGCTAGGCATCTTGCGATCGCCCTCCCCGTGCCTCCGAAAGCAAAGCCTCTTCTGCGGCCGGGTCGTCGAGAAGTGCTGAGGGTTTTCTGCCGTCCAGGCCGCGCCGAGGGCGATCGAACCAGGCGACGATCCCTTCTTCAGTCCAGTTATGACGCAGGATTGCAACGAGATGCGCGACCAGTTGCAGTCGGCGGGGAGGATTCCGGCGCTCCTTCGTCCACCGGGTCAGCGTCCGTCGATCAACTCCGACGAGCCGGGCGATGGCTTCGTTGGAGGTCCCGGGCAGCCACTTCTTCAGCTCCCCGACAACCAGCCCCGCGTCGGTCGGAAGCCCAACGACATGCTCATCGAGCGCATCGCGGATTACGTGGCGCACACGCTCGATGGCCACGAGCAGTTGGTCGATCACGTCGAGATTGGAGGACGATCCCTCCTCGCCGCCGAGCCGGTTGATCTCCCACAGCGCCCCGTGAAATTCGAACAGCTGGGCCTTGTCCAGGTCCTCTAGGCGAAGTGAATCGCGCAGGGCCCCGAGCCGTTCGTTGATCGTCTCGAGCCTTTCGCGGAAGGACCCGTCGACCTCGGGGTGTTCCTGCAGGTGGGAAATGGCATCGACGAAGCCGTCCTTCAGCTCTTGGAGCTCTGCGTCTGCACGTCCGAGACGTTGCTCCGGAGTCAGGGTGGCCGTCACGCTTGGTCCCTCCATTCGTCACATGAAAGCGCGGTACTTGGGACATTATAGGGACTTAGTGCAGACGACAAGACGCAGAGGGCTCTGGCAAGTCAGCATCCCTACCGCGGATGGGCCGTGTTGGGCTCGAACCAACGACCTTGAGATTAAGAGTCTCCTGCTCTACCAACTGAGCTAACGGCCCGGGGACGGGCAAGTATAGGAAGGTCGGCTGCTTGGGTGACGGCCGCGCCGGCTATTTGGAGAAGCAGAATTTTTCGACCAGGCCGTCGATCACGGTGCCGTCTTCGAAGCTGAAGCGGCCGTGGGTCTGGAGGACGTTGTCGCTGCAGCGGGCGGAGGCGTAGCTGCGCTGCTTACCGCCGGCTTGGTAGCGGCGGCCGATCTTGACGTCGACGTGGGTGATCGCGCCGAGCCCGCCGGCGAGCGGCGGGACGTCGAGCCGCGCCCGGTAGCGGAAGGCGCCGCGCCGCTGTTCGATCGGGACGACGATCGCGTAGGTCTGGGTCGCGGGGACGGTGGTGCGGGCGTGGAGGACCGCGGTCGGTAGGCCGCCGAGCCTCGGGCCGTTGAAGACCGTCAGGTCCGAGCGCGCCCGCACCTCGCCGCTTTCCAGCGAGACCAGCGCTTCGACGTGGCCGGTGCCGACGATCGCCCCGCGGCAGATCCGCCGCGCTTCTTCGGTCGTCGCTTCGTCGATCGCTTCCGGCGAGCAGGTCGGCAGGCCGGCGACGCTGAGCCGGCCGTCGCGGTCGAAGTCGATCAGCGCCTGCCGCAGCGGCGAGGGTTTGCCACCGCCTTTGGCGCTGAGGTCGACGTGGCCCTGGAAGTCGATCGGGGCGAAGCGGTGGCGCGGCAGCGCCTGCGGCTGGAAGCCGCCGTCGGCGCGCAGCACGAGGTTTTCGACTTCGACGAGCGCACCGCTGGCGCTGCCGCCGAGAAACGCCACCGCGGCGATCGCCATGAGAGCGATGGGGCGCTTTTGCGTCTTATGGGGACGGAAAAGCGCCCCGACCCGTCTCAGCCGGGGGTGTGGCATGGCGAGGTGAGGGTCGTCGGGAAGCGGTCGCCGTTGGTGAAGGTCAGGTTCCCCTCGACCTGCAGCCGCCCGCCGGAGCAGTGGGCTTCGATGAAGCCGACCTTCTTGCCGCCCTGCGTGCGCGTCGCGCCGACCTTTGCTTCGGCCAGGGTCGGCGCCCCGAAGCCACCGGCGACTTCGGGCATCTCGACCCTGACGTGGAAGCCGTAGCGGCCCTTGGCGACCCGGTCGACGACGATCGGCACCAGCAGCGCCTTCGGCTCCGGCACCGTCTCGTAGGCGTGGGCGATCAGCGTCGTCTTGCCGCCGGTCGGCGCCGCGTTGAAGAACGAGACCGGCGAGCTGATCTGGAACGGCGCCCGTCCCGGCATCGTCACCAGCGCCTTGCCGGTGCCCTTGCCGATCAGCGCCCCGGCGCAGCGCTGGCGCGCCTGTGCCACCGTCGCGCCCTCGAGCTTGCTCATCGGGCAGACCGGGAACGCCTTGCGGTTGACCTTCCCGTGCTTGTCGATCAGAAAGTCGATCGCTTCGAGCGTCGGCGGGGTCGAGCCGTCCTTGGTCCTGACCCGGGTGATGCTGCTGAGGGTGATCGGGGCGTTGCCCTTGGCGGGCAGCGCCCGCGGCTGCATCTCAACCGTCGAGCTGACGCAGAGCGGGCCGATGCAGGCCTCGATGCCCGAGGCCGTCGCGCCGGCGGCCAGCGCCAGCACGACGGCAAGGACTGCGACTCTGCGAATCCGTCGCTTCAATCAGCGCCCCGTGCAGGTTTTGAACAGCGAACCCTGGAGGACGGTGCCGTCTTTGAAGTCCGCCTTGACTTTCGCCTGCAGGCGACCGTCCGGGCAGCCGGCGTTGGCGAAGCTCAGCTTCTTCCCCTTGTAGGTCCATTCGCGCCCCACGGTCATCCGGGCGTAGAGCGGAATGCCGCTGCCGCCGGCGATCTTCGGGATTTTCGCTTCGACCTTGAAGCCGTAGCGGCCACTGTGGACCTTCTGGATTTCGATCGGCACCACGAAGGTGGTCGGACCCGGGACCGTCAGGTGGGCGTGGGCGAGGAGCACGGGGTTGCCGTTCTTCGGCGCCGCGTTGAACAGGGTGATCGGCGAGGAGGCCGGGATCGGACCTTGTTCGGGGAAGATCACGACGGCCTTGCCAAAGCCTTTGCCGACGATCGAGCCGGGGCAGAGTTTGCGCGCCTGCGCCGTGGTCGTCGCCTTCAGTTTCCCGGGCGTGCACTTCGGCAGGCCCTTGGTCTCGACTTCGCCGTGCTTGTCGAACCAGATCGTCACCGTTTCCAGGACCGGCGGCGGCGTCCCGTCTTTGGTCGCGATGTTGCCGTAGCCGTGCAGCTTGATCGGCGCGTACCCCTTCTTCGGCAGCGTCGTCGGCGTGAACCCGCCGTCGGTGGTGATCACCAGGTTCGACGCTTCCAGCTTGATCGCCACCGCAGTTCCCGCGGCGACGAGCAACAGCACCAGTCCCAGCACATTCGCTCTTAACAGAGTCTTCCGCACCAAATCCTCCTCCCGTTGGCCTCTACCGCCAAACTACCAGTCGTGGGAAGGAGGATCGGCAGGGCACGGAAAGGGTCCTCGCAGAGAGGACCCGGTCATCAGCAGCCATTTCTGCTGCGGCATCCGCGTGCCGTGCTCTCGGTCGCGGTGGTCCTGCTGCTCGCCCTGGCGGTGATCGGCACCGGCACCGAGGACCGCCTCGACCCGACCACGCTCGACGTTCCCGGGACCGAATCCTCGCGCAGCAACCAGATCCTCCGCGAACACTTCGGCGACTCGGCCCCGTTCGCGATCCTCCTCCGCGGCCCCACCAAGGCCCTCGACCGGCAGGGCCCGGAACTCGTCGCGGCGCTGCGCGAGGACCCGCGGGTGACGACGCTCTCGCCCTGGGACACCGGCGCGGTGCAGCGCCTGCGGCCGTCGCCGACCAAGGCGCTGGTCCTCGCCGACTTCCACGTCGACACGCGGACCTCGGTGAACGTGACCGTGCCGCACCTCAACAAGGTTTTGGACGAGACGATCCACCCGCCGGTCGAGGCGACCCAGACCGGCTACGCCAGTCTCTCCCTCGCGATCCAGGAAGACAGCATCGACGCGGCCCACCGCGGCGAGCTGCTCGCCCTGCCATTCCTGCTGATCATCCTCCTGCTCGTCTTCCGCTCGCCGGTCGCCGCGGCGGTTCCGCTCGCCTTCGGCGCGATCACCGTCGTCGCCTCCCGCGGGATCCTCTACTTCTTCACCGGCTGGTTCGAGATCGACGCCCTCGGCCTCGTCGTCTGCTCGATGATGGGCCTCGCCCTGGGGGTGGACTACTCGCTGCTGATGGTCTCCCGCTTCCGCGAGGAGCTGGCCGAGGGGAACACGCCGGTCGAGGCGGCGCGGCTGACCCGCCGCCACGCCGGGCGCACGGTCGCCTTCGCCGGCAGCACCTTGCTGCTCTCGATGATCGTCAGCCTCTTCATCCTTCCCGGCTCGCTGCTGGCGTCCCTGGCCGGGACGGTCTGCATGGTGGTGATCCTCAGCGTCGGGGTGGCGACCATTGCCGGCCCGGCGATCCTCACCCTGCTCGGTTCCAATGTCGACCGCTGGCGCCTCGGCTCGGCTCCGGCCGGCGGGCGCTCGCGGCTGATGACGATGGTCGGCGCGGCGCTGAAACGGCCGGCCGTCGCGGCGGTGCTGATCGGCGGCCTGCTGCTGATCCTGGCGGCGCCGGCGATCGGGCTGAAGACCGGCCCGCCGAGCCCCGAGCAGCTGGCCAAGGACTCCCCCGCCCGCCAGGACGCGGAACTCGTCGGCCGCGAAATCGGGCAGGGCTTCGACGCCCCCTTCCAGGTCGTCGCCGTCTCCAGCGAAGGCCCGATCACCGACGCCAAGAGCTTCGGCGCGATCGAAAACTTCCAGCGGAAGGTGGCGAAACTGCCCGGCGTGCGGTCGGTGATCGGGCCGGCGCCGGCGGTGCAGCGGATCCGACCGCTGCAGGGCCTGGGCAACACTTACCTCTCGACCGAAGGGAACACCGGCCAGATCAGGCAGCTGGCCCGCCTCGGCCGCGAACTGAACGTCGCCGCCGGTGGTGTCGGGCAGCTGCGGGAAGGGATCTCCGAAGCGAGCGACGGCGCCGGCCTGCTGGCGCTCGGCTCGGGGCGGGCGGCCGAAGGGGCGACCCAGATCGGCGCCGGCCTGGCCCGGGCTCTGGGGGGAAGCGAAGAAGCGATTGACGCGCTCGACAAGTTCGCGGTCGGGACCGAACGACTCGCCGGCGCGATCGAAACCGCCTCCTTCGGCGCCCTGCAACTCAAGCTCGGCCTGCGCGATGGGGTGATCCCGAACCTCGACTCGAACGCGCTGAAGCGCTCCCGCGCACTGCAGAAGGCGCTGAACGAAGACGCCAACGGCAAGCTGCCGGAACTGATCCCGCCGGCACGGGTCACCGAAGAGGAACTGAAGAAGGGCCTGGCGCAGCTGGAAGCGATGACGATCGGCAAGTCCGACCCCAACTACGCGGCGACGCTGGAGGCGGTGCGCAAGGCGACCGCCGCGGTCAGCGGCAAAGACCCGGTGACCGGCGCCCCCTACGACCCCGTCCCCGCGACCCCGGAAGTCGAGCCCTACGCCGGCCTGCCGGCCGAACTGGTGGCGCTGAACGAACGCCTGCTCGAAGACCACGAGGAAGCCAAGCAGGTCACCTTCGCGATCGGTTCGACCAAGAGCAACCTCAAGCAGCTGCTGGGCGGGGCGGAAAAACTCTCCGACGGGCTGGAAAAACTGCGGGGCGCGAGCAAGCGCCTCGCCGCCGGCTCGGCCACGCTCGCCCGCGAAGCGCGCAAGCTCGGCGACGGGATCTCGCGGCTGAGCGGCGGCACCGTGGCCCTGGTCAAGGGGCTGGACGAACTCGGCAACGGCGCCGACGCGCTGCAGGCCGGCCTCGCCACCGGCGTCACCGAAAGCGCGCCGCTGGAAACCGGGCTGGAAGAAGCGAGCGTGCAGGTGATCGGCGGCCAGCAGCGGATCCGCAAACAGATCGGCCGGGTCACCAAATCGACCCCCGGGCTCTTCAACTCGGGCTACTTCGTCCTCTCCGCCCTCGACGGCACCCCGCCCACCATCCGCAGCCAGGTCAACGAATCGATCGACCTCGACCGCGGCGGCCAGGCGGCCTCGGTGCTCGTCATCCCCGACTACAGCTTCAACACTCCCGGCTCGATCCGGCTGAACGAAAAGCTGAACGAGCAGACCGCCGAGCTCGCCTCCAAGTCGGGCCTGGAAACCGGCGTCGCCGGCGGCCCCGCGCAGCTGAACGACTACAGCCGCGTCACCCGCGAGCGCATCCCCTGGGTGGTCATCGCGATCACGATCGCGACCTTCCTGGTCCTGCTCGTCGTCCTCCGGGCGCTGCTGCTGGCGGCGATCGCTGTCACCCTCAACCTGCTCACCGTCGCCGTCGCCTTCGGCGTCCTCACCTTCCTCTTCCACATCCCCGACAGCTGGCCGCTCGGCGGCCACAACTACGTCGACGCGGTCGGCGCGACGCTGATCTTCGGCCTCGTCTTCGGCCTCTCGATCGACTACGCCGTCTTCCTCCTCAGCCGCATGCGCGAGCACTACGACACCCACGGCGACAACGCCGCCGCGGTCGAGTTCGGCCTCTCCCGCACCGCCGGCGTGATCACCGGCGCGGCGCTGATCATGATGGTCGTCTTCATCGCCTTCGCCGGCGCCCCGATCGCCACCGTCAGCCAGCTCGGCATCGGCCTCACCGTTGCCGTCATCCTCGACGCCACCGTAGTCCGCATCGTCCTCCTCCCAGCCCTAATGCTCCTCCTCGGCGACCGCGTCTGGTGGCTGCCCAAGCCCCTCGAGCGCGTCATCCCAAAGCTCAGCGTCTAGCGCCCCCACGTCCCTTGCTGTGACCTAAATATAAGTCATATGACCTATTATTAGGTCATGGACCTGTCTCGCCCCTTTGCCGCCCTTTCGCCCGGTGTAGAGGCAGATGTCCTGGTTGCGCTTGCGGGGTCCACCGGTCAGCGGACCGGGCGGGAGGTCGCCCGCCTGAGCGCCCGCTCGGTGACCGGAGTCCAGCATGCCCTCGATCGGCTCGTGGATGAAGGGCTCGTTCACCGAGGGGAGGCTGGTCGGTCCTATCTCTACTCGCTCAATCGTAAGCATCTCCTGGCCCCTGCGGTGCAGGTGATGGCGGACGCCCGATGGCAACTCGTGGAGCACTTGAGGGATCTGATCGGCAAATGGAAATCACCCACTTTCCACGCTTCTCTCTTCGGCAGCGCGGCTAGGGGGGAGGGAAATTCCGCCAGTGACATTGACGTACTTGTGGTGAGGCCAAGCAAAACGAACACGGATGACCCGGTCTGGCGCCAACAGCTCGATGCTCTCGCTGAGCAGATCCGAGGCTGGACCGGAAATCACGCCGGCATCGCTGAGCTCTCAGAGTCAGATCTCCCTCGCCTCCTCAAAGAACGTCCGCCTGTGCTCGACGAGGTCGAAGAGCAAGGGATCGACCTCGCAGGCACACCGTTGCGCAAGTGGATGAAGAGCCGCAGTTGACCCGCGCACGCGTCCAGAGATGTGGAGAGTCGCAAGCACGCCAACGTCTCGCCCGCGCGAGGTCGTTTCTCGAAGTGGCGGAGATGGCGGCAGATGAGGCGGATCCCTCACTCGAGTACGGCGCGGCCGCAGCTTCGATAGCGATCTTGGCTGGGATTGCCGCGGCCGACGCAGCGTGCTGCCAGGCCCTCGGCCGCCGTTCTCGCTCTGACAATCACCACGATGCCGAGCAACTCCTGGCCGAGATCGCACCAGGCGGGAAGACGGCTGCGGGTCATCTCCGGAAGCTGATCAACCTCAAGGACACGGCCCACTACGGCTTCATCACGCCCAGCGCCCCTGAGTTGAAGCGCTCCCTGCGCCAAGCCGAGCAGATCATCGAGTTCGCCGAGAAGGTCGTGCGGACTGCTCCTGCAGACAAAACATTGCGCTAGGCTTCGGAGGGTCGATAGGCACAACCAGGGGGGTTCAGCATGAACAGTGAAACGCGAGATGGGATTGAGTGGGTCGACAAGGGCTTGGACCGGCTTCGCGAGGAGATCGATGGGCACTTCGCCCGCCAAAGCAAGGAGCTGGGAAAGCTGCGAAGGGAAGTCGAGCACCTGACTCGTAAGTGGCCGTCGCTTTTCGCCAGATGGGGATTCGCCAACTTGCCGAAGGCGCCCGGTCGCAGCTACAGCACCAGCACCTCGAGCCGTGGGGCTACTCCACCCACCGGCCTCGCTTGGACCGACGGGCGGCTCGCCGATCTGAAAAGCCACGTCCGCGATGCGTCCACTCGTGCATCGGATGAAGTCGCCGAGATCGAGGACCAGATCGAGGAGTTCCACCGGGAGACTTCAGAACGTGGCATGGACCGCCTAACGTGGCTGTTCTATTTCTTTCTGGCAATGATGGCCGCGGTTGCCTGGATCCCCCGGATAGTCGCGGCGATTCAGTCGTAACGCAGATGAAACCTTTCGATTCTGATGCGCGTGGAAAGGCAATGGCCCGGCAGATGGGCTGGCCACGCCAGTGCCTGGGCTGGCGCGGCGCTGTGGCTGGCCTGCTGGATCCCTTCGCTCCATTCCGCAAGCCGCGCTCGTACACGGAGATCTTGCGGCGCGAAAATCTGCGCCGAGAACGGGCGACCGTCGAGACGGTCGAAGCATCTGTCGAGAAACTGACCGGTTCCAACCCGCGGGATAGGTAGGAGAGCGGCGACCAGCCGGGTTAGCTGTCGCCGAGTTCCCCCAGGACCCGCCGGCAGGTCTCCAGCACTCGCTGGGTCTGCTCTTCGTGTTCCTGGTTGCGGGCGCGCTCTTCTTCCTCCGTCTGCCGCTGCGCTTCGGCGGTGTCGTGCATCCGGGTGCAGACGCGGCGCAGGACGTCCGGGGGCGTGATCAACTCGAGCGGCTGGCCGCTGCCCGTGCCCCAGCCTAGGTCGTCGAGGACGAGGCGCAGGTCATCCGAGAACTCCCGTCCCACCCGGTCGGCACGGGAGAAGTCGCCCGCCTCGACCGCCATCCACACCTCGTCGATCCCGCTCAGCCGAACGGCGATCTGCTCGTAGAGCGCGTCGCGCTCGGCCGCCGTGATCCGCACGCTCACTCGCAGTACAGCGAAGGGTTGGCGGGTTCCCTCGCCACCAGCGTGTAGAAGTTCTGCACCGCGCCGCGCACCGCCCGCTGGCGAACCTTTTCCACCACACCTATCTCCGCAAGCGTACGCACGTGGTAGGAAACCAGCGACACCCCGTACTGCTCATCGAAGATCCGATCGAGCTCTTTCGGCGACAGCGGCACGGTAATCCACTGCATCGCTTCGATGATCGCCACCTTGGCGGGATGAACCGAAATCGGGATCAGGACGTCCCAGTTGAATGGGTGGCCTTTGTCGCGCCCTGTCATCTGCACTCCTAGTTTGGGATCGCCCTGCTCTGTCAGAGCAGATGTCCAGTCGGGTTCGACTGAGTACTGGACAGTCCCACACTCAAGTGTCGAGTTCGAGCGGGAAATACCTCCTACTCAGGATTTTCCTGAGGAGCTGGTGGGGAAAGGGAAGATCGATTGCGCTGAAAGCCCTGGAGGGCAACGATGACCGAGACGGCCTCCTCTCCCGACTCCGCACGTCGAGCCGTCGACCGAGCCTCAATCTCCTGAATCCGTCCCCAGGATTCGGCTAGCTCGGTAGTTATTTCTGCCTTCCCCTCCTGATCGACGTTGAACCATCGCCAGGCCAGCATGGTTGCGGCTGGGTCATTGATCATGTTCCCGGCCCAAAAGGCAGACATCGACTCCGCCATGATCGATTGGAGGATCAAGCCGACGATGATCTGTCTCTGCTGGGGCGGCATGCGCTCAGCCTCCTCCTCCGAGACGAATGGCTGACTAACGGCCCGGTAGTAGTGGCGCATGGTGTTCCTCACCGGCTCCGTTTTGGCGAGTTCGATTGCGCCCCCGTCTACCAGTTCGCCGATGTGGTGAGTGACTTTTCCGAGCGACTCACCCAAGATCTTCGCGATCTGATCAGGCGTGTAGACCCCCTCGTTCAAGAGGGCAAGGATTTCGATCCTGGTTCGGTGCCCAACTGCATAGGACACGACTTCCTCGATGCTCTTCCCACGTTGGCCCTTGGGCTTGGGCTTACTGGTGGACTCCGGCTTTCCCACGGCTTCCTCCACTCGATTTGTCTCAGCTACTCAGTGATTCAGCGAGCATAAGGACTTTTTTCCCGAGGGATTCCCTGTCACTCGGTAAATAGCGGATACTCGACTCCTCTTTAGCATCTTCCCCTAGTCCGGCGGAATTGCCCCGGGCAAGCCAATTAGGAGGGGGGTGAAGATGCGATGACGATCGCCAAAGCTGGGCGCGTTCACTCGAGCGTGATGATTTACAAGCACGCCTAAATCGCTCCCGGGGGCCGATCTCGGCCGCCGCTTTGGATCTGGGATCGGCCCCTCTTAGGCAGCAGATGCCAGAGGTCCGCCTCGTCCCATTCCCACCCTTGTGACCTTCCCTATGGCGGTTGGGAGCCCCAGCCTTAACGATCTTCTGCGTGGGCAAGCTTGGGCCAAACCTGCGGGAGGCCCGTCTCAAACTGGAGATGACCCAGGAGCGGGTGGCTGAACGGAGCGGGGTGCACGCGACCGAGGTCAGCCGGATCGAGGCGGGCAAACGCGACCCGCGGGTCTCAACGGTCGAACGCCTCGCGCGGGCCGTGAACCTGAGGCCAGGGCAGCTGCTGGAATGAGCGACCTCAGACTCGAACAACTCCGACATTCCCGCCTATGTCGTAGTCGGAGTTGCTGTCCGGTAGCAAGTGATCGCTCACGATCGAGACAGTGAGATGCCTGCTCGAATGATCAGGTCCTGAGCCGGGGGACCATGCTATTCTGGTCGGGATTCCAGGTGGAATCAATAAAGAGAGCAAGGAAATGCCGACGCTGGACACGAAAGAGCTGATTTCCGTCACCGAGGCCGGCAGGCTTGGAATCTCCGCCTTGGTGAAAGTTGCCGAGCGCGGCGAGCAGCGTGTCCTCATGAAGAACAACAAGCCGGTCGCCGCGGTGGTCGGCATTGAGGCCCTGGAGCGCAACGAAGAACTCGAGGAGCGGATACTTGACGTGTCACTTGCTCTCACTCGGCTTCTCACGACCGACGAGCGGCGCCATTCCTTAGACGACGTTCTCGATCGATTCGGGTTCACCCGAGAGGATCTGGAAGAGGATTAGGGCTCGTCGATGGCCGTCCGGGTTGAGTTGATTGACGAGGCGATCGTTGACCTCGCGGATCATGCGGAGAGCGGGATGCTCCGCCCGTTCTTCAAGAAGCTGCTTGAAATCGAGGAACATGGAGCGGGAGCGGGCGAGCCGCTGGGCAAGAACCTCGTCGGCTGGCGGAAGCTCACGGTTGGAAATCGGAATTGGCGGATCGTCTTCAGGGTCGATCCTCAGAACACGGTTGCGACGATCTGCGTGATCGGCGACCGAGAGGACTCGGCCTGTTATGAGGAGGCTCAGCGGCGCGCCCAGCAGGCGAAGAACGCCGACGCCACGAGCCTTGCGGAGTCCATGATGGATCTCTTCGGGACCCGCAAGCAGAGACGTGCGGCGAAGCAGAAGCACAAGACCGCTGCGCGCTAGAGCTCAGCGCAAGTAGCCGGCGCGGCGCAGTTCCTCCCTGATCGGCTCCAGCCGTCGTCGTGATTCGCGGAGCGTCTCGTTGATCTCCTTGATGGCCCTGTCGGCTAGTTCAATGGCTCGCTGGCCGCTTTCTTGCCGTTTGCGAATCTCGTCGGAGTTCATTGGCGTAGCTTGCCTTATGCCGCGTAACGTCTCGGGCGATCAGGACCGTCGGCCCAGGGAGGGCAGGTCGACTTTGTCCCCCTATGGAGGACAAAGCGACACTGGCTATCGGGGGCGGCTTGGTGGCTGCCCTACTTCGACTGCGTGCAGCTTTCTTTCGAGTAGGCGGTCAGGGCTTCGCCGTCGCGGTAGGTGAAGGTGCCGCGGGCCTTGAGCTGCTTCGAGCCGGTGCATTTGGCGGAGATGAAGCTCCGTTTTTCGCCCTTGTAGCGCCAGCTCTTGTCGATCTTGACGTTGAATTCCTTCAGCGCGCCGGTGCCGCCGGCGATCAGCGGGACGTCGAGGTCGAGGCGCGGCCCATAGCCTTCCTTGCCGTAGTTGCTGACCGTCCCTTCGAGGACCAGGCTGACCTGCAGCGGGGTCGTCCCGTAGGTGTGGAGCAGGATCGTCGGCTTGCCGCCCTTGGGGACGCCATTGAAGGCGGTCACGGTCTGGGGCACTTCGTAGACCCTGCCGGCTTTCAGATAGGCGATCGCGTGCCCGGTGCCGATTTTCGCGTTGCCGCAGACCCGTTCGGCGACTTCGGTCGACTGGCTCTGCAGCTTCCCCGGGTCGCAGGTCGGCAGGCCCTTGGTGTAGAGCCTGGCGTTGCGGTCGAAGTCAAGCGTCGCGTGGATCGCGGGGACCGGCACCCCCGCCGGGTCGGTCGTCGACGTCGTCAGCGTCGTCACTTCCAGCGTTCCCGGCGTGAACTTCGTTTTGGAAAGCTTTTTCGGCCGAATCTTCGCTTCGATCGACTGGGTGTTGCCGTCAGGCGCGAAAACCGTGGGCCCGGCCCACGCCGCCGTTGCTACCAGCGCGGTCGCCAGAACGGCGCTCACCGCGATCAGAATTGGACGTCTGCGCATAAGTCGCTCCTCGAGTTGGATTACGCGGCGCCTCTCCCACTGCTTCTAACCACTCCCACGGGTCAGAGTAGCGCGTTGATTTCCAGTTAAGTCCCTGCTCGGACGGTGCTTGGCAGCGACCCCCTTGGATACGATCCTGCGGCTGTTCTACCGGGTCGGAGGGGCCGGGGAACTTTGAAAGCAAGCGACGATCCGTGGCTGGCAAACCCTTAGGCGAGGAGCGAGGCCCGGCAGCTAGCCGGGGATCGACCCCAGCCCGGATCGCGGTGATCGCCGCCCTGGCCGTCGCCGTGATCGTCCTCGCCGTCGTCTTCTTCGGCGGCAGCAGCGGCCACAAGTACACGCTCGTCTTCCAGAACGCGGGCCAGCTGGTGCCCGACAACCAGGTCCTGATCGGCGGCTCGCCGGCGGGGACGGTGGAAAGCATCGGCCTCAGCGACGACAACCTCGCCGAGGTCCACGTCTCCGTCGAACAGGAGCTGCACGAAGGCACCACCGCGGTAATCCGCGCCACCTCCCTCTCCGGCGTCGCCAACCACTACATCTCGATCAGCCCCGGACCGAACAGCAACCCGGCGCTCGACGACGGCGCCGAACTCGGCCTCGCCTCGACCACGACGCCGATCGACATCGACCAGTTCTTCAACACCTTCCCGCCGCGGGTGCGCCAGGGCCTGCAGAACTTCATCCGCGGCAACGCGGCGATCTACTCCGGCCAGGGAGAAAACGCCAACGACTCCTACAAGTACTTCGGCAGCGCCCTCAACCGCGCCGGCGCCTTCGCCGGGGAACTGAACGCCGACCAGCGCCTGCTCTCCCGCTTCCTCGTCAGCTCCTCGCGGCTGACCACCGCGGTCGCCGGGCGCGGCGAACAGCTCTCCAGCGCCGTCTCCAACGCCAGCACCGCCTTCAACGCGATCGCCCAGGAAACCGCCGCCTTCGACGCGACCCTGCGGCGCCTGCCGCCGGTCTTCCGCCAGTCGAACACGACCTTCGTCAACCTGCGGGCGGCGCTCGACGACATCGAACCGCTGGTCGACGCGGCCAAGCCGGCGACCAAGGACCTGGCCCCGTTCCTCGCCGAACTGCGCCCGGTCTTCCAGAAACTGGTCCCGTTCACGCGCAACCTGCGGCTCGTCGTCAACAAGCCCGGGCCGGCGAACGACACCGCCGACCTGCTGGCGACGCTGCCCAAGGTGCAGAACCTGACGTCGAACGCCTTCCCGCACTCCGAACAGGCGATCTCGGACTTCCAGCCGAACCTCAACTTCATCCGCGCCTACACGCCGGACCTGTTCAACGCCTTCAGCAAGCTCGGGCAGGTCGCCGGCTACTACGACGGCAACGGCCACTACGTGCGGGCGGCGACCTCGGCCCAGAACCTCTTCAAATACAACGCCGGCAGCTCCGAACTGGAACCGATCACCAAATCGCAGCAGTACGAAGCGTTCGGTTCCACCTCGACCAAGACCCGCTGCCCCGGCGGCGCCACCCAGCCCGCGGCCGACGGCTCCAACCCGTGGGTCGGCGGCGGCAGCGTCAGCTCCTCCGAATGCGACCCCTCCGACGTGCCCCCCGGACCATGAGCAAACGCGCTCTACTCGCACTCGGTCTGGTCGCGGCGGTCGTCGTGGTCGTCCTCCTGGTCTCCGGCGGCGGCGGCACCAGCGACGGCTACCGCGTCCGCGCGGTCTTCGACAACGGCGGCTTCATGGTCAAGGGCGAGGAGGTCCGCGTCGCCGGCGCCAACGTCGGCGAAATCGAATCGGTCGGCGTCTCGATGCCCGGCGAGCCGGTCGCCTACGAAAACGGCAAGACGGTGGAAAAGCCCGGCAAGGCGATCATCGTGATGAAGATCACCGACCCCGGCTTCCAGGACTTCCGCGAAGACGCCACCTGCCAGATCCGGCCGCAGTCGCTGATCGGCGAGAAGTTCGTCGACTGCCGCACGACCCTGCCGCGGGCGCCGGGCAGCAAAGCGCCGCCGTCGCTGGAACAGATCCCCGACGGCGAGGCCGGCGAAGGCCAGTACCTGCTGCCGCTCGGCAACAACGGCACCAGCGTCGACCCGGACCTGATCAACGACATCCAGTCGCTCCCCTACGCGCAGCGCTTCCGCCTCATCTTCAACGAACTCGGCGGCGCTCTCGCCGGCCGCGGCGAAGACCTCGAGGTGCTGGTCAAACGCGCCAACCCCGTGCTCCGCGACGTCGACACCCTGTTCGGGATCCTCTCCGCCCAGCGCAAGGAACTCGCCCAGCTGGCGAGCGACTCCGACGCGATCCTCACCCCGCTGGCGCGCGAGCGCCGCGCCGTCGCCGGCTTCTTCACCAACTCCGGGGCCGCCGCCGAGGCGAGCGCCGAAAAGGGGCCGGAACTGGAAGAGGCGCTGCAGAAATTCCCCACCTTCCTCGCCGAGTTCCGCCAGACGATGAAGAGCCTGAAGACCTTCTCCGACGCCGGCACGCCGCTGCTCGAAGACTTCGGCACCGCGGCACCTTCGCTGACCGACGCGACCGAAACCCTGACCCCGTTCTCCGAAGCGCTGACCGTCTCGCTGAAGAGCCTCGGCAACGCGGGCGAAGCATCGGGCCCGATCTTCGCCGAAGCCGACCCGGTGGTGAAGAAGGCGCGGGACCTGGCGAAGACCGGGGTGAAGCCGACTGGCGATCTGGCGAAGCTGCTGGTGAACATCAAGCAGACCGGGGGCTGGGATGGGCTTTCCCAGCTGATCTACAACACGAACGCTTCCCTTAACGGCTTCGACAAATATGGGCACTTCGGACGCTCGCGGATCACGCTCAGTACCTGCCTGGAATACATCGTTGCCCCGAAAGGCTATTCCGGCTGTGTTGCGAACTTCAATGGGCCAGAAGCCAACGCATCGGCAAGTACCGATCCTGCAGCGTTGCTTCGCCTTCTGAACGCCGGGTTGGAAGAACGGGATGGGGGAACCGCTGTCGCGTCTGGACCGACGATCGGCGTGGGTCAGGGAGACAGCACCGAAGGGGCCGCCGAAGGCCAGGCCGGCGTAGCCCAGTCCTCGAAAACCGAAGGCACCGAACCCCTTCTCGACTACCTCCTCGGACCATGAGAAACCGCAGCGGACTAAGCGGCGTCGCCAGCAGCCCGATCCTGGTCGGCGCGGTGACGGTGCTCGTCGTCATCGTCGCCGTCTTCCTCGCCTACAACGCCAACAACGGCCTCCCCTTCGTCTCCACCTACAACCTCAAGGCGCGGGTACCCAACGCAGACGCCCTGGTCAAAGGCAACGAGGTGCGGATCGGCGGCGTCCGCGTCGGCGTCGTCAAGAAGGTCGTTCCGGTCCAGCTCGCGAACGGCGGAGTCGCCGCCGAACTCTCGCTCAGCCTCGACAAGAACGCCGAACCGCTGCCGCTCGACTCGACCATCACCGTCCGCCCCAAGTCCGCCCTCGGCCTCAAGTTCCTCCAGGTCACCCCCGGCAGCTCCGAAAAGGGGTTCAAGGCCGGCGAAACGATCCCGGTCACCGCCGCCAAGCCCGAACCCGTCGACATCGACCAGTTCTTCGACATGTTCGACGAACCCACCCGCGACGCGATCCGCCAGAACCTGGCCGGCTTTGGCAACGCCCTCGCCGGCCGCGGCCCGCAGCTGAACGAAGCGATCGGCGCCCTGCGGCGGCTCGTCGTCAGCGGCCAGCCAATCCTTCGCAAACTCGCCGAACCGAGCACCGACTTCGCCGGCTTCTGGCGCTCGCTCTCGGCCCTCTCGGCGACGGTCGCGACGGTCGCCGAGACCCAGGGGCAGATGTTCGTCGCCCTCGATCGCACCTTCGCCGCCTTCGCCCGCGTCTCCCGCCCCTACATCCAGGAAACGATCGAAAAAAGCGCCCCGACGCTCGACGAGGTCAACGCCGACCTGCCGGCGATCCGCCCCTTCCTCGAGGACTCGGCCAAGTTCTTCACCGCCCTGCAGCCCGGCGCCAAAGCGCTGGCCCGGACCTCCCCGGTGATCGCCGAATCCCTCCACGCCGGGACCCCCGTCCTCAATGCATCCCCGGTCCTCTACAACCAGCTGCAGCCGACCGCACAGGCTCTTGTCGACTTCCAGGAAGCGCCGGGGGTGTTCAACGGGCTCGACCTGCTGACCGACACGAACAAGCTTTTGAAGCCCTCGCTCTCTTACCTCACGCCGAGTCAGACGGTCTGCAATTACTGGACGCTCACCTTCAAGAACGTTTCCAGTGCGGCAAGCCGCGGCAACGACAACGGCCATTGGCTCGAATTTATTTCCTATGGTCCGCCGGAAGGACCCAACAGTGAGAGCACCTTTGCTAGCGCTCCCGCCGATGAGGCTGGGAGTACCAGGAATCATCTGCATTTCAATCCGAACCCACAGACGGCGGCACCGGGGCAAGGAAAGGTATGCGAAGCCGGCAACGAGAAATATGTAAAGGGTGAGACGGTAATTGGTCACTCCCCTGAACTTTGGGGAACCACCACCCGCGGGCAGGTGGAAAAATGAGCCGCCTCCCTGAGCGCGATCGTCGTGCAGCGGCCGCCGGCAGCGGCCGCATCAAGTGGCGCCCGAGCAACGTCCTGATCGCGATCATCTTCATCCTCATCTTCACGATCGGGCCTTACCTGGCCTTCACCAAACACGTGCCGTTCACCAGCCGGGGTTACGAGCTCAACGCCACCTTCTCCAACTCCGCCAACATCGCGCTCAACTCGCCGATCCGCATCGCCGGCGTCGACGTCGGCAAAGTCGTCTCGACCGAACGTGACGGCGACAACACCAAGGTCACCTTCACCGTCGACTCCTCCGGCCGGCCGATCCACGACGACGCCTTCGCCGCGATCCGCCCGCGGATCTTCCTCGAGGGCAACTTCTTCGTCGAACTCGACCCCGGCAGCCCCAGCGCCAAGGAGATGGACAGCGGCGACACGATCCCCATCAGCCGCACCTCGACCGCGGTCCAGATCGACGAAGTCCTCTCCGCCCTGCAGTCCCCGGTCCGCGCCGACCTCAGCCGCCTGCTCGAGGGTTACGGCCTCGCCCTCAACCACGAACCGACCGCGCAGGAAGACCTCACCCAGCTGCCCGAGGTCAAAGGCCGCTCCGGCGCCGAAGCCCTCAACGACGCCTTCCAGTACGGCGGCGACGCCGGCCGCTACAGCGCCCAGGTGACCAACGCCTTCCTCGGCACGCAGCAGAAGGACCTCTCCCGCCTCGTCGCCAGCGCCGGTCGCGCCTTCGGCGCCTTCGCCAGCCGCCAGCGGGACCTGCAGGGTCTGATCGTCAACTTCGACGTCTTCACCGGCGCCCTCGCCAACCAGTCGAACAACCTCACCCAGACGATCCACCTCCTCGCGCCGACCCTCCGCATCACCCACGCCTCCCTCGTCAGCCTCAACCGCTCGCTGCCGCCATTGCGCACCTACGCGATCGAACTGAAGCCCGCGGTCGAAGAGCTGCCCGGCTTGATCAGCGCCTCGAAACCCTTCCTCGCCCAGGTCCGGCCGCTGCTCTCGGGCAAAGAGGCCGGCGGCGTCGTCAAGCTCCTGCGCGAATCGACCCCCGCCCTCGCCGGCGCCGCCCAGGCGAGCAAGAAGGTGACCCTGCCGCAGCTCAACCGCCTCAGCCTCTGCACCTCCAAGGTGATGGTCCCGACCGGCAACCAGGTGATCAACGACCAGTTCAGCACCGGCCAGCCGAACTACCGCGAGTTCCTCTACAACCTCGTCAACTTCGCCGGGATGGCTCAGAACTTCGATGGCAATGGTCCATATGCACGGGCGCAGATCGGTGGCGGTCCGACCCTGGTGGGCGAACCATTCCCTCAGGCGAATAAAGCCACGCTCGGCGAAAAAATCAACTACGCCCACACGATTGAAGATCCGCAGGGGACCCAACCGCAGATTGCCGGAGCGCCTCCGTTCAAGCCGGAAGTCCGCTGCTACACCAACCCGGTTCCTGACGCGAACGGTCCGCTGGGTCAGGTCGGCCCGGCTTCTCCGTCTGTTGCGGGGGTGAACCCATGACTGCCCCCGAACCCAAAGTCAGCCGGGCGAAACACTTCCGCGCCTGGCTCGGCCGGCAGGCGCGCGGACACCGCAAAGACACGATCGCGATCTTCGTTCTTGCGCTCGCCGGCATCGTGATGATGCTCGGCATCTTCACCCAGCAGAAAGCCTCGCTGCCCGCCTGGCTGCCGCTGGTCGGCGAAGAATTCGACCACATCACGGCCGAGTTCTCGACCGCGCAGGCGGTCACCCCGGGCCAGGGCCAGGCCGTCGACATCGCCGGCATCCAGATCGGCAAGGTCACCTCGGTCGACCTCGAAAACGGCCACGCAGTCGTCGGCATGGACATCGAGCCGAAATACATGGAGCTGATCCACCCCAACGCCAGCCTGCTCCTGCGTCCGAAAACCAACCTCAACGACATGATCGTCGAGATCGAACCGGGCTCCGGCAAGCGCCACATCGAGGACGGAGCGCACTTCGCCCTCACCCAGACCGAACCGAACACCAACCTCGACGCCTTCCTCGCCACCCTCGACGCCGACACCCGCCAGTACATCCAGCTGCTCGTCGCCGGCGGCGCCCAGGGGGTCGGAGGCCGTGGCAAGCAGGCCTCGAACGCGCTCCGCCGCTTCCAGCCCTTCGTCCACTACACCGCCAAGCTCAACAAGGCGGTTGCCGCCCGCCACGTCGCGCTTGCGCACGTGATCCACAACTTCGGCCTCGTCACCGACGAACTCGCCCGCCACGACGCCGCGGTCAAGCGCTTCGTCACCTCCTCCAAGGACGCGCTCGGCAACTTCGCCAACCAGCAGGCTTCGGTCCAGAACGCCTTCGAAGAATTCCCCTCCGCGCTGCAGGCCGCCAAAGCCGGCCTCGCCAGCTCTAATCGCTTCTCGCAGGTCGCCCGCCCGGCCCTGATCAAGCTGATCCCGCAGGCGCAGGCCCTAGGCCCCGCCTTCGACGCGACCGAGAAGTTGTTCAGCCAGACCACGGTCCCGATCCGCGACCAGATCCGCCCCTTCACCCGGGAAATCCGCCCGGTGCTGACCCATGGGACCGAAGCGGCCGAACCATTTGAAAAGACGGTGCGGAGCTTCGGCAACGCACTCGGCGGCTTCAACTCCTTCCTTAACGAGCTGACCTACAAGCCGAACGACTCACGGCAGAGCTATCTCTTCTACCTGCCCTGGCTCAACCACAACTTCAACACCGTCTTCAACCTTCAAGATGCCGGTGGTCCCGTCCTCCGAAGTCTGACCCTGATCTCGTGTACCGGCGCAGACTTGGGCTACGGCTTTGCCGCGGAACAAACCCTCCAAGGGAAGCCATACCTGCAGGCCCTAATTGAACTCATCGGGATCCCCCGTAAAACCGAAATCCCCGTTTCCTTCCCCGTCGATAACCCGGCTGGAACCTGCGAAAACAAGAATGCGGAATGAGTAAGCGCGCCCCCAGCACCACGCAACTCCTGGTCATCACCGGCTTCGCCCTGTCCTGCTTCGGGATCCTGCTCTTCCTCTGGGTCACCTTCGGGGGCCCGACGCCGTTCCGCGCCAAGACCTACGAGGTCTACGTCCCCTTCAACGAGGCGACGCAGCTGGCCGAACAGTCCGACGTCCGTATCTCCGGCGTCAACGTCGGCAAAGTCCAGAAGATCGAGCTCGCTCCGAACGGCAGGCAGGCCCTCGCCACCGCCGCGATCGACGCCCGCTACGCGCCCCTGCCGGAGTCGACCCGCGCGATCCTCCGCACCAAGACCCTCCTCGGCGAGACCTACATCGAACTCACGCCCGGATCGCGCGAAGGGCCCGAGCTCGAAGACGGCGGCACCCTGCCCGAGGCCAACGTCGCCGAATCGGTCCAGCTCGACGAGATCTTCCGCACCTTCAACGCTCAGACCCGCGCCGCCTTCCAGGAATGGATGCAGGAAGCGGCGGTGGCGATCAACGGCCAGGGCCAGAACCTCTCCTACGCGCTCGGCAGCCTCGACCCGACCGTCAGCGAATTCGCCAGCCTCTTCCGCACCCTCGACAGCCAGAGCCTGGCGGTCCAGCAGCTGTTCCGCAATGGCGCCACGACCTTCCAGGCCCTCCGCGGCCGGGAAGGCCAGCTGGCGGACCTGATCAAGAGCTCCGACGCCGTCTTCCAGACGACGGCGCGCCGCGACCGCGACATCGAAGCCCTCTTCCGCGCCTTCCCGACCTTCCTCGACGAGTCGCGCACGACCTTCGCCCGCCTCAAAGGGTTCTCCCAGAACGCCGACCCGCTGATGCGTCAGCTGGTGCCGGCCGCCGAAGAACTCTCGCCGACCCTGGTCGCGCTTTCGAAGCTGGCGCCTGAATCGAAGGGCTTCTTCGAAGGCCTCGGCCCGGTCATCAAGCGGGCCCCGTCCGGCTTTTCCGCTCTGCGGAAGATCTTCCGCGACGAATTCCCACCGCTCCTCCGAGCGATTGATCCGTTCATCCGCAACCTCAACCCGATCTTGGTCGGGCTCAAGCTCTATCGGGTCGACCTTGCATCGTTCTTTGCCAATATCGCCGCGACCTTCAATGGGACCATCACGGTTGAAGGGCAATCGGGAGATGCGCCGCATTACCTTCGAGCACTTGGGCCAATGAATCCCGAAACGCTTTCGACTTATCCTCAGCGCTTGGCAATCAATAGGAATAGCCCTTACAGCCCGCCGAAGTGGGCCGAAGGTCTTGTCGCCGGACTTCCGGCCTTCAGTACTCGTCAGTGTGCGGCCGGAATCGTGGCCACGCTGAACCCCAATGCATGGGAAGACCCCGCCTTCAAAGAACGAACCCCGGAGACTCGAAGCTTCGAAGATCCGAACAAAATCGTGAGGACCCAGGACGAAAACGCCAAACTCCTCTTCGAACGGATCCAGAGATATGCGTTCGTTGGTCAGACGAGCACCTCCGCCATAGCCGCACCGCCCTGCAAGCAGCAGGCACCCTTCAACCCGATCTACGGCAGCGGCCCCTCCACGCAGTACCAGCACACGTTCGAACAGTCTGGGCCGTAGCACCCTTCGATTGACAGGGTGCTAAACGGGGCAAGCGCTGTTTGGCAATTCGCTAGCTCTTGCAGGTCGGCACTGTGGGACATTCAGTCGACGGTAACCCCTAGGCAAGGAGAGTGGGCTCAATGACTCTTGGTGTGCTGCAGTTCCGTGCGAGTGGCCAGAGACAAGGCAGGATCTGGGCCATAGTGGCCATCGGTGTCGCGCTGTTTACGATGCTGGCTCTTGGCTCAATATCAACGGCAAAAGCTGGCAACCTTGTTGCTGGTTTTGAGTGCGGCAAACTCGATCCCGCTTGGACTGGAAACTACCGGTGCGACAGTCCAGACAACATAAGCGGCTATAAACGGGACCGAGTGTTCATCAACACCTATGAACGAGCTGGCTGCGTGGACTACGCAGATGTATGGCACAACCTGATCAATAGTTGGGTCTGCTATCCCAAAGGAACCGAACTTGGGTCGATCAAGGTGCGCGAAGATGGTGGCTGGTATAGGGGGGCAATTCGCAATAACAACCTCACCTACGCAGGCAACTTCAACGGCTTGATCTCTTGGTGGGGTTGAACCACCAGCAACTCCTACGACTAACCCAACGGATGAGGCTGGCACGAGTTGCCAGCCTCATCGCGACGAGCATCGTCGGAGTCATGGCAGGGGGCTGTGGGGATTCGGCATCACCTCCTGTATCGGCGAAGCGCCCGCCTGCGTCAAACGAAAGTCAGCCTTTGCCGGAGGCAGAGAACTTCTCTCTCCTGACTACCGAACCGGAGAACCTTCCTTCACGGCTAATAGAAGGGCTGGCCGCAATTAACGGACACTGGTCTTTGGCTCAGCAGTTGCCGGTGATCAACCCACAGTTCTGGGCTGTTCCGGCCTCGAAAGGAGGATTGTGTCTGGTGGAAAGTGACCTCGGCGGATCAGGCGGCCTCGCTTGCAGCAGGCTCTCTAGGGTGTCCCGGAAGGGGATATTCATCGCTTCGGTTCCGAGTAGCGCCTCCGGATCCCCGGGAATCAGAACCGTGGTTGGCCTTGTACCGGACGGAATATCACGAGTGCGCATCCACGCGAGCAAAGCCCGCCCGTTGACCGTCCCCGTCGTCGAAAACGTGTTCGCGCTCCGCGATCACGGCCGAGCGTTCCCGGAATCCATCGACCTGATCCGGGACGGGTAGCAGCGCCAGCCGGCACCTCGAGCAGCCTCAACTCGCCAAGTCCTTGTCCCGACTCCAAGCGTCGGGCAAGGCAGCGCCGGAACTAGAGGGCGGCGACCCCGATCAGCGCGGCGCAGCAGCCGATCAGAGCGACGATGATCCCGACGGCCGCCTTCAGGAGCGCACGTTCAAGGCTTACGAACCGCTCGTCGATCTTGTCGAACCGCTCGTCAACTTTGTCGAATCGTTTGTTGACACTCTCGAACCCGTCATCGACCTTGTTGTTGAGAGCGTCGAGACGATCGTCGGTCCACTTCTCTCTGGGTAGCATGACGGCCATGATCCTAGCGAAACCTTTCGTCTGCAGCAATATCGGCGGGAAAGTCCACGCCCAGGACGCTAGGAGGCGCCGGCGCACGCGTGGCGCGCAGATTGCAAATTCTCAGCAACAACCGCCGCGCAGAAAGGATTCGAACCGAGGTTGGTTCCCCGAATCCATCGACCTGATCCGGGGCGGGTAGCTGCGTCAGCCGCCGCCTCGAGCAGCTAAAGGGTGATGAGGGCGGCGATGATCACAACGGCCACGGAGAACAAGCCCCAGGTCAGATAGGTAAATCTCTCGTTTAGCCGATCGAACTTGGCATCGAACTTAGCGTCAAGCGCTTCGATCTTCCCTTCTACCTTCTCGAACCGCTTATCGACCTGTTCGAAACGTTTGTCGACTTGTCCGAACCTCTCGTCGACCTGAGCAAAGCCATCGTCGACCTTCTTCTCGAGACCGTCGAGCCGATCACCAGTCCATATCTTCTTCGAGGGAGCCACGGTCATAATCCTAGCGCAACCTTTCGTCTGCATCAACGTCGGCGGGAAAGTCCATGCCCGGGACGCTAGGAGGCGTCGGCGCACGCGTGGCGCGCAGAATGCAAATTCTCAGCAAAGAATGGCGAGCTGAACTGTAAGTTCGCCCGAGTTCCTAGAGGACTGCGATCCCGATCAAGGTTGCGCAGCAGACGAGCAAGGTGACGACGATTGAGACGGCTGACCCCAAGAGGGTGTTGTTGAGGCTGTCGAACTTCTTATCGAACTTGGAGTCGAGTCCTTCGATCTTCCCTTCGACCTTCTCGAACCGCTCGTTCATCTCATCCTTGAGCTCGCGGATGTCCCCATCTACGCGAGCAAAGCCGGCGTCCATCCTCTCGTCGGCCCGTGCGAAGCCAGCGTCCATCTTTTCGTCGGCCCGTGCGAAGCCAGCGTCCATCTTTTCGTCGGCCCGTGCGAAGCCAGCGTCCATTTTCTTGTCGGCCCGTGCGAAGCCAGCGTCCATTTTCTTGTCGGCCCGCGCGAAGCCGGCGTCGACTTTCGCACTGAGGTCGTCGAGACGACCATCGGTCCATTTCTTCTCAGGCACCATCGTGTCCACCATCCTAGCGCAACCTTTCGTCTGCAGCAACATCAGCGGGCAAAGTCCATGCCCAGGACGCTAGGAGGCGCCGGCGCACGTGTGGCGCGCAGAATGCAAATTCTCAGGGGAGAGAGGTGGGCAGAACTGGACTACGCGGTGTAATGGATGAGAAGCTCGAGGTCCTCGTCGGCGATCTCGAAAAGGTCGAGTTCCTGGCCTCGGCTATCGGAGATCTCCACCAGCTTCGATTGGCCGTGGTCGATAAGGGCCGTGCCACGCGTGCCGGCGGGCCACTTGCCGATGTCTCGCTTTAGGGCGACTACGTCATGTTCGGTGATTCTGGTGCGCGCTAGTGCCATTCGGTACCCCTAGACCTTCAGAAATGCATTGACGAGCCGAGGAGGAAGGATAGGCGAGGTGAGCTCCCAGACCGTCCTTACTTTGGCCACCCGTCCACTGTAGCGTCCGATCCCCTCCAGGGGGAAATCAACTACGCACTTCCAGCCGTACGGCTGGTTGTCGACCGCCGCAGTGATCGGGTATCGGGTGATGGCGAGCCGCATCTCTGCCTCGAGATAGTTGATCGAGTCCATGGTGATCCCCAGGATCACTGCGAAACCTCTCGCCTTTGGTCCACCTGAATGGTGGTCGGTATTGAGCGAATAGGAAGCCAGCTTTTCCCGGACACCAGTCGCTTCCTCCGCGCGAGGCAAAAGCTCTCCAACCTTCGGCGGCCATCCCATACGGGCGACGCTAGGAGGCGCCGGCGCACGTGTGGCGCGCAGAATGCAAATTCTCAGCAACGAAACTCGGGCGGCTGACGCGTGACCGTCAGAGCGCCGGCTGGACCAGCATGACCCGCTAGCGCAGGATGGTGGCTATCAGCAGAAGTCCCAAGCCCACCCCGCCGCCGATACTGGCGCGAATCAAGAGCCGGTGGAGAGCAAGGAGAGCGCTACTGAGCTCTGCGAACCGGCCGTCGACCTGAGTGAACCGAGCATTCATTTCACCTCGAAGCTCCTTCACCGCGCTGTCGATTTTTCCCTCGACCTTCTCGAACCGTTCGTCGACCTTCTCGAACCGCTTATCGACCTTGTCGAACCGCTGGGTCATCTCACCTTTGAGCTCGCGGATGTCCCCATCTACGCGAGCGAAGCCGGCGTCGACTTTCGTACTGAGGTCGTCAAGACGACCATCGGTCCATTTCTTCTCAGGCACCATCGTGTCCACCATCCTAGCGCAACCTTTCGTCTGCAGCAACATCAGCGGGCAAATCCATGCCCGGGACGCTAGGAGGCGACGGCGCACGTGTGGTGCGCAGAAAGTCAAGAGTTAGGGGAGAGAGTTGGGCGGAGGTGGGATGCAGCCCAGTTCCTCCAGGCTCAAGGCCGCGACGAGGGCGTACTGGCACTCCGAGAGGGGCAGGCCGATGCATCGCTCCGCCGTCTGGATCCGGTTGGTCACCGTCTGCCGGCTGATCCCCAGTGCCGCGGCGGCGCAGGAGCTGTTCCTGTCGGCCCCGAAGTAGGCGCGCAGGGTGGCCCGGAGGACCTCGCCGCCAACCTTGGCGTTGTCGAGGGGGAGGAGGTACTTCTCCCGCAGGGAGGTGGTGAGGAGGACGTCACTTCCCAGCGCGGCGGACAGCGCGGCTCCCGTGTACTCGACGACCGGGGCGGACTTGGCCGCGGCGATCCAGAGGGAGGCGCGGGCCTGCTGGTGCGTCAGACGCCAGCCGTCGCGTCCGCTCTTGGGCTCTCCCATGCCGATCGGCATGCTGGAGTCGCCCTCGGAGGCGAGCCAGTCGCGGACCTTGCCCGCGTCGATCGGACCTCGCGTGCTTCCCAACCACGCCCACAGCTCTTCGCTCGACGGGGTGAGGATGAGGCTGCGGTGCCCGAGCTTGCCAGCGAGGCGCCGGACGAGGGGGCGGGTCTCGGCGGAGTGGGCGACGAGGCCGAGGTGGTGGCCGCCGAGCTCGTACTCGAGGAGCGAGGGGTCGACCATCTCTCCCGCCAGCAGGCGCCGAACCCGCTCCACCAGGCGCGCTTCGTGGGACCCGGCGCGGGCCCGCGCGTCGTGTTCGTACTCCTTGGCGGCGCTGACGAGCAGACGCTCGAAGACCGCCGCCAGGGCTTCCATCGCCGTGGCGAGGCCGACCGGGTCGCCGGCCGGGAGCGCTTCGGCCTCCTCCAGCGCGAACCGGTTGAGCTGCAGGTGCGCCGCCATGTAGCGGCGCTGGGCGGTCTCGAGGGGAATTCGGTGGCGTGCCGCGTGGCGCGCCTGGACGATCACCGCCAGGGGCACTTCGCCGGCGCGGTCCTCGCCGACCGCCAAGACCTCGATCCCGTAGCGGACCCCCTCGTGGACCGCTTCGGCGAGGGAGTCGAGGTATTCGGCGTCGCGCACGGGGCTGTCCTCTTCCATCCCGTGCAGGCGGGCGAGGACCGTCTGCACGATCTCCGGCGCGCGCTTTCGCAGGCGCTCGGCCAGCAGGGCGAGACCGTCAGCATCCCCCCGCGGCCGACCATTGGATGTGGTCGAACTGCCGATGGCGGGATCTTAGGAGAAATCCTAAGCGCCATCAAACGACCCGACCTAATTGATGAAGTTCGTCTTAACGGTGGAGCTGGCCCAGGGGAGGCCGACGAAGCTCAGGCCGGACCGGCCTCCCAGCCCGAGAAGTTCGACGTGTCGGGTTCGATCGCTTCGCGGACCGCTGTCAGCGCCTCGTCCTCGGTCGCGGCCTCGAGGGTGACGGTGTAGATCGGGCGGCCGGTGCCGACGGTCCCGGTCTCCGCGGTGCCCGCTGTCATCGAGGACCTGCTGCCGGCGAGCTCGATCCCGGCCGCCGCCAGGCGTTCGCGCTCCTCCTTGGTCAGCATTCCCTTGAAGCGGACGGCGAAGACCGGCGGCATCCATCCAGGGTAGCGTTGGTAAAGAATTCTTTGCCTTTTGATTTAAACGCTATGGACGAGGCTCGTAGCGCTGCAGCGAGACGTCTCCCGTCGTCTTCGACTCGACCAGCTTCAGCGGCTTCTTCGCATCGCCCTCTGCGAAGAGGCGCTTGCCCGCGCCGAGCAGGACCGGGAAGACCATCAGGCGCAGCTCGTCGACGAGGTCGTTCGCGATCAGGGCCTGGACCAGGGTGACGCTGCCGGCGATGAGGATGACGCCGTCGACTTCGTCGCGCAGGGCGGCGACGGCGGCGACCGGGTCGCCGGTGAGCACGGTCGTGTTCTGCCACTCGGGGCGCTCGAGCGTCGCGGAGACGACGTACTTCGGCATCTCGTTCATCTTCCGCGCGAAGCCGGCCTCGTCGTCGCGCTCGGGCCAGGCGGCGGCGAACCCTTCGTAGGTGACCCTGCCGAGCAGCTGCGCCTCGGCCTCGACCAGCTCGTCCATCTTGAACTTGTCCCCCTCCTGGCCGCGATCGAAGTCGAACGCCCAGCCGCCGCGGGCGTAGTCCTCGGCTCCCCCCGGGTCCTCGACCACCCCGTCCAGCGAGATGAACTCCGTCACGACGATCTTCCCCACGATGCTCTCCTTTGCCTAGCGGGACCCGGTCTTTCCGACTCCCTATACCCGAACGACGAACAAAGGGGGGAGAAATCGACAGCGGTGGACCTTGGGATGTCCGGCTTGGAGAAGCGAGTTGTATTCATAGGGGATGATCTGGAGGGAGTCGCGCTGGAGGTGATCGCGGCCGAAGAGGAAGAAGAAGAAGTGAAAAAGCAACCGGAGTTCGACCCGGAGAACGAAGTGCTCGGGGTAACCCGTTCGGGCTTGGTGATCACCGAGAAGGTCGCCGAAGAAATGGCTGAAGAATGCGAGAAGGACCCGCCTGACCCTGCAACGCTGGAGCGCCGCTATGTCGGACGTCCCTCGCTGGGCCCCAACGGTCTTTCTCCTCGCGTCAGCTTCCGAGTTCCTTCTGACCTCCACAAAGCCGCCTGGGCGCGGGCCGACAAGGAAGGCCGCTCGCTCAGCGATCTTGCCCGCGAGGCGTTCACCCGTTACATGGATTCGTAGCCGGCGGTACGGTTGTCGGTATGGAGCGCGACGCGGCCGTGGAGGCTGTGTTCATGCCGGTGCGCCCGGCGAGCACGTTCGAGGAGACGGTTGAGCGCCTGGGAAGCGCGATCCGGCTTGGACTGCTGGCGCCGGGGGACAAGCTGCCGCCGGAGCGGGAGCTTGCGGGCCGGTTGCGGATTTCGCGCTCGACTTTGCGGCAGGCGCTGACGGCGCTGGTGCAGAGCGGGCACCTGGTCTCGCTGCGGGGACGGACCGGCGGGACCTTCGTCTCCGAGTGTCCGCCGCTGACCGAGGGCGGGGGCGAGCCGCTGGACCAGGGCGCCTGGGCGGTGCTCGACTACCGGGTGGCAATCGAGGCCGGGGCGGTCCTGCTCGCGGCGGAGCGGGGGAGCGAGGCGCAGTTCGACCGGCTCGAGGAGCTGGTCGCGAAGATGGCCGGCGAGGTCGAGAACTTCGAGGAGTACCGGCGGACCGACATCCGCTTCCACATCGACGTCGCCGAGGCCGCGCAGTCGCCGCGCCTGCTGAGCGCGATGACCGACGTGCAGTCCCAGATGAGCGACCTGATCGCGCTGATCGCCCACCCACCCGAGGTCCTCGCCCGCTCCAACGAGCAGCACGCGCGGCTGGTCAAGGCCCTGCGCAAGGGCGACGGCGCCCGGGCGGTGCGGCAGATGCGCGAACACACCGAGGGCACCGAGCACATCCTCGCCGGCCTGCTGCCGGCGCCGGTCAGCGCCTGACGCGCTCGCCCTTGGGGTCAAAGAGCGGCTCGGGTGCGACCTCGCCCTCGACCCAGCGGCCGAAGATCTCGACCTCGACCGCGGTCCCCGGCTCGTGCTCGGGCGGCAGGTAGGCGTAGGCGATCGAGCGCTCGACCGTGTAGCCGTAGCCGCCGCTCGTCACCCGGCCGACGACCTCGCCGCCGACCCGGACTGGCTCGTTGCCGAGGGGGATCGAGCGCGGGTCGGCGAGGGTGAGGCAGCGCAGGCGCTTGCGCGGCCCGGCTTCCCGCGCAGTGAGGATCGCCTCTTCGCCGACGAAGCCGACCGGCTTGTCGAGCTTGACGCAGAAGCCGACCCCGCCCTCGTAGGGGGTCTCGTCCGGGGTGATGTCGGCGCCCCAGACGCGGTAGCCCTTCTCGAGCCGCAGGCTGTCGATCGCCCGGTAGCCGCCGGCGACGATCCCCTGCGGCTGGCCCGCCTCCCAGAGCGTCTGCCAGAGCCCGAGCCCGTACTCGGTTGGGCAGTAGATCTCCCAGCCGAGCTCGCCGACGTAGGTGACCCGCAGCATCCGCACCGGCGCGTTGCCGAGCGTCGTCTCCCGCAGGGTCATGTAGGGGAAGGCCTCGTTGCCGAGGTCCTGCGGGGTGAGCGGCCGCAGCACCTCGCGCGCCCGCGGTCCCCAGATCCCGAAGCAGGCCCACTGCGAGGTGACGTCGTGGATCCGCACCTCGTCGCCGTCGGGGAGGTGGCGGCGCATCCACTCGCGGTCGTGGTTGCCGAAGGCGGTGCCGGTGACGATCGAGAAGCGGTCCTCGTCGAGCCGCGCGACCGTGAAGTCGCACTCGATCCCGCCGCGTCCGTTGAGCATCTGCGTGTAGGTGAGCTGCCCGTCCTCGCGGGAGACGCGGTTGTCGCAGAGGACTTCGAGGAAGGTCTCCGCTCCGACCCCCTCGATTTCGAGCTTGGCGAAGGAGGACTCGTCGAAGAGGGCGACCGCCTCGCGGGCGGCGCGGTGCTCGGCGCCGATCGCCGGCGACCAGTGCTTCCCCGCCCAGCCGCGCGGCCGCAGCCCCTCGTCGCCGGCGGCGGCGTTGCGCTCGTACCAGTTGACTCGCTCCCAGCCCGATTTTTCGCCGAAGGCGGCTTCGTGCTCGCGGTGCCAGGCGTTGGCCGGCGACAGCCGCAGCGGCCGCCCCGCCTGCCGCTCGTGGTGTGGGTAGCGGATGTCGTAGTAGGTCTCGTAGGTCTCCTTGATCCGCGCGTGGGTGTAGGCGGGGGAGCGGTACTGGGCGCCGAAGCGGCGGACGTCCATGTGCCAGAGGTCGAGGCTCGGTTCGCCCTCGGCGATCCACTCGGCGACGACTTTGCCGATCCCGCCGGCGCCCGCCAGGCCGTGGGCGCAGAAGCCGGCGCAGACGAAGAAGCCGCCGACCTCGGTCTGGCCGAGGCAGAACTCGTTGTCGGGAGTGAAGGCCTCGGGGCCGTTGATCAGCTTGGTGACGGTGATCTGGTCCATCGCCGGGACGCGGCGCTTCGAGTTCTCGGTGATCTCCTCGAAGCGCTCCCAGTCCTCTTCCAGCAGCCGGCCGTTGAAGTCCGGCGGGATCGCCTCGACCCGGGACGGCCCGTCCGGCAGGAACGCCGGCTCGCTGCGGCGCTCGTAGCCGCCCATCACCAGCCCGTCGCCGTCCTCGCGGTAGTAGACGAGCAGGTCGGGATCGCGCAAGGTGGGGAGGTGGCCACGGGTGTTCCGGTCATTTGCGTCGCTATCCGGAACCAAGGACCGGCGCGCTTCGCGGACCGCGTCGAGCGGCTGGGTGACGAGGTACTGGTGGGACATCGGGATCACCGGCACGCGGACGCCAGCCAGGCGGGCGATCTCGGCCGCGTACATTCCCCCGGCGTCGACCACCACCCGCGCTTCGATGTCGCCCTTGTCGGTGCGGACGCCGCGGACGCGGCCGCGCTGCACCTCGATCCCGGTCACCCGCGTGTTGGTGTGGATCCGGCAGCCGCCCTGGCGGGCGCCGTCGGCCAACGCGTAGGTCAGCTGCGCCGGGTCGATGTAGCCGTCGGTCGGCAGCCAGGCCGCGCCGAGCACGCCCTCGGTCGACATCAGCGGGAACATCTCCTGCGCCTCCTCGGCGGAGATCAGCTCCAGCGGCAGGCCGAAGGTCTTCGCCCAGCCCGCCTGGCGGCGCAGCTCCTCCATCCGCTCCTCGCTGGAGGCGAGCCGGATGCCGCCGCACTCGACCCAGCCGGGGTCGAACTCGGACTCCTCGCCGAGCCGCCGGTAGAGCTCGACCGAGTGCATCATCATCTTCGTCAGCGAGACCGAGCCGCGCAGCTGCCCGACCAGGCCGGCGCTGTGGAAGGTCGAGCCCGAGGTGAGTTCGGAGCGCTCGAGCAGGACGACGTCATCCCAGCCGAGTTTCGCCAGGTGGTAGGCGAGCGAGGTGCCGCCGACCCCGCCGCCGACGATCACGCAGCGGGCGCGGTCGGGCAGCTCAGCCTGTGGCACCGCTGGCCTCCTCGAGCAGCTCCTCCAGCCGTCCCTCGCCGGCGGCCTCGCGCATGCGGTCGAAGTGCTCGGCGCAGTAGGCGTGGAAGTCAAACTCGAGCTCGGAGATCGTGCTCTGCACCGCCCCCCACATCGCCTCGCGGAAGTCCGACATGAACCGCATCAGCCGCAGCGTCGCCAGCCGCCGCGGGCTCGCCGGCGACTCGAAGTAGGCGCCGAGCAGGTTCGCCTCCATGCCCTCGTCGAGCTCGTTGTTGACGGCGAAGTTGCCGAGGTCGAAGTAGCGGTCGCCCATCCCTGCGTACTCCCAGTCGATGATCTGCACCCCCTGCGGCGAGCGGATGAAGTTGGCGGCGAGGAGGTCGTTGTGGCAGGGGACCGGCTCGTGCTCGGGGCCGACCAGTGTCGCTTCGACGCGGTGTGCCGCTCCCATCGCCCACTCGTAGGAGCTCGGGACCTCGGCGCCGCGTTCGGCGATCCGCGCCGCGTAGGCCTCGACGATGCGGAAGCCCGAGAACGCCACCGGCAGCCGCTCCTCGCGCGAGTGCAGGGTCCGCAGCGCGCCCGCCACTTCGGCCAGCGTGACCGGATCGCGCAGCTCCGCGGCGCTCATCGGCTCGCCCTCGACGAAGCGGGTAACGAGGCACGGCGGGTCGTCGAGCATCGCCACGACTTCGGGGCCGATCCCGGCGCTCGCCGCCAGCTCGCCGGCCGCCTTCTCGGCGGCGCGGTCGATTTCCAGCAGCCCGGTGTCCTTGCCGGGCAGGCGGACGACGAGGTCCTCGCCGGCGAAGCGGACGCGGTAATTGCGGTTCGTGATCCCGCCCTCGAGCGGCACGGGGTCGCCTTCGATCTCGCCCAGTCGCGCGGAGATCGGTCCGAGGGTTTCTTCGAGGGTGGCCATCGCGGTTGGAAGGAGATTCTCTACCGCAACTCGCGCGGGTCAAGGTTGACAGGGCTGGGAGGCGGTTCTAGGCTCGCATCCGACCTTATAGGTCGGTTCGTTAGACCATTTCACGCAGCTTGGGAAAGCTACGAAGGGAAGGCACATGGAGAGCAGTGTTTCGTCTCCCAGTCACGACGAACGACGGCTCGCGGAGCTGGGCTACAAACAGACCCTGAACCGGGCCTGGAGTGGCTTCTCCAACTTCGCGATCTCGTTCACGATCATCTCGATCCTCGCCGGCTGCTTCACCACCTACGGGCAGGCGTGGAACAACGGCGGCCCGATCGCGATCTCGATCGGCTGGCCGCTGATCTCGATCCCGATCCTGATCATCGGCTTCTGCATGTCCGAGCTGGTCTCCGCCTACCCGACCGCGGGCGGCATCTACTGGTGGGCGGGAAGGCTGGGCGGTCCGATCTGGGCCTGGTTCACCGGCTGGTTCAACCTGATCGGCCTCGTCGCCGTCGTCGCCTCGGTCGACTACGCCTGCGCGACCTTCCTCAACGTCGTCCTCGGCCTCTACGAAGTGAACATCTTCGGGATCAACTTCGGCGACGAAGCGCACATCCTCGGCGAGGTCTTCCTCCTCTTCGCGCTGATCCTCGCCCTCCACGTCGCGGTCAACGTGCGGCGAACGCACATGCTCTCGCTGGTCAACAGCGTCTCCGTCTGGTGGCACGTGATCGGCGTCGCGGCGATCGTCCTCGTCCTGATCATCGTTCCCGACACCCACCAGAGCGTCAGCTTCGTCTTCAGTCACCGGATCAACAACAGCGGCTTCAGCGAAAGCATGTACTGGTTCTACGTACTGCCTCTCGGATTCCTGCTGACCCAGTACACGATCACCGGCTTCGACGCCTCGGCCCACATCTCCGAGGAGACCCACGGCGCCGCCGAATCGGCGGCGAAGGGTGTGTGGAGGTCGATCTTCTACTCGGCGCTGATCGGCTGGATCGTGCTGCTGGCGATCACCTTTGCGGTCGCCAACGTCGACGCGGCGAATGAAGCCTTCGGCTTTGCCCCGACCCTGCTGACCGAAGCGCTGGGAACCGGCTGGGGCAAGTTCGTGCTGATCATCTCCGTCGTCGGCCAGCTCTTCTGCGGCGCGGCCTGCCTGACCAGCGCCTCGCGCATGTGTTACGCCTTCTCGCGCGACAACGGCTTCGGCAAACGCGTCTCCTCGAAAATCTCGCGGGTCAACGCCGAGCGGGTGCCCGTCTACGCGGTGCTGACGATGGCCTTCTTCGCGCTGCTGATCACCCTGCCGGCGCTGAAGGGCAAGGCCAACGGCGAAGCGGTCCCGTTCGCCTTCTTCGCGATCGTCTCGATCACGGTGATCGGCCTCTACATCGCCTACGTGATCCCGATCTACCTGCGCTGGCGCCAGGGCGACTCCTTCTCGCCCGGGCCCTGGACCAACGGTCGCAAGTACAAATGGATGAACCCGTTCGCGACCTTCTGGGTCGCCCTGATCACGATCATCTTCTGCCTCCCGTTCACCCCCGAAGCGGTCCCCTGGAACAGCGAATTCAGCTGGGAGGCGTTCAATTACGCGCCGCTGACGGTGGGCGTGGTGATCCTGCTGGCCTGGATCGGGTGGATGGCGACCGCCCGCAAGCACTTCACCGGGCAGGTGCGGGAGGTCGACCTCGAGAAAGAGATCGGTCCGATGCCCGAGGTGGGTCCGACCGCGCCATGAGCGCGGCGGCGTAACGTTGCGGCCGTGACGGTCGAGGAGCTGAAGAAGGGGGTTGCGGACGGCACGGTCGACACCGTGCTGCTCGCGATCGCCGACATGGAGGGGCGGCTGCAGGGCAAGCGGCTGACCGCCTCGCACTTCCTCGGCGACGTGCTGGAGCATGGGGCGGAGGGCTGCAACTACCTGCTGGCGGTCGACGTCGACATGGAAACGGTCGGCGGCTACGCGATGGCCTCCTGGGACACCGGCTACGGCGACTTCGAGATGGTCCCCGACCTGGAGACGCTGCGGCTGGTGCCGTGGCTGCCGGGGACGGCGATGGTGATGGCCGACGTGCAGTGGTCCGACGGGCGCGAAGTCGCCGCCTCGCCTCGGCAGATCCTGCGCCGGCAGCTGGCCCGGCTGGCCGAGCGCGGGCTCAGCGCCAAGGCCGCCACCGAGCTCGAGTTCATCGTCTTCCGCAACACCTACGAGGAGGCCTGGAAGAAGGGCTTCCACGACCTCGAGCCGGCGAACCTCTACAACATCGACTACTCGCTGCTGGGGACGGCGCGGGTCGAGCCGCTGATCCGGCGGATCCGCAACGAGATGGCGGCGGCGGGGATGGAGGTCGAGAACTCCAAGGGCGAGTGCAACCTCGGTCAGCACGAGATCAACTTCCGCTACCGCGATGCGCTCGGCACCGCCGACGACCACGCGATCTACAAGAACGGGGCCAAGGAGATCGCCGCCCAGGAGGGGCACGCGATCACCTTCATGGCCAAGTTCAACGAGCGCGAGGGCAACTCGTGCCACATCCACTGCTCGCTGGCGGGGGAGAACGGCGCGAATGCGTTCGCCGCCGACCAGTCGCTCTTCGAGCACTTCGTCGCCGGCCAGCTGGCCTGCATGCGGGAGCTGACGCTGCTCTACGCGCCGCACGTCAACAGCTACAAACGCTTCGCCAAGGGCTCCTTCGCGCCGACCGCGATCGCCTGGGGCCGGGACAACCGCACCTGCTCGCTGCGGGTCGTCGGCCACGGCGAGGGGCTGCGGGTCGAGAACCGGCTGCCGGGCGCCGACGTCAATCCCTACCTGGCGCTGAGCGGGATGATCGCCGCCGGCCTGCACGGGATCGAGAACGAGTTGCCGCTGGAGGCGGTCTTCGAGGGCAACGCGTACGAGTCCGACAAGCCGCGGGTGCCGTCGAACATCTACCTGGCGCGCGACGCGTTCGCGGCGAGCGAGGTGGCGCGCGAGGCGTTCGGCGGCGAGGTCGTCGACCACTACCTGAACCGCGCCGGGATCGAGATCGAGGCCTTCGAGGCGGCCGTCACCGACTGGGAGCGCTACCGGGGCTTCGAGCGGCTATGAAGGATGGGGACCCCCATTCGTCTGTTCCTTATTGGGGCATAGCAACGAAAAGGAACAGACGAGCGCCGACGATCGGGATCTGCGCGGCGGTCGAGCGGGTCTCCTGGGGGGTCTGGGATGGGTACGAGGTGACGCTGGTGCCGCGGGGTTACGTGAGCGCGGTCCAGCGGGCGGGCGGGATCGCGATCGTCCTGCCGCCCGACCCCTCGGCGGTCGCGGAGCCGGACATCCTGCTCGACCGGGTCGACGCGCTGATGCTGGCCGGCGGCGCCGACATCGACCCGGCGAGCTACGGCGCCGAGCCGCATCCCGAGACCCGGGGGACCTGGCCCGACCGCGACGCTTTCGAGCTGGCGCTGGCGCGGCGGGCGCTGGAGCGCGACATGCCGATGCTGGGGATCTGCCGCGGCATGCAGCTGCTGAACGTGGCGCTGGGCGGGACCCTGCTGCAGCATCTGCCCGAGGCGCTCGGCGCGGAGACGCACCGCACCGTCGCCGGCACCTTCAGCGAGCACCACGTGCGGCTCGATCCCGACTCGCTCGCCTGCACCGCGGCGGGGGTCGAGAGCTTCGTCGTCTGGTCCCACCACCACCAGGGCGTCGAGGACCTGGGGGAGGGGCTGAAGGTGACGGGATGGTCGGCCGAGGACGACCTCCCCGAGGCGATCGAGCTCCCTGGGAAGCACTTCGCCCTAGGCGTCGTCTGGCACCCCGAGGAGGACGAGGACTCGAAAGTGATCGGCGCTCTCGTCGACGCCGCGCGGGGCGCCTTTCCGTCCCATAAGGACGCAAAAGCGCCCCGACCCGAGGGGAGCACGGCGTGAGCGCGATCGAGGTGATCGAGCCGGCTACGGAGGAGGTGATGGCCGAGGTGCCGCGTGCCGGGGTCGAGGAGGTCGACGCGGCGGTGGTGCGGGCGAAGACGGCGTTCCCGGCCTGGCGGGCCGTGGCGCCTGCCGATCGGGCGGAGCTGCTGCTGGACCTCAGCGCGGCGATCGAAGACCGCCTCGAGAGCCTGGCGAGGCTGGAGGCGCGGAACGCCGGCAAGCCGATCGCCGACGCGCGGGGCGAGATCGGGATGGTGGCCGAGACGTTCCGCTATTACGCCGGGGCGCCGGAGCGGCTGCTCGGGCAGACGATCCCGGTCGCCGGCGGCGTCGACATGACCTTCCGCGAGCCGCTCGGCGTCGTTGGCCTGATCGTCCCCTGGAACTTCCCGCTGACGATCGCCTCCTGGAAGGTGGCGCCGGCGCTAGCCGCGGGCAACTGCGTGGTGCTGAAGCCGGCGGAGCTGACGCCGCTGAGCGCCCTGGAGCTGGAGGTGCTCGCCCTCGACGCCGGCCTGCCGGAGGGAGTGCTGAATGTCGTCGCCGGTCCCGGCAGCGTCTGCGGCCGGCGGCTGGTCGAGCACCCCGATGTCGCCAAGATCGCCTTCACCGGCTCGACCGAGGTCGGCCGCGGGATCGCCGCCGGCGCCGCGCAGACGATCAAGCGGGTGACGCTGGAGCTGGGCGGCAAGTCGGCCAACGTCGTCTTCGCCGACGCCGACCTCGAGGCGGCCGCCGCGGCGGCGCCCGGCGCGGTCTTCGGCAACGCCGGCCAGGACTGCTGCGCCCGCTCGCGGATCCTGGTCGAGCGCTCCGCCGTCGAAGACTTCCTCGCGGCGATGGCGCCGCACGTCGAATCGCTGCGGGTCGGCGACCCGCTCTCGGAGGAGACCCAGATGGGCCCGCTGATCTCCGCCGGGCAGCGCGAAGCCGTCGCCTCCTACGTCCCCGACGACGCCCCGGTCGCGATCCGCGGCAGCGCCCCGATGGGTCCCGGCTACTGGTACCCGCCGACCGTCCTCGCCCCGGTCGCCAACGACGACCGCGCCGCGGCGGAGGAGATCTTCGGCCCGGTCGTCTGCGTCATCCCTTTCGAGGGCGAGGAGGAGGCGATCCGGCTCGCCAACGACACCATCTACGGCCTCTCCGGCTCGGTCTGGACGCGGGACGGGGCGCGGGCGCTGCGGGTCGCACGGGCGGTCGAGACCGGGGTGATCTCGATCAACTCCAACACCTCCGTTCGGGTCTCAACGCCGTTCGGTGGCTTCAAGCAGTCGGGGCTGGGACGTGAGCTCGGGCCGGATGCGCTGGCGCACTACACCGAGGTGAAGAACGTCTACTACGCGACCGAAGGGGACTGACATGGCGGCAAGGCTGGAGGGGAAGGTCTGCGTCATCACCGGGACCGCGAGCGGGATCGGGGCCGAGTCGGCCCGCCTCTTCGCCGCCGAGGGGGCCACGGTCGTCGGCATCGACCTCGACGCCGAGCAGGCGGTCGGGGCGCTGACGATCGCCGCCGACGTCGCCGACGAGGAGCAGGTCCGCGCCGCCCTCGCCGAGGCCCGCGAGCAGTTCGGCCGCATCGACGTGCTGATGAACAACGCCGGCATCAACCCGACCGACGACGGTTCCGTGTTGAAGACCGAGCTCGAGGCCTGGCAGCGGGTCCAGGACGTCAACCTGCGCAGCGTCTTCCTCTGCTGCAAGCACGGGATCCCGCACCTGCTCGACGCCGGCGGCGGCTCGGTGATCAACGTCGCCTCCTTCGTCGCCACGATGGGCGCCGCCGTCTCCCAGATTTCCTATACGGCATCCAAGGGCGCGGTCCTCTCCCTCTCGCGCGAGCTAGGCGTCGAGTTCGCCGACCGCGGGGTCCGCGTCAACGCCCTCTGCCCGGGCCCGGTCAACACCCCCCTGCTCGAGGAGCTCTTCGCCAAGGACCCCGACCGCGCCGCCAAACGCCTCGTCCACATCCCGATGGGCCGCTTCGGCGAGCCCGACGAGATCGCCAAAGCCGCCCTCTTCCTAGCCAGCGACGACTCCACCTTCGTCACCGCCAGCACCTTCCTGGTAGACGGCGGCCTCTCCGCCGCCTACCTCACCCCGGTTCAGGTCGACTGACCCCGACCGGCACGCCCTATTTCTTCAGGGTTTTCTTCAGCGTGACTTTGTAGGTCTGCGTCGCGGCGGTGCCGCCGGTCGGCGTGAAGGTGACGTCGATCCCGGTCTTCAGCTTGCCGTTCGAATTGAGCACTTTCTTCCCGGCGCCGTTCGGCTTCAGCGGCAGCTTCGCCGTCCCGGCCACGGTGACCGCGAGGCTCGCCCTTTTCACCTTTTTGGTTTTGCCCTTGCCAACGGCAACTAGCGTTCCCGGTCCAGGCACGATGATCGCCAGCTTGCCGGTCCCATTGCTCTTGTTCAGGGTGAGCTTGCCGCGGGTGATCACGTTCGAGGGTGGTGGCGGTGGCGGCGGAGTGCTGACGATGGAGACGTCGTCGAGCCCGGTGTTGAACGGGCCCTCGGTCACTGAGTTGGCGATGCGGAGCCGCACGGTTTGACCCGCAAAGGCCGAGAGATCGGCGGTCAGACGGGTCGGCGCCAACGATTCCGGATCCCCGCTTTTGTTGGCGAAGAGGGTGGCGAGGATGTCCGAGGCTTTGACCGAGTCGATTGGCGCCGTCGGCTTCATGACGTCGACCCGGACGTGCTGGTTCTCGGACCCTTCAAGGGTGAGCGCTTCGGGGCTAGGGACGAAGATCGGCTCTTCCGAGCGGTAGTAGAACGTCATGGCGAGCTGGTGGGTGAAGCCCGGCTCCAGGGCGATGTCCTGGTAGAGTCGAGGTCGGGGCTGCCTTGGTCGTCGGCGGCGGCGAACCTGCCGGTCGGGGGTGGAAAGAAGCCCTCTTCTTCGGCCCCCTCTTTTTCGTAGGTGAACCATTCCCCCGCTTCGGTCTGGCTGAACTGCTGCCAACCGTTCAGGTTGCCGGTCTCGAAGTTGCCGTTGACGACGGTGGCACCGGACGCACCTGCCGGCACCGCAAGGGCGATGCAGGCGACGGTCAGGGAAAGAATGCAGCGAAATTGGGGACGGGACACCGGTTCTCCTTGCTCTCTGATGCGGACCGGGCAAGGGTAGGCGCTTTACCCGACGACACTCAGCCATCGCCTGCACAGCCCGTGCCCGAGCTCGTTGAACCCGGCGAGTTTCGCTTCGGTCTCCGGGCCAAGGACGGCAGGGTCGACCCCGATTCGGATCGCGTCGGGGTCTGAGCGGTAGTCCTCGACCCAGTGCAGGGCGTCGGCGCGGCTGACCTCGGGGTGGAACTGGAGGGCCCAGGCGCGCTGGCCGATGCGGGCGGCCTGGAGGCAGACTTCGCTGCGGGCGAGGGGGACGGCGCCGGGCGGGAGGGGGAACTCGTAGCTGTGCCATTGGAAGGCCTCGAAGTTCGGGGCGAGGGGGCCGAGGAGGGGATCGTCCTCGCCCTCCGCCGTCACCTCGACCTGGTGCCAGCCGATCTCCGGACGGGGCGCGCGCCGCGGTGCGGCGCCTGCTGCCGCGGCCAGCAGCTGCCCGCCGAGGCAGAGGCCGAGCAGTGGCACCCCGCGCGCCAGCAGCTCCCGCAGCAGAGCCTCCTCCTCGGCGATCCAGCCGTGCCGCTCGCCTTCGTCGACATTCATCGCCCCGCCGAGGACGAGAACCGCGTCATAGCCGAGCGGATCGCTTGGCGGCTGCGGCCGCTCGGCCAGCGTCCACTCGTCAAGCGTCCCACCCGCATCGCCGATCGCCTTGGCAAAGACGCCGGGACCCGCGTCGCGCTGGTGGACGATCGCCAGGACTCGCATCTACGCGAGGGTACTCAGAGTTACCTATCCTGCTTGCAGGGTGAAGGGGGGGACTCGAAATTTCTTGCTGCTCGTCGGCCTGGTCGTCATCGCGACCATCTCGCTGATCTCGTCCGGCGCCGCACAGGAAGCGGACGATCTTTTGCCGCCCGAACTCAACTTCTCCCTCCATACGCATCTCGAGCGGCAGCAGATCCCAGCGAGAAAGCCAGTGCCCATCGCACTCCACATGGGAGGAAAGATCTGGAATCGGGATCACACCGGGACCCCCGGCTTGAGGGAGGTTCAGTTTGAAGGTGACCGGCACGCGGAGATCGATGTGGTCGGCCGGCCGACCTGTGGCGCGAGGGACCTCCCGGCATCTCCCCCGCCGTGGAGGAGATGCGCGGACGCGATCGTCGGTCGTGGCCACGCCACGGTCATATCCGCGTTTCCTGAAAACACGCCGATGACCATCGATCTGGGCATCACCGTCTTCAACTCGGGTGTCAGCGGCGGAATCACGAGGCTCTCGGCGTACGCATACATGCCCGTCATCGAACCGGGGCCGATCCTCGTTCCGATCAAGATCTCGAGGGTGAAAAACGGCAGGTACGGGTGGAGGGCGCTGGCCTCGGTACCAATCATCTTCGGCGGCTCGAGCTACATCACCTCCGTCGACCTGACGTTGCGGAAGGACATCTTCAGCGTCGCCTGTCCTGGCGAGTCTCTCCAGGCCACGACCCGATCGGTCTTCTCCGACGGTACGGTCATCGGTTCGACCAGCATTCAGAAATGCCGGTGAGGTCCCTCGCTTGTCGCAGTTCCTCAATTTCGAGGTCATGCCGCGGATGCTGCCGGCTTCGCTTCGATTACCGATTTCAAGCTGACGGTTGGTAAGCGCCACCTCTCAGCGACCTGCGCGGGCTACTTCCAGTTCCGCAGCGTCTCCACTTTCGCCGATGGGACGAGGCTCGACGAACGGTTCGTCCGTCCCTGCGTCGTGTCCGAACCTGACGTCCGGCAGCACCCGGCCGAGCCATCCCGGTAGCCACCAGGCGGCCGAGCCGGTGAGGCGCAGTAGGACCGGCAGCAGCAGGAGGCGGATGAGGAAGGCGTCGAGGAGGACGGCGACGCCGAGGATCGCGCCCATTTCCTTCGGCGGCAGCGGGCCGGAGAGGGCGAAGGTGAAGAAGACGGCGACCATCACCGCGCCGGCGGTGAGGATGACGCGGCCGGAGTGGGCGAGGCCGCCGACCATCGCCTCGCGGGCGCTGCCGGTCCGCTCCCAGTGCTCGCGGGCGGAGGAGAGCAGGAAGACGGTGTAGTCCATCGCGATCGCGAAGACCATCGCGAAGAAGAAGACCGGCGCCCAGGCGTCGAGAAAGCCCTGCGATTCGAAGCCGAGCAGGCCGCTGAGGTTGCCGTCCTGGAAGACCAGCGTCGCGACGCCGAAGGCGGCGGCGGTCGAGAGCAGGTTGGTGAGGACGCCGAGCGCCGCAATCAGCGGTGCCTGGAAGGCGACCAGCAGGAGCAGGAAGCCGAGACCGAGGACGACGCCGATCACCAGCGGCGTCTTCGCCGCCAGCGCCGCCTCGAGGTCGTGGTTTTCGGCCGCCGGGCCGCCGACCTGGGCCGCTGCGGGCAGCTCGGCGCGCACGCGATCGAGCGTGGCGCCGAAGGCGGTGCTCGAGGGCGACGCGGTCGGCATCGCTTCGATCAGCGCCGTCCCGCCGCGGCCGGGCTGCGGCGGCAGCGTCATCGCGATCCCGGGGTCGGCTTGCAGCCGGGCCGCGACCAGCCTCGCCTCCCCCTGCGGGGCCGTCACCTGCATCAGGCCGGGAGCGCCGGGGCCGAAGGCGTCGGTCATCTGTTCGTAGCCGACCCGCGAGTGGTCGCCGGGCGGGACGACCTTGATCGACGGCATGCCGGTGCGGGCGCCGAAGATCGGCAGCGCCAGGGCGACAAGGACGACCAGCCCGAGGCCGCCGAAGAGCAGCGGCCGCCGCCAGAGCAGCTCCCCCCAGCGGGCGAAGCGCGGCGAGCGGTGCTCGCCCGAGTGCGCCCAGGGGAGGGAGACCCTGTCGATCCGCGGGCCGAGCTTGGCCAGCACCGCCGGCAGCAGGGTGAGGGTCGCGGCGAGGACGAAGAGGACCGAGATCATGATCCCGAGCGAGACCGAGCGGAAGGCGGGGCTGGGGACGAGCATCACCGCCGCCAGCGAGACGATCACGGTGAGGCCGGAGAAGAGGACCGCCTTGCCGGCGGTGTCCATCGTCGTCCCGACCGCCTCGGCCGGCGCCAGGCCCTGGCCGAAGAGCGCGCTGCGGAAGCGCATCACGACGAACAGCGCGTAGTCGATCCCGAGCGCCAGGGCGAACATCAGCGCGAAGTTCATCGCCCAGATCGAGATCGGCGAGAGCAGCGTGCCGAGGTAGAGGACGCCGGCGGAGAGGACGAGGCCGGCGATCGTCAGCATCAGCGGCAGGCCGGCGGCGACCAGCGAGCCGAAGGCGAGGACGAGGATCGCCAGCGTCACCGGCCAGGAGAAGAGCTCGGACTTCAGCATCGCGTCTTTGTTGGCTTCGTTGAAGTCGGACCACATGCCGGCGGCGCCGGTCAGGTTGGCTTCGACGCCCGGCGCGGTGACGCCGGCCAGCTCGCCCTTGAGGTCGTTGGCGGCGGCGACCATCCCGTTCGGGTCCTTCGCCGCGGTGGCGCGGACGACGGCGGTGTGGCCGTCGCGGGAGATTGAGACGCCGGCCGCCGGCGGGACGACCTTGCCGACCGCGGGGTCGGCGGCGAGCGTGCGCTCGACGCTGCGCAGCGAGCGGCGGAAGGCAGGGTCCGCGACCGTCAGCCGCTGCGAGTGGACGGCGACCTGCAGGCCGTAGGCACCGGCCCCGCCGAAAGCCGCGTCGACCTGCTTGCGCACCGCGACCGACTCCGAGCCGGTCGCTTCCCAGCCGGCGCCGGAGAGGGCGGTCTCGACCCGGGGGGCGAGGAAGCCGAGGCCGACGGCGATCACGGCCCAGGTGGCGAAGACGGCGGCGCGGTGGGTGGCGGCGAATCGGCCGAGGCGGCCGATCGGTCCGAGTGCGGTGGTCGCTACCTTGCCTTTGCTCACAGCTTCTCCTTCGAACGTTTACAGATTCACAAATTAACAACTTTACAGTTGTACAAGGTACAATAACAGGGAATGGCGAGCCGCGCGACCAAAAAGCCGATGAGTCCCCTCAACCCCGAGGCAGCCGAGCTGATCGCGCGCCGCTTCCGCGCCCTCGCCGACCCGACCCGGCTGCGGATCCTCGATCACCTCCGCAACAACGAGGAGGCCTCGGTCGGGGAGATCACCGAGACCCTCGGCGCCTCCCAGCAGAACGTCTCCAAGCACCTCTCCGCCCTCCTCGCCGAGGGCTTCGTCGCCCGCCGCAAGCGCGGCACCAGCTCCCTCTACCGAATCGCCGACCCCGGAGTCCACGAACTCTGCGACGGCGTCTGCGCGGGAATCGAGACGCAGCTAGCGGGCCTAGAGGCCGTCTTCAGCACGTAGAGGGGGGAGAGTTCGGGGTGCGTGGCGCCTTTACGTCCTTATGGGACGGAAAAGCGCCACGGTCGATTCGCTCATCGCACGGGTTGCGCGGGGGCAGCATGGGATCGTGACGACGGTGCAGCTCATCGAGGCGGGGTTGGAGACGTCGGCGATCTCCAAGCGCGTGCGGACTGGGCGCCTCCATCGTCTTCACCAAGGCGTCTATGCCGTCGGCCACGAAGGGTTGAGCGACGAGGCAAGGTGGATGGCGGCAGTGCTCGCTTGCGGCGCCGAAGCCGCACTCTCCCACGGCGCCGCTGCAGTCCACTGGGGTCTACTGCGACCGCTCGAGGGCCCAATCGACGTCACCGTCCCAACCCACAACGGCCGCAAGCGCCGCCGAGGCATTCGCATCCACCGCTGCGCGACCCTTGGGGCGCCTTTGCGTCCTCATGGGACGGGAAAGCGCCCCGCCCCGCCGGTGACCGTGCGCGATTACATCCCTGTGACCACGGTTCCGCGGACCATTGCGGACCTTCCCTCCACGCTCGCCCCCTACCTCGTTCGCCGCGCCATCCGCCAAGCGGAGTTCCTCAAGTTGCCGACGGGGATCGAGACCGATCGGACTCGCAGCGACCTGGAGCGGGAGTTCCTGCGGCTTTGTGGCCGCTATGGGCTGCCGGCGCCCGAGGTGAACGTCCTCATTGGCGGGATGACCGTGGACTTCCTCTGGCGCGACGCGTGGCTCGTGGTCGAAACCGACAGCTACGCGACTCATGGCGGGACGATCGCCTTCGAGGACGACCGGGAACGGGACCTGCGGCTGCGGCGGCTGGGCTACGCGGTCCACCACATCAGCGAACGGCAGCTGGAGCTCGAACCCGCGGCGGTCGCCGCTGACGTGGCCGCGGCGCTCCGGGGGCCCCGGGACCTCATAATCACCCCGTGGCCCCGGCCGCTCCCGCGATCGAGACCGAGGGGCTGAGCAAGCGCTACGGCCGCCACCGGGGGATCGAGGACGCTGCTCGACCTGATCCACCCGACCGCGGGGACGGCGCGGCTGTTCGGGCTCGACAGCCGCAGCCTTCGTCTCGTCGTTGACTACCCCACGTGACGCAGCAGCGAGGGCGTCGTCGACCGTTCAAGGCTCCGGCGATCCGTCTTCTCCCCCCGCGAAGCCGGAACTTGCGTGCCGCATCTCTGCCAAAGTTCTCGCCTGGGCAACGGAGGAGATCGCGGCAGGCCGGTCCCCGTCGAAGCCGTTCTCGCCGACGACGAGGTGCAGCGGCTTGCCGGCGCGGGCGCAGCGGGAGGCGATCTCCCCGACGATCTTGCCGCCGAGGCTTTGGGAGTCGAAGCGGCCCTCGCCGCTGACGGCGGCCTCGGCCCGGGCCAGGCGCTGGTCGAAGCCGACTGCGTCGAGGACGAAGGCGGCGCCGGGCCGCAGGCGCGCGCCGTAGGCCCAGAGCGCTCCTGAGAGCCCGCCGGCGCAGCCACTCATCGGTACCCCGCGCGGGTCGCGGGGGAGCTCGGTGGCGAGGGACTCCAGCCGCGCCGTCAGCCGCTCGACCGCCGCGGGGTCGGCGCCCTTCTGCGGCGCGAAGACGCGGGCCGCGTCCTCATAAGGGGAGGTGACGTCGCCGATGACCTCGATCGCGATCGTCCCCAGCAGGCCGGCCGCGCCCAGCGCCTCGATCGCGCCGGCGCCGCCGTCGGTGCTGGCGCTGCCGCCGACCGCGAGCAGGACGGTGCCCGCCCCGGACGCCGCGGCCGCGGCGATCAGCTCGCCGGTGCCGAAGGTGTCGGCCCGCTCGGGGTCCCGCTCCCCCTCCGCCACCAGGGGCAGGCCCGAGGCCTGCGCCGTCTCGACGATCGCCGTCGCGCCGTCGCCGAGCAGGCCGAAGCTGGCCTCGATCGGGCGCCGCAGCGGGTCGTGGACCGCGACGGTCCGGCGCTCGCCTCCCAGCGCCGCGAGCAGGACCTCCATCGTCCCCTCGCCGCCGTCGGCGACGGGACAGCGATCGGCCTCGGCGCCGCCCTCCTCCAGCCCCGCCGCGATCGCCTCCGCCACGGCGCCGGCGCCGAAGGTCCCCTTGAAGCTGTCGGGGGCGACGAGGAAGCGCATCCGCGCTTAATTCGAGGAAGGAGGCGGGATCCGCACAGCCATCTGCTTGTAGCCGGCGGCGCTGGGATGGATTCCGGTGTCGTGGTTGATCACCCAGTTCGGGCCTTCACAGAACGAGAGGTAGTGGGACACCTTCAGCTCGAGCTGGGTTCCGATCGATTGCACGCTCCGCCCGTCGACCGGGTAGGGGGAGCAGGAGTACAGCGAGGGGAAGACCGGTTCGATGTCGATGCCGACGTTGAAGTGCGGAGGGGTGACCAGCCGCAGGCGGCTGCTGGCGAATTCGGCCACCGCCGAGGTGATTTCCCGGTCCAGCAGCGACTCCGCCAGGGCGATCTTCGTGGTGCTGTCGAGCGCGCTCCAGGGGATCGACGTGGGGTACTGCATGACGTAGATCATCGCCCGCGTCCGACTGAGCAGCTCCTTGTAGACGTTCCTCAGGTTCTGCCGCAGCCCGACCTTCACGAATTCTTCTTCGATGCATTCTTCGAATTCTTTGAGCGTCGAGGTAGCAGCGCACCAAAGGTCCTTGGGCGAGGTGAGCAGTCTCGAGAGCAGCGGGTTCGCCCCGAGCGTGAGCAGGATGTAGTCGGGGTTTTCCCGCTCGACCTGGACGGTCTTTTCGTAGAACGTCCCTTCCGGGGGCGCCCAGTTACCCGGTTCGGAGCCGCTGATCGCGAAGTTCTTGTAGTTGGTGATGCCGTAGCCGTTCGCCCACTGGGCCGCCCAGGAGATGTTCTTCGAGAGGCCGTAGTCGGGCGCGTATTCGACCGGCCCTTCTTTCGACACCGTCCCCACCGAGTTCGACGAGCAGGCGTCGTTGAAGTTCTTTTCGGCGGGCCGGCATTCGAGCAGGTTTCCGAATCCGATTTCCGTGCCGGTCGAGTAGTAGCCGAAGCCGGCGGTGACCGAATCCCCAAGCGCGCGGACGACGGCGCCGGAAGCGGCACCGACGGTGACCTGGGCGTACTGGGTCACGCCCTTGCTCTCCAGCTGGATCTGGTCGGTTCCCTGGAACCCTTTCCGCGCGTTGTATACGAACCGCCCACCGCGAACCAGGACGTTGCCGTGGCTCGCCCAGCGCGCCGCGGTCCAGTCCATCGGCCTGTCGCAGACCGGCAGCGGCACCGAGACCCGGCCCCCGCGCTTGACCCTGAGGTGGGGCACGCTGCTGCAGACCGGCTTCGCCCGCGGACCCATTACCGGCTTGCCGAGGGAGACGTCGTGGGAGCTCATCTCCGGCCTGCCGTCCTCGTCGACGTCGACCTCGCCGCTGCCGACGACGCGCACCATTGCGCCCTGGCGCAACCGGCGGCTGAGGTCCGCTCTCAGCCCCACCCGATGGACGAAGGTGAAGCTGCGCCGGCGGTCGGGAAGCCGGGCCTTGCCGCCGTTCAGCCGTTCGTGCAGGACCCAGGAGCGGATCCTCTTCCCGCGCGCGCCGATCAGCGCGACACGCAGCTCGGCCAGCCGGCCCTTCAGCTCGATCGGGTAGTGGACCGGGACGAGTATCGAAGCGAGGCCGTTGGCGGTGATGCCGATCGTCGGGTGCCCGACCGCGACTTTCGCCGGTGGGGCGGCCTTTGCCGGCTTCGCGCCCGCCGGTGCGGCAGCGGCCAGCGCCAGCAGCGCCACGAGGCTGGCGAAGAGGAAGGGGATGGCGAGGCGGCGCGGCGTCATGGCTTCCCCCGCTGATACAGCCAGCGTTGGAAGAGATTGTCAAGCCTGCTCTCACTGACCTCTTCGGCGAGTTCGGTGAACTGGCCGATCGTGGCGTTGCCGTAACGGTGTTCGGCGGTCCAGCGGCGCAGGAGGTGCAGCATCGGCTTGGTCCCGATCTTCTGCCGCAGCGCCTGCAGGGCCATCGCGCCGCGCACGTAGGTGGTCGGGTCGAAGAGGTCCTTGGCGCTGCCGAGCCTGGCGGGCGGCGGGTTCCAGAAGCTCTCGTTCGAGGCCGGCACCCGCCCGAGGCGCTTGAAGATCGCGTGCGCGGTGCGGCCGCCGTGGCGCTCGGCGTAGTACCACTGGGCCCAGGTCGCAAAGCCCTCGTTGAGCCAGATCTGCGGCCAGCGCTCGAGCCCGACCGAGTCGCCGAACCACTGGTGCGCGGTCTCGTGGACGATCGTCGTCACGTCGGGGACGTAGGCGTAGATCGGCCGGCTCTGGGACTCCAGCGCGTAGCCGAGGTGCGGCGCGTAATCGACCAGCGAGCCGGCCGAGTCGAACGGGTAGGCGCCGAAGGCCCTGGCCTCGAAGCCGATCACCTCCGGCAGCGTCGCCAGCGGCCCGAGCGAGCCGCGTTCCAGCCGCGGGTCGATCAGGGTCCAGCTCGGCAGTCCGCCGGCCCGGCTCTCCACGATCCGGCCGCGGCCGATGTTCAGCACCGCCAGGTAGGTGCTCATCGGCGCCCGTTCCATCCAGTTCATCTGCACGCCCTTGCCGCGGTTGACGCTACGGGTGCGGCGCCCGTTGGCGACCGCCTTCAGCCCGTCGGGGACGGTGACGTGGAACTCGAAGGTCGCCTTGTCGTTCGGGACGTTGTCGCAGGGGATCCAAGCGGCCGTCCCCTGCGGCTCGCCGACCGCGATGACGCCGTCGTCGGTACGGAACCAGCCCTCCTCGCTGCCGTCGGGATCGGTGACCTTCGGCGGCAGCCCGCCGTAGCGGACGAGGGTGGTGAAGCTCTCGCCCTTGGCGATTTCGCCCGCCGGGGTGACGACCAGCTTGCCGGGACGCCGCCGGAACTCGGCCGGCTGACCGCCGACCTTCACTTCTTCGACCTTGGGCCCGAGGAAGTCGAAGGAGAAGCTCTTCAGCCGTTCGGTCGCGACCGCTGCGACCTGAGTCGACGCTTTGACCCGGCCGCCCTGCGGCTTGTAGGTCAGCCGCACGTCGTAGTGGATCGCGTCGTATCCCTCGTTGCCGGCGTTGGGGAAGAAGGGTTCGTCCCCGGGCTTGGTGGCGAACGCCTGAGCCGCTCCCACCAGGGCGAGGAGGGCGACGACCGCGAGGCTGAGCCGGGTAGAGCGCAAGAATCGATCCTATGGCGAAGGCGAAGGGGAAGACCAAAAAGGGCAAGACCGGCGAGCTCGGCGAGTACGAGCGCAAGCGGGACTTCGCCAAGACCGCCGAGCCGGCGCCCAAACGCCGCCGGAAGAAGAAAGGCGCGCCGCGCTTCGTCGTCCAGGAACACAGCGCCCGCCGCCTGCACTGGGACCTGCGGCTCGAACACGACGGCGTCGCCGCCTCCTGGGCGATCCCCAACGGCATCCCCGAGGACCCGGCCGAAAACCGCAAGGCGGTCCGCACCGAGGACCACCCGCTCGAATACCTGGAGTGGGAGGGGGAGATCCCGGCCGGCGAGTACGGCGCCGGGACGATGAGGATCTGGGACAGCGGCACCTACGAGCTGGAGAAGTGGGAGCCGGGGAAAGTGATGGTCGAGTTCCACGGCGGCCGGCTGCAGGGGCGCTACGCGCTGTTCCGCGCCGGCGAGAGTGACAAGGACTGGATGATCCACCGGATCGACCCGCCGGCCCGCGAGCGCGACCCGTTCCCCGAGGACGTGGTGCCGATGCTGGCGAAGCTCTCGACCCTGCCGCGCGACGCCGACGAGTGGGCGGTCGAGGTGAAGTGGGACGGGGTGCGGGCGATCGCCTACTGCCGGCCCGGCCGGGTGGCGCTGCAGACCCGCAACCTCAACGACGTCACCGCCCAGTACCCGGAGCTGAAACGGCTCTCCCGCCGGCTCGGCTCGATCGACGCGGTCCTCGACGGCGAGCTGGTCGTCTTCGACGAGGCGGGCCGGCCGAGCTTCGAGCTGCTCCAGCAGCGGATCCACCAGACCGAGGCGAGCGTCGTCCGGCGGCGGATGAAATCCCACCCGGTCGTCTACGTCGTCTTCGACCTCCTCTACTTCGACGGCCACGACCTCACCGGCCTGCCCTACGAGCGCCGCCGCGAGGTGCTCGACAGCCTCGAGCTCGACGGCGAGAGCTGGCGGACGCCCGGCTACTCGGTCGGCCACGCCGCCGAGCTGCTCGAGGCGAGCCGCGAGCAGGGCCTCGAGGGAATGGTCCTCAAGCGCCTCGACAGCACCTACGCCCCCGGCAAGCGGACCGGCGCCTGGCTGAAGGTGAAGAACACCCTGCGCCAGGAGCTGGTGATCGGCGGCTGGACCCCGGGGGAGGGACGGCGCAAGAAACACCTCGGCGCGCTCCTCGTCGGCTACTTCGAGGGCGTGGGCGCGGAGCGCAAGCTGCGCTACGGCGGCAAAGTCGGGACCGGGTTCAAGCAGGCCGACCTCGAGGAGCTGGCGGAACGGCTGGCGCCGCTGGCGCGGGAGACGAGCCCGTTCGAGGCGGGCGCGCCGCCGCCGAAGCTTGCCCGCTTCGTCGAGCCGCAACTGGTCGCCGAGTTCGAGTTCCGCGAGCTGACCCGGGAGGGGTTGGTCCGCCACGGCGCCTTCAAAGGGCTGCGCGAGGACAAGCCGGCGGCCGAGGTCGAGCTGGAGCGGGCGGTCTGAGCCGCGTTAGGAACCGCCCGCTTGCGGGCACTGATGGGGCATGGCGATTGCGACCCTGAAACGGACCCTGAGCGACTTCCGCGAGGAGAACCTCAGCGACTGGGCGGCGGCGCTCACCTACTACGGCCTGCTGGCACTGTTCCCGGCGCTGATCGCGATGGTCTCGCTGATCGGGCTCTTCGGCGACCCGCAGACGACGACCGCGAAGCTGACCGAGATCATCACCGAACTCGGCCCGGAATCGGCGGCGGAAACCTTCGAAGGGCCGATCTCCTCGGTGGTCGAAAGCCGCGGCACCGCGGGCTTCGCCTTCGCCTTCGGGCTCGCCGCCTCGCTCTGGTCGGCCTCGGGTTACGTCGGCGCCTTCACCCGCGCCTCCAACGTGATCTACGAAACCTCCGAGGAGCGCCCCTTCTGGAAGCTGCGGCCGCTGCAGATCGCGGTCACCCTGGCGATGATCGTGATGATGGCGCTGCTCGCCGTCGGCCTCGTCCTCACCGGCCCGATCGTCGCGGCGGTCGCCGGGCCGGTCGGCCTCAGCGGCACCGCGGTCGACGTCTGGAGCGTCGCCAAGTGGCCGGTGATGGCGGCGATCTTCGTCCTCATGGTCGACGTCCTCTACTACGCGGCCCCCGACGTCAAGCTGCGCGGGTTGCGCTGGGTGACGCCGGGGGCGCTCGTCGCGCTCGCCGTCTGGGCCGTCGCCTCGGCCCTCTTCGCCCTCTACGTCTCTAAATTCGGTTCCTACGACAAGACCTACGGCACCCTCGCCGGCCTCGTCGTCCTGCTGCTCTGGTTCTGGATCACCAACCTGGCGATCCTCTTCGGCCATCAGATGAACGCCGAGCGCGAGCGCGGCAGAGAAGGAGGATCTACCTCATGAAGTTCGTCTTCGCCCCGATCAGCATCGTCCTCGGCCTCGTCGCCGGCATGATCGGCTCCAAGATCTTCGAACGGATCTGGGGCCTGATCGACGAAGAGGAGCCGCCGCAGCCCCAGCACCGCGAATTCTCCTGGCCGAAGCTGGTCGCGGCGCTGATCATCGAGGGGGCGATCTTCCGCCTCGTCAAAGGGCTGGTCGACCACGGCAGCCGCACCTCGTTCGCGAAGCTGACCGGCACCTGGCCGGGCGAGGAAGCACCCGAGCCGGAGTGAGAACCGCTCCACCGGGGTAACCATTGGAAGACACCAGTCGTCCCATTTACCCCAAAGACGGAGGAGCAGATGAACGCCAGGGCAGATAGAGGAGGCAAAGGAGGCATCGGTGGGGTCTCGTTAGGGGGCATCCTCGTGATCGTCGGAATCCTGGTGGCGCTCTTCTGGAGTGTCTTGCTGGGAATCGTCATCATCCTGATCGGGCTGATCGCATTCGGCGGTTTCGCGCGCGGCAAGTGGTACTAGCGTCGCTCCGCATCTGATCTTCCGGTAGCCAGGGGCCGTTCCGGCGCGTGGGCGGGGCTGCGGTATGGTCAGCCCACGTTGTCGGGGGGCCTATCGCGAACCGCGCGCATCGCCTGGATCGTCACCGCGATTGCAGTCGTCTTCGTCGTCTGGGTCCTCGCCGGCAGCGTCACCGCCGGCCTCGCGTTCTTCTACTCGGTCCCGGTCGGGCTCGCGGCTTGGTGGTTCGGCCTCCGCCCCGCCCTCCTCGTCGCCTTCGCCAGCGTCTCCCTCTTTGCGATCGGCAGCGCGGTGCAGCCGATCCCGCACCTCGGGCTGGCGCTGGCGATCCGCGCCATCTTCTTCGTCGGCGTCGCGGCGCTCGTCGCCTGGATCGCCGAGCGGGTGCGCGCCCTCGAGCACTCGGCCGAGGAACTGGAGGCCATCCGGGCGGCGCTGGCGCCGGCCGAGTTGCCGGACCTGGCCGGGATCGACGCCGGCGCCGCCTTCGTCCCCTCCGAACTTGGCGTCTCCGGCGACTTCTACCTGCTGACCAACGGCCCCGACGGCTCGGCGCTGGCGATCGTCGGCGACGTCGTCGGCCACGGCCCGGCGGCGGCCCGTCTCGCCACCTTCGTCCGCGCCCGCCTCGCCGCCTTCGCGGCCAACAGCAGCGACCCGGCCGAGCTGCTGAAGATGGCGAACACGGCGCTGGCCGACCGCCCCGGCCGCAGCAGCGAGCTGGTCAGCGCCCTCTGCGTGCGTATGCGGCCCGGGGAGGAGACGGTCTGCTGGGCGCGTGCCGGGCACCCGCCGCCGCTGCGCCTGCCGGACCTGTTCGAGCTCGACGCCGATGGCTCGACCTTCCTGCTCGGCGCCGATCACGATCTGGAGCTGGAGAACACCGAGTCCTCGATCGCGGGCAGCCAGGGCCTGGTCGTCTACACCGACGGCGCCACCGACGTCCGCCGCGGCCGGGAGATGCTCGGCGTCGACGGGCTGGCGCGGGTGCTCTCCCCGCTCAGCGGGCTATCGGCGCGGACGATCGCCGACGAGACCGAACGCTCGATCCTCGGCTGGGCGGACCGGCCGATCCGCGACGACCTCTGCCTCCTCGTGCTGAAGCCGCGGGGCACGTGATCTTCGCCGTCACCAACCGGATCCCCGACTCCGCGGTCGAGCTCCTGCGGGACGCCGGCGAGGTGCGGATCGACGAGCGGGAGACGGCGATCCCGCGCGCCGATCTGCTCGCGCTGGCCGCCGGGGCAGAAGCGCTCCTCACCCTGCTGGGCGACCGGGTCGACGAGGAGCTGCTCGACGCCGCGGGGCCGCAGCTGCGCTGCGTCGCCAACGTCGCGGTCGGCTACGACAACGTCGACGTCGCGGCGGCGGAACGGCGCGGGGTGGTGGTGACCAACACGCCCGGGGTGCTCGACGACGCGACGGCCGACCTGACGATGGCGCTGATCCTCGCCGCGACGCGGCGGCTGGCCGAGGGCGACCGGCTGATCCGCTCCGGGCAAGACTGGAACTGGGGGATGGGGTTCATGCTCGGCAGCTCCCTGCAGGGGAGGCGGCTGGGGATCGTCGGTCTCGGGAGCATCGGCAAATGGGTGGCGCAGCGGGCGCGCGCCTTCGGCATGGAGATCGCCTACCACCAGCGCAACCCGGCGCCGGCCGAGGTGGAGACGGCGCTCGGCGCCGAGCGGATGCCGCTCGAGCGGCTGCTGGCGGAGGCCGACGTCCTCAGCCTGCACTGCCCGCTGACCCCGGAGACCCTCCACCTGATCGGCGCCGCCGAGCTGGCGGCGATGAAGCCGAGCGCGGTCCTCGTCAACACCGCCCGCGGGCCGATCGTCGACGAGGCGGCGCTGGCCGAGGCGCTGGCGGAGCGCAAGATCGCCGCGGCGGGGCTCGACGTCTACGAGCGCGAGCCGCAGGTCGAGCCGCGCCTTCTGGAGCTCGACAACGTGGTGCTGACGCCGCACCTCGGCTCGGCCACGGTCGAGACCCGCACCGCGATGGCCGAGCTGGCCGCCCGCAACGCGATCTCTGTACTGAGCGGCCGAGGGCCACTCACCCCCGTCACGCAACAATGACCCGATGAGCGCCTCAGTCACCCCCACAACCCGAACTGCATCAACTTCTACTTCTGCGGGGTGTAGAAGTTGATGCAGTTCGGTGGGGAGGGGACGATTCGGCACCGGATTGGGGGAGAGGAGACGGGTGGCGCTTCGTCCCGCACCGCGCCGGTTTGGGACCCCGCTACGGGGGAGCAGCAGGCGGAGGTTTTGCTGGCTGAGCCGGCCGATGTCGACGCCGCGGTTGCCGCGGCGCGCGGCGCCTTCGCGGAGTGGTCGCAGGCGTCGCTCAGCCGCCGGGCCAAGGTGATGTTCGCCTTCCGCGAGCTGCTGGGCGCCAACGTCGATGCGCTCGCCCGGATCGTCTCCTCCGAGCACGGCAAGGTCCTCGACGACGCCAAGGGCGAGGTCCTGCGCGGCCTCGAGGTGGTCGAGTTCGCCTGCGGGATCCCGCAGCTGCTGAAGGGCGAGTACTCCGACCAGGTCTCGACCACCGTCGACGCCTTCTCCTTCCGCCAGCCGCTCGGCGTCTGCGCCGGGATCACCCCGTTCAACTTCCCGGCGATGGTGCCGATGTGGATGCACCCCGTCGCGATCGCCTGCGGCAACACCTTCGTCCTCAAGCCCTCCGAGCGCGACCCCTCGGCCTCGAACCTGGTCGCCGACCTCTACGCCGAGGCGGGCCTCCCGGCCGGCGTCTTCAACGTCGTCCACGGCGACAAGGTCGCGGTCGACGCGCTGCTCGACCACCCCGACGTGGCCGCGATCTCCTTCGTCGGCTCGACCCCGATCGCCTCCTACGTCCACGCCCGGGCGACGGAGAAGCGCAAGCGGGTGCAGGCGCTCGGCGGGGCGAAGAACCACGCGGTGGTGATGCCCGGCGCCGACCTCGGCTACGCCGCCGACCAGCTCGCCGCCGCCGGCTTCGGCTCGACCGGCCAGCGCTGCATGGCGATCTCGGTCGCCGTCGCCGTCGGCGAGCCGGGCGACGAGCTGGTGCAGGAGATGGCGCGGCGGGCGCGCGAGATCAAGGTCGGCCCGGGCCTCGACCCCGGCTCGGAAATGGGCCCGGTGGTGACGCCGCAGGCGCGCGAGCGAATCGTCGACTACATCGGCCAGGGCGCCGACGCCGGCGCCCGGCTGACCGTCGACGGCCGCGAACTGGAGATGGAGGGCGGCGGCTTCTGGGTCGGCCCGACGCTGATCGACCAGGTGGACCCGGAGATGTCGGTCTACACCGACGAGATCTTCGGCCCCGTCCTCTCGGTCGTCCGCAGCGGCAGCCTCGACGAGGCGATCGCTCTGATCAACGCCAACTCCTACGCCAACGGCGCCGCGATCTTCACCGGCTCCGGCCACGAGGCCCGCCGCTTCCAGCGCGAGGTCGAAGTCGGGATGATCGGCATCAACGTGCCGATCCCGGTGCCGATGGCCTTCTACTCATTCGGCGGCTGGAAGGACTCCCTCTTCGGCGACCACCACATCCACGGCCCCGAGGGCATCCGCTTCTACACCCGCGGCAAGGCAATCACCGCCCGCTGGCCGGAGACCAACGCGGCAGGCCCGGGCGACGCGGGCTCGATGAACTTCCCCACCTCGAGCTGAAGCTGACTCAGGGAGAAGGGGGCTGGCCGACTGCCAGGCAGAGGCGGTCGTAGATCTCGTCCGCTTGCTCGACTGACATCGTCGGCCGCTGCCGGGAGAAGAACCAGGCGAGCATTCGGGCGGGGAGGATGGTCACGCCGCGCCGCTTGGCGGGGACCTTGTCGATTACGTAGGCGTGGCTGAAGACGAGAAGCGCCTTGACCTCCATGCCGGTGATCCGCTCCAGCGACTTCATCTCGCCGTAGCTCTGGGCCAGCATCTTCGGGTCGAGGTTGTCCAGCAGGAGACGACCGCGGCGGCTTTTCGTCTCCACCGTGAAGAGGCCGCCCGGGCCGACGACGATGTGGTCGATGTTGCCCCTCCCGAAGGCAACGTCGTGGATCACCTGCCAGCCGTCGCCGACGAGGCCCTCGAGGATCGCGCCGACGACTTCCTCGCCTTCGGCGCCTTGCGCCCAGGCGCCATGGTCGCGCTTGAACCGGCCGCCGAGGAAGCGCAGCCAACTGCGCCGGTTCGCCTCAGCCCGTACGTGCTGTCCAGCAACCCGCCGCGGCTCGATCTCGGTACTCACCGGTGCTTACTCGGCCCACGCGCCGGGCGGGATGAGCCACGCAAGCGAATGTTCGGTCGGTGCGGCCCTAACGAAGCTCGGCGAGGAGCTCCGCCAGCCCGATCGCCTCGACGTTGTCGCCCAACGGGAAGCGCTCGCTGCCGGGGTAGACGACAAAGCCGCGTTCCGGTTCGATGTCGGCGAGGGCAGAACGTACCCCCCGTTCGAGCTTCGGCGCCAGGGTTCGCTTCACCTCGATCGCCCACTCGCGGCCGTCGGGCCAGGAGAGGACAAGGTCGATCTCGGCACCCCCGCTGGTGCGGTAGAAGCTCGGCTCCGTGTCCGCTCCCGCGACACCGATCAGGTTCTCGATCACGAGTCCCTCCCAGCTTCCGCCGACGACCGGGTGTCCCAGCAGCGACTCCTTGTCGGCGATGCCGAGCAGCGCGTGGAGCAGGCCGCTGTCGCGCACATAGACCTTGGGGGATCGCACCAGGCGCTTGCCGGCGTTTGCTAGCCGGGGCGGGAGGCGGCGGACCAGCAGCAGGTCGACCATCAGGTCGAGATAGTTGCCCACCGTGGCCCCGCTGACGCCGAGACCGCGGGCGATGTTGGCGGCATTCAGCAGGCCGCCCTGGCTGTGCGCGAGCATCGTCCACAGCCGCCGCAGCGTCTCCGCCGGGATCCGCGGGCCGAGCTGGGGGATGTCGCGTTCCAGATAAGTGCGGATGAAATCCCGGCGCCAGCGCAGGCTTGCCTCGTTTTGACTCGCGAGGTAGCTCTCGGGAAAGCCACCGCGCACCCAGAGGCGGTCCAGGCTGGCGGCGCCGACCTCGGTGAGATCGAGAGGCGCCAGCTCCACAAAGGCAATGCGGCCGGCGAGGCTCTCGCCACTTTGGGCCAACAGTTCCAGGGAGGCCGACCCCAGGAGCAGGAAGCGTTTGTTGCCCCGACCTTCGCGGCGGCCCCGGTCGATTACCCCGCGGAGTACTTCGAAGAGGCCCGGCAGGCGCTGGATCTCATCCAGGATCAGGAGTTCGTCGGCGTGGTCGGCAAAGTAGAGCTCCGGCTCGGCCAACTTCGCCCTGTCAGCTTCGGACTCGAGGTCGAGGTAGCTCGCCTCCACGGTCCTGGCGACCTCCAAGGCGAGAGTCGTCTTCCCGACCTGCCGCGGTCCGGTCAGCACCACGGCCGGAGACTCTTCAAGCAGGTCTCCGACCTGAGGAGCTATTCGTCTCTCAAACATCCATGCAATTCTAAATTAACTCTGAAGATTTGCAAGGTAGCCATGTTCGTGGGACTATGTCATGCATGGAGTTGTTGGGCACGCATCCGCTGTACAGAGGCAAGCACATCGACTTCGTCTCCAAGCGCTACCGGCGCGCCGATGGGAGCGAGGTTGAGCGGGAGGTTGTCGAGCATCCCGGGTCGGTCGCGGTGCTGGCGCACGACGGGGAGTTCGCCTACCTGGTCGCACAGCCGCGGGAGGCGGTCGAGGAGGACGAGCTGCTCGAGATCCCGGCCGGGACGCTCGACGTCGAGGGGGAGAGCGAGCTCGAGTGCGCTCAGCGGGAGCTGGCCGAGGAGGCCGAGCTGCGGGCCGAGAGCTGGAGCCTGCTGCACGTCATCTATCCCAGCCCCGGCTTCCTGACCGAGGAGGTGACGATCTTCGAGGCGACGGGCCTTTCGCCGGCAAGCGGAGAGCGCGATGAGGACGAGGAGATCGAGATCGTCCGCCTGCCGCTGGCCGAGATCGAGCAGGCGCTGCCTGATGTCCGCGACGCGACCACCGTCATCGCCCTGCTGCGACTGAAGGAGCAGCTCCAGGGGTAGAGAGGGCTCCTGTTCCTCTTTTTCTCCAACAATCTCGGCTGCGGCGGCTCACTGCTCGTCTCCGCCGTGGTCACCCTGATCCTGCTGCTGCTCTTCGGCGTGATCGAACTCGGCTAGCCGGAAGAGGTCGGGGAGGTCGGTCTCCAGGGCGTAGGCGAGGTGCCGCAGGGTCCCCCACTGGGCGTCGATCGCCCCGGCCTCGATCTGGCTCACCTTCTCGACCCGTATCTGCGCCCGCTTGGCCAGCTCTTCCTGGGTCAGGCCGGCCTCTTTGCGCAGGCGGCGGACTGCCCGGCCTAGGGCGACGTTCTCTGGTTCTCGGGGCTCTCCCACTCGCCCTGGGACGCTACAGGCGCGGATGGCGTCGCAACGCGGGCGAGCTGCGCCGCGGCGTCGCTGAGCACCGGCGCGCCGTGCGAGGTGAGGATCAGCTCGACCGGCAGGTCGAGGGCGGGGCGGAGCGAGGCACGGAGATCGTCGAGGTCGGTGGATTCGGGCAGCCAGGAGGCGGGACAGGTGTGGAGGCCGGCGCCCTTTTCGCCGTCGCCGAGGAGCGCGTCGCCGACGATCAGCGCCCGCGAGCGCGGCTCCCAGAGCAGAATCTCGCTGCGTGGACGGGACTCCAGCGCCGCCAGGCCGCCCGGCAGCGGGTCGCCGGCGCGGAAGACGTCGGTGACAGGGGCGCGCCTGGCGATCGCTGCCCGGTTGCGCGAGTGGACCCAGACCCGGGTGCCGGGGAAGCGGGCGGCGACCTCGCCGGCGGAGCGCGCGTGCCAGTGGATCGTCAGCATCACGTGCAGCTGCCGGTCGCCGAGGGTCTGCTCCAGCTGGTCCCATTGCTCGCCGGCCAGCAACGGATCGATCAGGACGAGCTCGGCCTCGGAAACCAGGGCGACCGAGGCGACCTCGCCCTTCCAGTCCTCGTAGCGGCCGGTCCAGCGCCAGAGGCCCGGCCGCAGCTCCTCGCCGAGCATCGTCAGTGACGGGGGCGCTGGCGGACCTGGCGGTCGCGGTCGGCGATTTCCCGCATCCGGCGGCGGGACTCGGCTGCGTTGGCGATCGTGAAGCTTGCGAGGAATCTCATGGTTGCCTCCTTTCGAGGGTGCGACACTAGCTAAATTGGTTTGCCAGTGTCCCCAACACTAGCTAAATTCAATAGATAGTGTCAACCCCGCTTAACAAAGCCGCGCTCGCCCCAGATGCCGAGCTGATCGTCGAGTTCGTCAACACTCGCGACGTCGAGGAGGAGACCGACTCGATCGCCGAGTCCGCCGCCTTGGAGGCCTGGGTCGAAGAGCGGACGGGGGAGCCCGCGGGCAGCCTCGAGCCGGATGACGTCCGCCGCATCCAGTCGCTGCGCGAGTCGCTGCGCTCGCTGCTGCGCGGCAACAACGGCGAGGAGATCGCCGCCGCCGAGTTGACGCCGCTGCGCGAAGCAGCCGAGCGGACCCGGATCCGAACCGCATTCTCAGCCGACGGCGGGCTCGAGCTCGTCCCTGCCCGCTCAGGTCTCAGCGGCTTCGAGGCCCGCCTGCTGATGGCGGTGGAGCACCTTCAGTGCCACGGCGCCTGGCCGCGCCTCAAGGCCTGCACCGAGGACTCCTGCCAGTGGGCCTTCTACGACACCACGCGCAACCACTCCCGCACCTGGTGCTCGATGGACGTCTGCGGCAACCGCGAGAAGACGCGCCGCTACCGCGAGCGCAAGGGCACCGGCGCCTGAGCGGCGCCCTCGGGCGCTCCCTGGCGCTTCGCCCCCGGCTTGGTCCGCTCGCAGAGCGCCTCGAACTTGTCGAGCAGCTCCCGCAGCCTGGTCAGCGAGGGGGCCTCGCGGCCGAGCGGTTCCTGGTGGGCGCCGCCGGAGACCTCGCGCATCGCGACGTCGATCTCCTCGGCGAGCTCCGGCGTCCAGCGGACGCCGTGCAGTTTCTGGACCCGGATCGGCAGCGCCTGGCGCTCGACGACGCCGTTCAGCAGGTAGATCTCGATCAGCCGCTCGTAGCCTCGGCGCAGGTCCAGCAGCCACTGCTGCGCGCGCCGCTCGTAGGCGGAGTCGCGCCCCTTGTATAGGGGGCGCAGCTCGCTCTTCAGCTCGTGGCGCAGCGCCCGCAGCCGTTCCATCGGCGAGCGCGCCTGCCACGGCAGCTCGGAGCTGACCACGCCGACCTCCCCGTTGGCGCGGGTCAGCGCCTGCGAGTGCAGCTCGACGCCGAGCTCCGCGGCCTTCTCCAGCAGGTAGGCGACGAAGACGAGGTCGTGGGTGAGGACGACCACCTGCCGGTCCCGGGCTTCCTCGGCGAGACGGGTGGCGAGGTGCTCACGGCGCTGCTGGTCGAGCGAGGAGATCGGGTCGTCGAGGACGATCGCGCTGCGCTCGTTGCTGACCCGCAGCTCGGCGAGGAAGAAAGCCGTCGCCAGCGCGGTCTGCTCGCCGGTGCTGAGCACCTTCCCGACCCGCTCCCGCCCCTCGCTGCGCAGCTCGAAGCGGACCGAGGGCTTCCCCTTGCTGGCCGAGGGCTTCAGCTCCACCCGCTCGGCGATCGGGTCGAGCTCCTCGATCTCGCGGGCGAGGGCCTCCTGCAGCCGGCCGGTGATCGCGAGCCGGCTCAGCTCGCCGATCCGCTGGGAGATCTTGCGGGTGGAGAGCTGACGGCGAGCCTCTTCCCAGGCCTCGATCTGCGCCAGCGCGGCGAGGTGCTCGCGCACGTCGGGGAGCGCCTCCTCGATCTCGCGGCGCCCGCGCAGCTCGCTCAGCCGAAGCTCGATCCGGTCGCGCTCCTCCTGGTCGCGGAGGACCGCAAAGCCTTCGGCTTCGGCGACCCCGACGGCGACGAAGTCCCGCAGCGGGGCGAGGTCGAGGGCGCGGCCGGGGTGCGGTCCGGCCTTGCCGGTCGCGATCGCGAGTCGGTCGGCGAGCGCCTCCAGCGCGGCGTCGACCGCCGGCTGCATCTGCTCGCCGGCCGCGGCGACCGCGACCTCGGCGGCGTGGAGGATCTGCTCCAGGTCCGGCAGCTCTTCGAGCCTTTCGGTCAGCGCCAGGTCGACCTGGCGGACCTGCTCGCGCAGCTCGCCGGAGACGAAGGCCTCGAAGCGGTGCATCCGCGCGTGGGCCTCGCCGCCGAGGCGCTGCTGGCAGACCGGGCAGGTCGCGTCCTCCCCCTCGCCGGGGAACTCGCCGTCGCCGGCTTCGACGAAGCGCCGTGCCGCCTCCCACATCTGCCGCCAGGCCTCGCCGCCGGTGCCCGGCTGCGGCTGGTCGGAGAAGGCCTCGGCGGCAAGCTGGTCGACGGCGGCGGTGGCGCGGGCGAGCCGCTCGCGCAGCTCGGCGATCTCGGCCAGCGCCCCGTCGTCGAGCCGGTCCCAGGCGCTCTGCAGCTCGGTCGCGAGCTTCTTCACCGCGTCGGCCCGCCTGCGCGCCGCCCGCTCCAGCTCCTCGCTGCGGTCGGCGGCGATCGTCTCCGCCGCGCGCTCCAGCTCGGCCAGCTCCTCCCGCTCCGCCTCGCTCAGCCCGGCGAACCCCTTCGCCTCCTCCACCGTCAGCTCTCCCGGCAGCGGCGGCATCGCCTCGCGCCGGGCGGCGATCCGCGCCGCCAGCTCCGCGGCCAGCTGGTCCTGCGCCTCGGCCATTTCCTTCAGCAGCCGCAGCGGCCGCGGCGTGTGCTCGATCGCGTTCGACTTGGAAATGTGGACCTCCGCGCAGCTGGCGTCGAAGGCGGTCATCGCCGAGAGGATCCGCGGCGCTTCCCCGTTCAGGTCGACCTCCAGCACCCGCTCGCAGCCGTCGACCGCGAGGACGAACTCGGCGGTCTGCGGCGCCTCGGCCTTGCCGGGGTCAAAGACGTCGTGCAGCACCTCGCCGACTTCGGCCGCCCGGCAGACCCGGCGGCAGAGGCGGCCGTAGCCGCTCTTGCCGGCGCCGTTCTCGCCGAAGACGATGTTCAGCCCTGGCCCGAAACGCAGCGCCTGGTCGCCGGCCAGCCGGTTGACGTTCTCGAGGTTGCGGATCTCCCGCAGCTCGACCGTCCCGTGCTCGGCCTCGTCAGCCGGCAGGTTAGCCAGCTCCAGCGGCGCCAGCTCCGGCGCGTCCGCATCGCCGCAGAGCACCGCGAGCACCTGCGCCCGCCCCGCCGCGTCGAGCGGGCCGTCGCAGAGCTTCCGCATCAGGCCGCGCTGCCAGCCCGGCAGCCCCTGCGACCAGTTGAAGATCCTCCTTTGCAGCAAGGCGTCCTGGTCGGTCACGCCAGGAAGCTTCTCAGAACTCGGTGCTCTGCTCCGGGGGCGCGGTCTCGAAGGAGACGAGGTGCACGCCCGCCGCGAAGCCCTCACTCGGACCCTCCTTTGCATCCACGCGTTCCCTGATCCGCTGCTGGATGGCGAAGCACTCCTCGAGCGTCAGCGCGAGGGCGTCGTGCAGTTCCCGCCAACCCTCCTCGTCGACCCAGAGCGGCAGCCGCACCAGAGTGCGCTCCGGATGGGCGTCGAAGGTGCCGGCCGCCACCGCTTTCTCGGTGTCTTCCCCGATCGCCCAGAGGATCTCCGCCGAGGCGGTTTCGCGCTCGGCCTGCCCGAGCCGCTCCCACTCCTCGGTCCTCCAGAGGGGCCAGCGGGATCGAAAGAGGGGCCCATCGGCGCCCGGCATGCGTTCGATCAGCGCCGCGTCCTCGAGCTTCGCCAGCTGGGATTCGAGCTCCTCTCGCGGCAGCGCCACTTCCTCCACCAGCCCCTCGACGTCGTGTGGCTCCCGGCCGAGCGCGGCCAACAGCGGGGTGTTCGTCGAGCCGGCGACGGAGTGCTCCAGGCCGCCGCCCTGGCCCGGCGGCTGGCGACGGTAGCTCTTCCCTTCCGCCGCGGCGGTCGCTCGGTCCGCCCCCAGCGTCGGCGCCAGGGCGATGAAGGTGCAGATCGGCGCCATGCCGGCCAGGGCCCCCGGTCCGCCCTCGGACAACTGCCTGCGCGCCAGCCAGAGGACACCGCCGAGAAGCGATTGCGCGAGGAGCGTCCTCGGCACCGGGAGTGCGTTGGGCGCCGATCGCATCAGCAGGGTCTCCAACGGCCGTAGCGCCTCCGCCCGCCGCCGAAGTGCGGGGGCGCCCCCTTCGTAACTGGCGAGCAGGAGCATGTGCGCGAGGTTGGGGCGTGAGGCGAGCAGTCCGAGGATGGCGGCGAAGGCGGCCCGCATGCCCTCCGGCGGGCTGGGCTGGCGCCGGTAGGCGGGGAGCGCCGCTGCCACCACCTGGGCGCCGGCGCTGTCGATCGCCCCCAGCATCAGCTCGTCTCGCCCGGCGAAGTTGGCGTAGAGGGTCCTCACCGACATGCCCGCGCCTTTCGCGACCTGCTCCATCGTCGTCTCGGCAAAGGTCTGTCGGGCCAGCAGCGCTTCGAAGGCCCGTAGCGCCCGTTCGGCGTGGTCGCTGGCTTCCAGCTGCTCGGGGCGGATCTCGGGAGGGCGCGCCGCGGAGCGCAGCGGCCGCACCGGCGCCTCGAACCGGAGCAGCAGATTGGCGAGGTGTTCGGCGACCGCCGGCAGCCGGCTCTCGTGGTGGTCGATCAACTGCCCCCGGAAGGTCTCGAAGATGGCGCCGATCGCGAAGGTGCCGATCTCGGCGGGGAGGTCGGCCCACCGTTCCGACCCCGCGAGGCGGTCGCGAACGAGGCCCTCCATCCGCACCGTCGCCTCGTCCACCACGGCGGCCACAGCCGGTCCCGCCACGTAGGCCTCGACCAGGCACATCTTCGCGGCCGCGGGCTGGGTGGCGGCAAGCGTCGCCGCGACTCCGAGCCGTCGCTTGGAGTCGAGCTCCCACTCCTCCGGCCCGGACGACTCGAGGACCGGCCCGATCGTCGACCGCACCAAGGCCTCGAGCGCGCCGACGAGGCAGGCCTGTTTGTCGGGAAAGAGGTCGTAGAAGCTGCGCAGCGAGACGCCCGAGATCTCGACCAGGTCGGCAACCCGGGTGTTCGCGTACCCCCGCTCGGCGACGCTGGCGACCATCGCCCCGAAGAGCCGTCCTCGCTGGTTCTCGACGACCGCCTCGGGAGCGTTCGAGGGGCCGGGGGCGAGCATCTTCTCGCGCAGTTCCTCCGAGTCCCCCCACGGCGTAGCGACCATAGAAGGAAAAGCTTATATCTGCGACAGGCGTGATCAGTAGCGGATACTCGACCATTCTAAGCTTGACATGGAAATGCGGTCCTCTCTATCTTGGACACAGCGTCGCGTTTACGCGCGCTCAGGGAACCAGGGAACGGGGAACAGATGAGGGAACGGATTCGCGGAGATGTACGTCTAGCGGCGGTCGAGCCGTTCGTCGCCCCAGGCGACACGGACCGCCTCTTCGCTGCCGACGTACGGCCGCAGGAAAAGCTCGACCAGGTCGGGCAGCAGTGCCGGCAGCTCCCCGCCTTTGCCGGTGCCGACCTTCATCGCCGTCAGCCGCGAGAGGCCGCCGGCCAGTGCGTCGATCCGGGTCTCCGACGCGACCCCGGCCCGGCCGGTCCCCGGTGCCTTGGAAACCAGCGCCTCGACCAGCTCGCGCATCGCCAGGTGGTGGCGCGAAGCGGTTGCGTCGTCGACACTCGCCGGCGAGATGAGGAAGAAGGTGGCGAGTTTCGGGTGGGCGGCGAGACTCTCCAGCAGCGCCTCGAGCCCGGCGCGGGCCGACCCGGGCCACTCCTCCCCGGAGGTGGCGGCGAGCACCCGGTCGCGGAGGTACTCGAAGCTCGCCTCATAGGCGGCCCGGTAGCAGTCCTCCTTGTTGGCGAAGGTTTCGTAGAAGGTGCGGCGCGAGACCTTCGCCGGTTTGATCACCCTGGCGATCGCCGCCTTGGCGTAGCCGAGCTCGGCGACCGTCTCGATCATCCCGCTGACGATCCGCGCCCGCTGGTTTTCGACGACCAGCTCGCGCGGCAGACCATGCCGCCCGCGCGGCAGGGTCTGGGGCTCGGCTTTTCTCTTCGTTGCCATTCAGTCGCTCGGCGGCGGGATCGTCAACTCTCGACGGGCAGCATCCTCCCCGAGGTACGGCCTCACCGCCAGGTACATCATCTCCGGTACACCGGCGATCGGGTCGCGCTCCCCTCCCCGCTCGCTGTAGCGCGCCAGCACCTGGGCGATCGAGCCGACCACGCTCTCGGCCGCGAACGGGGGCACCGAGTCCGGATCCGGCGCGACCGAGCGACCGGCGTCGATCATCGCGACGTATTCGCCGAACAGCTGATCCCGCAGCGCGCTGGTCAGCTCGCTTGCCCAGAGCGTCTCCAGCATCCCGAAGCGCGTCTTGCGCGGGTTGTCGACGATCCAGCTTGCCTGCGCGTAGGCGGCAGCGCGCAGCGAGTCGGGCCACTGCGGCTCGCTCTCGAACGCCCCCTGCACGGAGCGCTGGTTGTCGGCGATCATCTCTTCCAGCGCCGCGACCGCGCACTCCTGCTTGGAGGCGAAATGGGCTTCGAACCCGGCCTCGCTGCCCCCCGCGCGGGCGACGATCTCCCCGATGGTCAGCTGCTCGTAGCCCCGCTCGAAGGTGAGGTCGACCAGCGCCTCCGTGTAGGCGGTGCGGCCGGCGGTCACGTCCGCTTCGAGCGAACCCGCAGCGTCGCGTCGGCGACCCGCTTCGCCTCGGCGTCGCCGGTGTACGGGGAGAGTGCGATTTGAATCGACTGCCGCAACAGCTCCTCCGTGTCGCCCAGCTCCCCCTTCACCAGTCGCTGGTGGACGATCCAGATGACGCCGCCCAGCACGGCCTCCTCGAGGGTCTCCGAGAGCTGCGCCGCCTCCTCGCTCAGCTCGCGCCCCTGCCGCAGCTTCGGCGCCGCCCGGTCGACGACCTGCTCGTAGCGGGCGTACCCGGCCGGGCCCGCGGCCTGCACTTCGATCAGGGCGATCCGGGCGCGCTTCGGTTCGGCGGCGATCATCCCGATCAGGCAGGCGAGCGCGGCGGCAACCTGCTGCGGCCACTCCTCCTCGCCGGCGACCGCCTCCGCCAGCTCTTCCGTCGCCTCCTCGACGATCCGGTCGAAGGCGGCGAGGAAGCAGGCTTCCTTGTCGGCGTAGAGGTCGTAGAAGGCGACGTAGCCGACCCGCGCCGCCTTGACGATGTGGTCGACCGAGGTGTTGCGGTAGCCCCGCTTGGCGACCAGGTCGACGGTCGCCTCGAACAGCCGCTCCCGCTGGTGGGCGGCGACCACGTCCGGAGCCAGTCCGTGCCTTCCCAACGGCACGACAGGCGCCTCGTCTGGAGCCCGTTTCATTGGGCCAAGATACCCCGCCCGTCGAGTTGGGGCAACGTTTTCTTAGAGAGGGATATAGTTTTCTTCTCAGTTCGCGCGCTTCGGGATCGGGGTCGGTCTATCCCGGAGGGGCGAACCGCCGATATGCAAGATCAGGGGCCGAGGGACGGCAAAGGAACCAGCGCCGCTGACGGGCGCCGCATCGAGATGGCGATGCTGGAGCTGAGCGGCGAGGTCGGCTATCGCGCGGTCACCCTCGACGCGCTGCTCGATCGCAGCGGCGCAACCAACGAGCAGTTCGAGGCGCGGTTCGCCGATCTCGAGGCCTGCTTCGCGGCCGCCTACGAGGCCGAAGCCGAGGAGCTCTGCACGGCGATGCTGACTGCGGCCGGGGAAGGCGGAGACTGGCGAGCGGCGACCGAGGCGGCGTTGACCACCGTGCTGCGATTCGCCGGCGCCCGGCCCCGCACCGCCAGGGCCCTGATTCGCGAGGTCCACATCGTCGGCGGTCCGGCTCTCGCCAAGCATGAGGAGCTGCTCGAGCGGCTGGCGGCGGCGATGGGCGAGGAATGCCGGTCTCCCGCGAGCGACTCGGCCGTGACGAGGGCGCCGAGCTTCATCGTCGGCGCGGTCGAGGGCGTTATCTCCGGCCACCTCGATCGCGGCGAGGAGCGCCAGCTGCTCGAGGCCGCGCCGGAACTGATGGATCTGATCGCCACCTTCTTCGTCGGCGGGGACCGCGAAGCCTAGGCGCGTGGAGTACGTACGCCCTCTATAAAAAAACGCTCCTTGACTTTCAAGAGGGGATACGTTTATATTCGCGAAGCTCGCCAGGGAGGCGACACAGGGATTCGGCAGGGGAGTCAGGGCAGCCACCCGCCCTCGCGCCGTCTCAGGAACGGGCACCAGGGGCCCAACGCACAAGGAGATCGATAAGTGAGAAGCCACGCCAAGGCAGCGTCATCGTCATCGACCCATCGTGAGAACAGCGCGTTCTCGCTCGGCGTCCTTGCGGCGATGCTCGTCTGCGCGGCGGCTTTCCTAGGGATTGGTGCGCCCGCGGCCAGCGCCGCTCCCGAAGCGCAGCCGGGCTATGGCTACCTGACCAGCTTCGGAGGCGGAGCCCCTTTCACCCGGGTGCGCAATGCGGTGGCGGTCGATAGCCACGGCAACATCTTCGTCTCTAACGAGGACAAAGGAAAAATCGCCATATACGCGGCGGACGCGACTGCGGGCGGAACCGAACTGACCACCATCTCCCCGTCGAACTTCTATCCCGCCGACGTGGCGATCGATCTCAGCACCGATGCCGTCTACGCCCAGGACATCGCCACCTTGGGTGTAGTCAGGCGCTTCCTTTCCGACGGTCAGCCGACCCCTGCCTACACCCTCGACCCCACCTTCGAAGTCCCGGCCGGCGAAGGGATCGCGGTCGATCCGACGACCCATGATCTCCTCGTCGCCGACCCCGGCGCCGAAGGGGTCAGGCGTTACAACTCGAGCGGAACGCTTCTCGGCACGATCGCCACCCCCGGGATGGGCCCGCAGCGGCTCGCCGTCGCGCCCGATGGAAGCATCTACTTCGCTCAGGAATCCAGCCAGAGCATCGTTCACATCAGCGGCACCGGGACTCAGCTCGGCGAAGTACAGAGCGTGGGTGCGATCATCGCCCTGGCTTTCGATCCGACCCGCGATCTTCTCGTCGCCGACACCGGTGATCGCCTCAAGGTGTTCTCAGCCTCGGGTGACCTACTGTCAGAAGCGGTCCCGCCCAACTCCGGCGGAAGCGCGTTGACGATCGACGGCAACAACGGGCGCCTATATGAGTACAGGGGAAAAAGCCCCCTCAACGCTTATGTCCCCGCCGTTTACCCCGGCATCGAAGGGCCGGCGGTTTCGAACGTCACCGCCCATAGCGTTCACCTCAGCGCAGCCGTGGAACCCGGGGACCCCCTGCCGGATGAAAGCAAAGCTCACTTCGAGTACTCCGCTGACGGCGGCGAAACCTGGAAACCGCTGCCAGGTGTGGCGGACCAGAATCTGACCGAAGCCGGCGTGGTGACCGTGGTCGAAGCCGACCTCACCGGCTTGTTCGCCAACTTCGACTACCTGGTCCGTTTCGTCGCCAGCAACCGACTGGCCATCAAAAGGTCAGACCCGGTGGCCGTCAGCACCGCGACGATCGCCCCAGAGGTCGTGACTGCCAAAGCAACCGACGTCAGCGAATCCAGTGCCGTCCTCAACGGTACGGTCAATCCGTCGGGCCTGCAGACGACCTACCACTTCGAATACGGGCTCACTGACGCCTATGGATCGAGGGTTCCTGCCGGCATCGAGGCCGCCGCCGGGAACGGATTCGAACCGCGAGCCTTCGGCCGCACGATCAGGGGCCTCGATCCGGGTACGACCTATCACTTCCGGATCGTGGCCGAAAACGAGATCGGCGTTAGCGAGGGGGCGGATGAAACCTTCACCACCGTCCCCGCTGCCGGAACCCCCTTCCGCGCCTACGAGCAGGTCACGCCGGCCGATAAGCACGGGATCGCGATCGAATACAACTACGGCTTCTTCGCTAGAGCCGACGGCAACGGGATGGCCTACATAACCAAGGGCGGGGGTTCGGGAGCGCCCCTCAACGCCCGTTCGATCACCTTTCGGGGGGCGGAGGACTGGGAACCGGGTCCCGATCTCGATCCTCCGCTCGGCGTCAACTCCAACGGGATCATCACCCAGGCGACCCTGGGGCTTTCTCCCGACTTCACCAAGGCGTTCGTCGTCTCGAACGAAGAGCTGACGCCCGATGCGGCAGGGGGGGAAGCCGCCAACCTCTACATCTTCGACATCGCCTCAGGTGAATACACGCTGGTGGGGAGCACGCCGGATTTCTTCCTTGCGCTCAACTTCTACACGGGATACGGGGGCGGCGGTCAATTTCTCGCCAGTGCTCCAGATATGAGTTGGATGGTCTTCTACTCGCAGATGCCGCTGATCGAAGGTGCGGCCTTCAACTCCCTCTATCGCTGGAGCGAAGCGGATGGTCTCGAAATCGTCTCGATTCTCCCCGGTCCGACTGAAACTCCGGCCACCATCTTCGAAATCGGTGCTTACAGCCGGGTCTTTTCACCGGTCTCAGCCGACGGCACGAAGATCTACTTCCAGAGCGTCGAACCAGAACCGGGCGTCTACCTACGCGAGAACGGCGAAACGAAAGCGATCTCGGTGTCCGAGGTGCCGGGCGAACCCACCGGGGTGAGGCCTGCACTGCTGATCGGGACCTCTGAGGACGGCCGCTACGCGTTCTTCGCCACCAACGAGCCCAACGTGAAGCTGACCAGCGACGCGCCCGGCGAATATGGCGACGCCTATCGCTACGACGCGAGCGATGGCAGCCTGGAGTACCTGGGGGCAGCGCTCCTCGGGGGCGGCTCGGACCCCTACCATTCCGGGCTCGGGATCAGCCGGGACGGCGGAACCTTCTACTTCCGCGCAAACGACGGCTTGAAGGTCTGGCGCGAAGGCGACCTGCAGGCGATATCTCCGAGCGGAGCTGGGTCCGAGTATTCCGCGTCGAGCCCGGACGGCCGCTATCTGGCGTTTTCGGGAAGCGAAAGCGGAGCCAATGACGCCCGTCTGTACTTCTACGACGCCGTGACCGAAGAACTTAGCTGTGCCTCCTGCCTCCCCGACGGCACTCCCGGAGAAGCCTCATTGCCAAACTTGATCAACCGCACCATTGGCGAGCATCTACCGCAGTCAGTCACTAACTCGGGACAGTTCTTCTTCACCAGTTCCTCCCGGCTGGTCGCCGCCGACGTCAATGGTGTCAACGATGTCTACGAATTCAAGAGCGGCAAAGCCCGGCTCGTGACCCCGGGCAACGCACCCTTCCCGGCGACCTTCGCCGACATCTCCGAGGACGGGAGGGACGTCTTCTTCACGACCCAGCAGAAGCTGGTCGGCCGCGACAACGACCAGTCGGTCGACATCTACGACGCTCGCATCGATGGCGGCCTGCCCGCGCAGAGCCCGCCGCCGCCGCAGGAATGCCTGCGCGACGACTGTAAGGCGACCCCGAACGCCGGGCCGGAACTGCCCTTCGGCGGCTCCGAAGCCCTGAGTGGCCCGGGCAACGTCAATCCGCCGAAGCACAAGAAGTGCGGCAAGGGCAAGAAGGGCAAGAAGGTCAATGGCAAGGTCCGCTGCGTCAAGAAGCACAAAGCCAACAAGGCAGGAAAGGGGGGCAACCGATGATCGGGCCTCGTAAGATCCGGTCCAAGCTGCTGGCGGCGACCGCCGGCTGTCTCGCCCTCGTGGCCCTCGCCGCGCCTCCGGCGAGCGCGAACCTGGAATTCACCGAAACCGGGGTCTCGCTGAAGGACGTCAAAGGCAAATACTCGCGGCAGGCCGGCGCGCATGCGGATTTCAGCTTCAAATTCGCTTTGGAACCCGGACCGCCGGAGTCGGTCCGCGACGTCGATCTCGACCTTCCTGTCGGTCTCATTGGCAATCCGACGCCGTTTCCGACCTGCGGTCTCTCGACTCTTGTCGTCAACGCCTGCCCGGTCGAGACCGAGGTCGGCAAGGCGGACATCAAACTGAACCAAAAAGGGTTCATCGTCCACGTGTCGATCTACAACATGCCCCACGGTCCCGATATTCCGGCCCTGTTCGGGTTCAAATACAGCACCTCGGTGGCGACGATCACGCCCCGCGTGCGCCCTGGCGACTACGGGATCTCCTCCGGCAGCTTCCAGATCACCCAGGCGGAAGGGATCGAATGGGTGCGGGTCAAGTTCTGGGGGGTCCCGGCCGATCCGTCGCATGACACCGAACGGCAGGGGCCCGGGTATATCGAAATCGGGGAGAACCCGTTGACGATCGACACCAACGCGCCGAACGTGCCGTTCTTCACCAGCCCGACTTCGTGTCCGGACACCGCCTCGGTCTTCAAGGCGAGGGGGGACTCCTGGCAGCACCCCGGGATCTTCGACGAAGAACTGATCACGACCGACGAGGAAGGCACTCCCTTCGTCTGGGAAGGCTGCGAAAACCTCCCCTTCGAACCGACGCTAGTCCCGCTTCCCGGCACCCACCGTGCCCACTCGCCGACCGGTCTCGACATCAACCTCGACCTGCCCAGCAACGAAGGCCCCGGTGGCTTCTCGTCCTCGGCGGTGAAGGAAGCCGTGGTCACCTTTCCCAAGGGAATGACCGTGTCGGCCTCGGCAGTCGCCGGTTTGGAAGCCTGCTCAGAAGCACAGGTCGGGCTCGGCAACAACAACCCGCCAGCCTGTCCCTCGGGTTCGAAGCTCGGCAACGTGACGATCGAGACCCAGGTCCTGCCGGACCCGCTGCAGGGTGAAGTCGTTCTGGCCAAGCAGAACGAAAACCCGTTCGGCTCGATCTTCGCCGTCTACATGCTGGTCAAAGGACCGGGCTTCTACCTGAAGCTCCCCGGCGAGCTGAACGTGAACAAAGAGGACGGGCAGCTGAAGGCGATCTTCTCCGACCTGCCGCAGCTGCCGTTCGAAAACGTCCATCTCGACTTTCGCGGTGGTCCGACGGCCCCGCTGGTCACCCCGAACACCTGCGGCGACTACTCGATCAAGACCGAAGTCTTCCCCTGGGCACGGCCGACCGAACCGGTGGTCGCTTCGGTGCCGATGCCGATCAACGAAGCCTGCGCCGGCGCCGGCGAGTTCAATCCGCGCCTGCAGGCCGGAGTCGCCAACCCGGTGGCGGGGGCGAAATCGCCGCTGACGATCCGCATCACCCGTCAGGACGGCGAACAGAACATCTCGAAGATCGAGGTCACCCTGCCGAAGGGCGAGATCGCGAACCTGAAAGGCCTCGAGGTGTGCCCGGAGTCGGGAGCGCCGTCAGGCAACTGCCCGGCGGGCAGCCAGGTCGGGATCGCCACCACGGCGCTCGGCACCGGTGCGTTCCCGCTCTTCACCCCCCAGCCCGGCAAGGAGCCGACCGCGCTCTACTTCGCCGGTCCCTACAACGGCGCGCCCTACTCGCTGATCACCAAGGTCCCGGCCCAGGCCGGCCCCTTCGACTTCGGCGACATCGTCGTCCGGACCGCGATCGACCTGAATCCGGTCACCGCCCAGGTGATCGCCAAGTCCGATCCGCTGCCGCAGATCCTCGAAGGCGTGCCGATCGCCTACCGCGACGTCCGCATCGAAGTCAAGAAGCCGGACTTCACCGTCAACCCGACGAGCTGCGAACAGCGATACGCCACCACCACGATCACCTCTGTCGACGGGAGCGAGGCCCATCCTTCAGTCCCGACCAAGGTCGGCGACTGCGGCGCGCTCAACTTTGGCCCGAAGCTGAAGTTCAAGGTCAAGGGAGGCACCAACCGCGGTGACTTCCAGGCGCTAACGGCGGTCCTGACCACCGGCAAGAAGGAAGCCAACATCTCCAAAGTGCAGGTAGCGCTCCCGCACGCCTTCTTCCTCGAACAGGGCCACATCGGCACCGTCTGCACCCGGGTGCAGTTCGCCGCCGAGAACTGTCCGGCCGCCTCGGTCTACGGCTTTGCGAGGGCGATCACCCCGTTGCTCGACGATCCGCTCGAAGGCCCGGTCTACCTGCGCTCCTCGAACAATCCGCTGCCCGACCTGGTCGCCGACCTGCAGGGCCAGTTCGACATCGAGCTCGCCGGCCGGATCGACTCCGAGAACGGCGGCATCCGCAACACGTTCGAGACCGTCCCCGACGCGCCGGTGACCAAGTTCGTGCTGACGATGAAGGGCGGCAAGAAGAGCCTCCTGGTCAACAGTCGCAACCTCTGCATATCTCCTGCGCGGGCCAAAGTGCGGATGGTGGGTCAGAACGGCAAGCGCCACAACGAAAAGCCGCTCGTCCAGAGCAGTTGCGGCAAGAAGTCGAAGAAGAAGAAGTAGTCCCCTGATGGTGAGGAGAGCGACCAGGAGCACCGTCGCCGCGGCGACGGTGCTCTGCCTCCTCGCCTGTGCCTCACTCGCCGCGGCCGAGGTCACCCAGGAAGGCAACCTGCGCGTCTCCTTCACCGGCGGGATCTCCCCCAACGCCCTGCCGCGGCAGGGGACCGCGCCGGTGGCGGTCACCTTCGGCGGGGAGATCAAGTCCCTCGACGGCCAGCAGCCCCCGCAGCTGCGGACGATCTCCCTCGCGATCAACCGCGCCGGCAAGTTCGACTTCCGCGGCCTGCCCGTCTGTCACTACCACCAGATCCACCCCGCCTCGACCAGCGAAGCGATCGCCACCTGCCCGGACTCGGTGATCGGCAACGGCACCTTCGGCGCCAACGTCCTCCTGCCCGAACAGTCGCCGTTCCCCTCCGCCGGCCAGGTGACCGCCTTCAACGGCGTCCTGCACGGGCAGCACGTCATCTTCGCCCACATCTTCGGGACCGAACCCCTGCCGCAGTCGCAGGTGATCGTCTTCAAGCTCGGCAGGGCCTCCGGCGCCCTGCGTACGACCCTGACCGGAGAACTTCCCAGGGTGGCGGCCGAATGGGGGAACGTCTCCTCGGTCTCCCTGCGCCTTTCGAAGGTCTTCCGTTACCGGGGAGAGCGGCGCTCGCTGCTCTCTGCGGGCTGCCCCGCCCCGCGTGACTCCTCCCTGGGGGTCTTCGATTTCGCCCGAGCCAGTTTCGGCTTCGAAGACGGCCGCAGCCTGGCGGTGACGATGACCCGTACCTGCAAAGTAAAGAAACAAAGCCATGACAAGGGCTAGTGTTTTTCAATAGAGTGCACTAGTATTTCGATACTGCTTCGGGTGTCCCCGCACTCGATCGCAGCCAGCGCCCCGTGGCCTTCCCTGTCCCGGCGGCGTGTGCAGCAGTCGACCTGGGTGCTCGCCATGAGCCCCGGGTCGCTGCCGTGTTCGGATGGCAATGCGCGAACGGCGCCTGCTTGTTCGAGAGCGTCTGGCTGGCGCCGCCCGGCAGCCTTTGAATCTTTTCAGTCGGCGGCGAGCCAGTCGCGCTCCTTGCCACGCATCACCGGCGTGGCAAGGAGGCTGCCGGCGCGGCGCTGGAGGGCGCGGAGGCGGGAGCTTTCGGGCGGCAGGAGCTTGGCCAGCTGGCGGTACTCCTTCGAGACCTGGCTGGTGCGGAAGACGTTGGCGACGGCGGTGAGGAGCTCGCCGGGCTCGGCGACGGTGGTGCGGGCGATCTCGGCGCCCTCGACCTTGACCACGAGCTCGGCCGGGTAGCTGCGGGACGGCGGCGGCTGCAGCGGTTCGGAGAGGGCGCCGGCGATCGCACTGCGGAGGGCGACGTGGGCGTCTGCGGGCTCGACCGAGCTGGCGCGGGCGCGGCCTTCGCCCTCCTTGGTCGTCACCAGGCGGGCGCTGCCGAGCTCGCCGGGCTCCATCTCCTCGAGCAGCCAGCGGTCGCCGGCGGCGGCGAGGATCGGGATGCCCTCGGCCCCCAGGGCCTGGGCGTAGGTCTGGGTCTCGCTCAGCGAGTCGCCGTCGAGCAGCACCTCCATCCCCCAGACGAAGGTGTGGGAGCAGAAGCCCTTCGGGCTCGGGGTCTTGGCGTGGTGGCCGATCATCACCACCGCGTCGAGCGGGCCGCCGTGGGCCTTGGCCATCGAAGGCTCGGCCACGTCCAGCGCCAAGTCGGCGATCGGCCGCACCTCGACCCCGGCCGGCATCCGCTCGCGTTCGACGTTGGTGCCGACCATGTGCCAGTCGCCGACGCTGATCGTCCCCGCCCCGCCGGCCCGCAGCGCTTCGATCGCGACCAGCACTTCGTCGGTCATCTGCCGCCGCCCGCGGGCGTAGCCGGCGGGGTGGGAGGGGAGGCAATCGCGGTAGTCCTCGATCCCGGCGATTCCCTCCATGTCGGCGGCGATCAAGACGTTCATTCCGGCCAGCCTACCCGTGATAGCGGGGCGGGCCGCCGTCGTTCTACCTCTCCATGCAGTAGATGCCGTTGGTCGGGTGGCAGACTTTGAACGGACCGAGGGTGGCGGCTTTGCCGCGGTATCCGGTCCAGCCCACTGCCCGCACCGAGAACCAGTGCTTGCCGAAGCCGACCCGGTAGCTCTTCGGTGACTTGCAGGGTTTGAAGTGGCGCTTGTCGAGCTTGCAGACGTAGCCGCGGACCGAGGCATGGTTGGCGGCGAAGAAGCGGAAGCGGATCTTGGCCTTGCCCCTGGCGATTTCGATCCCCGGCGGTGGCCTCGAGGCGATGATCGCGCGCGGCCGTTTCGGGCCCTTGTGCTTCCGGTGTTTCTTCTTCGCCTTCTTGGTCGGCGCCGGCGCGGGCGGCGGATCGAAGGGGTTGGTGCTGGTCAGGATCTGCCCGTGGGTCGCGGCGATCGCGCACAGTGCGGTCGAGGGGCAGGAGATGCCGAACATCCCGTTGGGGTTCAGCATGTCTTTCGGACCTTCCGTGTAGGCGAGCACGTTCTGGAAGGTCCAGGCCGCCGCGCCCCCGGTCGGGTTGGTCGAGGTGAGCACGTCCCCGTTGTTGTCGATTGCGACGCACTGGGTCGGCGACGGGCAGTCGACGTCGGTGATCTGCACCGTGCTCTTCCCCTGCGCCGGCGTCCAGGCTCCGGCGCCCCCGGTCGGGTTGGTCGAGGTGAAGAGCGTGTTGACCGTGTTGCCGGTGACGCAGAGGCTCGCGGCCGGGCAAGCGATGCCGAGCAGGAAGCGGTCGATCGGCGCCCCCGGCAGCTGCGTCTCGCTCCAGGCGCCGGCGCCGCCCAGCGGCTGGGTCGAGCTGACGATCTCACCTTCGTCGCCGACCGCGACGCAGAGGTTTGCGGAAGCGCAGGAGATGCCGCGCAGGTACAGCGGCGAGGGGAGCTGGGTGACGGTCCAGGCGCCCACCCCGCCCGCGGGGTCGGTGGTGGTGAGGATCTTCCCCCCGGTCGCGACGGCGACGCAGAGGTTCGCGGTGGGACAGTCGAGCCCGTACATGTGGATGTTCGGGCCTTCGGGCGAGAGGTCGGCCGCCGACCAGGCGCCGGCGTCGCCGGTCGGGTTGGTCGAGGTGTAGATCAACCCCTCGTAGCTGACTGCCACGCAGAAGCCCGGAGCCGGGCAGTCGACGGCGCGGATCTGGCGCGAGGGCGAGAAGTACGGGCCCTGCTCGCCGGCGCCGACGTTGACGGACTTCCAGCCGCTCGCACCGGCGGTCGGATCCTCGGAGCTGAGGACCGTGTTGCCGGCCCCGCCGGCGACACAGCGCGAGGTGGTCGGGCAGGAGATCCCGAGCATTATCGAGTCGCCGACCGTGCGCAGGGCCCAATCCGCCCCGCTCGCCGGGGCGGCGCTCGAGGCTGCGAGCACTCCCATCGCCAAGAGCACCCCTACCTGCTTCCAAAGACTGGGCATCGCTGTCTCCCCTCCCTAGACGGACTTGTTTCTCATAACAGCCCGGAGGTGCGGAAGTTGCTCGCCTGCCGTCGCAACTCTTTCCCCCTGGGCGGGTTCCATAGACACCGGCGTTTTTGGGCTGCCGGTGACCAGTTGGCTCTCGTTCACTACAGGAGGAAGAGATGAAGATTTCTGGCAGGGGAAAGAGGCCGCTCGTCGCGCTTGCGGCGGCGGTCATGGCATTGGCCGTATTCGTGGCCGGCGGTACGGCGCTGGCGGGGAACAAGCCGGTGACGGCGGAAGCGGGGAACCTCGCCTTCACCTTCAACGGCGGCTTCACGCCGACGGCGCTGCCGAAGACGAAGCTGGCGCCGATCACGCTGACCGCTTCGGGGAAGATCGCGACCAAGGACGGCACCCACCCGCCGGCGCTGAAAGAAGCGATCGTCGAAACCGACAAAAACGGCGCCGTCTTCGTCAAGGGGCTGCCGGTCTGCAAATCGGGACAGCTGCAGTCGCGTGACACCAACGCGGCGAAAGCGGCCTGCCCGAAGGCGATCATCGGCAGCGGCAAGACCACGGTCGAGGTCCTCTTCCCGGAATCGAAACCGATCCCGGTCAACTCGGCCCTGACCGTCTTCAACGGCGGCCAGAAGGGCGGCACGACCACCTTCTACATCCACGCCTACTTCACGGCACCGATCTCGGGCGCGATCGTGACCACGGTGAAGATCACGAAGATTCACAACGGGCGCTACGGCCTCAAATCGGTCGCCAGCATCCCGAGGATCGCCAACGGATCCGGCTCGGTCAAATCGTTCGACCTGAAGATCGGCAAGACCTACACCTACAAGGGGAAAAAGGTCAGCGTGCTCTCGGCCAAGTGCGCCGACGGCAAGCTGCAGGCCAACGCCAGTTCGGTCTTCGCCGACGGGACCAAGGTCTCGGCGGGGATCATTCGCACCTGCACCTCGAAGGGCTGACGGCGGGAGCCGGCAGGGGCAACGGAGGCGACCCGGGACCGCATATCCCCCCGGGTCGTCTCCGTTTGCCTACTAGTTGTAGATGCCAGCCACGTTGTTCCCTTGAAGCTCCCGTAGCCGCTGAATAGGCGGCCGGTGGCCGAGGGCGCCATGTCGTCGTCGGTAGTTGTAGCGCTCGATCCACCCAGAGAGGGCCGCGGCCCTCTCTGGCGATGAGCCGTAGACGGCGGCGTAGGCCCACTCGCGCAGCATCGTGCGGATGAAGCGCTCGGCCTTGCCGTTGGTCTGAGGCCGATAGGGCTGGGTGCGGATGTGCTTGATCCCCAGGGCCCGGCAGGCCAGGGCATGGGCGGCGGAGCGGTAGGCGGAGCCGTTGTCTGTCATCAGCCCCTCCACCGCGATCCCGTGAGATCGGTAGAAGGCGAGCGCTCGCCTCAGGAAGCCGATTGCGGTCTTTGCCTTCTCGTCGGGCAGGACCTCGACGTAGGCGAGGCGTGTGGCGTCGTCGATGCAGACGTGTACGCGCTCCCAGCCGGTCTGCAGCCGCCGCACCCCCTCGGCGTCGGTGCGGGTGCGCCCTTCCTTGGCCCAGCCGCGCCCGAGCATCCGGTGACCGGCGCCATGGGGGCCGATTCGCCCCAGCTTCTTGACGTCGATGTGGATCAGCTCGCCGGGGCGGGAGCGCTCATAGCGGCGGACTGGCTCCTCGGGGTCCAGGCGGGAGAGCTTGCCGAGGCCGATCCTCTTCAGCACCGCGGAGACGGTCGAGGTCGCCATCTCCAGGGTCTCGGCGATCTCGGGGCCGGTGAGCCGCACCCGCCGCAGGGCGGCGATCGCCTCCACCCGCTCGGCTGGCGTGGCGTTGTGGACGCGCTTCGGGGCCGAGCTGCGGTCGAGCAGCCCGGCCTCTCCTTCGGCCCGGTAGCGGCGCACCCATTTGCCGGCGGTCCTCGTGCTCACTCCGGCGGCCTCGGCCGCCTCCGTGAGCGCGATGCCCTCCTCGAGCACTCGCCTGACCATGATCGCCCTGCCCTTCGGGCCGAGGGGCGCGTTAGCGTGGAGCTTCATCCGGTTCCTCCTTGTTGCTGGGGCTTCGACACCGCCAGCCTCCAAGGAGGTCCGGATGAACAACGTGCTTAGGAACTACATCTAGTAGGGCTCTTTAGAGGCCCAGCTTCCAGAGGCGGGCCAGGTCCCAAGCGGCGACCTGCTTGCCCACCTTTGCCGCGGTCTCGTCGGAGAAGCGGTAGTGGACTCCCTCCCAGACGCGGCCGTCGATCGTCTCCTGGGTGATCTGCGACCAGCGCGTGTAGGTGTGGACGCTGCCCGGGGCGGTGGTGCTGGTGGCGGCGACCGGCTGCGGGGCCCAGGGGCCGGTCAGCGCGCTCAGCACCCCCTCTGCGGCTCCGGCGTAGCCGGCGTGCCCGCTCGGGTACTCGGGGTGGCGCGGCGTCGCCAGCAGCGGCGTCCAGGTGGGGTCCGGGTCGACGCTGCCGGTGCGGATCGCGGTCACCGGGCGCCAGAACGTGTAGACGTACTTGGCCTCGAAGATCGCGATCTGGGTGTCGACCTCGACGACGTGGAAGGCCGCGACGGCGCGGGCGTCCCAGAGCAGCGAGTGGTGGGTGTCGGCGAGGACCGCCCGCAGCGCCTGGCTGTAGAGGGCGTATGAGTCCTGGGCGATGAACAGCGCCGTGTCGGTCTGGGCGGGGGTGCGGGTGCTGCTGGTGTCCTGGCCGACGGCGCGGATCTCGGCGAGGGCATTGAGGAACTTGGGCGAGTCGAGCGCCGGTGGCGGTCCCGGCCGGAACTGGCTGTTGCTCGCCAGCAGGAAGGCCCGCCCGTCTTTCTGACCGGCGCGGACGGCCGGGCCGAAGGTCGGCGGGGTCGGCTGCCAGGTGCCGGGGCCGGGAGGCGGCGGGGTGTAGGGGATATCGACCGATGCGGTGTCGAGCCCGTCGCCGGCGCGCTCGGCGAGCGCCTTGCTCGCCTCGTGCTGGCCGGCGGCGATGCCGAAGTTCTTCTGCCAGCCGTCGGGGATCCCGGCGAGGGTGGAGGCCAGGGCCGCGTCGAGCTGCGCCTGGCGGCTCGGGACCTGGGCGACGAGCGTGTCGTGCAGGGCCTGCGCGAAGGCGGCGTCCTGGAAGCGCCAGCCGAAGCCGTCCTCGGCGGCGCGGGCGGCGGCAAGCCAGCTGACCGCCCAGGTGCGGGTGGAGGTGATCGGCTCGGGGAACCCGGCCGCGGCGACCGTGTCTTTGCTGACGTCGAACCACTGCAGCGCCAGCGCCTGGTCTGAGGGTGCGGGCGTGGGATCCCAATAGGGGTGCGGGTGAGCGTGGCCGCGATGGGCGGCGGCGTTGCCGGCGCTCAGCAGCGCCATGCCGAGCAGCAGCGTCGCCAGCAACGCGAGCAGCGCTGACTTGTGTCGTCGGCGGGTGAGGGTGGGCAAGTACTCCATTCGATCGTGCCTCCTTGGTGTGTCGAGGGGTAGAGGAGGCCAGATCCCGCTGCCGGGGGCCGGGACGAGGCCGATCGGCATAGTACATAAAGTTGATCAACTAGCTCAACAAAGTGAGCGACCTCACAATCACGACCGCCGCCACGTTCCCTATATATGGACGCGAGCACGATGCAGCAGGCCTCAACTCGATGGACCGTCTACGAGAGCCCGATCGGGCCGCTGACCCTGGTCGCGGGAGCACGGGGTCTCACCGACCTCAGCTTTCCCGGCCGCACGCGGGTGCTCGCCGAGGCGACGAAGGCGCCGATGCCCGAGGTCACCGACCAGCTCGACGCCTACTTCGCCGGGGAGCTGCGGCAGTTCGACCTGGCCCTTGATCTCCAGGGCACGCCGCTGGAGCAGGCGGTCTGGGGCGCGCTGCTGGAGATCCCCTACGGGGAGACCGCGAGCTACGGCGAGCAGGCGGCGAAGATCGACCCGGAGCTCTTCGACGCCGACGTCGAGCCGTGGCAGCGAGCCCGCGTCGTCGGCGGCGCCAACGGCCGCAACCCGGTCGCGGTCATCGTCCCCTGCCACCGAGTGATCGGCGCCAACGGTTCCCTAACCGGCTACGGCGGCGGCCTCGAGCGCAAGCAAGCCCTCCTCAACCTGGAGAGCACCCGCCAACTGGCGATGATGTGAGCTGCACTTCCGGCGGAAAGAATTTTCTTCCGAGGCACATTCAGGTCTTGTTCCGTGACACCGCCAGCTGCAGGCTCACCCGGTGCCGCGAGTCAGCAGCTTTTACGGGATCACGATTTGGATGTACTACGACGAGGCCCAGCACCTCGGTCGTCCGCATTTCCATGCTCGCTATGGAGAGGCAGAGGCATCCATCGCGATCGAGAGCATGACGGTCATCGCCGGCGGTCTGCCGTCGAGAGCAAGGCGGCTCGTAATCGAGTGGGCGACCTTTCGTCAGGCCGAGCTCCGAGAGAACTGGGATAGGGCACGCAATCATCAGCCCCTGAAGCCGATTGAGCCACTGCATTGACGGCTACCATCAAAGTCATGAGGAGCACGCCACTCTTGCTGAAGGCCACGGCATCGGAAGGCCACACGGTCCGCGTTCGGTTCGAGGACGGGTTGAGCGCGGACGTTGACCTCTCCTATCTCCTCGACTACGGCGGCGTCTTTGAGCCGCTTCGGGACCTCGCTTACTTCCGCCGGCTTCGCGCCGATTCGGAGGCGGGGACGATCGTCTGGCCGAACCAGGCCGATGTTGCGCCCGAGACTCTGTATGCGAAAGCGCAGCTTTCGGCCTCGGCCGCGTAGTCGCTGTGAGATAGTCGGCTGGGAACTTGGGAATGCCGAGCGAGGACGAAAAGACGACTGAGCCGCGGCCGCGGGCGCTCGAGTCGGCGACGTTGCCGGAGGCCTTTCAGGTGACGGTGGCCGAGCAGGCTGGGCGGACGGCGCTGCGGACCAAGGACGACGAGTTCAGCGCCACCTGGGCCGAGTACGGGGAGCGGGTCCGGGCGGTCGCTGGGGGCCTGGCCGCCCTCGGGGTGAAGCGCGGCGACACGGTGGGGATCATGCTCACCAACCGGCCCGAGTTCCACTTCGCCGACACCGGCGCGATGCACCTCGGTGCGACGCCGTTCTCCGTCTACAACACCTCGACCCCGGAGCAGATCGGGCACCTGGTGGCCGACGCCGCCAACTCCGTGCTGGTCACCGAGCAGGCGTTCCTCGACACGGTGCTCGCCGTGCGCGACGCGGCCGAGGGGCTCGAGCACGTGGTCGTCGTCGACGGCGATCCCCGCGACGGGGCTATCTCGCTCGCCGAGCTGGAAGCGGGCGGTGAGGCGGGCTTCGAGTTCGAGGCCGCCTGGCGGGCGGTCCAGCCCGAGGACCTGGCGACGCTGATCTACACCTCCGGCACGACTGGCCCGCCGAAGGGCGTGCAGCTGACCCACGCCAACGTGCTCGGGGCGTTCCGCTCCTTCGACGAGATCTTCCGCATGCCGAGCGACGGCGGGGTCGTCTCCTGGCTGCCGATGGCCCACATCGCCGAGCGCAACGCCACCCACTACGGGCCGATCGGCTACGGGAACACCACGACCTGCTGCCCCGACCCGCGCCAGGTCGTCGCCTACCTGGCCGAAGTGCGGCCGACCTGGTTCTTCGCCGTGCCGCGGGTCTGGGAAAAACTGAAGGCGGCGATGGAGATCGGGATCGGCGCCGAGGCCGACCCCAACCGTCGCCAGGCGGTCGAGTGGGCGCTGGACGTCGGCCGGCGGATGGTCGCGACGGTCCAGGCCGGGGAGGAGCCCTCGGCCGAGCTCGCCGCCGAACACGCGAAAGCCGAGGAGACGGTGCTCGCCTCGCTCCGCGAGCGGGTCGGCTTTGACCAGCTGCGCTGGGCGCACGCTGGTGCCGCCCCCTGCCCGCGGGAGACGATCGAGTTCTTCCACGCGATCGGGGTGCCGCTGGCCGAGCTCTGGGGGCTTTCCGAGAGCACCGGCGCCGGCACCTGCAACCCGCCCGAGCGGATCAAGATCGGGACCGTCGGGCCGGCCGCGCCCGGGGCCGAGCTGAAGCTCGCCTCCGACGGCGAGGTCCTGCTGCGCAGCAGCGCGGTGATGCCCGGCTACCGCAACGATCCGGAGAAGACGGCGGAGGCGATCGACGCCGAGGGCTGGCTGCACACCGGCGACGTCGGCGAAATCGACGAGGACGGCTACCTGACGATCGTCGACCGCAAGAAGGAGCTGATCATCAACTCGGCCGGCAAGAACATGTCGCCGGCCAACATCGAGTCGAAGCTGAAGGCGGCGAGCCCGCTGATCGGCCAGGTCTGCGCCGTCGGCGACGATCGCCCCTACAACGTCGCCCTCGTCACCCTCGACGCCGACTTCGCCCCCGCCTTCGCCCAGCAGCACGGGATCGAGGACCTCTCCCCGGCGAGCCTCGCCGCCGAGCCGGCGATCCTGGCCGAGGTCGAGGCCGCGGTCGAGCGCGGCAACGCCGGCCTCTCCCGGGTCGAGCAGGTGAAGAAGTTCAAACTGCTGCCGTCCGACTGGCAGCCCGGCGGCGACGAGCTGACCCCGACGATGAAGCTCAAACGCCGCCCGATCGCCCGCAAGTACGAGGACGAGATCGAGTCCCTTTATTCGGAACGATCCGTTCGTAGCTAAGGGGTTTCTCTCAGCGGTCGATCAATGCGGCATGGGGAACCTGACGCTGCGCGAACCGAACAATGGAGGCGAGGCGGGTTTCACCCTGATCGAGCTGCTGGTAGTGATGTTGATCCTCGGCGTCCTCGCGGCGGTCGCCCTGCCGTCATTTTTCGACCAGGTCGACAAGGGCCACGACGCCAAGGCCAAGGAGGCCGCCCACGACGTTCAGGTGACGATGGAGAGCTGCTCCACTGAAAACAATGGCAAATACACGAACTGCGCCAAAGCTCAGCTGCTGAAACTGGAACCCGCGCTGAACGGCCTCCCTACCTTCACCGCGAGTTCCGCCGAATCTGGGTCGGGCTACACGATCTCGGTCAAAGCGAAAACGACCGAACACACGTTTGAAATCAAACGCAAAGCGACCGGCGTCGTCGAATACCCGTGCTCGCCCAAAGCAACGGGCGGCTGTCCCGCCAGCAAAAGCTGGAAGTGAGCTAGGGGTTGACTGTCGAGCCTGCCAGACGACGAAGCGCAGGACCTCGCGCTCGGCATCCGGGAGACTCCACCTCGTGTTGCGCCACGTCGACTCCACCCGTCCCCGCGGTCGTCTTTACAACGCCTTTGCTCGCTTCACCGCTTCGCGCCTCGGGTTCTGGCTGTCGCGGACGATCGGGTGGCGGGTCGATCCCTACCTGCTGCGGGCGACGGGTGGGCGGCTCGGGACGGGTATGTTCATTCCCACCGCGCTGCTGGAGACGACCGGCGCCCGCTCCGGCGAGACCCGGCGCAACGGCGTCATCTACTTCCACGACGGCGATGTGCCGACGATCGTCGCCTCCAAGGCCGGCGCCCCCGAGCATCCCGCCTGGTTCTTCAACGCCCGCGCCAACCCCGAGGTGAAGCTCAACGGCCGGCCCTACCGGGCGGAGATCGTCACCGACGAGGCGGAGCGCGCCCGCCTCTGGGAACTCGCCGACAACGTCTTCCCGCAGTTCGAGCGCTACCGCCGCGAAGCCGCCAAGGTCGGCAGGACGATCCCCATCCTGCAGCTCACCGATCCCGGCAAGGCGCCTTTGTCAACCACTGGTTGACTAAAGCGCCTTGCGAACCCTGAACCGGAAGGCGACCGGGGTCCGGTCGCGGTTGCCGGCGGGGTCGATCGCGTAGGCGCTGAAGGTGTGGCGGCCGGGGCGGACCAGGTAGGCACGGGGTGAGCGGCAGGGGCGCCAGGGGCCGCGGTCGAGTTTGCAGCGGAAGCTCGAGCCCGGCTCTGAGGCGGTGAAGGCGAAGGAGACGCGGCGGCGCGGGCTGGTGGCGAGGAGCAGCGCCGCCGGGTGGTGGCGCAGGCGGGTCGCCGGCGGCGTCCGGTCGGGCTTCGGGCGCGGGCGCGGCGGCGGGGGAGGGGCTTGGGTCACCGGCGGCTGGGGTTCGGGGACCGTCGGCGTGTCGGGGGGCCGGAAGCTGTTGGGGGCGCGTTCTTCGACCGACTCGCAGTTGACCGGCGGGCCGTCGACGATCGGGGCGAAGTCGATCAGCGCCGTGTCGAAGCCTTCGCCGCAGTCGACGAGCGGGTCGGAGTCGCCGGAGTTGGCGAGGATCAGGTCGTTGCCTGCTCCGGCGCGGTAGTTGTCCGGCCCGCCGCGTCCCAGGAGCTGGTTGTCGCCGCCGTCGCCGACCATGTTGTCGCCGGCTTTGGTGCCCTCGATGTCCTCGAGCCCCTGCAGGCTCGTCCGTTCGCCTGGGTTCGTGCAGCGCGCTTCCCCCGCCGGTCCGATCAGGCCGGCGAACCCCTGCGCCATGTCGATCGCCACCGGCGTCTCGAAGTTGGCCCAGTTGGCGTTGTCGCGGTCGGCGCCGCCGTCGAGCAGGTCGCCGTCGCAGACCGTGTTGGAGATGAAGAGGTCGTCGCCCGCCCCGGCGTGGAGCTGGTCGGCGCCGCCGTTGTTCGGCAGCGCGTCGTCGCGGCCACCGGCGTCGACGGTGTCGTTGCCGGCGCCGTCGACGAGGGCGTCTTCGGTCTCGCCGCCGGTCAGCGCGTCGGCGCCTTCGTTACCCAAGGCGACGAGCGCGGCCGTCTCCGGCAGGCCGGGGGCGGAGAGCACGTCGTTGCCGTCGAGTCCGGCGAGCAGGATCGAGTCCGGCGCTTCGGCCACCGGGCAGAGGACCGTTCCCCCGCTCGGCGCCGCGCAGCCCCCCGCGGTGCCGGCTTCGAACTGTCCCACGCTGCCCGCGCCCAGCGTGAAGGTGACCGCGCCGGCCGCGTAGCTCGCCGTCACCCGGTCGAGTTCGTCGCTGCCCGTTACGTAGACCGCCGGGCCGCCGGGACCGCCCGGCGCCATGACGCCGACCGCGATCGCGCCGGGGTCGCGCAGGTCGATTTCTTCGCCGTTGTTCTCGCAGTCCTCGGTCGCGACTTCGACGCAGCCGTCGCCGTCGGCGCCGCCTTTGGCGACGTCGCCGCCGCCATTGCCGTCGATCAGGTCGGCGCCGCCGCCCCCGTAGAAGGTCTCCTGCCCGGAGGTGCCGACGATGTAGTCGGCGAAGGGGGTGCCGACGACGATCTCGAAGTTGGCGAAGTCGGTCGCCGGTTCCAGCGGCTGGTCGACGCCGCCGCCCGAGGGGGCGAGGCCGTCGTTGGCAAAGCCCGCGCCGAGGTCGACGTAGACGCCGCGGCCCTCGGCCCCCGCCGGGAAGCCGGCGCCGGTGAAGAAGGAGCCCGTGTTCGGGAAGCCCGGCGTCACCCCGGTGGCGAAGCTGAGCGTGTCGGTGCCGCCGCCCGAGTCGGCGATCGAGTCGACCGTCGCGTCGCCGCGGGCGAGGTCGTTGCCGCCTTCGCCGTCGAGCGAGTCGCCGCCGAAGCCGCCTAAGAGCCGGTCGTCCCCCGGCCCGCCGCGCAGCCGGTCGTCGCCGACGCCGCCGTAGAGCCGGTCCGCGCCTTCGCCGCCGAAGAGGCTGTCGTTGCCGCGCTGGCCGTAGAGGACGTCGTCACCGCCTTCGCCGCGGACGGTGGTGACGTTCCGCGGCAGCCGGATCATGTCCGCGCAGGGCGTGCCGACGATCGTCGTCCCGACGGTTTCCGGCCCTTCGGCGCAGCTCGGCGCGGCGCCGGCAGCAGCCGGCAGCACCGCGAGCGCGGCGATCGCGAGCAGCGAGATGTATGCGAAGCGATTCCCCATGCCAAAAGGCAGGTACCCCCCGGCCTGCAACGACGAACACGGAGCCGGACATGAAGTCGGTAAGGAGACCGACTGAAAGGAAACGATGCTGGAGTGGAGCCGCTTGAAGCCACCCGTGGCCAGCTCTCGGAGCAACTGGCGGAGGCAAGCTTCCGCCGCCTATATACGGAGCACGGTCGCGAGATGCTGGCCTACGCGCTGCGCCGCGTCGGCGATCCCGAGGACGCGGCCGACGTCGCCGCCGAGACGTTCCTGGTCGCCTGGAGGCGGCTGGAGGACGTGCCGGCCGGGGCGCAGGCGCGGCTCTGGCTGTACGGCGTCGCCCGCCGGACGCTGGCCAACCAGCGCCGAGGCGAGCGGCGGCGCGAGCGGCTCGGCGAGCGCCTGCGCGCGGACCTCGTACCGGCGCTCGCCGAGCCCCCAGAGCCGCTGGGGCCGGACGTCCTCGCCGCGCTCGAGCGCCTCGGGGCCGAGGACCGCGAGATCCTGCGGCTCAGCGCCTGGGAGGAACTCTCGCCGTCCGAGCTGGCGACCGTGCTCGGGACCTCGGCGGTCGCCGCTCGCAGCCGCCTGCACCGGGCGCGCCGCCGTTTGCGGCGAGCGCTCGAGGAAGGGGAGGGACGATGAAGCTGCGTGAGGCCGAGCAGGCGCTGGCCCGGGCGAACCCGCTCGAGGAGAGCTCGCTCGACGGCCTGGACTTGCGCCTCGCCGAGGACGAGCTGCTCGCCGCGATCCTCGCCGAGCCGAGGCCGGAGCCGCTGCGACCCAAGCGCCCCGCTCGCATCCGCCGCCGCCCGCTGCTGGTCGCCGCCGCGGCCGTCCTCGCCGTCCTGACCGCCCTCGTCGTCGGCCTGCCCGGCGGCGGAGACGAGGGCCGCCCGGGTGGCCTCGCGGTTCTCGACCAGGTGGCCGCTGCGGCTGCCGAACAGCCGCCGCCCGGCGCCGCCCTCCCCTACGGCTACCTGAAGACGCGCGGGAACTACGCCAACACCACCTCCTACGGCGGCGAGTCGTGGTCCGTCTACCACTCCGAAATCGTCGAGACCTGGGCCGCGCCGGACGGGTCCGGACTCCGCCGCACGGTCTCCTTCGACCGCGGTTTCGTCTCGCCCGCCGACCGGGAAGCCTGGGTCCGCGCCGGCAGGCCGCCGTTCCTCGCCCACGGGTGGGGCCGGCACGTCGGCACCGAGACCTTCGGCCCCGGCACCTTCGCCGGCAAGGACTCCCTGGGGGCGGATCTCGCCACTCTGCCGACCGATCCCGAGGAGCTCTCCCGCTGGCTGATCGACCGCGCCGGCGAGACCGGCAACGGGTTTCCGCTCTCGGTGAAGACGCTGACGCTGGTCGCCGAACTGCTGCAGAACCCGTTCGCGCCTCCCGAGCTGCGCGCCTCGCTCTACGAAGCCGAGGCCCTCGTTCCCGGCATCGAAGACCTCGGTCCCGCCCGCGACCTGCTCGGCCGTGAGGGGATCGCCGTCGGCGCCCGCTCGGCCAACTCCGGGGCGCCGACGCTCTACTCGCTGATCGTCGACCCCGACACCTCTGCCGTCCTGGCGACCGAGGAGAAGCAGCTGCGGGCGCCGGCAGCCCTGCCGGAACTCGACGAACCGCTGGTCGTCTCCAGCACTGCGTACCTCGAGTCGCGCAGGACCGCCTCGATTCCGGACTTCGGCGGGTAAGCGCCCCCTCAGCTTCCGTTTAGAAAGCTGTGAACAAGATGTAAGCGTGGACTGGTCCCTGCTGCACTCGCTGAACGACTTCATGGCTGGGCACGACGGGGTCGAGGACGTGCTCCTCTTCTACGTCGAAGCCTCCGAGGCGCTGTTTGTCGCAACCCTGTTTGGGGTCTTCCTTCTCGCCCGGGGGCCGGGGCGTGCGCTGTGGCGGCGGGCGACCGTCGCCGCGGTCCTCAGCGCCGGGCTCGCCTTGGCTGTCGGCAAGCTGATCTCCGAACTCGTCGACCGCGCCCGCCCCTTCGTCGCCGATCCCCACGGCGTCCACCTCTTCACTCCCCACGCCGCCGACCCGGGCTTCCCCAGCGACCATGCCACCGCCGCCTTCGCGATCGCGGTCGCGATCCTGCTGCGCAAGCGCGGCTGGGGAATCGTGGCCCTGGTCGCGGCGACGGTCCTCTCGATCGGCCGCGTCGCCCTCGGCGTCCACTACCCGAGCGACGTCCTCTCCGGCGCCGCCCTGGGAGCCACCGCGGCCTTCGCCCTCTGGTGGGCACCGCTGCGCAGCCGGGTCGATGCCCTCGCGGACCTGCTGGGCCGGCCGGTCGACCGGGTGTTCGAGAGCGGCGCCCGCCGCCTCGGCAGCCGCGCCCGCTCCTAGAGGTTTCCGCCAGCCCGCGCAGAAGGATTGGGAATGCTGACCGCTCGCGTGGTTCCCCGTGCCCTGTCCGCTCGTGTGACCGTCGTACTGGGGGCGATCGCGCTCGCGGCACTGCTGCTGCCGGCGATTGCCGCGGCGCTGCCGAAGCCGGCGGTGCTCACCTTTACGGTGGCGAAGATCGGCGCGCCGGGCAACCCGTCGGTCGGGATCGTTCCCTTCGAAGACGAGCTGTTCAAGAACTGCAGCGAAGCGCCATCGAACCCGAAGAAACCGTGCATGGAAGTCGGCGGGGTCGGCTACCGCTACGGGATCGGCAAGCTCGAGGTGACCGTCGATGAGTACGTCGACTTCCTCAACACGGTCGACCCGAAAGGGACGAACAGGCGCAAGCTCTACAGCACGACCGAGAGCTCGACGGCCTGGCCGCGCTTCGGCCAAATCGACTTCGTCGCCAAAGCCGGGGCGGGCCACCACTATCTGGTCGCCTCCCCTGAGTGGGCCGACAAGCCCTACGGCTTCGCCAACTTCCTCCGCTCGGCCCGCTTTGCCAACTCGCTCTTCAACGGCAAGGTGCTGAGCAGGAAAGAGAGCAGCGCCGGGACGTTCAAGTTCAGCACCTATCGCGTGCGCCTCTCGCGCAAAACCGAGACGGGGATGTATGAGATGCGCAACCCGAAGACGACCCGCCAGGCCAAGGCCGGCTTCGTCATCCCGAGTCAGGACGAGTGGATCAAGGCCGCCTACTTCGACCCCAACGGCGGCGGCACCTACTCCTACTGGAAGTACCCGACCAACCCCGGCGAATTCGGCAAGAAGATGGCCGACGGGCCCGTGCAGGCGCAGCTCGACCCGACCACCGGCGACGTCACGAACGCCTCCAGCCAGCCGCTCTCGATCTTCCGCGCCGGCGGCGAAACCGCGGCCCCGTACTGGTGCCCGGCCGGCCTCTCGACTGAAGCCTGCACCGCGACCAACCCCTTCGGCCTCGATCCCGAAACCTACAAAGCGGCCTTCGCCGGCAGCCTCGGCACGGTCGGCCAGGCGCTCACCCCCTCGCCCTGGGGCACCCTCGACCAAGGCGGCAACGCGGTCGAGTGGACCGACACGATCACCCCGCCGCCCTTCGGCGTCAAAGGCGCCCGCGTCTGGCGCCGCCTCCACGGCGGCATCTCCAACGCACCCAACTACCAGCTCTGGATCTCGGCGGTCGGCCTGCAACCCCAGGACAACGCCTTCTTCACCGCCACCTACCCCTGGCTGGGAATCCGCATCGGCGTCGTCGGCAACCTAAAGCCGAGCTGACGGATCGCCATCTAGAGGAGGCGGCGGGTATTAGGCAACCGCCACGGGTGAGCGGTTCCACTGCTCGGTGAACCAGGTTTGCAGCATCTGGGCGTTTCCGAGCACGTGGACCCCCGCCCGCGCCGCTCGTTTCGGTTGGGTGTAGTCGTTCACCACCAGGAGCGTGTAGAGCCCCGCCTCGACAGCGGTGGAGACGCCGACCAGGGACGACTCCACCACCACACACTCACCCCGCTCATGGCCGAGCTTGGTGCGGACCTCCTCGTACATCGAGTTCCCGTTCGGGCTGCCCTTCGGTTGGAATCCGGCGGAGGGGGTTATGACCTCGTCGAAGTATTTGCTGATACCCGCGTGCTCGAGCGTCGCCTTCACCCGCCCCTCAGAGGCGTTTGAACAGACCGCCATGTCGACATGGCGGTCCGCCAAGAAAGCCAGGAGGGAACGGAAGCCCGGCTTCAGCAGGATCTGTGAGTTGACCGTATCCAGCGCTTGCAGGAACAGCTCCTCCCTTTCGAGCACCAACTCCCCCGGCGTGCTCGACCTGATCTCGAATTCCTTGATCATCTTGCGGAAGAACTCGGGCTCGGGGCTCCCGACGTGTTCGGCGTACTGGTCATGGGTGAGGGTGGAGCCATCGTGCGACCGCTCCTCGATCAGCTCCCGAGTCACCCGGTACAGCAGCGACTCGGTAGCGACTAGACCCTCGTCGAGATCGAACATCACACACCGGATCTCGCCGGCGTGTCGGGGCAGCGCCTGTAGGTTCGTCGAGATCGGTCGCGCCAGGAACTCGGCCATCAGGGCGGTGCTCAAGGGCGCGGGCGGCACGTCGTTCAGCCACTCGAAGTCCCTGGCGAGTGCCTCGACCAGCGGCGTGCGCACGGGGTTATCGGTGAACGGCGATTCCGCGGCCAGCGCAAGCCCGGAGGCAAAGGCGCTCTTAGCGTTCTGCTCGCGCGACCAGGCGGGGGATTCACTGGGCACGCAGGCGAACTGAAGCGCCAGAGCCTGGATCGAATCGACCACCGAGTAGAGAGCCAGGGCGATCGCGTGGACGAGGGCGGGGTGCTTATCGGGATGTTCGATCAGGCTCGCGTCGACCACCGGCCCGTCGATGCGGCCGTCGTCGAGGTACCAGCCACGGCGCAGCTTCGCCATCGCTCTGTCGACCTCATCCGGCCAGGCCGGTCGTTGCATCCGTTTTAGTGCCCGCTTGGCGTAGTCGGCGGTGGTGCAGTCGCCGATCACCTCATCCCGCGTGTACTCCCTCGGCTCGCAGGTGGCGACGGCGAGGGATTCGCAGACCTTCCCCCAATGCCGTTTCAGTTTGGGGTCGGTGGCGATCCGGTCGATCGTCTCCTCTCCGGCGAGAGCGCCGGCGACGGACAGCAGCAGGTGCAGAGTGTTTACGCAGTAGAGCTTGCGCGTGTGGATCAGGGAGAGCACGTTCTGGTCGGCCAGGTTGACCATGTCGGAGTCGGCGAATAGCTCGCGCGTGCGAGGGGTCTCCTCGATCCAGATGTCCCCGACTGAGACTTTCACGCTCAGCTTCTTGTCCGGCAGGAGCGGAACGATTGAGTCAAGGACCACCGTCGGCATCTCGACTATGGCCCCGAGGTCGATGGGTTTCAGCATCTCCTTCAGCTCCTCGCGGACGGTCTCGGCCCGGGGTCGCCCGTCCGGTCCACGCCCGTTCTCGCAGATCAGGAGAACCAGCCCGGTCGCCTCGGCGCTGGAGCCGTGCCGAGCGACCCGCTGGCGCAGACCGGCGACGAGAATCGGCAGGACTTCGGGCAGCCGGTCCTCACCGACCGACGTCGAGACGACGCGCGTGCGCAGGTCAGCGATCGACTCCACGATCTCGGCCACGTCCGACCGGGTGACCAAGCGGTAGTCGGAGACCATCTGCTCGTGAGGGGCTTTGTCCAGCAGGACCTTGTATTCGGCCTTCTGGTTGTAGCGCTCGACCGTCTCTCGCGAGGTGTTTTCGCCGGCGACGACGAGCAGGCTGGAGAGCTTCCGGTCGTTGGCGAGCGGCGCCAGGACGCCGAGGCCGAGCCGCCCCGCGCCGAAAATCGTCCAGCGCTCCCTCTCGGGGGCGGCGGCCGGCGGGTTATTCGATCGTGCGGTCAAAAGCGGGCCGTCGCCCGCTGGGCGAGAATCGAGACCAGGTATCCGAGCCAGATGTAGCCGAGGACAACCTCGACGAGGGTCACAAGCTCACCCGAGGTGGCCTGCGGGTAGATCGTGCTCGCTCCGAGGGTGGTGAAAGTCACGGTCGAGTAGTAGATCGATTCGAACCACTGAAAATGGGCTTCGCTCAGGTTTGCGATCGAATCCGAACGTTCGATCATCCCTGGCACCAGCCAGTAGACCAGCGAGAAGCCGAGGACGAAGGCGACTGCAACGAGGGCGGTTCTCAGAAAAGAGCGGCTGTGGCAGCTCGTCAGTCCCCAGATGGCGGCGAGGAAGGGGTGCTCGCTACTGAAGGACTCGATGTAGTCGGTCTCGAGCACATGGCGGATGAAGCGAGGGCTGCCGGTGCAGAGTTCGACCTTCGCCCCCAGGCACTTCATCCGGCGGTCGTATCTGATGCCGTCGACGATCGCGCCGGACAGGTCGGCGGCGCGAAGGTCGGCCCCGCCGAGCCGGGTTTCCACAAGCCGCGCTCCGCAGAGCGTCGCGTTCTGGAGGGAGGCGCCTTCGAGGTTCATCCCCGTCAGATCGGCGCCCTCGAGGCGGACGCCGCTGAGGTCGATGCCCGACCAGTCGCCGGAGCTCGCAAGCTCAGCCTTCGACAGGTCCGGCACGACACGGCGCGAGCTCTGTCGCCAGTAGTTCCACTCCTCCACGCCCTCGCGCAGCTTCTTCAAGTGCCACTGATCACTCATCGCTCCCCCGGTCTCCCGCCGACAAGGCACCGCAGAGTACTTAAGTAGAACCCATAAGGCACAGAAACCTGAAGAACTGACCAAACTTCAGCCTAGGTTGCAGGGAGGGAGAAGAGAGGGACCCCTTCCTGCGGTCAGGTTCCAAATTCGACCCATCTCCCGGCCGATCGCCTCGCCGCCCTCAAACCTGAGGCACAATCCGGGCGGTGAACCGGGGGTCTCTCGATTTCGTCGCGTTTCGTGGCCGCGCCATCGTCCCTGCGGTGACTGCCCTAGTCACCCTCCTCGCGCTCGTGGCGGCTTCGGCCGCCCGGGCGGAGACCAGCGCCGACAGCGCCGTACCGCCCGTCTGCGCCAGCCCCGACTACGACTACTGGGTCTCGCACGTCGGCGACTACGACGAAAGCATCAACGGCAGCAGCAAAAGCGACGTCCGCCTTCACGTCGACTACGAGGTCGGCGTCGGCGCCTCGCTCAACTGCGCCTTCCAGTCGCGCCAGAAAGGCCACCAAGTGTGCACCGGGCCCGGCGGCGCACCGCCCTGCACGACCGCCTACGAATACGTCCCGCACATCCCGGTGACTGCCTTCCCGGACACGATCGACGCCGCCGGCGGCGACCATCAGAACGTCCACATCAGCGCTCCCGGCACGACCCTGGGATACGAAGACTTCGGTTCCAGGGTGGGCTGGGGCTCATGCTTCCCGGGCGCGACCTACGAACCCGGCTTCTGCGACCCGGCGCTGTTCAAGTTCGAAACGGGCGGCTTCCCGGTCTCCGGCGGCCAGATGCTCTACCGGTTCCGCGACGTGACCGGCCACTTCAGCGGCGACTGGACGCTCTCCTACGGGAAACTCACGCCCGGCTTCCGGCTCGAGCACACCGGCATGGCCCCCTGCGATCGCTTCGCGAACTCGTGCGACTACGACGTGATCTTCACCCGCGACCCGCTCAACAAACCGGTGGTCGGCCGCGACGCCCAGGTCCTGCTGCTCCTGCCCGGCGTCCACGGCGGGATCTACCCGGAAGACGCCTTCCCCAGCGCCGCGGTGCCCCTTCTTGTGATCCAGTCGGGCGGCGGCGACGCCAGCGGCGGCAATGGGACGCCGGAAGCCGGCGCCGGCTCGAAGGCCGGGGTCAATCCCGCCCCGCCGCCCGTCGTCCCCACGACCACGCCCCACAAGCCCCTGGCCTGCAAGAAGGGCTTCCGCAAGAAGAAGGTCAAAGGCAAGACCCGGTGCGTGAAGGTGAAGATGCACAAGGGCAAAGGCAAGCCGGGGCGCTGATTTTCCCGGCGCCGGGATCGCGGTTCGGCGCCCTCCATCGACAGCAGGACTCCGACGCCCCGGGCGCCGCGGTTCTCCCTGCGAGAGGCTCTTCTGGCACTAAGTCGAGAATCTTGATTAACTTAGACAACAATGGAGAGCACCGACGTCCATCAACACCTTCTGCCGGAGCAGCTGATCGCCGAGCTGGCGCGGCGGCAGCGGCCGCCGATGCTGATCCGGCGCCGCGACGGCTGGACCTTCCGGGTCAGCGGCGAGCCCGACAGCGTTCTCTCGCTCGACGCGAACAACGTCGCCCTGCGATCGGTGGAGATGCGGCGCGAGGAGGTGGACCGGGCGCTCGTCGCGCTCTCGACCGCGCTCGGGATCGAGACGCTGCCGGCCGAGGAGGCGCTGCCGCTGCTGGAGGCCCACCACCGGGGCATCGAGGACCTGCCCGCCGGCTTCGGCGGCTGGGGGGCGGTGCAGCTGGAGGCGCCCGACCCGGCTGAAGTCGACGCCGTGATCGGCAGCGGCTGCGTCGGTCTCTCGCTGCCGGCGACCGCCCTGGCCAGCCCCGACGCGCTCGCCTACGTCGGGCCGCTGCTCGCCCGGCTCGAAAAGCTCGACGCGCCGCTGTTCGTCCATCCCGGCCCGGTCACCGCCGGGGGCGACGCAGGCCCGGTCAAGCCGCTGCCCGTCTGGTGGCCGGCCCTGACCGACTACGTCGCCCAGATGCAGGCCGCCTGGTTCGCCTTCCTGCACGGCGGCCGGCGCGAGCACCCGCGCCTGCGGGTCCTCTTCGCGATGCTGGCCGGCGGCGCGCCGCTGCAGCTGGAGCGCTTCGTCGCCCGCGGCGGCACGGCGCCGCTCGGCCCCGACCCCGCGATCTTCTACGACACCTCCTCCTACGGGACGCGGATGCTCGAGGCGATGGCCGGCGCGGTCGGCGTCGAGCAGCTCGTCTACGGCTCCGATCGTCCCGTCGTCGACGCCGCCGCGCCGCCGCTCGGCCCCGAGCTGGAACGCCTCCTGCGATGTAGGAACCCGCATTCCCTGCTGACCCCACGCCAGAAAGGAGACTTCGCATGAACAAGGGAATCGAGGAGATCGCCCGGCCGCACGGCCACGACCTGAGCGACGAGGAGCTGATCGCCGTCGCCAACGCCTTCGCCGCCCGGCCCGGGCTCTGGTCCCACCTGGTCGAGCACGACCAGACCCACCGCACCTACCGGCAGCTGCTGCGCGACGAGCACCTCGACGTCTGGCTGCTCTGCTGGTCCCACGACCACGACACCGGCTTCCACGACCACGACCTCTCGGCCGGCGCGGTCGCCGTCGTCTCCGGCAGCGTCCGCGAGGAGCGCCTCGTCCTCGGCCGCTCCCCCGAGGCCCCGGTCTCCCGCACCGCCCACGCCGGCTCCTCCTTCGCCTTTGGCGCCAGCGACATCCACCGCGTCCTCCACGCCGGCACCGAGCCCGCGGTCACGATCCACGCCTACTCGCCGCCCCTGGTCCGCATGGGCAGCTACGCGATCGAGCCCGACGGCCGCCTCCGCCGCCACGCCGTCTCCTACGAGGAGGAGCTGCGCGAGCTCAGCGCGACGAGCTAGTAAGTTGATTCAAATATTGCGATAACGCGCTATATCAGGCAAATATTGCGCTATCGCTATATTTGAGTCAATGCTCGATCCGATTTCCATTGGCGAGTCCGCCGATCTCCTGACGGTGAGCCCCGCCCGCGTGAGGGCTATGGCGTCCCGAGGACAGCTGCCGGCTGTGAAGATCGGCGGCCGGTGGCTGGTCGAGCGGGGCGCCGTCGAACAGAGGCGAAGGGCGGAGGCGCCGCGAGGGCGTCGGTTTACCCCGCGAAACGCCTGGGCTCTTCTGTTGCTGGCATCGGGTGAGGATGCGCCGAAGCTCGATCCCTCCGTCCGTTCGAGACTCCGGAGAGCGCTTGCGCTCGAGGGGCTGGTGGCGCTGGACCCCCGTCTCCGAGACAGATCCGGATCGTCCACCTACAAATCCCATCCCGGCGAGATTCCCTACCTGCTCGAGGACGGTGCATTCGTCGCCACCGGGATAAGTGCGGCGGGTCCGATGGGGCTCGGCCTGCTGGCAAGCCGCGAGGTCGATGGCTACATCGCTCAGTCTCAGCTCCCCGGCTTGATCGCGAAGCACGCTCTGTCTCCCGCTGGGATCGAGGCAAACGTCCGTCTTCGCGCGGTCCCCGACGAGGTCTGGCCCGAGCTCGAAGGCAGATCAGTCGCGCCCGTGGCAGCCGTGGCCCTCGACCTCGCCGATGAACCGGACTCCCGCTCCAAGGCAGCCGGGAAAAAGCTGCTTCGACAGATCGAACGCCAATATCGAGCGCCGGAAAAGAGGCGGTAGGGCGTGGCGACCCTGCCCTTCAGGCCCTGTTCGGCGGCGGCAGGCTCGAGAGAGCCGAACAGGCCTTCCAGCTGTTGAGCAGCCCGTAGTCCCGTCTCGCTGTCGATTTTCGCCTGGCTCGTTCGTCGCCTGGGTAAAGGGGGCAAAACCGTGCCCCCGGGACGAATAAGGAGATGGCCAGATGTCTGCGACCGCTGGATCCCGACTGATCCTCTTGATGTCCGCCTCGCTGGACGGCTTTCTCGCCCGCGCGCCGGGCGAGATGGACTGGCTGGCGGAGCCGGGCGAGGCCGCCGACCGGGCGGGTGAGGCTCGCCATGGCGCCAACCTCGAGCTGATCGGCCAGGTGGGGGAGATCGTCCTCGGCCGCGGCGCCTACGACGAGATGGCTCCCGCCTGGAGCAGCTCCGAGAGCCCGATGGCGCGGCGGATCAACGCCCTGCCGAAGCTGGTCTTCTCGAAGACCGAGCTGGAGTTCGAGTGGGAGAACGCACGGCGTACGGGGCGCCCGGTGGAGGAGGAGATCGCCGAGCGCAAGCGCGCCGGGGAAGGGGACATCGTCTGCTTCGGCGGCGCTCGTTTCGCCCACTCGCTCGCCCGCCACCGCCTGATCGACGAGTACCGGCTGACGGTCCATCCCGTCGCCCTCGGCGAGGGCCTGCCCCTCTGGCACGGCCTGCCTGAGCCGCAGCGCTTCGCGCCGATCGCCACCACCGCCTATCCCGACGGCGTCGTCACCCACGTCCTCGCCGCCAAGACCGAAGGAGAGAACTGATGTCCGCGACCGTGCTCTACATGTCTATGTCCCTCGACGGTTTCGTCGCCGGGCCCAACGAGTCGGTCGAGAACGGCCTCGGCGACGGCGGCGAGCGCCTGCACGAGTGGATCTTCGCCGGCCCTCCGACGGGGCACGGGGGAGTGCCCGGCCGTCCGGAGGGGGTCGACGGCGAGGTGATGGACGAGGCGATGGCCACCGGCGCGGTCGTCGCCGGCCGCGGCACCTTCGAGCCGGCGAACGGGTGGGGCGGGGACCACCACGACGGCGTCCCGATCTTCATCCTCAGCCGCAGCCTGGCCGGGACCGAGGTGGCCGAGTGGCCGCTGGTGACCTACGTGTCCGACGTCGAGACCGCGATGGCCCGGGCCAGGGAGGCTGCGGGCGAGAAGGACGTCCTCGTCCACGGCGCCACCGTCGCCCAGCTCGCCCTCGCGGCCGGAGTCCTCGACGAGATCCAGATCCACCTCGTCCCCGTCCTCCTCGGCGAAGGCCGCCGCCTCTTCGAGCACCTCGGCGCCGACCACGTGGAGCTGGAGCCGGTGCGGGTGCTGGAGGGGTCCGGCGTCACCCACCTCCGCTACCGGGTCACCGGCTGACCCCGGCCGCTAGCTGCCGTTGCGCTCGCGGTGCGCGCACCCGGGCCAGCAGCAGGGCCGGCGCTGACCTTCCTCCAGCTCTTCCCGCGTTCGCCGGATGCGGCGCTCCCGCGTCGGCTCCCGCTTGGCGTCCTCGACCCAGCAGATGAACTCGTTGCGGGCCAGCGGGGTGATGTCCTGCCAGGCGCCGAGGGCCGTCTCGCTGGCGACCAGCGCCTCGCGCAGGTCGGCCGGCAGCTCGTGCACCACGCCCCCGGGGACTCGAACGCTCATCGGGCCATGTTAGGACGCAATGAGCCCCCTCGCTCCATTGGGCGGAGCGAGAGGGCTCGGGGGCTACTCGACCTACTTGCCTGCTGCTTCGGATTCGATGACGCGGTTCATTTCTTCGAGGCTCTTACCGGCGGGCACCTTGACCGGGTCGCACGGCTCGACCGGCCCTTCGGCAATTGCCAGCTGGGCTTCGAAGCCGCCTTCCGGGTTTCCTTCGTAGGGGCCGCGCGATCCGAAGATGACCACGGTCTGGTCGGGCCGCAGCGACGCGGGGTCGAGGCTGACGTTTCCAGTCGAGGCGTAGAACTCGTCGTTGGAGATTTCGCCGCTGACGGCCTCGCTCCAGAGCTCGTCCCACTGTTCGGGGGTCAAGACGCCGATCGTCATCGCCTGCCCCGGTCCCGCGAGGGACCATCCGCTGGTCGTTCCGCCGCCGGAGGTCTTCGCGCTCGACTGGGTGAAGCGCGGTTCGCGGCAGGTCATCCCGGCGGGCAGCCAGTTCACCTGCGAGCGGATCCCGGCGTCGGCAAGCGCCCCTTCGAGGCCGGCGGAGTCTTCGGCGCTGTAGACGCTGATCGTCACCCCGCCGCCGTCCTGCTGCTCGACCGCGAACGCCTTCTGCGTGTGACCGCTCCCGGAGTTGAAGACGAGCACTGCTGCCGCAGCGGCGCAGACAGCGGCGGCGCCGAAGGCGAGACGCGGGCCGGGCCGCCAGCCGGGGGAGGGCGTCGGGGCCTCGGTCGCGAGCTCCTGCTCGGCCGCGCGCTGGGCGACGACGGTCTTCAGCTCGTCCAGCAGCTTCTCCTCGAAGTGGCTGTGATGGTCTCGGGTCTCTTTCATGACGGTTCTCCCTTATTGACGTTCGATTCAGTCGCTGCGGCCTCCAGCTCGGCCCGCAACTTGCGCCGAGCGCGGTGCAGGCGAACCCGCGCGGTGACGGGCCGCACGCCCGCTGCGGCCGCGGCCTCGGCGAGGCTCAGTTCGTCGATGGCGACGAGCTCGAGGACGGCCCGCTCGGGCTCCGAGAGCCGCTCCATCGCCTCGAAGAGGTGTCGCTGCGAGGCGGCGGCGTCGATCCGGGCGTCGATCTCAGCCGCATCGCTCTCGTCCAGCAGGGCGCTGCCCCGCAGCCGCTCTTCCCGAGCCTGCTCCCTGCCCGCCCGCCGCCGGTCGATGGCGACGACGTTCTGGGCGATCCCATACAGCCAGGCCTTCGGGCTACCCCGCTCCGGCCGGTAACGATGCGACGCCCCAATGGCGGCGAGAAAGATCTCCGCCGTGAGGTCAGCCGCCCGCTCCCGGTCGCCAACCCGCCGAGCCACAAACCCCTGAATCGCCTCCACATGTTGGCGATAAAAGGCCTCAAACATCTCAGCATCCCCGCCAATAAGCCGAACCTGCTCCGGCCCCACGCCCCCATCCCGCACCTTGACCAAGGCCAGGTGACGGCTAAGCGAGCTAGATGGTTGATGTAAAGCCAATTCAGTCTCCATACCCCTTATTGGCTGGAGGGTGAAGAAGCGTTACGAGGGCGGAGCGATGGAGCTAGGCGAGTTCGAACTGTCGAGCGCCTGAGCGCGATTAGGCCCCAGGCTGCTCGCTTTTGCTCGAATCCCGCATGAGGAGCGGGTTTGCGCTGGTCTCGAAATGCCGCCCATCGGGGCAGGTAGACGGGGGTATGCGGCGATTGTCGGGGCGTTCAGGCAGAAACGCAGATTTCTGCCTGAACTGGCTCGGGTTTGAATTCATTCAGGCCGCGCTGTCGATGGCGTCGAGGCGGTTCTCTTATGTCTCGAGCGCGCCTTCCGGCAGGCCGGGCTGAGAGGCGCTCAACAGCGCTTTCTTGCCAGTGAGCTGCGATCAATTCTGAGAGCCTACTTGCGGCAGAACCGTACGGGTATCTAATAAAGACTCCTCATGGCATAGTCTCCGGCCGCTGTGACTGAGTTGAGTAAAGAGGAGGCCTTGATGGTGGATCGCCTGATGGGTCGATGGCTGGTGCGGGCTCGGGTGGCAGTTAAGGCCTACAACGACGCGACCACCCGCACGGTCACTGCTGAACGACGGCTAGGGGTTCCTGCCGTCGCGCTGTCGGCTGTAGTGGCCACCGGCATCTTCGCCACCTTGCAGTCGAGTCCCGCGACGGGGTGGAAGATCGCTACCGGACTGGTCGCCGCATTGGCCGCCACTTTGACCGCACTACAAACCTTCTTCCGCCAGACCGATCGAGCCGAGCAGTTCCGTGAAGCCGCCCGTGGATATGGGCGAATGCGGCGTCAATTGGAACTCGCCCGTGCTTTCCCACCAAAGACCAAGGAGCACGCGAGAGAAACATTGTCCACGCTCGCCAGCGAATTGGCGGATACCTCGATCGGCAAGCCGAACGTGAACCAGTCGGTTTGGGACCGGGCTGAGTACTTCGTCAAGGGTACCTCGGAGGCTCGGGGATACCGGGCACTGGCGATATGGCTCCGCGAGCGGCTCAGCTTCGGGCTTGACGCAGCTCCTGGTCCGCTGCCGGAGGACCATGAGCGGTACTTCGAGATGGATGGTGCCGAGGTCATTTCCCTTTCTGTTCTTCGTCCGTCCAAACAGGCGGAAGATCAACCAAAGGCGGTTCATGAGGCAAGGCGGAGGATGCATCAGGCTGCTCTTGGGCGTCGTTCCCGACGTGCTCCATTAACCGTTGTCGAGAGCACCACGGGTTCCTACACGATCGTGGACGGTAACGCCACCTTTGCTGTTGCAGAGCGCGAATCGTGGAAAACGATTCCAATCAAGATCGCCGTGGCCGCGGAGAAGGAAACTGGAGGAGGAGTCATTTGAATTACGAACCGATGATCGATGCGTCGGGCGTTGAACCAAGCGAAGCCGACTTGGAGGAGCTTGAGAATCGCGCCAGTCAAGTCGCCGAGGAGCGGAACCGTCATGACTGCGAGCCGGTAGTTATCGAGTTTGCGGGCAGCCCGAAGTCCGGAAAGTCGACGAGCATCGACATCATTTCCCACTTCTTCAGAAGAATGCACCTGAAGGTTCGCGCTCCTACGGAGGGAGCAAGCAAGCGGACGCCGTACCACCTGCGGGACAATCTTGTCGCATTTAATTGCTACACGCTCAATTATGCGACCTCCGAGTTGCTCGATGCCTACTACAACGTCGAGCGCCCCGATCTGGTCATCCTTGACCGTGGCCCCTTTGACTCTCTCGGTTGGTTGAAGCTCCTCCATGGCCAGGGAACATTGGAGAAAGAGGACCTCGAAACTCTGAAGGCGTTTGCGCTATTCCCTTTATGGGCGCAACTCATCTCCCGGCTCTACCTATTCAGCTGCGACCCCCAAATGTCGATGGATCGTGAGAACGATTCCAAGCTCACCCGCCGACAGGGAAGGGCGATGAACCCGCAGATGCTGGCCGAACTTCGAGAGCGATACGCCGAACTCCAGGACGATTTGAAGGAGTACCCGGTGACTACCATTGATACGACGAGCGAGGCTGCGAGCCCTTTGGGAACCGCCTTCTCGATCGCCCAGGATGTGCTCGACCTATTCGAGGAGCAATCCCGTGACTGACGAGAACCTTGTCGTATTCCCGTCTCCCGCCGTAGCGCCGCTTTATAGCCGCCCGCAACTGATCAGCGACCGTGCTCGGACGAAGGATTTGATCAGTGCACTCTGCAGGGGAAGCGTCGTGCCTCGGGCGGTAGCGGAGAGCGAATCGTCGATGACTCAGGCTGTCGCCTATGCGACCCTCCGTTGCGGCAGCGACTTGGTCTGTCTGCGTCGCCGCTCAACCCTGCGGGCTGAGCTCGACGGTCGCTGGACGATCGTCTTCGGCGGTCACGTCAATTCCGATGAGCGCGACGGGTTGCAGGGATTAAGGCGCTGCCTCATGCGGGAGCTGCGGGAGGAGTTTGGTCTCCTCCGCTGTGAGGGCCTTCGCTTCATCGGAGTCGCCGCAGATCCAGGCTCACGGGTGGGCCGCCAGCATCTCGGCTTCATGTTCGAGGCAGAGGTCTCGGCCGAGAGCGTTTATCTAGATCGTCGCTTCGACAACCACGACTATTCGTTGATTCCTGGTCACCCCCAATTCTCCGAGATCGAGCAACTGCTTGCTACGGACGAAGACCGCTTCGACCCGTGGTCCAAGCTCGTACTTAGTGCCTACCGCTGATTACGAGTCAAGCGCAGGCTTTCCAGGCGAAGGTGACCGTCTTGTGGTCCTGCCGCTCCTCGTAACCGTTGGGATGAAACAGCGACTGCGGCAGGGCGCACTCGAAAAAGGTGAGATGACGGGTCGATTCAAGGCCGGGATAGCTTTCGGACTTGCTTTCCATCACCTCTGCACCCATGCTCCTGAGGACCAGCCCCTTTGCAGGTAAACCGAGCTCCTCTTCAATCGCCCGTCTCGCCGCTGCTTCAGGGGTCTCGCCGGGGAGTTGCTTCTCCCCCAAGGAGGTGCGGAGCCGCCGGCTCCGTCGACCGCCGGCTTTGAAGATCTGTTCGGACTCGACCAGACGCAACATCCCCTGCCGTGGGTCGTGGGGGTCGATGAAGAAAACATCCAGGCCGATCACGGCAACACATCTGAAAAGACGGCCTATTTGATCAATGTGTAGACGAGACTCGCCGTCACGAAGCTCTGCGAATAAATCATCGATCCTCTTCGCGGTCCCTTTGCCCCACGATGCGGTTGCTACGCCGTGCTGAGCGAGGATCTGCTCTAAATGATCCCTTGAAGCAGGGGGGAGTAGGCAGGTATGCACAGCCCTCTGATCTGCCATTTCCATATGCAAAGCATGGATCCCGGTACGGACGGATTTTCCTACGCCGGCTTGGGCATGGATCCCCGGTTCCGTCGCCGAGCCTTGGCGCTAGTCGTCCCCAGAAACGGCGGGAGTGGCCGTCGAGAAGAACTGGAGTTGAGGTCCTCGGTCCTGGTCCACCTCTTGGGCCCGGATCTCTCCTGGGGGCGATCGAGATGCCTTCGATGGCACCACCTGCTCCCGGTATCGGGTTGAAACGCCTCGTCCTGAATCTCCGTCGCCCCAATTGGATAGAAATCCAGCCGCAGCAACTTCATGAGCCCCCAGCGGCCCGCCTGTACCCGGCCTAACCAATCGGGTGGCGGGCCGTCTTTTCTATCCGACTCAGCGGCTTTCATCTCAGATGAACCTGGGTGTGGTGCCCGGTTCGGGCTTATGAAATCGACATGCTGTGGAAAGGCATCCATGCCAACTAGTTCTGGGGTGCAGACGAAAACTTTGAATTCGGCTGCCGACGTTGCCCTCGCCGAAATTCTCAAAGAGATCTCGGTGCCTATGCCTGTCCTCGAAGAGGCGCGAAGGCGTCGAGACCGTGTTCTGGCAATCGCTGAGGAGCACGACGCGGCGCGTGACGGTGCTGGCTTCGCGTCGGGGAGCGTCGCTCACGGGACGACCAACCAGCCGCTTGAGGATGCCGACTGTGGGATCAAGGTCAACCGTCGTTTCGAGGCTTTCCGCGTCTTCGGCCCCGACGCCGCTGAGGACCGTGGCCCTGAGGCTTTCATCAAGCTGTTCTCGGAGTTTGTCCTTCCACGCTTCCGTCGCCGGTATCCGCGCGCCGAGGTCGATCTCGGCGGCAACAGGGCGATCAAATTCCTCTGTCATGAAACGGTTCAGATCGACGACTGGGGGCCGGTCGACCCCTACGTCGAGCTGATCGTCGGCCTCGATCGCGCCGACGGCTCCGGAATCTGGATCCCCAACCGCCGCGAGCGCAGTTGGGATCCGGCTGACCCAGAGCTTCACACCGAACTGATGGTTATGCGCCACCCAGAAGCCCTACGGGTCTTGCGGGCTCATGTGCTGCGCTTGGTCAAGCGGGGCGTCAAGCGCGACGCGGCCAACGGTGGCATTGCCGTGATGTGCTCATGGAATCTCAGCGCCTTGGCGCTCGAACTGATCACCGAGACCGAGCCGATAGGCGTCTCATTGCGCGATTTTCTTCGCGGTGCGGCGAACAGCATCGCTGCTGGTTTGACTGAGGATCCGGCTCCTGCGGTTCTCGAGCCGATCAAGCTGCCCAAGGGTGTGACCCGTGAGATGGCCGCCGCCCGACTAGAGGAGATGGCGTCCGTGGTGGATCAGGCGCTCGGCGCATACACGCCTGCTGGCGCCCGAGCCCACTTGGCCGCACTCTTCGGGGCGGAGATCAAGGAGATCCTCGCCCGCGAGGAAAAGCAAATGAACCGTGGCCTACGCGCCCGGGACGCAGGTGCGGTGGCATCTGCGCTCGGCGTCGCCCATGCGCCGAAGCGGACCCGATCGGGCGGAGCATGAGCACTATCCGCCTGCCTGCTTACGGGGATGCCGGTCGGCTAGTTGACGATGTTGCCGGTCAGATCCTGCTCGAATCCGATGCCAGGAGACGGGGAATGAAACTTGAGCGCGAATTCGATGCGGGGGTTCTGCGCTATCGGTTTCGGGTTGGTATGGCCGGTCGCAATGAGGAGCGACAGGTGCGCGCTGACTTCGCGCCGGCGCGAAGCAACCCCGCCGTTCACGTCGACGGCCCGCCCTGCCTGCGCCACCGGTGGGAAGACGACTCCCTATGTATGTGGGACCCGGACGGTCCCGGCTCGGAGCGATGGTTGGTCGGCGATGGACTGCCAGAACTCGCAGAGCACGTTCGGATCCATGTGCATTGCGAGGCCCAGTGCCGGGCCGGTAGTCCATGGCCGAAGGAGGAGATGGCCGGCGAGCATCCTCGGAAACGGAACTGTCCGACCTGTCGCGGACGCGGGCGGTGATCGCAGCAATCAGTGCCCCCGTCGCTGGCACGGGGATTGGTGCCATCGTCGGGTTGATCGGTGTTCTCGTCGGACTCTGGGTGAACGGTGACCGCACCGAGCGCCAAAGACGCCGGGACCTTCACGCCCGTGCCCTAGCCGCTGTCATTGACTATGGCGAGATGCCGTTCATGATCCGCCGCAGGCGCTGCGAGCCCGAGCAGCGAAGCGCCGAGCGTATTCGTCTCTCCGACCATTTCTCGAGGGTTAAAGCGGAGATTTCGACCTGTCAGGTGCTGCTGGCCGCAGACGGCCATCGGCCGGTTTCCTGGGCATACGAGGAGTTGGTCTTCACCGCACGTCGTGTTGTCGGCAGCGAGGCGCACGACGCATGGGCACAGGATCCAATCGGGACCGACACTGAGATGAACATGGGACCCCTGTTTGATCGTCTGGCGGATTTCCGCGACCAGCTCGTCTCCTTCGAGGGCTCCCTTGCGCGGGCAACGCTTCCGCGCCGGTTGCGGGTTCTACGACGGCTTAACCGCTCCCCTCGCCAACGTTCTACATGATGGTTTTCCACTCTAGTGTCCTACTAATGATTTGCCATCACCTAATGCTCAGACATAGGATTGCCACTCGGACTACGAGAGTGGGAGGCGTTGATGGAGGCAGGCGAGACTGAGGGTCAGGAACTTGCCCTCGACCAGATCCAGGGCAACATCGCGGGGTTCAACAAACCTTTCCAGCGATTTGTCTTCCTGCGTTTTCCGGGTAAGTCGGAGGCCCAGAGGTTTCTTCACGTCACCAAACGCGAGGTCGACTCGGCCGAGAAGGTCGCCGAGGCAAACCGAAGCTACAAGTGGCGCCGTGCCCATGGGCAAGGGCCAGAGCCGAAGAAGTGGCTCAATCTGCTGTTCTCGATCTCGGGCCTGCGCCTTCTTGAAGCGCCAGAACTAGATCTCTTTGAGACCGCGTTTCAAGAGGGGATGGCCGCCCGTGCCGAACACCTCGGCGATAAGGACGAGAGCGCCCCGGAAAAGTGGAAGCCGCTCTTTCGCGAAGGAGAGATCCACGCTCTGGCAATCCTCGCCGCCGACCTTGAAGCGGACCTCGACCACCTCCACCAGCATCTGCGCGGGCACATCCACGCGAGCAAGGTCGAAGAGCTGGGCGCTGAGGACGGCCATGCTCGCCCCGGCGATAACCACAGCCACGAGCACTTCGGCTTTCGCGACGGCATTTCCCAGCCGGGGATAGATGGGATTACGACGGAGCGCAAGCCCGGCCAGGAGATGATCCCCGCTGGCGAGTTCATTCTCGGCTACCCGACCCAGCCTGAGAACGCGCCGCCGCCTGCCCAGCCAGCCGGTGCCTACCAGCCAGTGCCGGCCCCGCCGCCGCCGCAGTTTCCGGCTTGGGCGCCGAACGGCTCGTTCTTTGTCTTCCGGCGCTTGCGCCAGGACGTCGCCGGGTTCAATCAGTTCATTGCCTCTGCCGCAGGAGAAACTGGACTTCGTCCTGACCTGCTCGAGGCAAAGCTTGTCGGCCGCTATAAGAGCGGCGCCCCACTTGAGCGCACCCGCGACCAGGATGAAGCGTTCGACCCTGGGGCGGCCGATCCCTCAATCGCCGACCCGACGATGCTGGAGGACGACAGAATCAATAACTTCGAGTTCGATCCACATGACGCGGATGGTCACTTGGTGCCGCGAGCCGCTCACATCCGCAAGATGTACCCGCGCAACGAGGATCCACCGGGCAAGGCGGAGTCCGAGAGCCACCGCATCCTTCGCCGCGGGATTCCCTACGGTCCAGACTTCGAGCCGGCAGAGCCTGCCTATCCTGGCGAAGGCGCGCCCCCGGACAATCAGGATCGGGGTCTGCTCTTCGGCTGCTACCAGGCGTCAATAGAACGGGGCTTCGAGTTTTTGCAGACTCAATGGGCAAATCAGCCCGACTTCCCCCAAGCGGGCGACGGTCGCGACCCGATCACTTCCCAAGATGTTGCCGCCCCTGAATTCACCTTGCCCCCCGATCACCACCTAACGATGCTGCGCTGGGTGATAACTACGGGTGGCGGCTACTTTTTCTCTCCGTCGATAGCCGCCCTTGCGCTCTTAGCTGGGGATTAACGGGGCTCGCCGCTGTGTGGGCAAAATCGATACGAACGTCTTAGCTCTAGCCGCCGGCCAAAGCGAGCGAAATCAAGGGCAATCGCGGGCAATCGCCGCATATACGCCCATCAGGCAGTTTCTGCCTGATGGGGAGCGGAATTTGGGTCTCGGTTTAAACGACTGCCGAAACCCGATCTTGCGACGTGCAGGGGTTCTGCTGAATGGAGCTAGGCGGATTCGAACCGCCGACCTCCTGGGTGCGATCCAGGCGCTCTGCCAGCTGAGCTATAGCCCCGGGCTTGCGGGTGGGAAGTTGATCCCAGTTCCGCGCAAGCGACAGGATAACCGCATAGTCTTTGACAGCCTCCTCCGCGGAGATGGCGAGCATGAGCATCCTCGACGACGCAATCCGAGAGCATCTGGAACTGAAGCGCGCCCACGGCGCGGACGAGGCCGAGGTCAAACGGCTCGAGGACGAGGCGTTCGGCCCTCCCGGACGGCCGGAGGAGCCCGATCCCCTCGCCGAGGCGCCGACCGAGTTCATGGCGACGCCCGGGGCGGAGGCCGCTGAGGCGGAGGACTCCGGCGGGCGCCGGATCAACATCGCCGACCTGCAGGAGCCGCCCGAGGCCGGGGCGCCCGCGCCGGCGCCGCTCGTGCCCGCCGAGGACGAGGCGCAGGCATCGCCGCCGGCCGAGGAGGAGTCGCCCGCGGCCGAACACGAGGCGATCGCCGAGCCGCCCGACGCCGGCCACTCGACCGAGGAGCGCCACGCGATCGCCGAGCAGCCGACCGAATTCTTCGACGTCCAGTCCGAACTGGGGGCCGACGACGCGCCCCCCGCCGAGGCGGCGAGCCCATCCGACGAGGAGCTCGTCGAGGCCGAGGCGGCGGAGCCGAAGCTGGCCCCGGTCGAACCGCCGACCGAGATCCACGCCTCGCGCGCCGAGGCGCCGGCGGACGAGATCGCCGACGAAGAGGAAGAGGACGACGACTTCTGGAGCGACCAGCGCCTCTCCGACGAGCTCGACCAGGCGCTCGAGGCGCCGCTGGCCGACGAGCTCGACGAGGAGACACTGGCCGAGGCGCCCGCGGTCGAGGAGCCGATCTCCGAGGAGCACGAGCAGCCCGCAGCGGCCGCCGAGCCCGAGCAGCGCCCCAACTTCGACCCCGACACCGGTCACGAGGACGTGCTCGAGGACACCCCCGACTTCCTCGAGGACGCCCCCGAGGACGACGAACTCTGGTTCGAGCAGAAGCCCCCAAAGGACTTCGACTTCGACGACTAGCGGTTAGTGGAGCCAGCCGGGATCGAACCGGCGACCTCGGCGTTGCAAACGCCGCGCTCTGCCAGCTGAGCTATGGCCCCTCGCCGGGGATTGTAGGCGCCCCGCCGCCTGCGGCCGACCTAAGATGGGCGGGTGATCTGGGGGCTGCGGAAGACGGCATTGCTTGCCCTTGCGGCGCTGGTGCTTGTCGCTGTGGCGATTGTCGGCGCCGCTGCCGGCGCGAAAGGCGGCGACGAGCCAACGACGACCTTGGTCTCGGCGAGCAAAGCCGGCAAGGGCGGGGACGGGAACTCGCTGGAACCGGCGCTCTCTTGGGATGGGCGCTACGTCGCCTTCGCCTCGCGCGCAAAGAACCTCAGTCTGGCCTCGAAAGCCGGCAAGCGGGAGATCTTCGTCAAGGACATGCAGACGGGAGCGGTGACCCTTGCCTCGCGGGCCGACGGGGCCGGGGGAGCCGCGGCTGACGGCAACTCCTACGACGCCTCGATCTCCGCCGATGGGCGCTATGTCGCCTTCGCCTCTGGCGCGGAGAACCTCAGCGCCGAGGACGCCGCCTTCAACGACGTCTTCGTCCGCGACCTCCTCGCCGGCACGACGACGCTCCTCTCCCGCGCCACGGGCGCTGCCGGAGCCGCCGGGGACGGGGAGTCGACCGATCCCTCGATCTCCGCCGACGGCCGACACGTCGCCTTCGTCTCCGGCGCCACCAACTTCAGCAGCGAAGACACCGACACGGCCGGGCAGACCGACGTCTACGTCCGCGACCTCGACACCAACGCCACCGAGCTGGTCTCCCGCGCCAGCGGGGCGACCGGGGCCGCGGCCACCGACTACTCCTTCGAGCCCTCGATCTCCGCCAACGGCAGTCGCGTCGCCTTCACCTCCCGCGCGCCGCTCGTCGGCGACGACGTCGACGAAGAGAGCTTCCCCGAAGACGTCTTCGTCCGCGACCGGACGACCGCGACGACGATCCTCGTCTCGCGCAAGAGCGGCGGCGCCGGCGCCCCGAGCACGGTCGATTCCGACGAACCGGCGATCTCCGCCGACGGGCTCCACGTCGCCTTCGCCTCCAGCGCCAAGCTGACCGGCGAGAAGTACTTCGACCCTCGCGTCTTCGTCCGCGACCTCGGCACCGAAAAGGTGAAGCTGGTCTCGGTCGGCGACGAGGGCAAGGCCGGCGACGCGAAGCGCGCGCCCTCGATCTCCGCCGATGGCCGCTACGTCGCCTTCCAGACCCGCGGCGACAAGGTCAGCCCGGTCGACGCGGACGCCCGCGTCGACGTCTTCGTCCGCGACATGACCAAGGGCCTGACCGTCACCGTCTCCCGCGCCTCGGGCACGCTCGGCGTCCCCGCCGACGGCCCCTCCTCGACCCCCTCGATCTCTGCCGACGGCACGCTGGTCGCCTTCGACTCCCGCGCCGGCAACCTCAGCCCCGCCGACGGGGACGGCGTCGCCGACGTCTTCCTGCGCCACGTGGTCTACGCGAAGGAGCCGGCGCTGCCGCGCTGTGCCGGCCGCATCGCCACGATCGTCGGCACTCCCGGCCGCGACGAGATCAAGGGCACGAAACACAAGGACGTGGTCGTCGCCCTCGGCGGCGACGACCGGATCCGCACCTTCACCAAGGCCGACGTCATCTGCGCCGGCGCCGGCCGCGACCAGGTCGATGCCGGCGACAACGGCGAAGGCGGCGGCTCGGACCTGGTGATGGCCGGCCCCGGGAACGACAAAGTCACCCTCGGCCCCGAGCTCGGCCGCGCCTTCGGCGAAGGCGGCAACGACGTCCTCGTCGGCAGCAAGGGCGGCGACACGCTCTACGGCGGACCGGGCAACGACCTCCTCCGCGGCGGCCCCAATCCCACCTACAACTCCGACTCCCTCTACGGAGGCCCCGGCAACGACCGCCTCTTCGGCGGCCCCGGCCCGAACTACCTCTACGGCGGCCCCGGCCGTGACGTCGAAGTCGGCCAACGCGAATAGCGACACCGTAAGGGTTGTCGAAAACTCAGAGTTAGTTAGGGTACGGGCGATGTTCTCCGACCTCCACGCCCACTATCCGCTGCGGGTTCTCACCGGGGTCGATCCCAGCACCACCTCGAAGCTGATGGGCTCGTCCGAGCAGCCCACCCTGGGCGACCGTATCCGGGCGCTGGTGATCCGCTTCGCCAACAAAGTCGGCAACTTCCCGACCTGGGACGGGACCTACCGGATCGACGTCGAGAAGCTGCGGCGGGGGAAGGTGACGCTGGCGATGTCGGTCCTCCTGCGGCCCTTCGACGAGATGGACCTCACCGTCCCCTACGCCTCGCCCCCCGGCACCGACGACTTCGGGAACCTGATGAAGGACCTGGAGACGGTCGCGGCGGAGGTGGCCACGCACGACCCGGCCGAGATCCGCGTCGTCACCAACCGGGCCGAGCTGGACGCCGCGGTCGCGGCCGGCGCCACCGCCCTAGTCCACGCTGTCGAGGGCGGCTGCCACGTCGGCAACGGCGACGAGGAAATCGCCGCGCACTGCGCCGAGCTGGCGAGGCGCGGGGTCGCCTACGTGACCGTCGCCCATCTCTTCTACCGCCAGGTCGCGACGAACGCCAACGCGGTCCCGTTCATCCCCGACCGCCTCTACGACCTCGTCTTCCCCCAGCCCCACGGCGACCACCTCACCCCGCGCGGCGAAGCGCTCGTCAGGGGCCTGGTCGAGAACCGGATCCTCATCGACCTCAGCCACATGAGCCCGGAGGCGATCGCCGAGACCCTCGACCTGATGGACGAGATCGACCCCGGCCGCGAGATGCCGGTGATCTCCACCCACGCCGGCTACCGCTTCGGCAAGCAGCGCTACATGCACGACGAGGAGACCCTGAAGAGGATCGCCGCTCGCCGCGGCGTCGCCGGCCTGATCATGGCCCAGCACCAGCTCAACGACGGCAACGAGAGCCTCCTGCCCAAGGGGAAGAAGGAGACCGAGACGCTCGAGCAGTCGCTGCCGATCCTCTTCCGCCACATCGACACAATGGCCGCCGCGACGGGTGACGATGACGGTCCCTCCTACGACCACATCGGGATCGGCTCCGACCTCGACGGCTTCATCAAACCGACGATCGGGGGGGTCGAAGACGCCGCCGACCTGGCGCGGCTCGAGGCGCCGCTGCGCGAGCGCTACGGCGACGCGGACGCGGAGAAGATCATGGGCGGCAACGCCCTCCGCGTCCTGCGTGAGATCTGGACGTGAGCGACCCGACCCCTGCCGCCGACGGCTTCTACCACCCCTCTTCGGAGGAGGAACTGGTCGCGCTGGTGCGCCTCGCCAACCGCAAGGGCCTGCAACTGCGGGTACGCGGGTCGGCCCACTCCGTCTCCCACGCCGTCTACACCGACCCGCAGCGGCCCGACCCCGACCGGGTCACGGTCCAGACCCCGCCTCCCGGCCCGAACGTCAACGTGATGCTCGACCGCTACCGCGGCTGGCGGGTCCTCGACGAGGAGAGCCGCCTGGTCGAAGCCGACGCCGGCATCCACCTCGGCCCCGACCCGAACGACCCGACGGGCGGCGCAAGCCTGGAGACCAGCCTGCTCTGGCAACTCGTGCAGGAGAAGGGATGGTCGCTGGAAGAGACCGGCGGCATCACCCACCAGACGGTCAGCGGCTTCACCGCGACCGGCTCGGCCGGCGGCTCGACGCATTTCGCCGCCACCAACAACCTCTGGGGCTTCCGCTTCGTCGACGGCCGCGGCGAGGTCCACGAAGTCACCCGCGAGGGCGAGCACGCCGACCTGTTCTACGCGATGTGCCCCAACCTCGGCCTGCTCGGCGTCGTCTCCAAGGTCATCCTCAAATGCGTGCCCGCCTTCAACATCGAAGGCGAAGAGGCGATCACGACCGTCGACACCGGCCCGGCCGACCTCTTCGGCGACGGCGAGCCCGGCCGCCCCCCGCTCGAACAGCTGCTGCGCGAGACCGAGTACGCCCGCCTGGTCTGGTGGGCCGAGCGCGGCGCCGACCGGCTCGTCACCTGGCGGGCGCGGCGCATCCCGGTCGAGCAGGGCTTCGAGCCCAAGCCCTACGCCCAGTTCGGCGACCACCCCGAAGCCGAGCAGTACCTGACCGGGCTCCTCTTCACGATCGTCGGCAACCTCGACGACCTCTCGCAGGCGAAGGGCAAGCTCGACCCCGAGTTCGACCAGCTGCAGGAGGCGCTGGAGCTGCTCGGGGAAAAGGACCTCGGGGTGGTTGGCGAGGTGCTCGGCAAGGTGCTCGGGGCGTTGATCGAGGGCGGGGTGGACCTCGCGATCACGGTGCTGGAGCCGGCGGCGGGGCTGATCAAGCGCGAGCTGCCCGACTTCCTGCCGAAGCTGATCGCCGCCTTCAACGAGCTCGATGCCGACAAGAAGGGCGCCGAAAAGGGGCAGCCGCAGCGCTTCCGCGACTACGGCTGGCACGGGATGCCGATGGACAACCAGGCGAGCGACGTGCTGATGCCGACCGAGTTCACCGAGGCCTGGCTGCCGCTGTCGCGGACCGGGGAGGCGATGCGACTGCTGCGCGGTTACTTCGGCGAGCCTCCCGAGGCCGCCGACGCCCTCCGCCGCACCGGCACCTTCGCCTGGGAGCTCTACGCGACGGGGCCGGAGAAGTTCTGGCTCAACGCCGCCCACAGCGACGGCGAGGACGAGTGGAGCGACGGCGCCTTCCGCATCGACCCCTACTGGTTTGTCAACAACGCCGAAGACCCGGCGGAGACCTTCTACGCGCAGTTCTGGAAGCTGCTGCGCGAAGCGGAGATCCCCTTCCGCCTGCACTGGGGCAAGTTCCAGCCGCACTACCCCGAAGGCGACCGCACCTGGGTCGACTTCTTCCGCGCCCAGTATCCGCGCTGGGATGACTTCCTCGCCCTGCGCGCCGAACGCGACCCGAACAACATCTTCCTCACCGATTACTGGCGCGAACGCTTCGGCCTCTGGAACGAGCCGGCGCCGCAGCCGCGCGAGGTCTAGCGACTAGGAGGCGAGCAGGCTCTCCGCCCGCTTGCCCTCGGGCAGGTTCTGGTCCGCGTGGTAGCTGGACCGCACCAGCGGGCCCGCGGCGACGGACTCGAAGCCGAGCTCGTAGGCGGCCTGCTCGAGCGCCGCGAACTCGTCGGGGTGCCAGTAGCGGACGACCGGGAGGTGGTTCTCGGTCGGGCGCAGGTACTGGCCGACGGTGAGGACCTGGACCTCGTGCTCGCGCAGGAGGCCGAAGGTCTCGACCATCTCCTCGAAGGTCTCGCCGAGGCCGACCATCAGGCCGGACTTGGTGACGACGTCGTCGCCGCCCATCTCCTTCGCCATCCGCAGAACCCGCGCCGAGCGCAGGAACTGGGAGCCGCGCCGCGCCACCGGGTAGAGCCGCGGCACCGTCTCGACGTTGTGGTTGAAGACGTCGGGCAGCTCGTGGACGACCTTCGCCAGCGGCATCTCCTGGCCGCGGAAGTCCGGCGTCAGGATCTCGACCTTGCAGCCCGGCGCCAGCATCCGGATCGAGCGGATCACGCCGACGAAGGCGCTCGCCCCGTAGTCGGGCAGGTCGTCGCGGTCGACCGAAGTGACGACCGCGTGGCGCAGCCCCATCGCCTTCACCTGGTTGGCGACGCGCAGCGGCTCCAGCGGGTCGTTCCAGGTCGGCTTGCCGGTCTGCACGTTGCAGAAGCCGCAGCGCCTGGTGCAGACGTCGCCGAGGATCATGAAGGTCGCCGTGCCGCGCTCCCAGCACTCGCCGACGTTCGGGCAGTTGGCCTCCTCGCAGACGGTGTGGAGGTTGTCGGAGCCGATCTTCTCCTTCAGCCGCCGGTAGTTCGGCCCGCCCGGTGCCGGCACCTTCAGCCACGGCGGCTTGCGGGCGCGGCGGAAGGGGACGGTCCCCTCGGCCTCGGCGGCGGTCCCGCCCGGCTTGGCCCGGGAGCGGGTGACGTGGATGCGTTCGGCGCTGGACACCGACGCCTACGTTAGCTGAGCGGCTTTACCCGCCAGCCGAACTGTGCCGGCGTCGGATCGACGTTGCCGAAGCGGTCGATCGCCCGCACCTTGAAGAGGTGCTTGCCGGGCTTCACCGTGCGCTTGTAGGGGTTCCGGCACCCCTCCCAGCGTCCCTTGTCGACTTTGCACTGGAAGCTCGACTGCGCCTCGGTCGAGGCGAAGCGGAACTTGGCCTTCGTCTCGTAGCCGTCCCGGGCCGGTCCCTTGACGATCCGCGTGTTCGGCGGCTGGCGATCGCTCGGCTGCTCGGTGACCAGCACCGGACCGCCGCCACTTGCCGGCGCCGGCGGCGGCACCTGCAGCTCGAAGGCGCCGATGTCCGACCCGTCGCCGCCTTCCCTGTTGCCGATCGCCGGGAAGTCGGCGGGGCGGGGGAGGCCGCGCTGGTCGGTCGTCGCGCCGAAGGAGTTGCCGCGGTCGATCGCGATGCTGCCGGCGAGGAGCGCGTGGGTCGGCGTCGGCCCGCCGTTGTCCCGCAGGACCGGATCCAGGCCCGCCGCGGCGCCGACGACGTCACTCCCTTCGTCGAGCCCGCAGCTGCCGTCTTCGTCGAGGTTGTAGCCGCCGGAGTCGGCGACGCCCGCGCAGCTCTCGCCGCTCCCGCGGGGGTCGGCGACGATCGTGTCGCGCAGGGTCAGATTCCCCGGCAGGCGAAGGTTGGAGCCGGCCGCGCCTTCGCCGGCGACCGAGTTGGAGGTGATGGTCACGCCCGTCAGGACCCCGGCGCCGAGCGCGAAGACGCCACCGCCGGCGGGGCTCGCTTCGGTCCCCGCTTCGGCGAGGACCGAGTTGCCGCTGATCGTGCTGAGGTCGATCGTCAACGGGCCGGCGGCGTAGATCCCGCCTCCGTCCGCGTCGGTTTCCCCGGAGCCTTCGGTGGCGGTCGCGCGGTTGCCGCTGACCACGGATTCCCGCACCGTCAGCGGCCCGAGGCTGAAGATCCCACCGCCGCGGGCGGGCGCGTCGAGCATGCTTTCCGACCGCGCTTCGTTGCCGACGACGGCGACGCGGGTCAGCGTCAGGCTGCCGGCGCCGTTGTAGATCCCGGCGCCTGGGTCGAAGTCGCCTTCGGATATCTCCAGTCCTTCGAGGGCGACGTTGCCCGAGGAGATGGTGAGGATCCGGAAGGACCCCGCCAGGGGCCCCCGCCCCAGCGTCAGGCTCTGGGCACCGGGGCCGGCGATCGCCAGGTCCCCTTCGACGGCGGGCAGCGCGTTCGCGAGGAAGATCGTCCCCGTTGCTTCGACCGGGATCGAGTCCGCGCCGCCGTGGGTATTGGCTTCTTCGATCGCCCACCGAAGCGTCCCGCTGCCGGTGCTGTCGGTGGTTTTGGTCACGGGGTAGGAGAGCGCCGAGGCGGACGCCACCGGCAGCCCGGCGAGGGCGAGCAGGACGAGCAGCGGGAGGAGGCGGCGCATGGTCGCGGCAGCCTACGCGGCGACGCTGTCGTCGACAACGGGCTCTTTGTCGAAGACCTCCGCGTAGGCGTCGACCAGCACGCCGGTGAAGGCACGCAGGTCCTGCTCGGCCCCGAGCTCACGCGCGACGGAGGTCATCGAGACGCCCTCGATCCCGCACGGCACGACCCACTCGAACGGCTGCAGGTCGTTGTTGACGTTGATCGCCAGCCCGTGGGTGGTGACCCCGCGGCTGACGTGGAGGCCGATCGAGCCGATCTTGCGGGTGCCGACCCAGACGCCGGTCAGGCCCTCGATCGTGCCCGCCCGCACCCCCGCCTCGCCGAGCGCGGCGATCATCGTCCGCTCCAGTCCGCGCACGTACTCGTGGACGTCGTCGCCGTAGCCGCGCAGGTCGACGATCGGGTAGGCGACCAGCTGTCCGGGCCCGTGGTAGGTGACGAGGCCGCCCCGGTCGGTCTCGCGGACCTCGATCCCCTGCGCCTCGTACCAGGCGGCCCCCATCGGCAGTTCCTCCGGCTGCGAGCGCCGCCCGCGCGTGTAGACGGGCGGGTGCTCGAGCAGCAGCAGGACGTCGCCGATCTCCCCCCGCTGGCGCCGCTCCGCCAGGTGCCGCTGCAGCTCGCGCGCCTCCTCGTAGGCGACGATCCCGGGGCGTGTGACGAGGATCTCACGGCTCATTCACGAATCGTTGCAGGCAGCGGCCCTATCCTTAGAGCCGCCGACCATGGTCCAGTCCAAGCCACTTCGACCCGATTGGCTTCCGGCGGTTGCGCTCTCCTCGGCGCTGGCGCTGTTGATGCTGCTCTGGAGCCCGCCCGTCGGGGATCTCGCCGCGCAGGTTTTCCGCACCGAGCTATTCCAGCGCGCCGGCCTCGCGATCTGGAACGGCAGCTGGTACGGCGGCCACTACACCCTCACCTACAGCGTCCTCTTCCCGCCGCTGGCGGCGCTGCTGGGACCGAAGGTGGTCGGGATGGGATCCGTCGTCGCCTCCTCCTACCTCTTCGACCGCCTCGTCCGCGACCGCTGGGGCGCCGAGGCCCGCTGGGCGACCCTCTGGTTCGCGGCCGGCGTCGTCACCCTGCTCGCCGACGGGCAGCTGACCTTCGCCCTCGGCGTCGCCTTCGGCCTGGCGGCGCTGCGCTGCCTGCAGCTGGAGAAGGCGCCGCTGGCGCTCCTCGCCGCCGCAGCCTGCCCGCTGGCGAGTCCGGTCGCCGGCGCCTTCCTCGCCGGCGTCGTCCTCGCCGGCGCGATCGAACCCGGCCGCCGCCTCAGCCGCCTCGCCCTCGCCGCCGGGACGATCTCCCTGGCGCTGGTCCTGGTGCCGAACCTCGCCTTCCCCGAAGCCGGCCACTTCCCCTTTGTCTTCTCCTCCTACGTCGCGATCCCGCTCTGGTGCGCCGGCGCGCTCGTCCTCACCCAGGGCGTCCGCGACGAGGAGCGGCAGCTGCGCCGGGTGCTGGTCGGCTACGCGCTCGCCGCGACCCTGATCTGGCTGGCGCCGAACGCGATGGGCGGCAACGCGGTCCGGCTTGGCGCCCTCTTCGGCGGCCCCGTCCTCGCCGCCGTCCTGCTCTCGCGCCGGCCGCGGCCGACCGTCCCGACATGGGTCTTCGCTCCGCTCCTGGTCCTGGCGATCGCCGGCAGCCTCTACTGGCAGCTGACCGCCAGCGTCACCCAGATCGCCCGCTCGGTCGGCGACCCCTCGACCGCCTCGGCCTACTTCCACCCGGTGACCAGCTGGCTGCGCGAGCACGAAGCCGACGGGAAGCGGATCGAGGTGCCGCCGACGGCGAACCACTGGGAGGCCGCCTACATGGCGCCGAAGTTCGAGCTCGCCCGCGGCTGGCTGCGGCAGCTCGACACCACCCGCGACGACATCTTCTACGACGACAAGGCGTTGACCGCCGCGACCTACGGCCAGTGGCTGCGCGCCAACGCGATCTCCTACGTGGCGCTGCCCGACGCCCCGCTCGACTACTCCTCCCAGGCCGAGCGCCGGCTGATCCTCGCCGACCCCTCCTACCTGAAGCTGCGCTCCGCCAGCGAGCACTGGCGGATCTACGAGGTCCGGGACCCCAAGCCCCTGGTCGCCCCGCTTGGCACCGCCGCGGCCGAGGTCAAATGGTTCGGCCGCCAGGGCTTCGCCCTCGACGTCAAGCAACCGGGCGAGTTCCTCGTCCGCGTCAGCTTCACCCCCTACTGGTCGATCGCCCGCGGCGCCGGCTGCATCCTCCACCACGGCGACTGGACCGTCGCCCGCGCCAGCCGTCCCGGCATCTTCCGCGTCACCACCGACTTCAGCGTCGGGCGGGCGTGGAACGCGGCAACCGGCGCGAACAAGACCTGCTGAGAGACCACGCGACCGGCGCATCTCGGCGTCCTCGGTCGCTCGCGTACAGAGCACGCCACGCTCCCTGCGTCCTTGAGCTGCTTGGTCGCGCGGCCTCTCAGGACCTCGCCAGCGTCGCCAACGCCGCCTTGACCACGTGCTCCTCGTGCGGGATCGCGGCTTGCTCGAGGCGTTTGGAGTAGGGCATGTGGACGTCGGCGCCGGTGACTCGCTGGACCGGGGCGTCGAGGTAGTCGAAGGCCTGCTCGGTGATCAGGGTCGCGAGGTTGGCGCCGACGCCGCCGTGCGGCCAGCCCTCCTCGACGATCACCGCGCGGTTGGTCTTGCGGACCGAGGCGAGGATCGTGTCGAGGTCGAGCGGGCGCAGGGTGCGGGGGTCGATCACCTCGGCCTCGACGCCGTGCTCGTGGGCCAGCTGGCTCGCGGCGCTCTCGGCGACCTGGGCCATCTTCAGCACCCCGACGATCGTCACGTCGGAGCCCTCGCGCCGCACCGCCGCTTCGCCGAAGCGCAGCGGCTCGGCCCCGTTCTCGCCCTCGTCCGGCACCTCGCCGCGCACCCCGTAGAGGCTCTCGTGCTCGATGAAGACGACCGGGTTGTCGTCCCGGATCGCCGCCTTCAGCAGCGCCTTGCCGTCGGCCGGGGTCGAGGGGCAGGCGACGAGCAGTCCCGGCACCTGCAGGTAGAGAGCCTCGAAGCTGTGGGAGTGGGTGGGGCCGAGCTGGTGGCCGCCGCCGCCAGGCATCCGGATCACCATCGGCACCTTCGCCTGGCCGTTGAACATGTAGGGAATCGCGGCGGCGTGGTTGATGATCTGGTCCAGCGCCAGGAGGCTGAAGTTGACCGTCATCAGCTCGACGATCGGCCGCAGCCCGTTCATCGCCGCGCCGACCCCGGTGCCGACGATCGTGTTCTCGGAGATCGGCGTGTCGCGGACGCGGCGCTCGCCGAACTCGTCGAGCAGGCCGTCGGTCACCTTGAAGGCGCCCTGGAAGACGCCGACGTCCTCGCCCATCACGAAGACCGCCTCGTCGGCGCGCATCTCCTCGGCCATCGCGTCGCGCAGCGCCTCCCGCATCCGCAGCTGCGCCATCAGCCCTCGTCCTCCGAGAGGTCCTCGGCCTCGTCGCCGACCTCGCGCTCGGCGGAGACGCGCGCCTCGACCCCCTCCTGCGCGTCGCCGTGGGTCGCCGGGTTCGGCCGCGGCCCTTCGGCCTGTCCGGCGTAGGCGGCGCCGGCCTCGGCCAGCTCCCGCGCCGCCGCCGGCATCTCCGCCTCGTCCTCGCCGCGGTGCGGCTCGGGGCTACGCTCGTCGACCGAGTACCAGCCGCCCGGCTCGGTCTGCGCGTAGAGGTTTTCGTACATCGTGTCGAGCGCCGGCTCGGGCGAGGCTTCGGCAAACTCGACCGCGGCCTTGACCGTCTCCTCGGCCGCGTCGCGCGCCTGCTGCACCTCGCGCTCGCCCAGCACCCCGGCCTCGATACAGCGCCGGGCGAACTGCTCGATCGGGTCTTTCTCCTGCCACTCCTCGACCTCCTCGCGCTCGCGGTAGACCTCGGGGTCGGCGGCGGAGTGGCCGCGGTAGCGGTAGGTGGACGCTTCCAGCAGGGTCGGCCGCTGCTCCTCGCGCGCTTGGCGGATCCCCTCGGCGACCCCCTCGCGCACCGCGGCGACGTCCATCCCGTCGACCTGTGCGCCGGGGATCCCGTAGCCCTCGGCCTTCTTCGAGAGGTCGGTCTGGGCCGAGTGGCGCTCGACCGAGGTCCCCATCCCGTAGTGGTTGTTCTCGACCAGGAAGAGGACCGGCAGCTTCCAGAGCGCCGCCAGGTTCATCGTCTCGCCGAAGTTGCCGGTGTTGGAGGCGCCGTCGCCGAACATGCAGACGGTGACCGCGTCTTCGCCCTTGTACTGGGAGGCGAGGGCGATGCCGGCTGCTATCGGCAGGTTGCCGCCGACGATCCCGTAGCCGCCCATGAACCGTTTCTCGGCGTCGAAGATGTGCATGCTGCCGCCGCGGCCGCCGCTGGTCCCGTCGACCTTGCCGAACAGCTCGGCCATCACCCGCTTGGGCTCGGTGCCGCGGGCGATCGCGTGGCCGTGGGTGCGGTAGGTCCCGATCAGGAAGTCTTCGTCGCGCATCACCGAGGTGGTGCCGACGATCGTCGCCTCCTCGCCGATCGCCAGGTGGAGGAAGCCGCCGGCTCGCGCCCGCTGGTACTGGCGCCCCGCCTCCTCCTCGAAGCGGCGGATCAGCGCCATCCGCGCAAGCAGCTCGTAACAGGTGGCGGCGTCAGGCAGATCAGCCATCGAGTTCACCTTAGATGACAGCCACCGCCATCGAACCGCATCAACTTCTACACCTGCTGGAAGTAGAAAATGATGCAGTTCGAATGATGTGCCGGAGCTAGGCGCTACCCGCTGCGGCTGCCACCGCTTCCTCGAGGCGGTCGTCGCCCCAGAAGACCTCGCCGTCGACGACCACCGCCGGGACGCCTTCGACTCCGAGGTCGCCGGCGCGGTCGGTCGCCTCGCGCAGCCCGTCCTTGACGACCCTGGTTTCGACCGCTTTCAGCAGCGCCCGCGGGTGCATCTCGCAGGCGGCGCCGGCGATCATCACGTTGTCGGCGTCGGTCAGGTCGCGGCCGGCGGCGAAGGCCTGGCGGAAGGCGGCGAGGGAGAAGGCGATCGTGCGCCCCGTCTGCTTGGCGAAGGTCGCCGCCCGCATCGCCACCAGCGTGTTGCCCGGCCACGGCTTCGGCCAGGCGATCGGCGACAGCCCGTACTCGGCGGCGCGACGCTCGACCTCGGCGATCCCCTCGGCCCGCGCCGGCGTTTCCGACCACGAGCCGCGGTCGAAGCGCGCGAACAAGCCGCCGAGCAGGACCGGCTGCCACTCCGGCTGCTCCAGCTCGGCCTCGGCGAACAGCCCGCTGATCCGCTCGGCGGAGAGGTACGCGTAGGGAGACCCGAGGTCGAAGTAGAAGGTGGCCCGCGCGCTCACGCTCAGGCGTGGATCGGCCAGCCGTCGACTGCGCGCGCCGCGTCGAGCACGGCCTCCGACGCCGTCGGGTGCGGATGGACGATCCGCGAGAGCTCCTGGTAGCCGCCCTCGAGCGCCATCGTCGCGACCAGCTCGGCGATCATGTCGCAGGCGCGGTTGCCGACGATGTGGGCGCCGAGCACCTCGCCGTACTTGGCGTCGACGACGAGCTTGACGAGGCCGTCCTTGTCGTCGTAGACGACGCCGGCGCCCTCGCCGGCGATTTTCTGCTTGCCGACCTTGACCTCGTGGCCGGCCTCCTTGGCCTGCGCCTCGGTCAGGCCGACGCTGGCGACCTGCGGCTGGCAGAAGGTGGCGCCGACCATCAGCTCCTGGTCGATCGCGTGGGTCTCGACGCCGGCCGCGGTCTCGACCGCGACGACGCCCTCCTCGGAAGCCTTGTGGGCGAGCGCCTTCTTGTTGACCAAGTCGCCGATCGCGAAGACCTTCGGGTTGGTGGTCCGCTGGAACTCGTCGACCTTGATTTTGCGGCCGCCCTCCTCCAGCTCAACCCCGGCCCCCTCCAGCCCCAGTCCCTCGGTGTCGGGGCCGCGGCCGCCGGCGATGCAGAGGTAGTCGACCTCGGCGCTCTTGTCCCCGTAGGTGAACTTGACGGAGGACTCGCCGGCCTCGACGTTCTCCACCGGCGCCCCGGTCGAGATCTCGATCCCCTGCCGTTTGAAGACGCGTTCGACGACCTTGGCCATGTCCTTGTCCTCGGCGGGGAGGATCTGGTCGAGCATCTCGATCAGCAGCACCTCGGTGCCGAAGCGGGCGTAGGCGGAGGCGAGCTCGGCGCCGGATGCGCCGGCGCCGACGACGGCGATCCGGTTCGGGCGCGCGGGCAGCGACCAGGCGCCCCAGGTTTCGACCACGCGGCCGCCGAACTCGACGCCCGGGATCGGCAGCGCCACCGAACCGGTGGCCAGGGTCACCGCTTTGGCCTCGTAGACCTCGTCGCCGACCTTGACGTTGCCCTCGGCGGTCAGCGAGCCGTCGCCGTGGATGAACTCGATCTTCCCTTTCTTCCACAGCCCTTCGACGCCGCCGGTCAGCTGGGCGGAGACGTCGGCGCGGCGTTTCTGCAGTGCGTCCCAGTCGAGCTGGACGTCGTTGCCGACGACGCCGAGCTCGGCGCTCGCCTGGGCCTCGTGGAAGATCTCCGCCGTGCGCAGCACCGTCTTGGCCGGGATGCAGGCGTAGTTGAGGCAGCGGCCGCCGGCTTTGTCGCGCTCGACGACGGCGGTCTTCTGGCCCAGCTGCGCGGCGCGGATCGCGGCCACGTAGCCGCCTGGGCCCCCGCCGATGACGATCTGGTCGAAGGTTTCGGCCATGCCCGCTGAGCCTATAGAAGGAGACTTCCGGGCATGGTGAGGTCGCTCACTCGCGCGGCTCGCGGGTCGGCATCTGGATCCGGGCCATCGCCTTGACCATGAAGAAGAAGAAGGTGCCGGCGACGGCGAGCAGGGCGAGGGTGCCAAGGACCTGGCCGACGCTGGAGGCGCCGACGACGAGGCCGAAGAAGGCGCTGAAGAGGACGATCACGAGGATCAGCTGGAAGCCGAGGACGGCCCAGTAGCGGGCGTGCCACATCCCCCAGGCCATCACTCCCATGATCACCGCCGGGGCGACGACCTGCGGCAGTTTCGGCTGTTCGCCGTTGACCTCGGTGCCGAGGGCGTAGCCGACGACGATCGAGACGGCGATCAGGGCGGCGACGATGGCGCCGATGGTGACGACGGTCGGCCGCTCGCCCTCGGCCAGCGGCTCCAGCGCTTCGCGCGCCGCCTGGTTGCGCTCCTCCGCCTTGGCGTAGCCGGCGGCCATCCGGTCGGCGCCGCGCTGCTTGCGCTTGACCTTCTCGTCAGCCACCGCACACCTCAGCCACCGGGCGCCACGCCCCTCTGGCCGGTGGCGAACGCCTGCCGCAGCGCGCTCGCCGCGGCGGCGGGGTCGGCGGCGTCGCGGATCGCCCGCACCGCGCAGAGGCGCTCGGCCCCGGCCTCGACCACCTGCGCGGCGTTCGACGGGTCGATGCCGCCGATTGCGAAGAAGGGATGGGGCGCGTGCGCGGCGGCGTGCTCGATCAGGCCGAGGCCGACGGCGGCGCGTCCCGCCTTCGTCGGCGTCTCCCAGATCGGGCCGACGGAGATGTAGTCCACCGGGCGCTCCGCGCTGGCGGCGATCTGCTCCTCGGAGTGGGTCGAGAGGCCGATGATCGCGTCCGGTCCCAGCAGCTCCCGCGCCTCCTCGGCGGCGACGTCGTCCTGGCCGACGTGGACCCCGTCGGCGTCGCAGCTGCGGGCCAGGTCGGGATCGTCGTTGAGGATGAACAGCGCGCTGTAGGTGTCGGCGACGCGGCGGAAGGTCTCGGCAGCGCGCTCGATCTCCGCCCGTCCCAGCTCCTTCTCGCGCAGCTGGACGATGTCGGCGCCGCCGCCCAGCGCGGCGCGCAGCAGCGCTTCCAGGTCGCCCGGCGGGCGGGCGTCGCAGACGAAGTAGAGGCGGGCGGTCCGCAGCCGCTCGCGGCGCAGCGGGCCGGCGCCCTCGGGGGGAGAGAGGCTCATCCCCTGATTATGGACGTGGGAGGGTTGGGCGAGGCCGGTGGAGGGGTAGCATCGGGGCAGCACGGGAGCCCGCGAGGGCTGAGAGGGTGGCATCGAGGCCACCGACCGTATGGACCTGATCCGGGTAATGCCGGCGGAGGCAAAGGCTTTGAGCGAGAAGCACGGTTTCGATGTAGTCGTCGTAGGCGGTGGGGTGATCGGCCTCAGCTGCGCCTGGCGGCTTGCGCAACGCGGGGCGCGGGTCGTCGTCCTGGAGCGCGGTGAGCCGGGCGGCGGCGCGACGCGGGTCGCGGCCGGGATGCTCGCGCCGGTCGGCGAGCTGACCTTCGGCGAGCCGGAGCTGCTGGAGCTGACTCTGGCCGCGGCGCGGCTGTACCCGGAGTTCGTCGCCGAGCTGGAGGCGGCGACGGGAGCGAGCACGGGCTACGAGCGCCTCGGCGCCCTGCACGTCGCCCTCGACCGCGACGAGGCGGCGCAGCTGCGGCGCGTCCACGACCTGCAGCGCTCGCTGGAGCTCGAGGCCGAGTGGCTGCCGCCGCGCCGCTGCCGCGACCTGGAGCCCGGCCTGACGCCCTCGTTCCACGGCGGGGTGCTGGCGGCGGGAGAGGCGGCGATCGACCCCCGGGCGCTGACGCAAGTGCTGCTCGCGGCATGCGCTGAGGAGGGCGTCGAGGTCCGCACCGGCACCGAGGTCGTCGACGGAATCTTTGAGGGCGAGCGTCTTGTCGGTGTGCGAACCGCGAGCCGACGATTTGCCACCCAGGAGGTGGCAAATCGTCGGCTCGATGAAGAGGTTCGGGCCGAGACCGTCCTGCTTGCCGCCGGCGCCTGGTCGGGCGCCGTCGAGTGGCTGCCGGAGGAGGCGCGCCCGCCGGTGCGGCCGGTCAAAGGCCAAGTTGTCGAACTGTGCAGCCGCGACGGGGAGCTGGGAGCGCGCCACATCCTCGCCTCCGAGCGCGTCTACCTGGTGCCGCGCGCGGACGGCCGCCTCGTCGTCGGCGCCACCGTCGAAGAAATGGGCTTCGACACCGCCGTCACTGCCGGCAGGTCCACGAGCTGCTGCGCGAGGCCTACCGCCTGCTCCCCGACGTCGCCGAGATGGAGTGGGTAGGCGCCACCGCCGGCCTCCGCCCCGGAACCCCAAGCAACCTCCCCCTCGTAGGCCCCGGCGCGATCGACGGCCTAGTCCTCGCCACGGGCCACTACCGCAACGGCATCCTCCTGGCGCCGCTGGCAGCTCAGGCCGTCGCGGACCTCGTTTCAAATCGGCGTTCGTCCTTTGTCGCCTCTGGGGCTACAAAGGACGAACGCGCTGTTACGGGAGTGGGGCGGAAGTCATGAGGATCGAGCTCAACGGCACGCCGCACGAGCTGGCCGACGACGCGACGCTCGAGGCCGCCGTCCGCGCCTCGGGGGCGGGGGAGGGGGGACGCGGGGTCGCGGTCGCGCTCGACGGCGAGGTCGTCCCGCGCGGCGAGTGGGCGACGACGCCGCTGCGCGAGGGGCAGGCGGTCGAGGTCCTCGCCGCGATCCAGGGCGGAGCCGACGCCTGGGAGCTGGGCGGCCGCCAGTGGGGCTCGCGGCTGATCGCCGGCACCGGCGGCTTCCGCTCGCTGGAGCAGATGGAGCAGGCGCTCGCCGCCTCTGGGACCGAGATCGTCACCGTCGCCCTGCGCCGCGTCGACCCCGCCGCCGAGGGCTCGGTCCTCGACGTGATCGACCGCCTCGGCCTCTTCGTCCTCCCCAACACCGCCGGCTGCTACACCGCCCGCGACGCGGTCCGCACCGCCAAGCTCGCCCGCGAGGCGTTCGGGACCGAGTGGATCAAGCTCGAGGTGATCGGCGACGACCGAACCCTCTACCCCGATGCGGTCGAGCTCCTCGCCGCCGCCGAAGAGCTGGTCGCCGACGGCTTCACCGTCCTCCCCTACACCAACGACGACCCGATCCTCGCCCGCCGCCTCGAGGAGGCCGGCTGCGCCGCGGTGATGCCGCTCGGCTCCCCGATCGGCTCCGGCGCCGGCATCCGCAACCCGTACAACATCGCGATCATCACCGAGCGCGCCCAGGTCCCGGTCATCCTCGACGCCGGCATCGGCACCGCCTCCGACGCCGCCCAGGCGCTGGAGCTGGGCTGCGACGCGATCCTCGCCGCCAGCGCGATCTTCGGCGCCGAGGACCCGACCGCGATGGCCACCGCCCTGCGCCGGGGCGTCGAAGCCGGCCACCTCGCCCACCGCGCCGGCCGCATCCCCCGCCGCACCCACGCCGAGGCCTCGACCGCCTACGAGGGACTCCCGGACCTCTCCTAAACCTCCCGGCACGCCACTCAGCCTCCCTCTACCATGAGCACCTCGCCCCTGTAGCTCAGCTGGTTAGAGCGGCGGCCTTTTAAGCCGCGCGGCGCGGGTTCGAGTCCCGCCGGGGGCACTTCAAGGGGCCTATAGAGCCAACCCCCCGGGCTTTTGTGCCTCGAAGGACGTGAAGCCGGCCTGGGGGCCCAGGTGGACAGCGTTGAGTCCCGCCTGTTTTAGCTGGCCTATGAGGCTGGCTCGATCCGGGGGGAGCGCGTGGCCTCGATAGCTGCCGGCCTTGAAGAGGGCTCGAGCGCGACGTGATCCGTCAGAGAGAAAAGTGGTGCCGACCACCTTGCCGCCCGGCTTCAGGCAGCGGGCGATCTCCGCCACCGCCTGCTCGGGCTTCGGGATCATGTGCAAGCCGCTGAAGGAGAGAAAGAGGTCGAACTCCTCCGCGGCGAAGGGGAGCTCGACCATGTTGGCCCTTACGGTCTCCACCTGTCGCAGTGAGCGGCGCGCGGCGCGCCCTTGCGCCCGCCGCAGCATCTTCGGGCAGAGGTCGGCGGCCACATAGCGCACTTCCTTGTCGGGAGAGAGGGCGCGGAAGGCGACCCCTCCGCCGCACGGGACGTCGGCGATCGCCGCCCCCGGCTCTGCCTCTTCGATCGGCTTCATCGCTTCGTACAGGACGCTTGCGTTGATGCCCCAGACCGTCCTTCCAATCGCTCGCATCAGCCATGGCCGCTCGATGTAGAAGTCGTAGAAGGCTCCGAAGGGCCCGGCGCAGACGTTCGGTACCTGCCCTGCCATGGCGGCGATTATCACCGGAACCCGCGTTTCGGTGGGCGGAATCGGTCACACTCGCGCCGAGCGTGGTGGCGTCGAGGACTTCTCCTCCCGCCGGTTGGCGCTGGCTCAGCTCTCCGGCATCTCGAAGGAGGTCTGGACGCTGCGGGCGTTGATGCCTTTCTCTCCCCTTTGCCGCAGGCGCTCGGCGCTCTCGATCTGCACCCGCAGCAGCGCGTGCAGGGCGGCGTCGTGGATCTCCCCGACCTCCCGCCAGCCCTGCTCGTCGACCCGGAACGAGAGCCGGTTCAGGTGCCGGTCGACACGGGCGTCGTAGGTCTTCTCCCCCACGGCCCGCTCCACCTCGACCTTGACAAGGTTGCCGATCTCGGCGCTCTGCCGTTCCCGCTCCTCCTGGCTCAGGCCTTCCCATTCATCGGCATCCCGCAAGCGCATGGTCGATTGATAGAGGCGGCCCTCCTGGTTCGGCCCCCCCTCTCCGGCTGCCTCGATCAGGCCCTGGCCCTCGAGCTCCTCGAGGTGGCGCTTGACCTCCGCGACCGGGAGCTCGAGCTCACGCGAGACTTCGGACGCGGTCGCAGCGCCCTGGCTGACGGCCATGAAGGCATTCCACTTGGTCGGCTGGACCGCGAGCTTGCGGATCGCCTCCAGCTCGATCGGCGCCGAGGAGCCACGGCCCCTGCCGTCGCCGTTGGCCGCATCGGCGGCTCGCTCCGGCCCGATGAACGGGGCGAGCGCGATGTAGGTGCAGATCGGCGCAAGATTGGGCAGGCCCTGGGTGCCGTTCTTGTGGATCTCGCGATAGAGGAGGGTGACGATGCAGCCGCCGATGAACTCCGAAGCCACGGCGGGAACCTGCGGCGACTCCTCGTACCCCTCGGCCAGCAGGGCGCCGAGCGGTTCCAGTGCCCGGGACCGGCGTTTGAGGGCGCGGGGGCCGGCGGCGTAGACCTCGACCGCCAGGAGATGAGCCATCGCCGGCCGGGAGGCGAGGAAGTTGAGCATGCTGCCGAAGCCGGCGCGGATGCGTTCAGGCCAGCCGTGGCTGCGGTTGAAGGCGGTCAGCACCGCGGTCACCAGCTGGCCGCTGACGGTGTCGATCGAGGCGAGCAGGACGTCCTCCCGGTCGGCGAAGTTGGCGTAGAACGTTTTCGGCGACATCGAGGCCCGTTTCACCACCTCGTTGACCGTCGCCCCCTCGTAGCCCCGCTCCGCCGCGACCACCGCGAAGGCCCGCATCGCCCGCTCGGCGTTGTCGTGTGCCTCGATGGTTTCCGGGCCGAACTTGGGCGGCCGGGTCGAGAGCCGCAGCGGCTTCGGCGGGGGTACGTGGGTCAGCGCCACCTTGGCCAGATCGGGGATCTGCTGGGCGAACTGCTCTTCCTGACCGTCGAGCAGACGAGATCGACCGATCTCCTGCATCACTCCGATCTGCGCGCTGAGGATCTCGACCGGCTGGTCTTTCCATTCCGGATACATCGCCAGCCGCTCCCGGCCCAGGCGTTCGAACACGTCATGGGCGCGTTCGAGCGGCTTCAGCGCGTCGCTGCCGCCGGCGTGGGCCTCCAGCAGCAGGGTGCGGGCAGCGGCCGGCTGCAGCTGGACCATCGCCGCAAAGGCGTTGAACACGCTGGTCACCGCCCCCTCCCAGGTCCCGCCGCGATCGGACTCTTTCGCAGCAGCGGTTGCCACCGCCATCCCCGTGTCGACCATCGCGTCGATCGTCGCCACGAAGCAGGCCTGCTTGCTCTCGAAGAGGCTGTAGAAGGTGCTCTTCGAGACCCCGGAGATCTCCGACAGGTCGCTGATCCGCGTCGCCGCGTAGCCGCGCTCGGAGACGCTCGCGACCATCGCTCCGAAAAGGCGCGCGCGCTGGTTCTCGGCGACTTTCTCCGCTGGGGTCCCCGGCCCGGGAGGAAGGCGACGATCGCGCAGCGTCTCAGATGAGCCCCATGGCGTATCGACCATCCCGGGCGCGGACCCTAACGAGCCCTCCAGGGTCACGCCCAGTCTCCAAGTATGAAAACGTTCATATCCTCATTTTGAGGTTAACGGATCTTCAGTATTCCGCATTAAAAGAGGAATTACCAGTCTTTCGGCTGCGGATAGATTTGAAGACGGTTTTGTTCGTAACTTGACAAAGATGCGTTCCAGTGCGTATCTTTCTGCTCGTCTGATCGATCGGAGTTCGTAACCGTCGGTCGGGTCATCAGGGAAAAGCAGCGCAGAAACGAGCCTGGGGCCGCGTGGGAGCGGCACAGGGAAAGGCTCAAACAGGGAGACAAAAGTGATTCGGGATCAGCAATCAGGGCAAGCCGACGTCCGCGCGCTCGAGCGCAGCGACGACGCGGCGGCGACCTTCTCCAAGTCGGCATCCGCGGCTCTCCCTGGCCCGCGGGGTCGCACGGGCAGCGTGGGCGGCCTCCAGCTCGCCGGGGTCCTAACCGCCTCGGCGCCTGAGGCCGCCCACGGCTGTTCATTTCCGGCAGCCGACCGCCCCAGATCTTCCACCGCCACTCATTTCCAAACGCAGTCGAAGAAGGAGAGCAATTCGTGAGCACCCACGCGAGGGCATCGTCCACGGGATCCACCGAGCGCAGCAACGACAAGCGCCGTCTCGGAGGCCTGCTCGCGATCCTCGCCCTTGCGCTCTGTGCCCTTGGGAGCAGTGCGTCCATGGCCCTGGCCACCACCGGCCACAGCTTCGCCGACCAGTTCGGCGGGGGCGCGTTCAACTTCGCTGCTCCGGCCGGGATCGCGGTCGACCAGACGACGGGCGATGTCTTCGCTTCCGACCCCTACATCTTCGACCCCTCGGGTAATTACGCATCGCGGGTCGAGCGCTTCGACTCCGCCGGCGTGCTTCAGGACCAGAACGCGATAGTCCTCGACGGATCGCAGTACATATTGACCAACAATCTCGCCTCCGATCCGAGCGGCCCGGGTGTGCTGTACGTCGCGGCATCGAGGCTCACTACCGGCGAAGGGGTTGTGCTCAAGTACTCGACCGCCGGCACGTTCTCCTACGCCCTGGATCCGACCCCGGCCAGCGCGGGCATCTCCAACCCAGCCGGCCTGGCCGTCGATCCGCTCGACGGGACGGTCTACGTGAGCGGCGCCGACAACAACGGTCAGCCCGTCGTCCTCAGCTTCGACGACACCGGCACCTACCTCGGCAAGTTCGACGGTTCCAACGGCTCGCCCGACGGCGCCTTCGCCGGGAACGTCACGAGCCTCGCGGTCGACGGCAGCCACCACCTCTATGCCCTCGACAGTGCCAGGTCCCGCGTCGACCGCTACAGCGCCGCCGGCGTCTGGGAAGCGACGATCGACGACGGCAGCCACGGCACCCCGACCGCGGTGACGGTCGATCAGAGCTCCGATGAGGTCTTCGTCACCGAGAACGGCCCGGCGGGAACGCAGGTCGGCTGGTTCAGCGCCGGCGGTGCCGCGCGTCTCGAGACCTTCGGCGCCGGCCACATCGCCGGCTCCTCCGCCCTGGCCGTCAACGAGTCCACCGGCACCGTCTACACCGCCGACTCCGGCCAGGGCGCCGTCGAGCGCTTCCCGACCTTCGCCGGCCCGACCGTCAGTACCGCGGCGCCGACCGGGGTGAGCCCGACCGAAGCGACCTTCAACGGCACGATCAACCCCGAGGGCATCGATGCAAGCTCCCACTTCGAGTACGGCCAGGACCTCAACTACGGGAGTGCTACCCCTGATGTCCCTGCCGGCAGCGGCAGCACCGACGTGCCGGCGAGCGACACCGCGACCGGGCTCTTTCCGAACACGCTCTACCACGTCCGGATCGTCGGCACCAACGCCAGCGGCTCGATCTACGGGGAGGACAAGACCTTCACCACCGATCCCGCGCCGCCGATCCTCGACGCCAGCCCACCGCTGGCCACGGCGATCACTGTCGAAGGCGCGACCCTGAACGGGACGATCAACCCGCGCGGCTCTGAGACCGCCTATCACTTCGACTATGGGACGACGACGGCCTACGGCTCGGCCACCCCCAACGCCAGTGCGGGCTCCGGCCAGGGCGACGCGGCTCTCACTGCCGGCCTCACGGGGCTGGCGCCCGCCACCACCTACCATTTCCGTCTCTCGGCCGACAACGGCACCGACGGCGTCCAGCACGGTGTCGATCAGACCTTCACCACGGCCCCGGCGGCCCCCGCCGACGCGACCGAAGTGACCCCGCTAAGCGCGACGCTGAACGGGACGATCGACCCCCACGGCTCCGCCGCCACTTACCACTTCGAGTACGGCATCACCACCGCATACGGACTCAGCACCCCGGAGACCGACGCCGGCTCCGGCAATGGCGAGGAAGCCGTCAGCTGGGCAGTCGACCACCTCAGCCCCGGCACGACCTATCACGTGCGCTTGGTCGCCACCGACACCGCCAGCGGCGTCACCACCACCGGCGCCGACGGCACCTTCGCCACCGTTCCGGCCCCGGTCGCAGATACGGGAGATCTGACCGACCTCACCGGCGCCCACGCCGCCTTCAGCGGCGCATTCGACACCCACGAATTCGCCGGCAGCTACCGCTTCTTCGTCCGCTCGACCACGGGCACCTACCTCGGCAAGACCGAAGCGGTCCCGATCGAGGCCGGCGCCGGCCCAGGCGAAGCCACGGGCGCCCTCGACGACCTGCCCCCGGGCCAGACCTACGAAGTGCGGCTCTCGGTTACCAGCGCCGGGGTCTCATCTCTCGGCGACGCGGTGGAATTCTCGACTGCACCGCCACCGCTATTACCAGCGCCACCGATGCCGGCGGGCGATAACCGTCCGGCCCCGCCCGCCAATGCCTTTGGCCTCAGTGGAAAGGCGAAGGCCAAGGCCGCCAAGCTCAGCGTCACGGTCCCTGGCCCCGGCACGATCGCCGTCTCGGGCAAGGGCTTCAAAGCCACTTCCAAGCACGCGAGCGATGCGGGCACCGTGGCCGTAACGGTCTCGCTGAAGGCAAAGGCGCTGAAGGCGCTGAAGGCCAACGGCAAGCTCAGCGTCACGCTCCAGGCCAGCTTTACCCCGACCGGCGGCATCGCTGCCTCCAAGACGCTCCAACTCAGCTTCCAGCGAAAGGCGGCCCACCGATGACCCAGGCAACGAGACTGTCCCTGCTGCTCGGCACGGTTGCTGCCGCGTTCGCCCTCGCGGGTCCTTTCGCGGCCTCGGCCGCGGCGGATGCCCCCACGGTGACGATCGAGCCTGCATCCTCGGTCACCGCCGACAGCGCCCACTTCTCCGGCGAAGTCAACCCCAGCGGCTGGGAAACCTGCGCCTTCGAATACGTAACCGACGCCGTTTTCCAGAACGGCCGCAAAGAGGTTCAGCAGCTGACGATCAATGCCATCGGCGGCACCTACAAGCTCGGCTTCGCCGGCGAAGAAACCGCGCCGATCCCCTACCCGGCCACCGCCGCCGAAGCTCAAAGCGCGCTGGAAGGGATCGCCGCGATCGGCACCGGCGGGGTCTCGGTTGCAGGCGGCCCGCTGAAAAATGCTCCCTTTGCGATCACCTTCCAAGCGCCCGGCAACGTCGCCGAACTGGGCATCGAACCCTCGGGTCTCTTCGGCATCAGCGGCGGCGGCCTGCAAACCACGGTCGAAGGAGCCGCTCCGGGCTTCGCGGGAGCCCAGTCGCTCCCTTGCGGAAGCTCCGGCCCGGTCGCGGTCGAAGCCGACGCCAGCGGCCTGAACCCCGGCATCGTCTACCACCTGCGCTTGCGCGCCTCAAACCCGGACGGGCCAGGCGAGGCGGTCGCTCCCACCTTCACCACCGAAACGGCCCCACCACAGATCGTCGCCACCAGCTTCTCCGACACCAGTGACTCCAGTGTCACCCTGAGTGCCCAGCTGAACCTCGGCGGCGCCGAGACCACCTACCACTTCGAGTACCTGACGCTGGCCGAATTTGAAGCGGCGACCCCCGGCGAAGAGTTCGCCGACGCCACTGCCACCCCGGAGTCGCCTGCGACCGACGCCGACAATCAAGCCGCCGATGCGAGCGCCACGATCACGGGCCTCGACCCTTCGACCCCCTACCGTTTCCGCGTCGTCGCCACCAACGAAAAGGCTCCCGGCGGCGTCGCCGGTCCCGCCACGGGCTTCAAGACTCTCGCCGTCACCGGGCCCGAAACCTGCCCGAATGCCGCGGTGCGCGCCCAGCAGGATTCGACCTTCCTGCCCGAATGCCGCGCTTACGAGATCGTCAACAACCCCGGTTTGGACCTCGGCGACGTCAACCGGGTGGTCTACACGAGCGATGATGGCGATGTCGTCGTATACCTCTCGGTCGTACCAGGCAACGACGCGTTGGGCGCCGGCTTGAACCAGATCACGGTGGCGCGACGAACGCCGTCTGGTTGGAACCTCACCAGCGCCGACCCCAGGGCGCTCGGCCCCGTCGCCTACTCCACGGGCTTCATCGAGGTCAAGGCGTTCTCGACGGACTTCTCGCTTGAGGTGGTGGCAGCAACTCTGCCGTTTATCCCTTCGGATATTGACGGGTTCAACGACTACTACCTCCTCGACGTCGGCAGCGGCACGTCGTCGCTCCTGAGTAGCGACGAGGACTTCATCCCCGGCGCGATGAGCGGTGCGTCGCAGGATCTGTCGAGCATCTTCTTCGTCGGGTCCACCGGCGGCGTCGCCGGCCTCTACGTCAGCGATGGGACGCACCGGGAACTCGTCTCTTACTACCCGAACGGTGACCCCATTGGGTCGGCCCGACTCGCTTCGCCCATGTACAAGCGAGGTCTGAGCATCGGTGGGTTCGGCGGGTTCGATACTTCGCCGTTCGTCGAGCGGGGGGGTGCCCATTCGGTTTCCGACGACGGGAGCCGGGTGTACTTCACCGACGGTGGTGGCCAGTTCTTCCGAGACCTCGACGCCAGCTCGCCACACACCGTCGCCGTCTCTGAATCGCGGCGCACCGGCGACGGAGGCGGAGCGCACGTCGCAAGCTTCCTCTCGGCCTCCCACGACGGCAGCACCGCCTATATCGCCAGCAACGATCCGCTCACCGACGCCGCTACGCCGGGAGGCGGCATCTACCGCTTCGACGCCGCGACGGAGTCCCTGACCCAGATCACGCCCGCCGTCCCCGCCGGCGGATTCGGGATCGGGGGGGCCATTGTCTCCGACGACCAATCCCACATCTACTTCACCTCACACGCGGCGCTGGCCGGGGCGGCGCAGGAGGGCGACGCGAACATGTACGTCTGGACCAGCGGCGAGGGCGTGCGCTTCATCGGCTCCGGCGGCGGTGCGCTTCTGCGGGTAACGTCCGACGGGCGCTACATGTTGTTCCAGGCCAGCACCTCGATCGGCGGTGCACCCAACAACGGACACCAGGCCCTCTACCGCTACGACTACGCCAACGACGAAGTCGCCTGCGTCTCCTGTCGCCCCGACGGCTCGCCCTCCCAAGGCGACGCCTACATCGACTGGCAGAGCCACGGCGAGCCCGGCGCGCCGCTGATCAGGAACAGGGCGCTCAGCTTCGACGGTCGTGTCGCCTTCGACAGCACCGACCAGATCGTCGCCGGCGACCGCAACCCGGCGATGGACGTCTACCTCTACCACGACGGCACCCCCTCGCTGCTGACTCCGGGCGGCCAGGAGGACTCCTTCGTCGGCGACATCAGCGACGACGGCAAGAACGTCACCCTGCTGACGCGCGCTCCCCTCCTCGGTGTCGACCGCGACGCGGAGGAGTACGACGCCTACGACGTCAGGGTCGAAGGCGGCTTCCTGGAACCACCACCACCGCCGGCGCCGTGCGAAGGCGAGGCCTGCCGCGGTGCCGGTTCTGGCCAGTCTCCTGCAGCCCCTGCGACGACGCAGAACTTCGTCGGAGCGCCCAACCCGAAGCCCTGCGCGAAAGGCAAGACCCGCCGCAACGGCCGCTGCGTAAAGCCTCGCAAGCCACGAAAGCACCAGAGCCAAAAGCACAAGCGAGCCGCCAACGCCAACGGGAGGACGGGACGATGAAGAGCGCAAAGATCAGTGGGGCGCTAATCATCTGCATGGGGCTCTTCGGGCTGGTCGGGGCCGGCAGCGCTTTCGCCGGCGACGCATCTGAATTCGGCATCGCCAAATTCACCAACACCTACCACGATCCCACTGGGGAGCCACTGCTGCAGGCAGGCGTCCACCCTGACGTCAGCACCGGGATCTTCTTCAAAACGGGGTCCGACTTTCTGATGAACGGCTTGGTTCGCGACTTCGAAGTCGACCTGCCCGCCGGCTTCTACGGCAACCCGCAGGCGATCCCGAGTTGTTCCCAGGAGGACCTGATCGTCGGCGACGGTCTCTGCAACCCGGCGGCACAGGTCGGCGTCTACCACTTCAACGTCGGCGCAACTGAAGCCGAATACCCCGTCTACAACCTGGGGAGCCCCGACGAACAGACCGCGGTGCTGGCCGTGGTTGCTCTGGGGGTTCCCGCGAAGATCGTGATCAGCGCCCGCACCGACGGCGACTACGGGTTGATCGCGAGGGTGTCGAACGTCAACCAGGCGCTCCCCCTCACCAGCACGATTCTCGACCTCTGGGGTGTGCCGGCGGCTGCAGTTCACGACCCACAGCGATGGGGAGCCACCTTCGATGTCAGGGGTGTCTCCGCTGGAATCCCGGTCAAGCCTTTCCTCTCCCTGCCGGCCCGCTGCGAACCGGTGACGACCGAACTGCACGTCGACTCCTGGCAGAACCCGGGGCCATACAACCCCGACGGCTCCGCCGACCTCTCCGACCCGAGATGGGTCACGGCGACTGACACGACGCCCCCGCTGGAAGGGTGCGAGGACCTCGGCTTCGCTCCGACCCTGAAAGCGCGGCCAACCACCAGCGTCGCCGACTCGCCCTCCGGATTGGAAAGCGACCTGGAGATCCCTCAGAGCGCCGACGATCCTGAGCAGCCCTCGAGCGCCCACTTGCGCAAAACCGTGGCAAGGTTGCCCGAGGGCCTCGTGATAAACCCAGCCGGCGCCAACGGGCTCGAGGCTTGCTCCCCGGCTCAGATCGGCTTGAAGACGGCGGTCGGCGCCGGCAATCCCTCCTTCGACAAACTCCCCGCCCGCTGCCCCGACGCCGCGAAAATCGGCTCGGCCGAAGTCAACACGCCGCTCTTGGCAGACCCGCTTAAGGGATCGATCTACGCGGCGAGCCCTTACGACAACCCCTTCGGCAACCTGCTCACCACCTACACCGTGCTCGAAGGCAAGGGCCTGGTGATCAAGATCGCCGGCAAGGTGACGCCGGATCCGGTGACCGGGCAACTGACCGCGGTCTTCGACCAGACCCCGCAGCTGACCTTCGAGCACTTCAAGCAGAACTTCTTCGGCGGGGCCTATGGGGTGCTGCGCACCCCGTCGACCTGTGGCAAATACGCCACCACCGCGACCATGACCCCCTGGTCGGCTCCGGATACGCCGACGGTAGACGGCAAAGACGAATACGCGATCGCCAAAGCCCCGACCGGCGGCAGCTGCGCCGCCAAGGAAGCCGAACGGCCTCACGCCCCGTCATTCGAGGGTGGCTCCACCTCTCCGATCGCCGGTGTCTACAAGCCGTTCGTCGTCAACCTCAGCCGCAAGGACGGCACCCAACAGTTCAGCGCCGTCACCCTCAGCCCGCCCCCGGGCCTGGTCGCCAAGCTCGCCGGCACCCTGACCTGCACGGAGGCCGGCCTTGCCGCCGCCGCGGCGAAAACCGGCAACCAGGAGAAGTCCTCTCCCAGCTGCCCCGCCGCCTCCAAGGTGGGCGAGGTCTGGGCCGCCGCCGGCGCCGGCCCGGCCCCCTACAACGCCCCCGGCAAGGTCTACCTCGCCGGTCCCTACAAGGGCGCGCCGCTGAGCTTCGCCTTCGTCGTCCCGGCGACCGCCGGTCCTTACGATCTCGGCACGGTCGTCACCCGCGCCGCCGCCTACATCGACCCGATCACCGCGCAGGTGAAAACGGTGTCCGATCCGCTGCCGACGATCCTCAAGGGCATCCCGCTCGACGTGAGGAGCATCTCGGTCCGGCTCGACAAACCGGACTTCACGGTCAACCCGACCAGCTGCGATCCGAGCGCCGTCACCGGCACCCTGTTCTCGACCGCGGGTCTGGGAGCCGCCCTTGACAACCGCTTCCAGGTGGGGGAGTGCGGCCGGCTGAAGTTCTCGCCGCAGCTGAGCATCAAGCTGAAGGGCGTGCCCAAGCGCACTGGTAATCCGGCCGTCACCGCTGTCCTGACGATGCCCGAGGGCCAGGCGAACATCAAGAAAACGACGGTGATCCTGCCGAAGACCGAGTTCATCGACAACGCCCACATCAACAATCCGTGCACGCGGGTTCAGTTCAACGAAGACGCCTGCCCGGCGAGCTCGATCCTGGGCACCGCCCGCGCCTTCACCCCGCTGCTCGACGAGCCGCTCGAAGGCCCGGTCTACTTCCGCTCCAACGGCGGCGACCGCGAACTGCCCGACATGGTCGTCGACCTCGACGGTCAGATCCACGTCACCCTGGTCGGCTTCATCGACTCGGTTCCGGTCAAAGGAACCGAAAGCACCAGGGTCAGGACCCGCTTCGTCAACGTCCCCGACGCCCCGGTCTCCAAGTTCGTCCTCAAGCTCTACGGCGGCAAACGAGGGCTGATCGAGAACTCGGTCAACCTCTGCAAAGCCAAGGTCGGCCCGGCGAGCGTGCAGATGGAGGCCCAGAACGCAAAGACCGCGTTCTCCGACCTGCCGCTGGGGACGAGCTGCAGCAAGAAGTCCAAGAAGCGACGGTAAACAGGAGCACGAGGGCCTCCCCGCCGGGAGCGGGGGGGCGACCACCGGGAGGGGACTTGATGAAGCAGTACCTCAAAGCGATTCGTACGCCATCGGTGCGTGCAGGGAGTCCGGGGCGTCGCAGAGCGGGTCTGCTTTTTGCTCTCGCTCCGATCTTGGTTCTGGCTTCGTTTGCCACCACCAGCGCCTCAGCTGAGCCGCCGAGCGTGAGCATGGGGTCGGCGACCTCCCCCTCCTACACCTCCGTCCACGTAACGGGCGAAGTCGACCCCGAGGGCGAATTAACCGAATGGTTCTTCCAGGTCTCGAGCGACGGCGGCTCGAGCTGGGAAAGGGCGAGCCTCGCCGGCTTCCTCGAAGGCTCCGGCGCCCAGCCGGTTGCGGGAGACCTCGAAGGCCTGCATCCGGCCACCACCTACCGGGTCCGCCTCGCCGCCTACAACTTCACCGAATTCCTCGAAGTCTTCTCGCCCGAACCGAGCCCCGAATTCAGCACCGAAGCGGTCGCCCCGGAGTCGGTCACGATTCCGGCCTTCGCGCTCGGCGACGGGACCACTGCCCTGCTCGGCGCACGGATCAATCCGAAGAACTCCTCCACGACTTACTGGTTCGAATACGGGCTCACTGCCTCATACGGCCAGAGCGTGCCCTCATCCGAGGATGCCGATGCCGGCGCGGGCGGCCAGCCCGAGATCCAGGCGCAGCAGGTCGACGGGCTCGCCCCCGGCACCGTCTACCACTACCGGGTCGTCGCCGAAAATTCGGTGGGCCAGGTTGCCGGCGAGGACATGACCTTCGAAACGCCGCCGTCTCCCTCGAGCGAACCCTGCGCCAACGTCGTGCTGCGGTCGGAAAACAACTCCGCGGCCTTGCCGGACTGCCGCGCCTACGAGATGGTTTCCCCGCCGCGGAAGAACGGCAACGACGTCGGCCTCTCCGGGGTTTCCCCGGTGTACGTGGCTGCTGCCGACGGAAACGCTCTCACCTTCGAATCATTGGGGTCCTTTCCAGGATCCCAGTCGGCGCACGTGGTCAACCAAAACCTCAGCACCCGCGGCCCGGCCGGGTGGTCGACCAAGCCGATCGGTCCCCCGGTTCGCGCTGGCGACAACACGGACTACCCAGAATTCTTGCACTTCAGTGAAAACCTCGACCGGGGCTGGCTGAACAATCCCCCGGCGTCGCATCTCGCGCCGAGCGACGTCGAAGGCGCGGACAACCTCTATCTACGCGACAACCGGTCCGATACCTATCGGACCCTCAGCGCTCCGACGGCGGCCGGCCCGGACCCCGAAGGCTTCGCCTTCTACGGAGAAAGCGCCGACTCCTCGCACGTGGCTTTCGAAGCCGGTGCGGCGTTGACTCCGGAAGCCCCGGTGCCACCGGACGCAGTCAGCAACCTGTATGAGCGGGCGGACGGGGAGCTGCGCCTGGTCTCGGTGCTGCCGAACGGCGATCCGGCACCTCATGGCGTAATCCGGCTCTCCTCCGCCTTGATCCACACCGTGGTCCACACCGTCTCCGAAGACGGTTCGAGGATCGTCTTCCAAACTACGGATCTGGGTGGCGACCCCGAAGAAGAACAGATCTACCTGCGAGAAGACGGGGAGAGCACCGTGCAGGTGTCGGAGTCCCAGCGGGCGGTCCCCGACCTCTCCGCTCCTACCCTCCCGGTGTTGTGGGGGTCGAGCACGGACGGGTCGAAGGTCATCTTCACCAGCCTGAAAGCGCTTACCGACGACGCTGAGCCAGGGGAGACCAACGTCTATAGGTACGACGTGGAAAGCGGCGGGCTCGAGGACCTGACCGTCAACCACAACCCCGACGACCCGAGCTCGATCACGAGCGGGGTCCTCGGGGATCTCGGAGGACGCGTCCTATGTCTACTTCCGGTCCCCCTCCATCTTCGTTTCCGGAAACGGCGAAAAAGGGGGGTCGAACCTCTACGTCTGGCACGGTGGCGAAATTCACTACATCGCGACGGCAGAGGTCGGAGACCTCGGCACGGCAAATGTGACTCCTCGTGTCTCCCCCAACGGTCGCTACCTGGCGTTCGGCGCCGGGGAGCGCCTGACCGCCTACGACAACACCGATGCCCTGACCGGCGCCCCCGACAGCGAGGTGTACCTATACGACGCCGGCGCCGATCGTTTGACCTGCGCCTCATGCAGACCGAGCGGCGACCAGCCGAGCGGCGCCGCGGGTCTCCCCATCCCCCCGCTGCGCCAGCCGAACGATCGTCAGCGCACCGTGCTCGACGACGGGACGGTCTATTTCGACAGCACGGATGCAGTCGTTTCCGGCGACAGCAACGGTCTGAAGGATGCCTACGAGATGAGGGACGGACGGGTGGCTCTGATCTCCTCAGGCACGAGCGCCGACGACAGCGCCTTCGCGGGTGCCTCCGAAGACGGCAGAGACGCCTTCTTCGCCACGCGTGAGCGCCTGGCTCCGACCGACATCGACGAAAACCGCGATGTCTACGACGCCAGGATCAACGGCGGCTTCCCGGCGCCGCGTGAAAGTGCCGGCGGTTGCTCCGGCGACGAATGCCAGGGCCAAACGAGCCCGTCGCCGGCGGCCGTGCCCCCCGCGAGCGCACAGCTGCGAAACCCGCACCACGCGAAGAAGCACAAGAAGTGCAAGTCCTCGAAGCGCGCAAAGGGAAAGAAGAAGCACTGCAAGGGACGAAAGTCGAAGACGAACAAGGGGGGCAGCCGATGACGGGCCAGACGATCAACCGGCTGATGAGCCTGGCCGCTCTGGCTGTGTGCTTTCTGGCCGTCGGTCATGTTGCCGAGGCCGGCGCTTCGATCGGGGTCGAAAACTTCAATTTCGAAGTGACCGACCAAAACGGCGACCCGAGCCTCGAAGCAGGCGCTCATCCCTACCAGGTGACCACCACCTTTGCCGTGGACACCTTCGAAGAAAACGGGAAGGTATTGCCTGCTCAGAGTCCCAAGAACATCCTGGTCAACCTGCCCACCGGTCTGGCCGGCAATCCCACCGCGGTCGCGACCTGCCCGGAGCAGAAGCTCGAGGAAGCCGGTAAATGTCCCGTCGAATCGCAGGTCGGCTTCACGATCCTGCGGGCTCCGGCAAGCGGTCTTCCGCCCCTGTACTTCCCGATCTTCAACATGAGGCCCTCGCCGGGGGTTCCGGCTGAATTCGGGTTCTGGGCGATCAACGTCGCCGTCCATCTGCGGGCGAAAGTCCTCACCGGCGAAGGGTACGGAGTGCAGGTCGGGGTCGTCGACCTTCCGCAGACGCTGCCTTACCTCGAATCGACGATCGCGCTCTGGGGCGTGCCGGCTGATCCCAGCCATGACGCCATGCGGGGGAGCTGTCTGTTCTTCCTCGGCCCCACCGGGGGCAGCTGCCCCACCTCGGCGCCCCGCCTTCCCTTCCTCTCCAACCCGACGAGCTGCACGGGAAGCGTCGTGGTCGACGGGCTGATCAACTCGTGGCAGGACGCTTCTTTCACGCAGGTCACCGACACGATCGAATCGGGTGGAGCCCCGGTCGGGGTCGACGGTTGCGACGCGGTTCCGTTCAAGCCCAAGGCGACCGTGACCCCGGGCTCGACCGGGGCCGGAGAACCGACCTCGCTCGAGGTCCGGCTGGAGGTTCCCCAGCAGACTGAAAATCCGCTTGGCCGCGAAAGCTCTCAGGTCAAGACCGTGGAGGTGGACCTCCCCCCGGGGATGGCGGTCAACCCGGCTGTCGCCGACGGCCTAGTCGGCTGCTCGCCTTCCGAGATCGCGCTGGCCGATCCTGCGCCTCCGACCTGCCCGGCGCCGTCGCGAATCGGCAGCGTCGAAATCGCGACGCCGCTGCTCGACGAGCCGCTCGAGGGCGGGGTGTACGTCGCGACGCAGGGGACCAACCCCTTCGGCTCGCTGCTCGCGATGTACGTCGTCGTCGCCGACCCACGCACCGGCGTCGTCCTCAAGCTGCCCGGCAAGGTGACGCCCGATCCGGTCACCGGGCAGTTGCACGCCGGCTTCGACGACAACCCCCAGCTGCCGTTCGAAACTCTGCAACTGAAGCTGAAGGGAGGGTCGCGGGCGCCGCTGGTCCTGCCCACCTCTTGCGGCGAGTACAAAACCGAGGTGAGGATGACTCCCTGGGCTCGGCCCGCGGAGGCGGTCAGCTCGCAGTCGGTCTTCGAGGTCAGTGGCAACTGCGACCGCGGTGGCCAGTTCACCCCCGCTCTCGAAGCCGGGACCACCAATCCGGTCGCCGGTGCCTCGTCCCCGTTTGTCTTGCGGGTGACGCGGCCGGACGGTCAGCAGAATCTCTCCCGGATCCAGGCGACCCTGCCGGAGGGCCTGTTGGCGAAGCTGAAAAGCGTGGCGCTCTGCGGCGAGGCCCAGGCGAGCGCGGGCGACTGTCCGTCCGCGAGCCGGCTGGGATCTGTGATCGTGGCGGCGGGCTCCGGCTCCAGTCCGCTCTATCTCCCCGAGGCGGGCAGGGAGCCAACGGCCATCCACCTCGCCGGTCCATACAAGGGCGCGCCCTACTCGCTGGTGGTCGAGGTTCCTGCCCAGGCGGGCCCATTTGACCTCGGCGCGGTGGCGGTCCGGAACGCGCTGCGGATCGATCCCGTCACCACTCGGGTGACCGCCGTATCGGATCCGCTTCCGCAGATCCTGCAGGGGATCCCGATCGCCTATCGCGACCTGCGAGTGGAAATCAACCGCTCGGGCTTCATGCTCAACCCGACGAGCTGCAGGCAGATGGCGGTGACGAGCGTGCTCACTTCCGCAGAGGGACAGACCGCGACGCCCTCCGATCGTTTCCAGGTGGCGGGATGCGGCGAATTGGGCTTCAACCCCTCACTGGCGATCTCGCTGAAGGGGGCCATGAAGCGGTCCGGCAACCCGGCATTGACCGCAGTCCTGAAGGCACCCAGGGGCCAGGCCAACATCAAGAAGACCACCGTGGCCCTGCCGCAGTCGATGTTCATCGACAACTCCCATATCTCAAACCCCTGCACCCGGGTGCAGTTCAACGCGAACGCCTGTCCCAAGGGCTCGATCCTCGGCAAGGCCACGGCGTTCTCGCCCCTGCTGGACGAGCCATTGCGTGGCCCCGTCTACTTCCGCTCCAACGGCGGCGACAGAGAACTGCCGGACCTGGTCGCAGACCTCGACGGCCAGATCCACGTCACCCTGGTCGGCTTCATCGACTCGGTCAAGACCGGCCCCGAAACCGCCAGGGTCAGGACCCGCATCGTGAACGTCCCCGATGCACCCGTCTCCAAGTTCGTCCTGAAGATGGCCGGCGGCAGGAAGGGCCTGCTGGAGAACTCGGTCAACCTCTGCAAATCCCCGCAGACCGCCGCGGTGCAGATGGAGGCCCAGAACGCGAAGACCCGGGCCTTCTCGCTGCCGCTGGGCTTGAAGTGCGGCGGGCGCTGAGGTGCGGCGCCTGCTTGCTCTGACCCTGGTCCTGCTCGCGCTTCTTCCGGCGAGCGCAGCGGCAGCCCCGCCGACGGTCGCGATCAATGGCACGACCGGGGTGACCTTCACCACTGCCCAGACCTCGGGCAAAGTCAACCCGCAGGGCAAAGAGACCGCCTACCGATTCGAATACATCACCGACGCCCAGTTCGACAAAAACGTGGTCGCCGGACTATCGGGCTTTGCCGACGCGGCCCAGGCCGGCTTCGGCTTCCTCGAAGCCTCGGCCGGCCAGACGGCGACGCCGCTGGTGACCCTCGAAGGTCTCACCTCCGGGGTCAGCTACCACCTGCGCCTCCTCGCCGAAAGCGAAGACGGCCTCGGCGTCGCCACCGCACCTGACTTCATTACGGTCGGCGGTCAGCCCGAAGAAGAAGAGCCGATTCCCTGCTTCGGGGACTCCTGCCAGGTGCTGCCTCCCGAACCGGTCGACCCGGCGCTGGGGACGCTGGTCGCGGGACTCGGCAATCCGAAGGTCCACTACTTCCGCTACGGCAAGCACCGGCCACATCGGCATCACAAGAAGCACCGGCATCGGAAGACCCGTAGATGAAGGGCTTCCTGATCTGCCTGCTCGCGGCCTGCGCGCTCGCCTCGACGACCGCCACCGCGGAGGCGAGCTTCGGTTTCCTTCCGGGCGAAGAAGGGTTCAGCGCGCGGGCGATTGCCGACGGTGGGGCGACCGCGAAACAGGCGGGTCTGCATCCGTACCAGCTGAACATCGGGGTCGGGTTCAAACTCGACTCGGGGGGTCCGTCTCCCGACGGGGACGTGCGGGACCTGACCGTCGACCTGCCGACCGGGCTGCTGCTGAACCCGAACGCCACCGGCGTCTGCGCCCGGGCGAAATTCTTCCAGCCGCGCCAGAGCGCCTTTGAAACCACCTCGGGCGAGAACTGCCCCGACAGCAGCCAGGTCGGAACCGTCGAAGTGGCGAGCGGCCGGGGCGGGGGGGAGGTGCGGCGCTACGGGCTCTTCAACCTGACGCCGCCGGACGGTGTCGCCGCCCAGCTCGGCTTCGCCCCCTTCGGGATGCCGATCGCGATCGACCTGGCGATCCCCGAGGGAGCGGACGGGACCTACCTGATGTCCCTGCGGGCGCGGAACCTGCCGCTGACCCTCGACGCCAGTCGCCTCTCGCTCGCCTTCTGGGGGGTGCCCTTCGCCACTTCCCACGACGGCGAACGCGGCGACTGCCTGAACGAGCTCGAGCCTGACTTTCCCTGGGCGAAATGCGCGGTCGCCGGGACGCAGAAATCGCGCGAAGTCGCCTATCTGAGCCTGCCCACCCGCTGCGCTTCGAGTTTGCCCTTCACGGTCACGGCGACCTCCTGGCAGCAGCCGGGAACCGTGCAGGCACAGGCCCTGAACCGCGACCCCGGCGGCCCGGCCGTCCCCCTGAGCGGCTGCGGCTCGCTGACCCCGGACTTCGACGCCACCGGCGTCCTCTCCGACAAGAAGGCCTCCTCGCCCTCGGGCTACAACTTCTCGCTGATCAACAACATCACGACTCTCACCAATCCCCAGTTCCTGCTCACCCCGGCGACCCGCACGGCGGTGGTGAAGCTGCCGCCGGGGGTGAGCGTCAACCCCTCGGTCGGCGCCGGGCTCGTCACCTGCAGCCCGCAACAGTTCGCCGCCGAGACCGTCGCCTCGATACCGGGCCAGGCCTGCCCCAACGGAGCGAAGATCGGCGACTTCTCCGCCCGCTCGGCGCTCTTTGAGCCCGCGGAACGCTTTGAAGGCGCCATCTACCTTGCGACCCCACACGACAACCCGTTCGACGCGCTGATCGCCGTCTACCTGGTCGCGAAGCTGCCCGACCGCGGCATCCAGGTCCGGCTCGCCGGGCGGATCGACCCCGCCCCGGGGACGGGCAACCTGGTCGCGACTTTCGACTCGCTGCCGCAGATCCCCTACAGCGACCTCGACCTCAACTTCCGCACCGGCCAGCGCGCCTTCCTGATCACCCCGTCGGCCTGTGGTCAGGCAGTCAGCCAGGTGACGATGACCCCTTGGGCCGAAGGCGTGGCGCCGGTCACCGTCAGCGACGGCTCGGTGATCGAGACCGGGATCGACGGCGGCCCGTGCCCCAACGGGTCGACGCCTCCCTTCGCGCCGGGGGCGATCGCCGGCGGCCTCAACTCCAACGTCGGCTCCTACACCCCGTACTTCGTCCACCTGACCCGCCGCGACACCGAACAGGAGATCACCTCCTACTCGCTGGTCCTGCCGAAGGGGCTGACCGCGAAGCTGGCGGGGATCCCCTTCTGCCCCGAGGCGGCGATCGCCGCCTCCCGGACCCGCAGCGGAAGGGAGGAGGAAGTCAACTCCTCCTGCCCGGCGGCGAGCCTGGTCGGCCACACCCTGACCGGGTACGGGATCGGCGCCGCGCTGACCTACGCCTCGGGCCGGATCTACCTCGCCGGTCCATATAAGGGGTCTGCCCTCTCGCTGGTAACGGTCAACTCGGCGACGATCGGACCCTTCGACCTCGGCACGATCGTCATCCGCTCGGCCTTCCAGATCGACCCGCTGACCGCGCAGGTGCGGATCGACTCCCGCATCTCCGACCCGATCCCCCACATCATCGACGGGATCCCGTTGCACCTGCGCGACGTGCGGATCTACATCGACCGCCCCGAATTCACCCACAGCCCCTCCAGCTGCGAAGCCTCACAGCTGACCTCGACCCTGACCGGCTCGGGCGCCAGCTTCGAGAACCCGGGCGACGACTCCATCGCCTCGGCCTTGAGCTACTTCCAGCTGCTCAACTGCCTGACGCTGGGATTCAAACCGCAGCTGGGGATGCGGCTGCGCGGCGGCTCCAAACGCAGCGACTTTCCCTCGCTGCGGGCGACCTTCGCTTCGGCCGGCCCGCGCGACTCGAACCTGAAGCGGATCGAAGTGACGATGCCGCATTCGCTGTTCCTGGCGCAGAGCCACATCGACCAGATCTGCACCCGACCCCGGTTCAACGCGGAAAGCTGCCCCAAGGGCTCCGACTACGGCGACGCCGTCGCCTACACCCCCCTGTTCGACCAGCCGCTGCGCGGCAAGGTCTACCTGCGCTCCTCCGACCATCCCCTCCCCGACCTCGTCGCCGACCTGCACTCGGGCTCGATCCGGATCGTCGTCGAGGGCAAGATCGGCCCGGCCAAGAACGGGATGCGAGTGCTCTTCGACGGCGTCCCCGACGCCCCGATCAATCGCTTCGTGATGACCCTCTACGGGGGCAAACGGGGGCTGCTGGTCAATTCGGCGAACGTCTGCGCGGCGCCGCCGAAGGCGACGGTCAAGGCACTCGGTCAGAACAACAGCGGCGCCTCGTTCACGACGAGGCTGCGGGGACAGTGCGGAGGCAAGAAATGAAGAGGATCTGGATCGGGCTCTTGACGGCTCTGACGTTGGCAGTGGCCCTACCCCCGGTCGGCGCCCAGGCGGCCCCGGGCGACCCGCTGTTCGTCCTCCGGCCCGAACCCGAACCACTGGACCCGAACCCGATCCCGCCGCCCTCCGGCCACTTCGAAGGCCCCTGCGGCCTCGCCGTCGACGGCGCCGGCAACTTCTACGTCTCCGACTACTACCACCACGTTGTCGACGTCTTCTCCTCCGGTCCCGTCTATTCGACCCAGATCAAAGCCGTCGATCCCCTCGACGGTCCTTGCGGTCTCGCGGTCGATTCGACCAACCGCGTCTACGTCAACGACTTCCACCGCAACGTCGTCCGCTACGGAGCTGCCCCGAGCTTCGGGTCCGGCACGGTGATCGCCGGCGCCGGTGTCGATGAAAGCCGTCCCACCGGAGTGGCGGTCGATAGCACCAGCGACGACGCCTACGTCAACCAGCGCACGCGGATCGGGGTCTTCGATTCCGCCGGAGCCGAAGGGGAACCGATCGGCGCCGGCGATCTCGAAGACGGCTACGGAGTCGCGGTCTCCGTATACGGGCCTACCGAAGGCCTCGTCTACGTCCCCGACGCCGCCACCAACACGATCAAGGTCTTCGACCCCGAAGCCACGACCGAACTGGTGGCCGAAATCGACGGCTCTGAAACCCCGCGGGGAAGGTTCGTCTCCCTACGGGACTCGGCGATCGCGGTCGACAACTCCACCGGCGAGATCTACGTCGTCGACGACGTCACGCCCGAATACAAAGAGGGCCACGAAGGCGTCGTCTACGTCTTCGGCCCCGGCGGCGCCTACAAAGGCCGGCTCAAATACAGCGTCCAGCTGGCCCAGCCCGCGGGGCTTGCGGTCGACAACAGCGGCGGCCTCACCCAGGGCCGCGTCTACGTCACCTCCGGCTACAGCGAACGGGCCGCCGTCTACGCCTACGCGCCGAACTCGGAGGGCACCGTCGCGGTGCCGCTGCCGGTCTTCGTGCCGGGACCGGGAGGCGGGGGCGGATCGAGCTTTGCCCAAAACGGGGAAGCCGCGCCGGCCCCCTTTGCTGCGTCGAAACTCCAGCCCGATCCCGACTCCGCCTCAGTCCCGACCCCGCCAGGCCATCGCAAAAGCCTCGCCGGGGTCAGCGCCCGCCCCGGCACCGCCCTCGTGCAGAAGGGGAACATCCGGGTCAAAGTCTCGGGCCAACTGTCGCCGAAGAAGCTGCCGCGCAAGGGAGCGGCGCCGATCTCGGTCTCGGTCGGCGGCGACATCACCACCACCGACCAGAGCCCGCCGCCGCGCCTGCTCAGCCTCTCGATCGAGCTCAACCGCAACGGCCGCATCGACTCCACCGGCCTCCCGGTCTGCCCCTACGACGCGCTCGAACCCGCTTCGAGCAAGCGGGCGCTCAGCGCCTGCCGCCCGGCGCTGGTCGGCGAAGGAACCTTCGACGCCGAAATCGCCCTGCCCGGCCAGCCGACCTATCCCGCCCACGGGAAGATGTTGGCCTTCAACGGGCGCAAAGGCGGCAAGCCGGTGCTCTTCGGCCACATCTACTCGCCTCACCCGTTCGCCAACTCGTTCGTGATCGTCTTCCAGATCGAGAAGGCCCGCGGCACCTACGGCACCAAGCTCGAGGCCAAGCTGCCGCGCTCGCTCGGCAACTGGGGGAAGCTGACCGGGATCGAGCTCAACCTCAACCGCCGCTACTCCTACAAGGGCCAGCGCCGCAGCTACGTCAGCGCCGGCTGTCCGGCTCCCAAGGGCTCCAACTTCACGGTCTTCTCCCTGGCCCGCACCACCTTCGGCTTCGAGGGCGGTCGCACCCTGGCCGGGACGCTTACCGGAACCTGCACGCCGCGCTGAAAGGACAGGGGATGGTCGTCGACAAGCCGAACGAAGAAGACCCGCGCGACAAATCGTCGTTCCGGCCGTTGCCGGGCGGGCCTCACGATCTTCCCGCCGACGAGGTGCATCGCCACCAGCGAGAACGGATCTTCTCCGCAGTCGCGGTGGTAATGGCCGAAGCCGGCTACGCCGGCCTTACCGTCGACCGCATCATTGCCCTCGCCCGCATTTCCCGGGGCACCTTCTACCGTGAGTTCGCCAACCGGCGCGAGGCCGCAATTGGCGCCCATGAGCAGATCTTCGAGCGCTTTTTTGCCTCGCTCGTGGCCGCCTGCCGTACCGAGGACCAATGGGCGGACAAGGTCAAGGCCGCGATCGGCGCCACCCTCGAGTTCGCCGCCGCCGAGCCCGCTCAAGCCCAGGTGCTGGCGACCGGGATGCTCGCCGCCGACCTCGACTTGACCAGACGCGTGCGCGACTCCTACGACCGGCTTGCCAAGCTCCTGAGCCAGGGCCGGCGCGAGTGCCCGGGGGCGGCTTCCCTGCCCCAGGTCACCGAGCAGTTTCTGATCGGTGCCATCGCGGCCGTTCTCGCCCGCCAGCTGATCTCCGAGGGGTCGTCGCAGCTCGTCGGCATGCACACCGAACTGACTCAGCTGACCCTGATCCCCTATCTCGGTCCGGTCGAGGCCCGGCGGGCGGTGGCCTGAGATGACACCGACCCGCACTTCCAACTTCCCCGGGCGGCTCCGCTGCCGACCCGAGCGAATTGTCGCCGACGTGCTTCCCCGGCATTCGGCGGCAACAGGTGTGTCCCGATCTCCCCGGTCCGGGCGCGCCACGAGTAGCGGCACCCGGGCCCTCCAAGGGTAACCCCGCCCGGAGGGCCCGGGTCCGCCGTCTGGTGCTCCCAATCTGATAATCTGATTTTATGAAGCAGCTGAGTGCCACCGATGCCTCCCGTCGCTTCTCGGAGGTCTTGGACGACGTGGAGCGGGGCGGCGAGTCCTATGTAGTTGTTCGCCACGGTCGCGCGGTGGCGACCATCGGACCCGCGAGCGGCGGAACTGGAAAAGCCCTCAGGGAGGCACTTCACGCTCATCGGCCCGATGAGGCTTGGGCGGGGGAGCTGCGCGAGCTTCGCGCGGGCATCGAGCCGGTGGCGGATCCCTGGCGCGACTGATCCTCGACACCACGGTCCTGGTCGACGCCGAGCGAGGCGGCAACTCGCTGGTGGAGGTAATCGACGACGGCGACGACGTCGCGGTCGCGGCGATCACCGTGGCGGAGCTGCGGGTCGGCGTCCAGCTGGCGAAGGGGCGCCGGCGAGAGAAGCGGGAGCGCTTCGTGGCAGCAGTTCTCGACGCGGTCTCGGTCGAGCCCTATGACCTCGACGTGGCCGAAGCCCACGCCGATCTGCTGGTGCATGTTCGGCGTGCAGGAGCGCCCCGTGGCGCCCATGACCTCATCATCGCTGCAACGGCACGAGCCCAGGAGAGGCAGGTTGTGAGCGCCGACCAGAGGGCCTTTGCCGAGCTACCCGGCGTCTCAATCGCAGGAGGTTCTGGCTAGCCGCCTGTCGTCGACGGTCTACTGGCAGCAACCGCGAAGGTTGCGGGATTGACTTTCGCGACTCGGAACGTCGCAGACGTCGAGCTGGTCGATCCGTTCTCGGTTCCGAGCTAGGGTCACATCGTCAATGGGAGAGATGGAGTCAAGAGGCAACGGCAGGGGGGAGGAGCACCTCCTCCGGGTTCCCTGCGACGTCGAAGAAGAAGACGAGCTCCGCCTCGACCGGATCCGCGAGGAGATCGACGCGGCCTTCGATGCGCTGCGCGACGTCGATAACGGGGTCTCTCTCTTCGGCTCGGCCCGGGTCGAGGAGGGCCACCCCTGGTACGAGCTGACCCGCGAGACCGCGGCCTGCCTCGCCGACCACGGCTACACGGTGATCACCGGCGGCGGGCCGGGGCTGATGGAGGCCGCCAACCGCGGCGCCGCCGAGGCGGGCGGCGAGACGATCGGCCTCAACATCGAACTCCCGCACGAGCAGGCGACCAACCCCTACGTCAAGCGCTCGCTCCACTTCCACTACTTCTTCGCCCGCAAGCTGATGTTCGTCCGCTACGCCCGCGCCTTCGTGATCATGCCCGGCGGCTTCGGCACCCTCGACGAGCTCTTCGAGGCCCTCACCCTGATCCAGACCCATCGGATCAAGCACTTCCCGGTGATCTTGGTCGGCTCCGACTTCTGGGCGCCGCTGCTCGAGTGGATCGACCGCGCCCTCGAGGACAACGGCCTGATCTCCCCCGGCGACAAGGAGCTCCTGGTCGTCTGCGACGAGCCCCACGACGTCTGCCAGCAAGTGATCCGGGCCAGCGAACGCCAGCGCGCGCTGGCCTAAGCCGCGCTGCCGCGGAAAATCAGCGCGCCTGGCGCCGGTAGAATCGCTGGCCATGGCTACCGGGGGCAAGCGGATTGGCAACTGGAGTCCCGACGGGGAGGCTGAGCGTGCCAGGCTTCGCCGTGACTATCTGGAGCTGGCCCCAGCTGAGCGCATGAAGCAGGTTTTCGAGCTTTCCCGCTTCATGTCGCGAATGGCTGAGGCGGGTCGCCGTCAGCGCGGTGTCTAGCCGCTCGACCAAGTGATCTAGAGGATCTCGAGCGACTGCGCCAGGCGCGCGGCGAATAGGGCGAAGGCGCTTAGTGCCGAAAGTGCCGGTGCTTCGTGAAGACCATCGCCACGCCGGCCTGCTCGCGGGCCTCGCGGCACTTCTCGACGGCGAGGCGGACCGAGTCGACGCGGCTCATCTGACCGGCGCCGATGCCGAGGTCGCCCCGCCCTTGGCGATCACGATCGCATTGGAGCGGACGCGGCGGTTGGCCGGCGGCGAGACGATCGGCCTCAACATCGAGCTCCCCCACGAGCAGGCGACCAACCCCTACGTCCGGGTCAGCGGCAGCGGGCAGAGGCGGAGTGATGGCGAACGCCTGTTCGCACTCGTCCGAAAGGGCGGCTACACTTCCCTTAAGAACTTGGCTCTCGGATGGCGAAAGAGCCCCTGGGCTCTGCCTTGAACGGCTAGCTGTCCGGGGGCCAAGTTCTTTCTTTCTAGTAGTAGCGGGTCGTTCCGATTGACCAAACGTCGAACTCGGATTTGACCTTGTCCTTGATCAGGTCATAGGAGCGCTGGTCTCCCCGCTCCCATTTCCGCTGGATGGCCCAGACGCAGTAGTCGACCACTTGGAGGCAAGGGTCGCTTGCGGCGGGCCAGAACGCGACTCGGTGAGATGCGCAAGGGGAAACCTGCGCGACGACTTCGTCAACCGCCCCGTGGAAGGTGGCCCGCTTCTTCTTGGTGCCGAGGCTGGAGGCGACAACGAACAGACGGTCCGCGTCGCTTGCGACTGCTGGGGCAACGTGCTTGAAGTGCAGGTACCAGGCCATCTTGTACAGGGCTCTTTGCTCCTGGAGGTGCTCCTGGGCTTTCGACTTCTCGAGGATCGTCGCGTCAATTCGAAAGGTGCCACGACTGAGGATCGCGAACACCTCGTCCCGAACGGCTTGCGGGTCTTCGGTTGCATGGAAAACCTTGTCGAGATGGACTCCACGCCAACCGAGATCTCGGCGAAGTTGAAGCAGCTCGTCGCCGATTCGGCAATCGTCTGCGGCGACCGTGCCCAGGATGAAATAGCGGCTCGCCCCTGATCCGCGGGAGAAGTCGAAGTTGCCAGCCTCGTCCGAAAAGACGTAGCGGTCCGCCATGCAGCAGCGCTAGTGCCGGAAGTGCCGGTGCTTCGTGAAGACCATCGCGACGCCGGCCTGCTCGCAGGCCTCGATCACCTCGGCGTCGCGTTTGGAGCCGCCGGGCTGGATGACGGCGGTGGTGCCGGCCTGGATCGCCAGCTCGGGGCCGTCGGCGAAGGGGAAGAAGGCGTCGGAGGCGAGGGCCGAGCCCGCTAGGAGTGCGTCGGCCTCGGCGCCGCGGGCCTCGCGGCACTTCTCGACGGCGAGGCGGACCGAGTCGACGCGGCTCATCTGGCCGGCGCCGATGCCGAGGGTCGCGCCGCCCTTGGCGATCACGATCGCGTTGGAGCGGACGCGGCGGCTGACGGTCCAGGCGAAGAGCATGTCGCGCCACTGCTCCTCGCTCGGCTCGTTGCCGGTGACCGCCTCCATGATCTCGCGCGGCTCGGGATCGCCGTCGCGGTCCTGGATCAAGAGGCCGCCCATCACCCGCTTGACGTCGCGTTCGGTCGGGTCGGGCTGGCGGCGCTCCTCCTCGCAGAGGATTCGGATCGCCTCCTTCTGGGTCAGCACCTCCAGCGCCCCGTCCTCGTAGCCGGGCGCGCTCAGCACCTCGACGAAGTTCTGGTGCAGCTCCTCGGCGAGCTCCTTGCCGATCGGGCGGTTGAGGGCGATCACGCCGCCGTAGGCCGAGATCGGGTCGCAGGCGAGCGCCTTGCGGTAGGCCTCGAGCGCGTCGTTGCCGATCGCCACCCCGCAGGGGTTGTTGTGCTTGACGATCACGCAGGCCGGCTGCTCGAAGTCGCCGACCAGGCTCCGGGCCGAGTCGAGGTCGAGGACGTTGTTGAAGGAGAGCGCCCGCCCGTGCAGCTTCGAGCAGCGCGAGAGGATGTGGCTGCGCAGCCCCGACTCGGCGTAGAGCGCCGCCCGCTGGTGCGGGTTCTCGCCGTAGGAGAGGTCGAGCACCTTCTCGTAGGCGACTGCGAGGTGTTCGGGGAAGTCCTCGTACTCCATCGAGAACCAGCGGCTGATCGCGGCGTCGTAGCGCGCAGTCTGGGCGAAGGCCTCGTTGGCGAGCCAGTGGCGGGTGGCGGCGGAGATCTCGCCGCCGCTCTCTTCCAGCTCGGCGCAGACGGCGTCATAGGACTCGGGCTTGACGATCACCGCGACGCTCTCGTGGTTCTTCGCCGCGGCGCGGATCATCGTCGGCCCGCCGATGTCGATGTTCTCGATGGCGACATCGTGCTCGACTTCGTGGCCGGAGACGGTCTCCTCGAAGGGGTAGAGGTTGACGCAGACGACGTCGATCGGCTCGATCCCCTCGCGCTCCAGCGTCGCCATGTGCTCCGGGTCGCCGCGCCGCGCCAGCAGCGCCGCGTGCAGCCGCGGGTGCAGCGTCTTCACCCGGCCGCCGAGGATCTCCTCCTGGCCGGTGAAGGCGGAGACGTCGGTGACCTCGAGCCCCGCTTCGCGCAGCGCCGTAGCGGTGCCGCCGGTGGAGAGGATCTCGACCCCGAGCGCCGCCAGCCCCTTGGCGAAGTCGGCGACGCCGGTCTTGTCGGAGACCGAGATCAGCGCCCGCCGCACCCGTACCTGGCCGTCGTCGAGGCTCTCGGTCTGGGTTTGGGCGGCGGAGTCAGTCATCGATCGCGACCTTGCGCGGGTCGCTGGGGTCGATCCTAACCCTGCCCTCCGCGATCATGCGGATCGCCTCCGGGTATAGCTCGTGCTCGACGTTGTGGACGGCGGCCTCCAGCACCCCCCGTTCGCGCCCGACCGGCACCGGCACCCGCCGCTGCAGGATCACCGGGCCGGTGTCGATCCCCTCGTCGACGAAATGGACGGTGACGCCGGTCTCCTGCACGCCGGCCTCCAGCGCCTGGCCGATCGCGTCGAGGCCGGGGAAGCTCGGCAGCAGGGCGGGGTGGACGTTGACGATCCGCCCCGCGAAGCGGGTGACGAACGGTTCGGTCAGCAGCTGCATGTAGCCGGCGAGGACGACGAGGCCGGGACGGTGGGATTCGACCCAGTCGCCCATCGCCGCATCGCGGCCCATGCGATCGGCATAGGCATCGGCGGGGAAGACGGCGGTGTCGATCCCCGCGGTCGCGGCGCGCTCCAGAGCCCTCGCGCCCGGCTTGTCCGATCCCACTCCGACCACCTCGACCAGGCCCTGCCCGTGCAGCGTGTCGAGGATCGCCTGCAGGTTGGTGCCGCTGCCCGAGGCGAGGACGACGATCCGAAAGGCGCTCACGCGCGCATCTTGCCGGTTCAGCTCAAAGCTCGGCAGACCGCCTGGGCCTGCGCCTGGGTGATCGCCTTTGCGACCGGCTGCGAGCCCTGGCCGCCGGGGATGATCTGGGAGCTGGCGACGAAGACGACCGAGCGCTTGCCGTTGGCGCTGCCGGCGATGAAGACGCGGTAGCCGGGGAACGAGCCGGTGTGGCCGTAGACCGTGCCGCAACCGGTCTGGTAGCGGAAGATCCCGATGCTGGCGGAGTTCTTCCCCGGCCCCGGCGGCGAGGAGGAGCCCGGCCGGAAGGTCACGCCCGCCTCGCGCGCGGCGCCCAGCACCGTCGGCACGTAGGAGGGGAGGAAGCGGGAGAGGTCGAGCGGGGTGGAGACGATCCCGCCCGATGCCCAGGCGCCCGAGGCGCTCAGCAGTTCGCTCACGTCCTCCGGCTTCTTGCCGGGTTCGACGTCGTAGCCGTGGAGGAAGGGGCGCGGCAGCTTCTGGGTCCGCGGCAGGCTGCTTTCGCGCATCCCCAGCGGCTTGAAGACCCGCTGCCCGAGCAGCTTTTCGTAGGGGACGCCGCTCGCCTTCTCCTCCATCAGCCCGGCGGCGATGTTGTCGGTGTCGGAGTAGTGGTACTTCGAGTCCGGCGTGAACTCGAGCGGCGCGTCGCGGACGAAGCCGGTCAGTTCGGTCGGGGAGAAGTAGCGGGTCGGGTCGGCGTTCAGCAGTTCGCCGAAGGCCGGCGCCTGGATGTACTCGGCGAGGCCGCTGGTGTGCTGCAGCAGCTGCCGCAGCGTCACCGCTTCGGCCGCCGGCAGCACGCCCGGGATCGACTGTCCCAGCGTCGTGCCCAGCGAGAGCCTGCCGCCGGCGAGTTTGACCGCGACGTAGGAGTTGAAGGCCTTGGCGACGCTGGCGATACGGAAGTGCAGGTTGGGCGCGGGGCGGAGCCCGCCGCCCGCGGTGCCGGCGGCGAGGAATTCCTTGTGGCCGCCGCGGCTGATCAGGGTGGCGACCGCCGGCGGGCCGCCCTTCGATTCGACGATCGCCTCGAGCTGGTGCTGCAGCTTCGAGTTCGGGGCGCCGGACATCTTCGCCGCCGCCGGGGCGGCCGGCGCAAGGCATGCCAGCGCGACGAGGGAGGCGGCGAGCGCGGTCCTCACGGTGCGGCGGCGATCGTCTCGAGGGCGAATTTCCCGTCCGCCTCGTCGGGATCGCCGAGCGGGTAGCTGCCGGTGAAGCAGGCGTCGCAATGCTCGCCGGGGTCGCCGCCGATCGCCTCGTAGACGCCGGCCATCGAGAGGTAGGCAAGGCTGTCGGCTTCGAGCTCGGCGGCGATCTCCTCGATCGTGCGCTTGTGGGCGATCATCTCCTCGCGGGTCGACATGTCGACGCCGTAGTGGCAGGGGTTGCGGATCGGCGGCGCCGAGATCCGCAGGTGGACCTCCTTGGCGCCGGCGTCGCGCAGCATGCCGACGATCTGGCGGGTGGTGTTGCCGCGGACGATCGAGTCGTCGACGACGACCAGGCGCTGGCCAGCGACGATCTCCGGCAGCGGGTTGAACTTCAGCCGCAGCCCATGTTTGCGCAGCTCCTGGCCGGGCTGGATGAAGGTCCGCGCCACGTAGCGGTTCTTGATCAGGCCGTCGTCGCGGGGCAGCCCGGAGGCGCGCGCGAACCCCGCCGCGGCCGGGTTGCCCGAGTCCGGCACCGAGATCACCAGGTCGGCCTCGACCGGCGCCTCGCGGTGGAGGATCTCGCCCATCCGCCCGCGCGACTGTTGCAGGACTTTGCCCTCGAGGCGGCTGTCGGGGCGGGAGAAGTAGATGTGCTCGAAGACGCAGCTGGCCCGCCGCTCGGCCTTCACCACCTGGCGCGTCTCCAGCCCGCGCTCGGTCAGCGAGACCATCTCGCCGGGGTGCACTTCACGCATCAGTTCGGCGCCGATG
>DATIOC010000049.1:0-1737 GCA_035473555.1 Solirubrobacterales bacterium
CTCGCGCAGCTGCTCCTTCAACTTCTCGTCGCGAGACTTCGCGAATTCCTTCGAAAGACGGTTTTGCTCGGCCTTGATCGTCTCAGCTTTGTGCAGGTGGCCACGCCACTCCTCGTCGAGCACGAGGATCTCGTCGATCGGGGCGGGCTCCTTCTTCAGCTGGGCGGCGCGCCGCACGCGATCTGGGTCCTTGCGGATCAGCTCCAGCGGCAGCATCTAGTGTCCCGCCGCCGAGGTCCGTAGTCTGATTCGCGGCATCGGCGGCCGGAGCCAAGGAAAGGGTGGCGCAAGGAGGAGCGCATCTGTTGATGCGTGACGACACAGCGCCGGGCCCCTTGACGCCGGCTTCAGCGCCCGTCCCGGGGTCCCCGCGGATTCGTCAGATTCCGCGGGGTGGGCCGGCGCCCGGCCGACTAGGCCGCGAAGCTGCAAGGAACCTCGGTGGCGGGACACTAATTTTCCGCCTTCATCACCGGGAACAGGATCACATCGCGGATCGATGGCTGGTCGGTCAGCAGCATGACGAGGCGGTCGATGCCGACGCCGAGTCCGCCCGCCGGCGGCATTCCGTACTCGACCGCGCGCAGGAAGTCGTCGTCCATCGGGTGCGCCTCGACATCCCCCGCCGCACGCTGCGCCGCCTGCGCCTCGAAGCGCTGTCGCTGATCGATCGGGTCGGTCAGCTCGGTGAACGCATTCGCATATTCGCGGCCGAGGATGATGAGCTCGAAGCGTTCAACGAACCCCGGGTCGTCATCGCGCGGACGCGCCAGCGGCGAGATCTCGATCGGGTAGTCGGTGACGAACGTCGGCTCGCGAAGGTTGGGCTCCACATGCTCCTCGAAGAGTTCGTTGAGCTCTTTGCCCGTTGCTTGCCGGCCCGTGTGCTCAAGAACGAGGTCGGCCATTCGCACGCGGCGGAATGGAGGCGAAAGGTCGATCTCCTCGCCCTGGTACGTGATCTTCGACTCGCGGCCGGCGGCCGCGGTGGCGGCGACAACCAGGTCCTCGACGAGCTTCATGACGTCGTTGTAGTCCGCAAACGCCTCATAGGTCTCGAGCATCGTGAACTCGGGGTTGTGACGCGGCGACAGTCCCTCGTTGCGGAAGACGCGGCCGAGCTCGTACACACGCTCGAACCCCCCGACGAGCAGCCGCTTCAGATGAAGCTCGAGCGCGATGCGGAGGTAGAGGTCTCGGTCCAGCGCCTCGTGATGGGTGACGAAGGGCCTGGCGTGACCGCCGCCAGGAACTTCCTGCAGCACCGGGGTCTCGACCTCCAGGAATCCCCGCTGGTCGAGAAGAACCCGAAGCGACGCGATGATCTTCGTCCGCGCCCGGAAAACCTCCCGGACCTCGGGATTCGCGATGAGGTCGACATATCTCTGCCGGTATCGGATCTCGACGTCTTTCAGGCCGTGCCATTTCTCCGGCAGCGGGCGCAGCGACTTGGTCAGCAGCTGGAATGAATGGACCTCCAGCGTCACCTCGCCACGGCGGGTCCGAAAGATGGGCCCCCTCACGCCGATCAGGTCGCCGGCGTCGAGGTCTGAGAACAGCTCGAAATCCTTCTCACCGAGGATGTCCCGGCTTGCAAACAGCTGGATGCGGCCGGCCTGGTCCTGAAGGTCGGCGAAGGCCGAGCCGCCCATGAGGCGCTTCACCATCAGCCGCCCTCCGAGCGCGATCCCTTCGGTGCGTTCCCTTTCGCCGAGCAGCGCACGTGCCTCGGCCGTC
>DATIOC010000050.1:0-93525 GCA_035473555.1 Solirubrobacterales bacterium
CGCCGCTGGCGATCGACGGGCCGGCGCTCTCGATTCGCCGCTTTGGCGCCGAGCGGCCGGGGCCCGACGAGCTGGTCGCGCTTGGGACGCTGACGGCCGACCAGCGCACCCTGCTCGAGGAAGCGGTGGCGGGCCGCCGCACCGTCCTCGTCAGCGGCGGCACCGGCTCGGGCAAGACGACGCTGCTGAACGCCCTCTCCAGCTTCATCGGCGACGGCGAGCGGGTGGTGACGATCGAGGACGCGGCGGAGCTTCGCCTCCAGCAGCCGCACGTGGTCCGGCTCGAGAGCCGGCCCGCCGGCGTCGAGGGCCGCGGCGAGGTGACGATCCGCGACCTGCTGCGGAACGCGCTGCGGATGCGGCCGGACCGGATCGTGATCGGCGAGGTGAGGGGTGTCGAGGCACTCGACCTGCTGACCGCGCTCAACACCGGCCACGACGGCGCCCTCTCGACCGTCCACGCCAACTCGCCGGCCGACGCGCTCAGCCGCCTGGAGACCCTGGTCCTGATGGCCGGGGTCGGGTTGCCGCACGCGACCGTCGCCGAGCAGGTCCGGCGCGGCATCGACCTCGTCGTCCACCTGCAGCGCGAAACCGACGGCTCGCGCCGGGTCAGCGAGATCGCCGAGGTCTCGTGACCGTGCCGGTGCTGATCGCCGCCGCCGCGGGCGGGCTGGCCGCACTGGCGGCGCGGGAGGCGCTGCTGGCGAGCCCGGCGGCCGCTGGCTGGGTCCGCCTCGCGCTCGAGCCGCTGCGGCGGGCCGGGGAGGAGGGCTACGCGCCCTCGACCCTGGAGCGACGGCGGCTGACGCTGCTCGGCACCGGTGCCGCGATCGCCGGAGGCTGGTTCCTCGGCGGGCTGGCGCTGGCGGTGCCGCTGGCGCTGGCGGGTCCGGCGGCGGTCGCCTGGGCGATCGCCAGCCGCCGCCGGCGCTACCGCCGCGCGGTCGAGCGCTCGCTGCCGGAGGTGGCGACGGCGATCGCCGACTCGCTCAGCGCCGGTCGCTCGCTGCGCGCCTCGCTGGCGGAGTCGGTCGCTTCGCTCGACGGCCCCGGCGCCAGCGAGCTCTCCCGGCTGGCCGGCGAGCTCGAGCTCGGCGCCGGGACCGCGGCGGCGGTGGCTGGCTGGCGTCGGCGGATGCGCTCCGAGCGGGTCGACGCCTTCGCCGCAGCGCTGCTCAGCCAGCGGCTGGCGGGCGGCGACCTCGCCGGCCTGCTGCGCCGCTTCGCAGTCGGCGCCGCCGAGCGTGAGCGGGTCGCCGAGGACGCCCGCTCGGCGACGGCGCAGGCGCGGTTCACCGGCCTGCTGGTGGTGGCGATGCCAACTGGCGGCGCCCTTTTCGCCGAGCTGCTCGAGCCCGGATTCCTCGCGACCCTGCTGGCCTCGCCGCCGGCCGCCGTCCTCCTCGGCCTCGCCGCGGCGCTGCAGGCCGCCGGCTTCGTCGCGATCCGCCACTTCTCGCGGGTGGTCGAGTGAGCGACGCCGCTCTGCTCGCCGCGGTCGCGGTCCTCTTCGCCGCCGCGGCGGCGCGGGAGCTGCCGCTCGACCGGCTCGCCGTCGATCTCCGGCGCCGCGTCTCGCCCTCGGCGCTGCCGCGGAAGCTCGCCTGCGCCCTGGCGGGCGGGATGGCGGCGATGCTCGCCGCCCCGGCGGCTCCGGGTCGCACCGCCTTCCTGGTCATGGTCGGGATGCCGCTCGCCGGCTTCCTCGCGCCCGACGCGCTGCGGGCGCGCCGGGCGCGCCTTCGTCACCGGCGGCTGTTGCGGGCGCTGCCGGACGCGCTCGACCTGCTCGCGGTCAGCGCCGGCTCGGGCCGCGGGCCGGCGGCCGGCCTCGAGCAACTAGCCCGCGCGGGGGAGGGCCCGCTGGCCGAGGAGCTGCGCCTGGCGGTCGCCGAGCTCACCTGCGGCGTGCCGCTCGGGGCGGCTTTGGAGGGGCTGCGCCGCCGCGTCCCCGGCAGCGAGGTGGCGACCCTGGTCGCCGCGATCGAGCGCTCGCGCAAGTTCGGCTCGCCCCTCGCCGACCAGCTGCGCCGCCAGGCCACCGCCCTGCGCCGCGACAGCCGCCGCGCAACCGAGGAGCGCGCCGCCCGCGCCGCACCAAAGATCCAGCTCGTCGTCGCCCTAGTCCTAGTCCCCTCGGTCCTACTAATGATCGCCGCCGGCCTAATAGCCAACGCCGGCACCCTCCTCGCCGGCTTCTAAAAACGCCGAAGCCGCTGGACGCAGCTTCGGCCTACTCCAGCGCCTCGTCCCTCAGCCGCTGGGCGACGGCGCCGGTGGCGGTGGCGATCGCGTCGAGGGCGGCGGCGTTTTCCTTGTGGCCGCTGACGTAGCAGCAGAGGGTGCCGCCGACCAGCTCGAAGGCGAACTTGTCCGGCGCCGAGTCGATCAGCCAGACGATGAAGGAGGGGGAGAAGAGCTGGCGCAGGTGGTTCTGGTCCTGCTCCTTGGAGGAGAAGATCTCGTACTTCTCGAGCAGCTTCTCGCTCTCCAGGGTGACCCGCTGTTTGTTGCCGCGGAAGACGTCCTCGAACTTCTCCAGCGCCCGCAGCCCGAACTTGCGCTGGCAGAAGAGCTCTGGCACGAAGGGGATGCACTCGGGGACCTCGACCAGGCCGAGCGTGTAGCGGTAGTAGTTGGTCTGGGTGTCCCCGTCTGAGTCCCGCGTCTCTTCCTCATAGGTATAGAGCGCCAGGGTGCCGTCGAAGCCGTCGGCGATCGGGCCGGTCAGGGAGCGCTCGGTGTAGCGGTCGTCGCCCTTGCGCAGCAGCGGCGTCGCCCCCGGCAGCCGGCCGCGCCCGTGGATCAGGGTCAGCCCGCGGTTCGCCGCGTAGACCTCGAAGAAGTCGTCGGCCGCCCGCTTGTCGGCGATCACGAAGACGACGACGATCCCCAGCAGCAGGACCGCGATCGCGGCGCCGACGCCGATCAGCGCGCTGACGAAGATCAGGCAGGCGACGAAGGCGACCGCGGTCAGCGTCGCGATCAGGATCAGCGTCAGCGGCGTCCGCATCAGGCGGCCGAAGTGGTAGCCGCGCATGTCGTTGGCGTCGTCGGGGAGGCCGGTGGTGACGGCTTCGGAGACCTCCGGCTGCCTCTGCTCAGGAGTGGCCACGCGCGCAATCTACCTCGCCCCACATTCGTCTGTTCCTTTTCCGCGCAGAACAACGAGAAGGAACAGGCGAATGACTCGGCGGATGCAAATGGGGTTGCAAAGGGGGGTCGTGTTGCAAAGTGGGGGAGAGTGGGTTATTGTGGCGATCGAGTTGAAGCCCAGGACCGGGGTGGTGAGGCTCCTCCCACCTCATCACTCCGGTCCAACTCTTTTCCGGCCCTCCCGCTCAGAAAGGACTCGCCGCAGTGGCGTTCAGGGGTCTCTACGAGCACAGCCTCGATTCCAAGGACCGCCTTACGGTCCCATCTCGCTTCCGGGCATCCCTTGCTGACGGCATCGTTCTCTCCAAGGGCTTCGACCCCTGCGTCTGGGTCCATACGACCGGCGAGTTCGAGCAGCTGTCCGACCGCTTCCTCTCGCCGCACAGCCCCTTCGGCGCCGACGCCCGCGCCCTGCGCCGCCGCTTCCACGGCGGCTCCTTCGACGAGAAGCTCGACTCCGCCGGCCGCATCCGCATCCCCAAACCGCTGATCGACCACGCCGGCCTCGACGGCAACTGCGTCGTGATCGGGGCCGGCGAGTACCTGGAGATCTGGAACGCCGACGCCTGGGCCAAGCAGGAGGAGGAGCTCGACGCCGCCGCCCCCGAAATCGCCGAGGGCCTTGCCAGCGCCGGGACCGCGTGATCATGAGACTGAATGCAGCCGCACACCAACACCAGCCGCTCGGCCTCGAACCGTCGTATATCTCGCGAAGCCGGCCCGTCGGCGTCCGCGGGCTCTCCGCCGTGGAGCAGGTCATGAGCGAGCACGAGCCGGTACTGGCGCCCGAGCTGGTCTCGCTGCTGGCGCCGGAGCCGGGGCAGATCGCGGTCGACTGCACCTTTGGCGGCGGCGGCCACGCGCGCCAGGTCGCCGAGCTGATCGGGCCGGAGGGGACGCTGGTCGGGATCGACCGCGACCCGGCCGCGCAGGAGCGCTTCAACCGCTTCGCGATCGAGGCGCCCTGCCGGACCCTCTTCATCAGCAGCGACTTCGCGGCAGGACTTCGCGCTCTGCAGGGCGAAGGAATGCGCCCAGACATGGTTTATGTAGATCTGGGGATGTCCTCGATGCAGGTTGACGCGCGTGAGCGGGGCTTCTCCTACTCCTATGACGCGCCGCTCGACATGCGGATGGACACCCGCCAGAAGCTGACCGCCGCCGACCTCGTCAACGAGTGGCCCGAGTCTCGGATCGCCCAGGTCCTGCGCCGTTTCGGCGAGGAGCGCCACGCCGGCGGGATCGCCCGCGAGATCGTCCGCCGCCGGCCGCTTTCGACCACCGGCGAGCTGGTCGAGGCGATCAAGGCCGGGATGCCGGCCTCGGCCCGCTTCGGCGCTGGCCATCCGGCCAAGCGCAGCTTCCAGGCGATCCGTATCGCCGTCAACGGCGAGCTCGAGGCGCTCGAGGAAGCGCTGCCGCTCGCCTGGTCGCAGCTCAAGGTCGGGGGTCGCTTCGCGGCGATCTCCTTCCACTCGCTCGAGGACCGGCCGGTGAAGCAGTTCCTCGCCGCCAAGGCGCGCGGTTGCATCTGCCCGCCCGAGCTTCCCGTCTGCGTCTGCGGCCACGAGCCCGAGGCCGAGCTGCTGACCCGCCGGGCGATCTCGCCCGGCCCCGAGGAGGCGGAGCGCAACCCGCGCTCGCGCTCGGCCCACCTGCGCGCCGCGATCAAGATCGCCGAGGCGCAGGCCGCGGGGGAGGCCGGCTGATGGCCGTCGCCGCCCCCGCCCGCCGCAGCACCGCCGCCCCGGCGCCCGCGCCCTCGCGGACCGCTCCGCCGAAACGCAAAGCCCCGGCGCGCAAACCGCCGCGCTCCCGCGCCGTCGCCGCTCCCGCCAAGGCACCGGCGCGCCGCGCTCCGGCCCGTCGTCCCGCCCCCAAACGCGCACCGGCACCGACCCGGCCCAAACTCGCCGTCGTAGCCGGCCAGGCCGCGGTCGCCGTCCGCCAGCTGCCCGACTCGGGCCTGGTCGTGCGGATGACCCGCGGCCGCGCCTGGATCGCGGTTCTCGCCGTCCTCCTGGTCGGGATCGTCGCCCTCAACGTCGCCACCCTCAGCTTCGGCGCCTCCTCCGGCAAGATCGACGAGCAGATCACCTCGCTGGAACAGGAGATCTCGATGCTCGAAGGCCGCGAGGCCAAGTACTTCAGCACCGCCCGCATCCGCAACGAAGCCGCCGCCGCCGGCCTCGCGATGCCGACCACCGAAGAGCCGACGGTGGTCGAATTCGAGCCCGCCGACGTCGCCACCGCCGCCGCCCGCCTCGCGGCCGCGGGCGGTTAGGTGGTCGGTGCCATGGCCAGGCACACCTGGATGACGCGCCTGGCACTGCGCATCTCTGCGTCCTCGGGCTTGCCTTTGCAACCAGCAAAGGCTGCGCCCTGCGTCCTTGATCTGCTTGGCCAGTCACGCCCCCAGGCGCACCTGGCCATGGCACCGACCACCTGGAGCCGCCGCCGATGCGCTTGATCGAGCGGCGGATCGGGCTCCTCTTCGGCGGCTTCCTCCTCTGTTTCCTCCTCATCGTCGGTCGCGCATTCTGGCTGCAGGGGGTGCAGGGCTCGAGCCTCGCCTCGCAGGCGACCTACCAGCAGACCGAGGTCGTCACCGTCCCCGGCCTGCGCGGCGATCTGCTCGATCGCCGCGGCAACAAGCTCGCCGCCTCCGAAGACGCGGCGACGATCTACGCGACGCCCTATCAGGTGAAGAACCCGCCGGCCGCGGCCGCTCGGATAGCGCCGATCCTCGACGAGCCCAAAGGCGAAGTGCTGGAAGCGCTGACCGCCGAAGGCGGCTTCTCCTACGTCGCCCAGAAAGTCGACCTCGGCACCGCGGCGAAGATCAAGAACCTCGACATCGAAGGGATCGGCCAGCTGCCCGACGTTCGCCGCACCTACCCGCAGGGGGAGATGGCGGGGCAGGTGATCGGCGCGGTCGGGACCGAAAATGAGGGGCTGACCGGGCTCGAGGCCGGCGAGGAAGACGTGCTCGGCGGCTCAGACGGCGAACGGCGGATCGTCAACGACGCCCTCGGTGAGCCGATCCGGCTGGAAACCGTGGAGGAAGCCGAAGACGGCGAAGACATCCAGCTGACCCTCGACCCGGTGATCCAGCGCGAAATCGAAGCGGCGCTGGCCGGCGTCGGCGAAACGTATACGCCGAAGGGCGCCACCGCGATCGTCGTCGATCCGCGCACCTCGCAGATCCTGGCGATGGCGAACTGGCCCCCCGTCGACCCCGCCGACCTCTCCGAAGTCAGCAACGAAGACCTGCTCAACAAGGCGACCGGGTTCACCTACGAGCCGGGCTCGACCTTCAAGGCGTTCACGATCTCCGCCGCGCTGGAGGAAAAACTGGTGACGCCGGAGAGCGAATTCGTCCTGCCGCCGACGCTGCAGGTGGCCGACCGGACGATTGAAGACGCCGAGCCGCGCGGGACCGAGACGATGAGCGTGGCGACGATCCTCGCCCACTCCTCCAACGTCGGCGCGGCGACGATCGGGACCGAGGTCGGCGCGGAAAGATTCGACAAATGGATCCGCCGCTTCGGCTTCGGCCGTCCGACCGGGGTTCAGTACCCGGCCGAGGAGCAGGGGCTGCTGCTCAACCTCGACGAATACTCGGGCTCGACGCTCGGCAACGAGTCGATCGGCCAGGGCCTCTCGGTCACCCCGATGCAGATGGTCGCCGGCTACACGGCGATCGCCAACGGCGGCATCCTGCGGCCGCCGCAGCTGGTCGAGAAGGTCGGCGAAGAACCGGTGCACGAGCCGAAGGGCAAGCGGGTGATCTCGCCGCAGGTCTCGGCTGAGGTGCGGGAAATGCTCGAGGGGGTCCTGGCGCCGGGCGGTACGGCTTCGGAGGTCAGCGTGCCTGGGTACACGCTGGCGGGGAAGACCGGAACCGCTGAGAAAGCTGAAGACGGGACTTACTCGAAAACGAAATATGTGGCTTCGTTCATTGGGTTCGCGCCGGCTCAGAATCCTCAGTTGTTGGTCGCGGTGGTTGTGGATGAGCCGCAGGGGGAAATTTATGGTGGGTCGGTGGCGGCGCCTGCTTTTGGGCGGATTGCGGAATTTGCTCTGCCGTATCTCGGGGTTCCTCAGGAATGAGCCTGGAGGTGGGGGAGGTCGGGTGCCCCTCTCCCAGAGCCCGTCGCGCAGCTGGGGCGGGCTGCTTGGTTCGAAGGGTTGGCTTTGGAGCCTCTGGGAGAGGGGCACCCGACCTCCTTCCTAGACTCCTCGGCTGATGATGACCTTGGCCGAGTTGGTGGCGGAGCTGCCCGGGGCGCGCGTGGTCGGCGACGACTCCGTTGGGGTTGAAGAGCTTGCGTATGACAGTCGCAAGGTGGAGCCTGGGACGTTGTTTTGTTGCGTGGTGGGCGAGAAGTCGGATGGGCATTTGTTCGGTCCCCGGGCGGTTGAGGATGGGGCTTCGGCGCTTGTCGTCGAGCGGGAGTTGACGGAGGTGGCTGTTCCTCAGGTCGTGGTTCCGGATTCGCGGGCGGCTATGGCTCCTCTTGCGGCTCGGTTTTATGGGGATCCGACCGCGAAGCTGCGGGTGGTTGGGGTTACCGGGACTAATGGGAAGACGACTACTGCGTTCTTGGTTCACGAGATCCTCAAGGCGGCTGAATATCCGTGTGGGCTGCTGGGGACGGTCAAGCAGATCGTCGGGGGGGTGCAGAAGGAGGTTGAGCGGACTACGCCGGAGGCGATCGAGCTGCAGCGGACCTTCTGCCAGATGCTGGCCGGCGGCGACGAGGCCTGCGCGATGGAGGTCTCCTCCCACGCGATGACCCTGCACCGCGCCGACGCGATCCACTTCGAGGTGGCGGTATTCACCAACCTCACCCAGGACCACCTCGACTTCCATGCCGACATGGAGGACTACTTCCTCGCCAAGCGCAAGCTCTTCGAGGCCGGGCCGAAGACGGCGATCGTCAACGTCGACGACCCCTACGGGCGCCGCCTGGCGGAGGAATTCGAGTGCGTCACCTTCTCCGCCGAAGGCGCCGAGGCCGACTACAGCGCCCGCGACGTCTCCTTCGACGCCGGCGGCGCCCGCTTCAGCGTCGGCGATATGGACCTGCGCACCGGCCTGCCCGGTCACTTCAACGTCGCCAACGCGCTGGGTGCCTTCGCCGCGGCGGAGGCGATGGGGGTGGGGGCGGAGATCGCCGCCGCCGGCCTGGCCCGGGCGGCGCGGGTGCCGGGGCGGTTCGAGCCGATCGACGAGGGACAGGGGTTCTCGGTCCTCGTCGACTACGCCCACACGCCCGATTCGCTGGAGAACGTGCTGCGCGCCGCCCGCCGCCTGACGACCGGCCGGCTGATCTCGGTCTTCGGCGCCGGCGGCGATCGCGACCGCGACAAGCGCCCGAAGATGGGCCGCGCCGGCGCCGAGCTCTCCGACCTTGCCGTGATCACCTCCGACAACCCGCGCTCGGAGGACCCCGAGGCGATCGTCGCCGAAGTCGCCGCCGGAGCCGAGGGCGCGGCCGAGCTGAAGGTCGTCGTCGACCGCCGCGAGGCGATCGCCCTGGCCCTGGGCCGGGCCGCCCCCGGCGACACCGTGGTGATCGCCGGCAAGGGCCACGAGCAGGGGCAGGAGTTCGAGGCCGGGCGGAAGATCCCCTTCGACGATCGCGAGGTCGCCCGCGAGGAGCTCTGGAAGCTGGGCCGCCCGTGAGGCTGTCGCCGGAGGAGATCGCGGCCGCGATGGGCGCGGAGGTCCTCGCCAAGGGCGAGCCGAGCCCGCCCCGCCGCGCGGTGATCGATTCGACCGAGGCCGGCCCCGGCGACCTCTTCTTCGGCCTCAAGGGCGCCAACCACGACGGCGCCAAGTTCGCCCCGGCCGCACTCGAGGCCGGCGCCTGGGGCGCGGTCGTCTCCCCCGAGTGGCGTTCGTCCTTTGTCGCCCACAGGGATACAAAGGACGAACGCCACGCCTGGGTCTTCGTCGCCGAGGACCCGCTGGCAGCGCTGCAGGCGCTGGCGCGGGAGTCGCGGCGGGCGCTCGGGGCGCGGGTCGTCGGCGTCACCGGCTCGGTCGGCAAGACGACGGTCAAGGACATCTCCCGGGCGCTGCTGCCCGGCCGGGTCCACGCCAACAGCGAGAACCGCAACACCGAGATCGGGCTGCCGCTGACGATCCTCGAGGCACCCGACGACGCCGAGACGCTGGTCTTGGAGATGGCGATGCGGGGCGCCGGCCAGATCGCCGAACTGGTCGCGATCGCCGAGCCCGAGGTGGCAGTGATCACCAACGTCGGCCCGGTGCACGTCGAGCTGCTGGGCTCGGTCGAGGCGATCGCCGCGGCGAAGGCCGAGATCCTCGACGACCTGCCGCCCGGCGGCACCGCCGTGGCGCCGGTCCAGGCGGGCGAGCTTGAGCCGCACCTGGCGCCGATCGCCGAGCTGCTGCGCTTCGGGCCCGGCGGCGACGTCGAGGCGACCGAGGTGAGGGTCGCCGACGGCGTCACCGAGGCGCTGGTCTCGACTCCGCTCGGCGCCCAGCGCTTCCACTTTCCCTTCACGGAGGCGCACAACCTGACGAACGCCCTTGCCGCGATCGCCGCCGGCGTCGCCCTCGGCGCCGACCCCGCCGGGATGGCCGACCGCGCTGCGAGCATAGGATTCTCCCGCTTCCGCGGTGAGCGCCTCGAGCTCCCCGGCGGGATCGTCCTCGTGAACGACTGCTACAACGCCAACCCGGTGTCGATGCGCGCGGCGCTCGACCACATCGCCAGCCTCGAGGCGCCGCGGGCGGTCGCGGTGCTGGGCGAGATGGGCGAGCTCGGCCCCGGCTCGGCCGCCTACCACCGCGAGGTCGGCGAGCACGCCCGCGCCGCGGGCGTCGACTTCGTCGTCGGCGTCGGCCTGCCGGCCCGCGACTACGACCCCGACGAGCTCGTCGCCGACCCCGGCGAGGCGGCCGAGCTGCTGGCGCAGCGGCTCGAGCCGGGCGACGCGGTCCTCGTCAAGGGCTCGCGCTCGGCCGGCCTCGAGGCCGTCGCCGAGCAGCTGGTCGACCTCGTCCCGGCGGAGGAGGGCTGATGGGCGAAGTCCTGATCGCGGGGATGGCGGCGATGCTGATCTGCATCTTCCTCGGCCCGAAATTCATCGAATACCTGCGGGTGCGCGAGTTCGGGCAGCACATCCGCGAGGAGGGGCCGCAGGGCCACCACACCAAGGCCGGGACGCCGACGATGGGCGGGCTGATCGTCTTCGCCTCGATCTGCGTCCCCTTCCTCGTCCTCTCCGACCGCGACGCGCAGAGCCTGGCGGTCTTCGGGGTGGCGATGGGCTGCGCCGCGCTCGGCTTCGCCGACGACTACGTGAAGATCGTCAAACGCCGCTCGCTCGGCCTCTCCGGCCGCTGGAAGCTGATCGGCCAGCTGCTCCTCGCCCTCGGGCTGTGGTGGGTCGCCCGTCACGAGGTCGGCCTCGAGCCGACGCTCTACTTCCGGATCGGCGACGGCAGCATCGACCTCGGCCCGGCGCTCTACTTCGTCCTAGTTTTCCTCGTCATCGCCGGCACCTCCAACGGGGTCAACCTGACCGACGGCCTCGACGGCCTCGCCGCCGGCTCCTGCGCGATCGTCCTCCTCGCCTACACGGCGATCGCCTTCGTCGCCAACGAGCAGCAGAACTTGGCCCTGCTCTCCGCCTGCCTGGTCGGCGCCTGTGTGGGGTTCCTCTGGTACAACGCCTTCCCGGCCTCGATCTTCATGGGCGACACCGGCTCGCTCGGCCTCGGCGGCGCGATCGGGGCGCTGGCGGTGATGACCCAGACCGAGGTCCTGCTGATCATCATCGGCGGCATCTTCGTGATCGAGGCGCTCTCGGTCCTGCTCCAGGTCTTCGCCTTCAAGACCTTCCGCCGCCGGGTCCTGCTGATGGCGCCGCTGCACCACCACTTCGAGATGATGGCCTGGTCGGAGACGAAGATCATGCTCCGCTTCTGGATCATCGCCGCGGTCTGCTCGGGGATCGGCTTCACGCTGTACCAGCAGTCGATCGGCAGCTAGCTGGCAAGCGGTTCCGCGTCAGTAGGGGGCGCTGAGGCCCTCGAACATCGGGAAGTGCTTGAGGTTGTTGGTGGCGAGCTGGGTTTCGAGCAGTTCGGCCGTGGCGGCGATGGCAAGATCGGCGATGTCGATCCCGGGGTGGCTCCGGCGCCAGCGGCGACCGAGCTCGCCGGCGCGGTTGGCCACGGACTCGTCAACCGGGATCCACTCGATGAGAGAGAACAGCCGGTTGGTCGGACGTCGTTCTGAGGATCGAAGGCCCTGGAGGATCTCGATCCGACTCACCTCGGAGCAGGAGGGAGGGGCGCTGAGGCCGGCGATGAAGTCGCCGGCGGCACGCGACCCCCGCAGGTGATCGATCAGGACGCTGGTGTCGAGGACGACAGTCACCATTCGAGTTCCGCGAGTCGCTGCGCCCCCGCCTTGCGGAGCTCGTCGACATACTCGACCCCGTCGGGGAGGTGAGGAGCGATCCCGGCGGCCTCCGCCACCGCCTCCTGCCACTGCTTGCGCCAGACGTCGGCGTCCCGTTCCCCTTGGGAGAGGTAGGCGTCGATCGCGCGGCGGATGATGGTCGAGCGGTTGGTTCGCTCGGCCGCTGCCAGCTTGTCGAGCTCGGCAGTCTGATCGGCGTCGAGGTAGATCTGGGTGCGGCGATTCATGGTGTATAAGCGTACATCACCAAGTGGCGGTGGCTGTACAGAGGGGTATCCGGGGGCGTCGCGAAGCTCTGGCATGTGTACCCAAGGGTTCAGCCCAGGCAAATTCGCCCCCCTTTCCCCATAGGGCCTTTCCTCATCGTGGGGCTTGCGCGCTCGGGGCAGGCGGCGGCGCGGCTGCTTGCCGGGCGGGGGGAGACGGTGCGGGCGGTTGATTCCGGTCATCCCGAGGGGGCGGCAGGGTTGGAGGGGGCCGGCGTCGAAGTCTTCCTGGATACGGATGGAGTTGCACAGCTCGAGGGGACGCGGACGGTCGTCAAGAGCCCGGGTGTACCCCGGGAGGCACCGGTGATCGCGGCCGCGCTCGAGCGCGGCATCGATGTCGTGGGGGAGATGGAGCTGGCCTGGCGGGCGCTGCCCAACCGCTTCGTCGGCGTCACCGGGACCAACGGCAAGACCACCACGGTCGAGTTGCTCGGCCACCTCTACCGCACCGCGGGCGAGCCGGTCGCGGTCGCCGGCAACGTCGGCACTGCGCTCTCCGAGCTGGTCGGCGGGGTCGACCCCGAGGCGACGATCGTCTGCGAGTGCTCCAGCTTCCAGCTCGAGGACACGACCGCCTTCGCGCCCGAGTGCGCTGTCTTCCTCAACCTCGCCCCCGACCACCTCGACCGCCACGGCACCCTCGAGGACTACCTCGCCGCGAAGCTGCGGATCTTCGCCAACCAGGGCAATGACGACGTCGCCGTCTACAACGCCGACGACCCCTTCGCCGCCGGCACCGACCTCGGCGGCTGCGCCCGGCGGATCGCCTTCTGCCACGGCGCCGCGCCCGATTGCGAGGTCGCGGTCGCCGAGGGGACGATCTTCTACGACGGCGAGCCGCTGCTGGCGGTCTCCGAGCTCGGCCTCTTTGGCGAGCACAACGTCGCCAACGCGATGGCCGCCGCGGCGGCGGCGCTGGCGATGGGGGTCGACCGCGGGGCGGTCCGCGACGGCCTGCGCAGCTTCGCCGGTGTCCCGCACCGGCTGGAGCCGGTGGGCGAGGTCGGCGGCGTCCGCTTCGTCAACGACTCGAAGGCGACCAACGTCGCCTCGGCCGCGGTCGGGATCCGCGCCTTCGACGGCGGCGTCCACGCGATCCTCGGCGGCAGCGAGAAGGACGAGCCGTTCGGCCCGCTGGTCGAGCCGCTGGTCGAGCGCGCCGCCGCCTGCTACCTGATCGGCGCCACCGCCGAGCGGATGGCGCGCGAGCTGGCACCCGCCGTCGCCGCGGGGGTCGAGCTGCACCGCTGCGCCGACCTCGAGGACGCGGTCCGGCGCGCGGCGGCCGCGGCGGCGCCCGGCGACGTCGTCCTGCTCTCGCCCGCCTGCGCCAGCTTCGACGCCTTCGAGAACTACGAGGCGCGCGGCGACCGCTTCCGCGAGATCGTCAGGGAGCTGGGATGAGCGCCAAACCCACCCGCGCCAAAAAAACGGCGAAGAAGCCGGCGAAAAAAGCGGCCAAGCCGAAACGAACCAAGAAGCGCGCCCGCCAGGTCCCCGCCGAGTACAACATGCTCCTCACCGCGACCCTCTGCCTGCTGGCGCTGGGGGCGGTGATGGTCTTCTCGGCCAGCTCGACGACCCGCATCCTCCAGAACGGCGGCCTCTCCGACAGCGCCTTCTACCTGAAGCGGACGCTGCTCTTCGGCGGCGTTGGCCTGGTGATCATGTACCTGGCCGCCCGCAACGGCCTGCGGGTGATCCGCGAGCTGACGCCGCTGCTGCTCGGCGGCTCGATCTTCCTCCTGATGGCGGTCCTCGTCGCCGGCACCGAAGTCAACGGCGCCACCCGCTGGCTCGGCAGCGGCTTCCTCCAGGTCCAGCCCTCGGAGCTGGCCAAGGTGGCGCTGATTCTCTACGCCGCCGACCTCCTCGCGCGCAAGCCGAAGCGGGTGCGGTCGCTGGAAGGGATCATGCCGCTGCTGCTCGTGGTCGGCGGCTCCTCGCTGCTGATCATGCTCCAGCCGGACATGGGGACGACGATGGTGATCGCCTTCTCGGTCGGGGCGATGCTGATCGCCGCCGGGGTGCGGCCGGCCGACCTCGGCAAGATCGCGCTGGTGATCGGCGGCCTGGCGCTGGTGATGGCGGTTGTCGAGCCCTACCGGATGGCGCGCCTCACCTCCTTCCTCAACCCCGGCACCGACCCCGGCGGGGCCGGCTTCCAGGCGGCGCAGGCGAAAATTGCCCTCGGCTCGGGCGGGATCGCCGGCGAGGGACTCGGCAACGGGATCCAGAAGGCCTTCTACCTGCCCGAGGCCCACACCGACATGATCTCCGCCGTGATCGGCGAGGAGCTCGGCTTCGCCGGGATCACGGCCGTCGTCGGGCTCTTCGCGATGTTCGGCTACGCCGGGCTGAAAACCGCGCAGAAGGCGAAGGACACCTACGGCAAGCTGCTGGTCGCCGGTCTCACCTCGCTGGTCCTCGTGCAGGCGATCATCAACCTCTTCGCGGTGATGGGGATGGCGCCGCTGACCGGCGTGCCGCTGCCCTTCGTCTCCTACGGCAACAGCAGCCTGATGGCGACCCTGCTCGCCGTCGGCCTGATCCTCAACGTCGCCCGCGGCGGCACGGCGAAGGCGGCGCGCACTTCGACGCCCACCCGCGCTGGCAAACTGCGCGTCGTCGATGGCGGGCGCTCGCCCGCGCGCGAAAGGAGCCGATCCAGCGGTGCCAGGAAAGCCAAGAGTGGTGGTAGCGGCGGGGGGAACCGCGGGGCACGTCGTGCCCGCCATGGCGGTCGCCGACGAGCTTCGGGCTAGCGGGGCCGAGGTCAGCTTCCTCGGCACGCGCGAGCGGATCGAGGCCGAGCTGGTTCCCGCTGCCGGATACGAGATCGACTTCATCGAGGTGCGCGGCATCGACCGCCGCAACCCCCTGCGCGCGGCGCGGGCGGGAATCGAGGCTCTCGGGGCCGTGGGCGCCTCGCGCAAGGTGCTGCGCCGGCGCGGAGCCGACGTGGTGATGGGCGGCGGTGGCTACGTGGCCGGACCGGCGGGCCTGGCGGCGACGCTGACGCGGACGCCGCTGGTCCTGACCGAGGCCGACAGCCATCTCGGCCTCGCCAATCGCCTGCTGGCGCGGCGGGCGCGGCGCGTCTGCCTCGCCTTCCCGATCGCGGGCCGGGAGGGGGATCCCTACCTGGTCACCGGCCGGCCGGTGCCGAGGGCGGTGCTGGAAGGGGACCGGGCGGCGGCGCGCAAGCGCTTCGGGATCGCCGACGACGCCCGCTGTCTGCTCGTCTTCGGCGGCAGCCAGGGCGCGCGCTCGATCAACCTCGCCGCGATCGAGGCTTTTGCCGAGTGTGACGGGCGCGAGTTCCACGTCCTCCACATCGGCGGGCGGCGCGACTTCGCGGAGCTCGAGAAGAGGCTTGGGGAGGCGCCGAACCGCGAGCGCTACACGCTGCTCGACTACGAGCCGAACCTCGGCGACGCCCTGGCCGCGGCCGACCTCGTCGTCGCCCGCTCGGGGGGCTCGATCTTCGAGGTCGTCGCCGCCGGGCGGCCGGCGGTGCTGATCCCGTACCCGTTCGCCACCGGCGACCACCAGACCGCGAATGCCGAGTGGATGCGCGCCGCCGGGGCAGCGAGCGTGATCGCCGACGCGGAGCTGAGCGCCGAGCGGCTGGCGGCCGAGGTCTCGCCAGTGCTCGAGGACCCGGCCCGGCTGGAGGGGATGGCAAGCGCCGCCCGCGGCCTGGCGAAGCCCGACGCCGCCCGCCGCATCGCCGACGAGGTCCTGGAGGCGGCGGGATGAGCGAGTGGAAAGGGCGCCGGTTGCACTTCATCGGGATCGGCGGGGCCGGGATGAGCGGCCTGGCGCTGGTCTGCGCCCGGCTTGGCGCCGTCGTCACCGGCTCGGACCGGGCCGACTCCTCTTATCTGGAGCGCCTGCGGGCGGCGGGGCTCGAGCCAGTCGTCGGCCACGATGCCGCCAACCTTCCCGAGGGCGCCGAAGTCGTCGTCTCGACCGCGATCGCCGAGGACAACCCCGAGTTGGCGCTCGCCCGCCAGAACGGCATCGAGCCGATCCACCGCGGGCAGCTGCTCGCCGAGCTCTGCGCGGAGAAGCGGCTGATCGCGATCGCCGGCACCCACGGCAAGACGACGACGACGGCGATGGTTGCCTGGGCGCTGCGGGCGATCGGCGCCGACCCCGCCTTCTTCGTCGGCGGCGAGGTCCCGGGGCTGGGCCCCGACGGCGAGGCCGCCAACGCCGGCTGGGGCGAGGGCGAGTGGGTCGTCGCCGAGGCCGACGAGAGCGACGCCAGCTTCCTGCGCCTCCACCCCGAGGTGGCGGTGATCACCAACGTCGAGATGGACCACCACTCGCGCTGGGGCTCGCTGGCCGAGCTGCACGAGGCCTTCAAAGCTTTCGCCGGGCCCGCCCGGGGCCTGGTCCAGCCCGGTGACGAGGAGATGGGCTGGCTGCAGGGAGCGGGCGACGAGGTCGTCCGCTTCGACGGCGCCGCGCCGGGCCCCGCCGACCTGGCCCTCGCCGTCCCCGGCGAGCACAACCGCCGCAACGCCCGCGCCGCGCTGGCCGCGCTGCAACTGGCCGGCTTCGACCTCGGGCCGGCGGCCGAGGCGCTGGCCGGCTTCCGCGGCGTCAACCGCCGCCTCGAGCTGAAGGGCAGCCGCGGACCGGTCTCCATATATGACGACTACGCCCACCACCCGACCGAGGTCCGCGCCGCCCTCTCGGCCCTGCGCGAACAGAGCCCGAGCCGCCTTGTCGCCGTCTTCCAGCCCCACCTCTACTCGCGGACCAAGGCGCTGGCCGCCGGGTTCGGCGCCGCCCTCACCCTCGCCGACGAGGCGATCGTCCTCGACGTCTACCCGGCCCGCGAGGAGCCGGTCGGCGAGCTGGCCGGCGTCAGCGGCCTGCAGGTCGCCCAGGCCGCGGCCGAGCGCGGGGGAGGGATGCCGGTCTGGTGGCTGCCGAGCGCCGATCTCGCCCGGCGGGCCCTGGTCGACCGGCTCGACGGCAGCCCGGCGCTCTACGGCGAGGGGACGGTCCTGGTGACGATCGGCGCCGGCGACGTCTTCCGGCTCGGCGAGGCGCTGGTCGCCGAAGACCCGAGCGGGGAGGGGCAGCGATGAGCGCGCCGCCCGAGGGTGTGAAAGCGAGCCACCCGCTGGCGCGGTTCACGACCGTGCGGACTGGCGGCGCCGCAGACTGGTTCGCCCATCCCCGCGACGTCGACGGCCTGGTCTCGGTCCTGCGCTGGGCCGATGCCGAGGGCATCGCCGTCGGCGTGATCGGCTCCGGCTCCAACCTCCTGGTCGCCGATGACGGCTTCCACGGCCTGGCGCTGAAGCTCGGCGGTGAGCTGGCGGCGATCGAACGCGACGGCGACCGGGTCCTCTGCGGCGGCGGCTACCGCTTCCCCTCGGCGGCGGCGAAAACCGCCGGCTGGGGGCTCTCGGGCCTGGAGTTCGGGGTCAACATTCCCGGCACCACCGGCGGCGCGGTGCGGATGAACGCCAACGCCTACGGCGGCCAGCTCGCCGAGGTCCTCGAGTGGGTCGACGTCTGCACCGCCGCCGGGACCGACCGCCGCACGCCCGACCAGCTCGACTTCACCTATCGCCACTCGAACCTGCGCGAGGGAGAAGTCGTCGCTAAAGCCTCGTTCCAGCTGACGCCTGCCGACCCCGACGAGATCCGGGCGACCCTGGCGAGCATGCGCGAGCGCCGACGCCAGGCGCAGCCGTCCGGGATCAAGACCTTCGGCTCGACCTTCAAGAACCCCGAGGGCGAGCGCGCCGAAGGCCGCTCCGCCGGCCAGCTGCTCGAGGCCGCCGGCTGCCGCGGCCTGCGTCACGGCGGCGCCCGCTACTCCGAGAAGCACGCCAACTTCGTCGAGAACGACCGCGACGCGACGACCGCCGACGTGCTCGAGCTGATGGCCGAGGGACGCCGCCGCGTCTACGAGCGCTTCGGGGTCGAGCTCGAGCCCGAGGTCCAGGTGCTCGGCGAGGTCGCCTGGCCGGACGGTTGGGAGCTGTGAGCCGCCGGCTGATCGCGATCCTCGTCGTCGCCCTGGTGGCGGTGGTCGGGATCTACTGGTTCGTGGTCCGCACCAAGTCGGCCGAGCCCCACGTCGAGGTGCCAAAGCTGGCGGCGTCGATCGGCGAAGGCGACGAAGCCGTCGGCATCGCCGGCAGCGGCGCCGTGGTCCGCTGGCTGCCGCTGCCCGAAGACCAGCCACTGCCGCGGCTGCCGCTTGACGAAGTCCCGAAAGGGGGCCGGGTCAAAGGGACGGCGCTCGAACAGGTCCGCATCCTCGCGGCGGTGCCCGACGAACTGCGCCCCTTCCTCGAAAGCAGCTATTTCGGCGAGAGCGGGGTGGACGTCAACCTCACCACCGGCATCGAACTGCGCTTCGGCGACGACTCGCAAGCGCGGCGAAAGTGGAACGCGGTCGCCGCGATCCTCGCCGATCCCTCGATCACCGCGCTCGATTATGTAAACGTGGTCGCGCCCAGCCGGCCGGTCTACGACGGCTCCGAACACGAACTCCCACCCGCACCCTGAACCTCTTTTCAGAGCCGCGAAAGGGCTTTGCAGAGCGGCGTCGAAAAGTCTCAACCTGAGGGTGAGAGTGGCAAAACCCTCGACTAGTGATTGAGACTCCGAGGCTGCAGGATGGTTGGCGCTCGTTTGACAGAGAGGCTGGAATGCCCTACGTTGAGCGCAATTTCCGTCCTTCAGCGGGAGGCTCGAACCCTAGAGCGTTGCTGAAGGGTCGGACGGAACAAAGGCTCAACTCACATGGAATCCACTTATCTCGCTGTGATCAAGGTCGTCGGCGCCGGCGGCGGCGGCACGAATGCGGTCAGCCGCATGATCGACGCTGGCATCAGGGGCGTCGAGTTCGTCGCGGTCAACACGGACGCGCAGGCCCTGCAGGCCTGCGACGCAGACATCAAGCTTTCGATCGGCCAGGAGCTGACCCGCGGCCTCGGCGCCGGGGGCAACCCCGAGGTCGGCGCGGGCGCGGCGGCCGAGAGCCGCGACGAGATCAAGGAGGCGCTGAAGGGCGCCGACATGGTCTTCGTCACCGCCGGCGAGGGCGGCGGCACCGGCACCGGCTCGGCGCCGGTGATCGCCGAGATCGCCAAGGAGGAGATCGGCGCCCTGACCGTCGGCGCGGTCACCAAACCGTTCGAGTTCGAGGGCAAACGGCGGATGCAGCAGGCGCTCGAGGGCATCGAGAAACTGCGCAACAAAGTCGACACCCTGATCATCGTCCCGAACGAGAAACTGCTGCAGGCGGTCGAGCGGCGCACCAGCGTCCTCGAGGCCTTCCGCCAAGCGGACGACATCCTCCGCCAGGGCGTCCAGGGCATCACCGACCTGATCACCATCCCCGGCCTGATCAACCTCGACTTCGCCGACGTGCGGACGATCATGCGCGACGCCGGCTCGGCCCTGATGGGCGTCGGTTCGGCCTCGGGCGAGGCCCGCGCGCTCGACGCCGCCAAGGCGGCGATCACCTCGCCGCTGATCGAGGAGTCGATCAAGGGCGCGACCGGGATGCTGCTGAACATCACCGGCCCCGAGGATCTCGGTCTGTTCGAGGTCAACGAGGCGGCCCAGCTGGTCCAGGCCGAGGCCGACGACAACGCCAACATCATCTTCGGCTCGGTCGTCGATCAGTCGATGAAGGACGAGGTCCGGGTCACGGTCATTGCTACCGGGTTCGAGGGGTTCGAGCTGCTGGCTCGGTCGCCTCAGCGGGTTCGGCGGCGGTACGAGAGTCGGCCTCGGGTTTCGGCTGAGGACACGGACATTCGGAAACTTCGGGTCTCGGACGACGACATCGACGTGCCCGGGTTCCTCAAAGAGTAGGCACGCCCCGTTCAATAGATTGGCTGGGTGACCATCGAGGCCGCCCGGCGCACCCCCCTGTTCGAGCAGCACCAGGAGCTGGGCGCCAAGATGGTTCCCTTCGCCGGCTGGGAGATGCCGGTCACCTATGAGGGGATCCGGGACGAGCACTCGGCGGTGCGGCGGCACGTCGGGATGTTCGACGTCTCGCACATGGGCGAGGTCGAGGTCGAGGGGCCGGGGGCGCTTGCCTTCCTGCAGCGGGTGCTCTCGAATGACGTCGGCAAGGTCGAGATCGGTGGCGCCCAGTACTCGTGCCTCTGCGAGGAGGGCGGTGGGGTGCTCGACGACCTCTTCGCCTACCGGCTCGGCGGCGACCGCTACCTGATCGTCACCAACGCCGCCAACCACGAGACCGACCTCGCCTGGCTCGGCCGCCAGAGCCGCGCCTTCGACGTGATCGTCCGCGACGTCGCCGACCGCTTCGCGATGCTCGCCGTTCAGGGGCCGCATGCCCGCACCGTCCTCGGCTCGGCGCTGGGGATTCAGCTGCCGCCGCGCTTCCACGTCGCCCACGCCCAGGTCGGCCGCCGCCCGGCCCTGGTCTGCGGCACCGGCTACACCGGCGAGGACGGTGTCGAGCTGCTGATCGACCCCGAGGTCGCCGCCCCGATCTGGACCGAGCTGCTGGACGCCGGCGTCGTCCCCTGCGGGCTCGGCGCTCGCGACACCCTGCGGTTGGAGGTCTGTTATCCGCTGCACGGCAACGAGCTGAGCCCCGAGCGCAACCCGATCGAGGCCGGCCTCGGCTGGTGCTGCAAGGAGCAGACCGGCTTCATCGGCTCCGAGGCGATCGCCCGCGCCCGCGCCGAGGGCACGCCGGAGACGCTCGTCGCCTTCAAGATCGAGGACAAGGGGATCCCGCGCGAAGGCAACCCGGTCCTCCACGCCGACGAGGAGGTCGGCGTTGTCACCAGCGGCACCTTCTCGCCCTCGCTCGAACTCGGCGCCGGGATGGCCTACGTGAAGTCGGAGCTTGCGGGGGTCGGAACCGAGATCGAGATCGACGTGCGCGGCAAGCGCCGCCCCGCCCGGATAGCGTCCAAACCCCTGTACTCGAAGAGGAGCTGAGCCTTGGCTGACGCCACCTACCCCGACGACCTCCGCTACCACGAGGAACACGACTGGGCCCGGATCGAGGGCGACCAGGCCACGCTCGGGATCACCTGGTACGCCCAGGACTCGCTCGGCGAGGTCGTCTTCTTCGACCCGCCGGAGGTCGGCGCGACGATCCAGAAAGACTCCTCCTACGCCGAGGTCGAGTCGGTCAAGGCGGTCTCCGACGTGATCGCGCCGCTCTCGGGCGAGATCGTCGAGGTCAACGACGCGCTCGAAGACAGCCCCGAGAAGGTCAACGAGGACCCCTACGGCGAGGGCTGGCTGGTCAAGGTCCGGCTGACGGCGCCGGAGGAGGCCGAGACCCTGCTCGGCGTCGCGGAATACCGCAAGATGCTGGACCGCTAGGCCGCGAGCCCGCCCTCCTCGTTCCCTAGCCTTAGCGACGTGACCCGCTACACCTCCGCGACGCCCGACGACCGGCGCGAGATGCTCGACGCTGTCGGCGTCTCCTCCGTCGACGAGCTCTTCGAGCAGATCCCCGCGCCGCTGCGCCTCGGCCGGCCGCTGGCGCTGCCTGACGGCCTCGGCGAGAACGAGGTCTACGAGCGGCTGAGTGCGCTGGCCGAGCGCAACGCCGACGCCGAGGCGCAGGTCTGCTTCGTCGGCGCCGGGATGTACGACCACTACGTACCGGCGATCGTCGACGCGATCACCTCGCGCAGCGAGTTCCTGACGCCCTACACCCCTTACCAGCCGGAGATCTCCCAGGGCGGCCTTCAGGTGATGTTCGAGTTCCAGACGGCGATGTCGGAGCTGACCGGGCTGCCAGTCTCCAACGCCGGCCTCTACGAGGGACCCTCCTCGGTCGCCTCGGCCGGCTACCTGGCGATGGGCGCGACCAAACGCGCCAAGTTCGTCGTCTCCCGCGGCGTCCACCCACACAGCCGCGAGACGTTGGCGACCTACGCGGTCGGCTACGGCGCCGAGGTCGTCGAGGTCGGGCTCGAGGGCGGGCTAACCGACGCGGCGGCGCTGGCTGCCGCGGTCGACGGCGAGACCGCCGCGGTGATCCTCCAGAGCCCGAACTTCCTCGGCGCGGTCGAGGACGTCGAGGCGCTCGGCGCGGCGGCGAAGGAGCACGGCGCGCTGCTCGTCGTCGCCTGCGACCCGATGACGCTGGGGATCCTCAAGCCGCCGGGCGAGTGCGGCGCCGACATCGCCCTCGGCGAGGGGCAGCCGCTGGGCAACCGGCTCGACTTCGGCGGCCCGTCGTTTGGCTTCTTCTGCGCGACCGAGGCCCAGATTCGCCGCATGCCGGGGCGGATCGCCGGCGAAACCGAGGACGTCGACGGCCGCCGCGGCTTCGTCCTCGCGCTGCAGACCCGCGAGCAGCACATCCGCCGCGAGAAAGCGACCAACAACATCTGCACCGCCCAGGCGCTGAACGCGCTGGGGGCGATGGTCCACCTCGCCTGGCTGGGGCGCAACGGCTTCCGCGAGCTCGGCGAGCTGCTGGTCCAGCGGACGGCGTACGCCCGCGAGCGGCTGGCGGCGGTCGACGGGGTCGAGCTGCTCCACGAGGCGCCGGTCGCGCGCGAGTTCGCGGTCCGGCTCGACGCGCCGGTCGGCAAAGTCCTCGACCGAGTCGCCGAGCGCGGCATCGCCGCCGGCTACCCGCTCGGCCGCGAGTACCCCGAGTTCGAGGACGGCTTGCTGGTCGCGATCACCGAGCGGCGGACCAAGGCCCAGATCGACGAGCTCGCCGAGGCGCTAGGCGCCGCGGTAGCCGCCGAGCGGGGCGCCTTTCCGTCCCAGGAGGACGCAAAAGCGCCCCTCGCGGAGGGGGCTCGCTGATGGCTCTGACCGAGACGCCGATGCAGGCCGAACGCGCGCGGACCATCTACGAGAAGTCGAAGGTGGGTCGCCGCGCGGCGGCGCTGCCGGCGGCCGAAGTCCCCGAGAAGCCGCTCGCCGAGCTGATCCCCTCGAACCTCCTCCGCACCGAGCCGCCGCGCCTGCCGGAGATCGCCGAGCCGGAGATCGTCCGCCACTACAACCGGCTCTCGCGCCGCAACTTCGACCTCGACAGCGGCTTCTACCCGCTCGGCTCCTGCACGATGAAGCACAACCCGCGGCTGAACGAGCGGGTCGCGGCGCTGGCCGGCCACGCTCGCCTGCACCCGGCCCAGGACCCCCGCCGCGCCCAGGGCGCGCTGGAGCTGATGTGGCTGCTGCAGGAGTCCCTCGGCGAGATCTGCGGCCTGCCCCACGTCAGCCTGCAGCCGAGCGCCGGCTCCCACGGCGAGCTCGCCGGCCTGCTGCTGACCCGCGCCTACCACGCCGACCGCGGCGAAGAGCGGACCAAGGTGCTGGCGCCGGACACCTCGCACGGGACCAACCCGGCCTCGGTGACGATGGCCGGCTACGAGGTCGTCAAAGTCGCGACGAACGAGCAGGGCGGGGTCGAGATGGGCGACCTGCGGGCGAAGCTGGCCGAGAACGAGGGCGAGGTCGCCTGCCTGATGCTGACCAACCCCAACACGCTCGGCGTCTTCGACGAAAACATCGCCGAGATCGCGAAGCTGATCCACGAGGCGGGGGGGACGCTCTATTACGACGGGGCCAACCTGAACGCGGTGATGGGCCACTCGCGCCCCGGCGACATGGGCTTCGACATCGTCCACGTCAACCTCCACAAGTCCTTCAGCCAGCCGCACGGCGGCGGCGGTCCGGGGGCGGGGCCGATAGCGGTCTCCGACCGGATCGAGCCCTTCCTGCCGCGGCCGCAGGTGGTCCGCACCGAGGGCTCCAACGGGCACGGGCCCGGCTTCGACCTCGACTTCGAGCGGCCGAAGTCGATCGGCCGCCTGCGCGGCTTCCAGGGCAACTTCGGCGTCTTCGTCCGCTCCTACGCCTACATCCTCAGCCTCGGCGGCGACGGCCTCTCCGAGGCCTCGGAGACCGCGGTGCTGAACGCCAACTACCTCAAGGCCCGCCTCGCCGAGGGCCGAGCCGGCGAGCGCCTGCCGATCGCCTTCGACCGCCACTGCATGCACGAGTTCGTCCTCTCCGGCAAGCCGATGAAGCGCGACCTCGGCCTGGCGACCCTGGACCTAGCCAAGCGCCTGCTCGACTTCGGCTTCCACCCGCCGACCGTCTACTTCCCCCTCCTGGTCGAGGAGGCGTTGATGGTCGAGCCCACCGAGACCGAGACGAAGGAGTCCCTCGACGCCTTCGCCGAGGCGATCGAGAAGATCCTCGCCGAGGCCGAGCAGAACCCCGACCTGGCCAAAAACGCCCCCTACACGACCCCCGTCCGCCGCCTCGACGAGGTCAAGGCGACGAGGCAGCCGGTCGTGCGCCAGCAGTTCGACTAGTGCCTTCCTTGCCTGGGTCCAACGAGGACCCTCAAATTTCCCGGAAGGGAGCAATCGTCAGATCTGGCTTTCGGATTGCAGGGGTTACGGCAGGTGCTGCGCTGAGTCAGGTCATAGGTTCGGAGGCCGGAGCGGCAACGGCGCAAACGCTCACCGAGCTTGGGGAAGTCTTGGTCGGACGCCTGGAAGCATGGGAACAGGAACGGGTAGCCCGGACCCTCTCGCAGGTCAATGAGGAGGTAGTTAAACGCGAAGAAAACGGGGAGGAGGTCAGACCTGAGATTGCTGACCCAGACAGCGAAGGCGCCAAGACGGTGTTTGAGTCCGTCGTTGATGCGGCCGCCCACAGCATCGAAGAGCGGAAGTGCGAGGTCATCGCGAATCTCTACACCTCGATCGCCTTTGACGCCAGCGTAAGCATCAGCAATGCATTGCTCTATGTAAAACGAGTCCGAGAAGCCTCGTGGAGGCAGATTGTTGCCCTCCGTTATTTCGAAGACCCTGATCGACGGCAAGAGCGGGATCAAATAGGGGTTGCCGGAGAAGAGGGAGACGTTCGAATACATCCGGTGCTGAGCGTGGAGTTGGCGGAGGCAGCGAGAAGTCTTGAACTGATAGGGCTAGTCCAACAAGACGGATCTGTTGCCAACCCGGCAAATACTTTAGGAGGCGGCCAGATCACCAGCGGATCGGTTCTGCACCTCGGACCTACGGGCTTGGGAGCCACTGTCAGTCGGCTTGGTCGTCTGTCTGACGTCGTCACGACCGCCGAGCTCGATGAAATTGCTTCTGCTCTTAGGGCCGGTTAATTAGAGCCTCAAAGCTGCGGCAGCGCCTGCTCCAGCTCCAGGACCGGGGCGAAGAGGTCGCCGTGCTTCTCGATTCGCTCCAGCACGTCGCCGGCTTCGAAGACCAGAGACGACCCGTCACCTGACTTCGCCACGGCTTCGACCTCCTCCCAGGTCACCGGGGTCGAGACCGTGGGGCGCTCGCGGGCTCGGAGCGAGTAGACGGCGATCGTCGTTTTGCGTTCGTTGTTCTGGTACCAGTCGATCAGGACCTTGCCGCTGCGGTCGGTCTTTTTGCCCATTTTCGCCAGCACCTCGTCGGGGGTCTGCTTGGCGATCAGCTGGGCCAGGGCCTGGGCGAAGGGGCGGGTCTCCTCGTAGGTAGCTTTGCCGTTGAGCGGGACGTAGAGCTGCATGCCCTTCGAGCCCGAGGTCTTGACGAAGCTCTCCAGCTCGAGCTGGCCGAGGACCTCGCGCAGGCGCAGCGCCACCCGCGAGCAGTCGACGACGTCGGCCGGCGGCCCGGGGTCGAGGTCGAAGGCGAGGACCGTCGGCCTTTTCGGCGCCCGGCCGAGCGAGAGCGAGGGGTGCAGCTCGATCGCCGCCAGCTGCGCCATCCAGATCAGCGTCGGCAGGCTGTCGCAGACGCAGAAGTCGATTTTCCCCGCGTTCGGCCCCGCCTGGACCCGCGTCGTCTTCACCCACTTCGGCCGGTGTTTGGGGCAGCGCTTCTCGAAGAAGGCCGAGTCGAGGTCGTCGACGCCTTCGGGGAAGCGCCGCAGGGTGACGGCGCGGCCGCGCAGGTGGGGGACGATCGCCGGCGCCACCTTGGCGTAGTAGTCGACCATCTCGCCCTTGGTGAACCCCACCTCCGGGTAGAGCACCTTGTCGAGGTTGGTCAGCCGCAGCTCTTTGCCGTCGACCTCGACCTGCCGGGTCTCGCCCACGGCCTACGCGCCTATTTCGCGGCTTTGGCTTTGGACTGCGAAGCGCTTTTGCTTTTCGCTTTCGCTTTGCTCTTCTTGGCGGCTTTCGGCTTGGCTTTCGCCTTCGCCGGCTTCACCCCGCCTTTGGACTTGACCGCGGCGATGCTCTCCTCCAGCGCCGCCATCAGGTCGGGAGCTTTGGTCGCCTTCGGCGCCTCGGCTTCGGGCGCGACGATCTCCTTGCCTTCGGCCTTCTGCTCGATCAGCGCCAGCAGCTGCTCGCGGTACTCGTCCTTGTAGTCGCTCGGGTCGAAGGAGGTGCTGAGCGACTCGATCAGTTGCTCGGCCATCTGCTGCTCCTTCTTCGCGACTTTCGGCTTCTTGTCGGGCAGCGCGTCGTCGAGATCGGCCGGCGGCACGACCTCGTCGTGGAAGCGCATCGTCGTCAGGGTGAGGACGCCGCCGCTGGCGCGGATCGCCGAGAGGTGCTCTTTGTTGCGGAAGACGAAGCGGGCGATCGCCGCCTTGCCCGAGTGTTCCATCGCCGCGGCGAGCAGCGAGTAGGCCTTCTCGGCGCCGTCGGCGGGGCCGAGGTAGTAGGGGCTGTCGAAGTACATCGGGTCGATTTCCTCGATGTCGACGAAGTCCTGGACGTCGATCGCGCGCGTCTTCTCCGGCGCCAGCGCCGCCATCTCGTCCTTGCTCAGCGGCACGTACTGGCCGGGGGTCAGCTCGTAGGCCTTGATGATGTTCTCGTAGGGGACCTCCTCCTCGGTCCCCTCGGCGAAGCGGCGGTGTTTGATCCGGGCGCTGTCGGACTCGCGGATCTCGCGCAGGCCGATCGAGCGGCGCGCGACGGCGCTGTAGAGCTTCACGGGCACGTTCAGTAGCCCGAAGCTGATCGTTCCGCTCCAAATTGCTCTAGCCATTCGCCAAGGTCTCCTACCCGGATTCTTCCAGCCGAACTCGCGGCGGGCGATAGAGGCGAGCGCAGCGAGAGCCATCTTGCGCGCAGCGGAGTTTCGGCACAGCCGGCTGTGCAAGATCTCGGATGGGATCATGCGCCGGTGCTCTTCGAGCTGCGCGATGTGGGGTTGGACCGGGGCGGTCGCGCCGTGCTCGACTCGTTCGACGCCTCGATCCCGGAGGGCGCGACGGCGATCGCCGGCCCCTCCGGCGCCGGCAAGTCGACGCTGTTGCGGCTGCTGAACCGGCTCGCCGATCCCGGCCGCGGCGAGATCGCCTACCGGGGCAAGCCGATCACCGCCTACGAGCCGCTGGCGCTGCGGCGCGAGGTCGCTCTGGTGCCGCAGCTTCCCGCCCTGCTTGAGGGGACGGTCGAGTCGAACCTTCGCTACGCGGCCGACTTGGCGGGCGAGCCGCTGGAGGCCGAGGAGACGCTGCGGCGCGCCGGCCTCGATCCATCCTTCGCCGGCCGCGACGTCGCCAAGCTCTCGGTCGGCGAGCAGCAGCGGGCGATGCTGGCCCGGGCGCTCGCCCAGCGCCCCGCCGTCCTCCTGCTCGACGAGCCGACCTCGGCCCTCGACCACGCCGCCCGCGACGCGGTCGAGGCGACGCTGGCGCGGCTGCGCAGCGAGTCGAACCTCTCGCTGGTGCTGGTCACCCACGACCCCGAGCAGGCCCGCCGCCTCGGCGACCGGGTGCTGGAGATGCCGGCATGAACACCTCGATCCACGTCGAGCTCTGGCAGGTCGCCGCCTCGCTGGTCCTGGTCGCGCTGGCGGCGGCGATCTCCTTCTGGCAGCGGGCCGGCCTCGAGCGCGACATCGGCGTCGCCACCGTCCGCTCGATCGTCCAGCTGACCCTGGTCGGCTACGCGATCAAGCTGATCTTCGACGTCGACTCGATCTGGCTGGTCCTCCTGCTGCTGGCAGTGATGGTCTTCTTCGGCGCGATCACCGCCCGCCACCGGGCCGACAAGGTGCCGAACTCCTTCGGCCCGCTGCTGATCGCCCTCGCCCTGGCCGGCGGCAGCACCCTCGGCCTCGTCGTCGCCCTGGGGATCTTCGAACCGACGCCGCGCTACCTCGTCCCGGTCGGCGGCATGGTGATCGGCAACGCGATGACCGCCAGCGCCGTCGCCCTCAATCGCCTCGGCGACGAGATGGCCGACGCGCGGGCGCGGATCGAGGCCACCCTCGCCCTCGGCGCCACCGCCCGCGAAGCCGCGGCGCCGACCGTCCGCCGCTCGCTGCGCTCGGGGATGATCACCCTGGTGGACTCGACCAAGACCACCGGGCTGATCTTCTTCCCGGGGACGATGGTCGGCATGCTCCTCGCCGGCGCCAGCCCTACCGACGCCGTCCGCCTGCAGCTGATCCTCCTCTACGCCCTGCTGGGGAGCGTTTCGATATCGGCGCTCACGGCGACCCTGCTCGCCTACCGGAATTTCTTCACGCCGGCGGCGCAGTTGCGGGAGCCGGAGACGCCCGGCTAACGCCGGCAGCACCAACCTTCGAGCTGGGGGAAGCTCGTGGGGCGGCCGCTCGGCGCGATGTCCCTGGAGATGTTGGCGATGGCGCGGCCCTTGCCGCCGCCCAGCGGCAGGAAGAGCCACTGGTTCGCTCCCGGCCAGGCGACCAGCAGGCGCTTGCCGTCCGGCGACCATTCGACCTGACCCAAGCTGCCGGGGACGCTGAGCAGGGTTTGCGGGCCGCGACCCGGCCGGAAGACGAGGACGTCGCTGTAGGTCCCGTGCTTGCGCCAGTGGGTGATCGAGGCGGCGACGAGTGGGGTCTGCGGCGCGAGGGCGGCGTCGTTCACGGTCGCCCGCCGCGGCAGCTGTAGGCGACGAGTCTTACCGAGGGCCGGGCGGGAGGGAGACCCGGCCGGCAGGACTGGCCGCAGCCTGATGGTCCCGGGCGCGGCTTCGAGGATCTTGCGACCGCCGTCGGCCCACTCCATCCACGTGATGCGCCCGAGGGCGGGCGCCCCGGCGAGCACGGCGCCGGTCTCGCTGTCGAGGATCCGCAGTCTGCCGGCGCCGGTGACGTAGGCCAGCGCGTCGGCGCCGGTGGGGGACCAGGCGGGGGGGACGTAGGCGGGGGAGATCCTCGCGTCGGGTGGGGTGCCGGCGGCGGTCGATCCGGCCAGCAGGCGGTCTTCGCTGCCGTCGCCGGCGATCACCCGCAGGTCGAACCCAGAGCGGTAGGCGATCCGTTCGCCGGACGGCGACCAGCGCGGGGCCGCGACCCGTTCCGCGGCGGTGATCGACCAGCGCGGCGTCCCGTCGGGCTCCAGCGCGCTCAGCGTCCGTTTCTTGACCGCGGCGACGAAGAGCCCATGCGGGGACCAGGTAGCTCCTTCGTAGTCGCCGAGCAACTGGCGCGAGCCATCCGGCTGCACGACCACGGGCCCTTCTCCGGTCTGCACGAGCAGCCGTCCGCCGCCGGGAACCCGCGCCAGGGTCGGTTCGGGGCGCGGGGCGGAGGCGGTGAAGGCGTCGCCGACCCAGCCGCGTACGTCAGCTCCGGCAGGCGAGAGCAGCAGTGCTGCCAGCAGGGTGGCCAGCGAAAGCCCGAGCGCGAGACGCGGGATCGTTCGCCTGTGTCGCCTCTCCGAGCTCTGGGGGGTCATAGCCCCCCCAAGTTCGGAGCGAGCGTTCGCATCGCCGCTCTCCCGCTCCGCGAAGGCGGCTGCGACGATCCGCTGGCCGCGCTCCTCGGCATCGGGCGGGATCAGGATCGGCGCCTCGCGCAGCGCCTCGCCGAGTGCATCGCGCCTCATCGCCGCTCCTCCAGGCTCAACTCGGCCTCCGCCATCTCCCGTAGCCGGTCGAGGCCGCGGCGCAGGCGCGAGTTGACGGTTCCCCGCGGCAGCTCGAGCATCGAGGCGATCTCGCCTGGCGTGTACTCGAGCAGGTGGCGCAGCACGACCACCGCCCGCTGCTCGGCCGGCAGCTCTCTCAGCGCCGCGATCATCTCGCCGCCGATCTCTTCGGGCGGCGGCAGCGCCTCGAAGACCGACTCGGCCCCGTCGACCCGCCGCCGCAGCGCCTCGCGCCGGGCCCAGTCGAGGGCGCGGTTGACGACGATCCGGTGCAGCCAGGGCGCGAACGGCCGGCGGCGGTCGAAGCGGTCGAGCGCGTCGACCGCGGCGAGGAAGCCGTCCTGGGCGATGTCCTCGGCCGCGGCGGCGTCGTGGACGACGAGGTAGGCGGCGCGGTAGGCGCCGCGCCAGTGCAGCGAGTAGAGCTGCGCCATCGCCGCGCCGGACCCACTTTGGGCCTCGCGCACGAGTCGCCGCTCATCCGCACCGCTCTCAGCTGGCATGCCCGACCCCTTTCGGCCATCTCAATCTTCTCTCACCCATCGGCCCATCCGCTGCAGCGCTCTGCCGAGTCGCTCGCGCATCCGTGGGTCGACCGCACCCTGCGGCAGCTCGATGACGAAGGCCGGCGCCGCGAAATGGCTGTTCTGCCAGTTCGGCGCCGTCCCGGAGGGCCATCGCATCGCCCGGAAGGGCATCCGCGCGAGAGCGGCAAAGTGGCGGGCGCCCGCCATGCTCTGGCCCCAGGCGCGGACGAAGGGACGCTCGCCGCGATACTGGTGGAACCAGATCGTCGCTGCCGGTTCGAGAGCGCGGATGATTCGCGCGGCGAGCCTCGTTTCCGGCTCGGAGAACGGCCGCGGTCCGGAGTATTCGGGGGCGCCGGGCCGGCCGAGCGGCCCCCACCGTGCGTTGAAGTTGCGGTTGAGGTCGACTCCGCGGGCGTTGAGGCGGGAGCCGGCGGCGGTCCCGTCAGGGTCGAGGTTGGGAACGAAGTAGATGTCGGAGTTCGGATCCGGGCAACCGGCGGTGAGGCTGGAGACCGGCTCGACGCCGCTGGCTGCGCACTCGTCGCCGTGGATGCAGCCGAAGACGAGCAACTCGCCGCTCCACTGCGGGTCGCCCGTCTGCCGCAACTCGATCGGCCGTCCTTGCGCCGAGTGGCCGACGACCGCGTTCCGTCCCAGCAGGTTGCCCGGCCCGCGCGGCGTCCGCGCGAAGCCGAGGAAGTCGCCGTCGGTGTCCGGATGCGCGGGGGCGGCCCCGAGGAGCGCGAGGGTGGCGAGCAAAGCAAGCATCGATGGGAATACGCCTGAGCCGCCCCCAGAGGTCCCTAGACTCGGCCGCGTGTCCCGTTCCCAGCGATTGACGCTGATCGCGACGATCCTCGGCTCGACGGTCGTCTTCCTCGACAGCACCGTGGTCAACGTCGCGCTGCCGGCGATCAGCGAAGGGCTCGACGTCGGCCTCGCCGGCCAGCAGTGGGTAGTCGAGGCCTACACCCTGGCGCTGGTCTCGCTGCTGCTCGTCGGCGGCAGTCTCGGCGACCAGTTCGGGCGGCGGAAGGTGTTCGTGATCGGCCTGGTCGGCTTCGGTGCGACCTCGGTCCTCTGTGCCGTCGCTCCTACGGCGGAGTTCCTGATCGGGGCCCGCGCCCTGCAGGGGATCGCCGGGGCTCTGCTGGTGCCCGGCTCGCTGGCGATCGTCGCCTCGACCTTCGAGGGCGAGGCGCGCGGCAAGGCGGTGGGGATGTGGACGGCCTGGACGGGAATCGCGACCGTGGTCGGCCCGGCGGGCGGCGGCGCCCTGATCGGGATCTCCTCCTGGCGGGCGATCTTCTGGGTCAACATCCCGGTGATCGCGGCGACCGTGATGCTGACCCTGCACTCGGTCGAGGAGAGCCGTGACGAGGACGCCTTCCTCGGCATCGACTGGGCCGGGATCGCGCTCTCGGCGATCGGCCTCGGCGGCCCGACCTTTGCTCTGATCGAGCAGCCCTCGCGCGGCTGGGGCGACCCGGTGGTCTGGGTGCCGATGCTCGTCGGGATCCTCTCCTTCGGCCTCTTCATCCTCCGCGAGGCGAAGGCCCGCCACCCGATGCTGCCGCTCTGGCTTTTCAAGATCCGCAACTTCTGGGTCACCAACCTGACCACGCTCTCGACCTACGCGGGCCTGATCGGCGGCCTCTTCTTCGTCGGCCTCTATCTGCAGCAGGTGGTCGGATACTCGCCGCTGGAGGCCGGTCTGGCGACGACCCCGATCTCGATCCTGATGTTCTTCCTCTCGCCCCGCTTCGGCCGGATCGCCTCCGGCACCGGGCCGCGGGCGCCGATGACCGCCGGCCCGATCGTCGGCGGCCTCGGGTTGCTGCTCCTGCTCCGGATCGACACCGGGGCGAACTACCTCACCGACGTCCTCCCGGGCCTGCTCGTCTTCGGCGTCGGGCTCTCGGCGACGGTGGCGCCGCTGACCGCGACCGTGCTCGACTCGGTCGACGAACACCGGGTCGGGATCGCCTCCGGGGTCAACAACGGCGTCTCCCGCGTCGCCGGCCTGCTGGCGATCGCCGTCCTCGGCGCCGTGATCAGCGCCCACTTCGGCACCGCCCTCGACGCCAACCTCGGCCCCGGGCCGTTGAGCAGCCAGGGAGCCAACATCGTCACCGACGCCAAAGCCCAGCCCCTGGCCGTCCCGAAGACCGAAGACCTGCCGCCCCCCGAAGCCAACCGAGTAGCCACCGCCTCAGCCGAAGCCTCAACCTCCGCCTTCCACCTAGGAGTCCTGATCGCCGGCCTCCTGATGATCCTCGGCGGCATAGCGGCCGGCCTCGGAGTAGAAAACCCGAAGCGGAAAGTCAGCTCATACCCAAGCCGAGGCTCCGCCCAAGCCGGCGAGTGCGGCCACAGCTCCGAGTGCGACCGGGCATCCTCGGAACCCGCTCTGAGTCAGGACGCATAGTCTCCGCCGCCATGTCCAAACCGATCATCTTCTCGGGCATCCAGCCGACCGGCCGCAAGCATCTGGGCAACTACATAGGAGCAATCCGCCAGTACGTCGAGGGCCAGGAACGCGGCGACCCGGCGATCTTCTGCATCGTCGACCTGCACGCGATCTCGGTCCCCTACGACCCCGACGAACTGCGCGAGCGCGTCTACGACACCGCCGCGATCCTGCTCGGCGCCGGCCTCGACCCGGAGCGCTGCATCCTCTTCCGCCAGTCCGACGTCCGCGAGCACACCGAGCTGACCTGGCTGCTCTCGGCGGTCACCTCCCACGGCGACCTCAACCGGATGACCCAGTTCAAGGAAAAGGTCGGCAAGGACCGCGAACTGGCCTCCGCCGCGCTCTTCTACTACCCGGTGCTGATGGCCGCCGACGTGCTCGCCTACCGGGCGACCGAGGTGCCGGTCGGCGACGACCAGCGCCAGCACGTCGAGCTGATGCGGGAGATTGCCCGCCGCTTCAACGCCCGCTTCGGCGAGACCCTGGTCGTGCCCGAGCTGGTCGTGCCCGAGGTCGGCGCCCGGATCATGGACATGCAGGAGCCGGAGCGGAAGATGTCGACCACCGGCGGCACGCCCCAGGGGACGGTCCTCGTCCTCGACGAGCCCGACGTCGTCCGCAAGAAGTTCGGCTCGGCGGTCACCGACTCCGGCCGCGAGGTCGTCCGCTCGCCCGACAAGCCCGGGGTCACCAACCTGATCGACATCCTCTCCGTCGCCCGCGGGACCGACCAGGCCGCGGTCGAGGCCGAGTTCGAGGGCGCCGGCTACGGCGACTTCAAGAAGGCGGTCGCCGAGGCCGTGGTCGAGTACCTGGGACCCACGCGCGAGCGCTACGCCGAGCTGCGTCCCGACGAGGCGGAGCTGGAGCGCGTCTTCGCCGCCGGAGCCGAGAAGGCGCGGGCGCTGGCCGCCCCGGTCCTCGCCGACGTCCGCGCCCGCATGGGCTACGGCCCGGCCTGAATCCCCAAATAGCGACCCGAATCAGGCGACGGCTGTTCCGCTTCGCATCCGCGGCCGTCGCTGTCTCGGCCCGCGGTTAGTCTTCGTCGGAGTGGCCGTAGCCGACCTCGACCTGGATCTCGACCTCGACGTCTTCGCCGGGCCGTTCGACCTGCTGATGGCGGTCGTCCTGCGCGAGGAGATCAGCCTCCTCGACCTGCAGCTGGGTGAGGTCGTCGTCGCCTACGTCGAGCATCTCGAGCGCGAGGGCGAGCTTGAGCTGGAGGTGGCGACCGAGTTCCTCGTCCTGATCGCCGCCCTGCTGGAGTTGAAGTCCCGCCTGATGCTGCCGGGCCCCGAGGAAGAGCTCGACGACCTCAGCCCCGAGGAGGCGGTCGAGGAGCTGCTGGCGCGGATGCTCGAGTACCGCCGCTACAGCGACGCCTCCAAGGTGCTCGCCGACCGCTTCGAGAGCCAGCGGGGCTACCTCTACCGCTCGGCGCCGCTGCCGGCCGAGCTGCGCCGCGTCGCCGTCGAGGCCGCCACCGCCGTCTACGACCCCGAGCGCCTCGGCGTCGCCCTCGGCGACCTGCTGACCGAGCCGCCGGAAGTCGACATCAGCCACATCCGGCCGACCGTCTCGCTCGAGCGCCGCCTGCGGGCGCTGCGCGACGTCCTCCGCACCCGCTCCAGCTTCGACTTCGACGAGGAGTTCGGCGGCGAGGACCGGCTGACCCAGGCGGTCACCGTCTTCGGCCTGCTGGAGCTCTACCGCAAGGGCGAGATCACCTGGGAGCAGGACCGCGCCTTCGGCCCGATCCGGGTCAAGAAGGCGACCCCCGACGCGATTCACAAGGGCGCATGAGCGACCTCTCCCGCACGATCGAAGCGCTCCTTTTCCTCTCGCCGCAGTCGGTCTCCGCCGCCGACCTGGCGATGGCGACCGAGGCGACGGAGGGCCAGGTCGAGGAGGCGATCGAGCTGCTGCGCGAGGACCTGGCCGAGGGCAGGCGCGGGATCGTCCTGCGCGAGGTCTCCGGCGGCTACGCCCTGGCCAGCGACCCGGCCAGCGAGGAAGCCGCCCGGCGGCTGCTCTCCAAGCCGCGGACGCCGCCGCTGACCCAGGCCCAGGCCGAGACCCTGGCGATCGTCGCCTACCTGCAGCCGGTGACCCGGCCCGAGGTCGCGCGCATCCGCGGCGTCACCTCCGAGTCGGCGGTCCAGAGCCTGGCCGAGCGCGGCCTGATCGAAGAGTCCGGCCGCTCCCAGTTCGGCGCCGCGATCTTCAAGACCTCGGAGCTGTTCGAGCGGCTTTTCGGCCTCAGCGGCCTCGACCAGCTGCCCGACCCGTCCCGCTTCGACCCCAGTCCCGAGGACCAGCGGGAGCTGCGCGAGCGCCTGTTGAAGGCGGGGGAACAAAGAGCGGAACCGTGAGTGGGGGGAGTCGGGGAGGTCCCCTCCGGACAACAGATGGGGAGGGTCCGGAGGGGACCTCCCCGACTCCCCTCTCGTGAGGCTGGTGAAGTTCCTCGCCCATGGTGGGGTTGCTTCCAGGAGACGGGCGGAGGAGATCATTGGGAAGGGATTGGTGACGGTCGGCGGGGAGGTGGTGACGGACCCGGCGCGGGATGTAGGGGAGGGCGATGACGTGCGGGTCAACGGGGCTCCGGTGGTCGCTGAGGCTCGGGAGGTCTGGGCGGTGAACAAGCCGGCGGGTGTGGTTTCGACCGCGCGCGAGCCGGGCGACCGACCTGCGGTGGTCGAGCTGGTCGACACGAAGGCGCGCCTCTATCCCGTCGGTCGTCTCGACGCCGACTCAACCGGCCTGCTGCTGCTGACCAACGACGGTGAGCTGGCGAACCAGCTCACCCACCCCCGCTACGAGGTGCCGAAGACCTACCGAGCCAGGCTCGGCAAGCCGATCGCCGATCGCGACCTCCAGCGCCTGCGCAAGGGCGTCGAGCTCGAGGACGGGCCGACCGGCCCAGCCGAGGTCCGCCGCCTTGCCGAGCGCGAGATCGAGATCACCCTGCGCGAAGGCCGCAACCGCCAGGTGCGGCGCATGCTGGAGGCGGTGGGGAACCGGGTGGTGGCTTTGCAACGTGTCAAGTTCGGACCGCTCGCACTTGACACTTTGCAACCGGGTCGCGCGCGGCGACTCTCGGATGGGGAGATCGACGAACTGCGGCAAGCTTCTCGATAGGGGCCGCCTCACCCTCCTACTTTGCTGGGTGGGAGGGTGAGGCGGCCCCTTACCAATCGCGTTTGAGGGACGGAGCGACCGGGAGGCGGGCGGCTATCCGAGGCGGTGTCATCGCCTGGTGGGCTATCCGAGACGGGTTGCAATTGCGTCGGCTACGGCGGCGGTTTCGCGTTCGGCTTGGTGGCTGGTGATGCGGAGGGTGTTGTAGCCGGCGGTGAAGAGTTCTCGGTCTCGCCAGCGGTCGCGCTCGTTCAGCTTGCCTTTCTTGGCAATGGGGGCAGCGCGGCGCCATTCGTCGATCAGGGCGTGTAGGGATCTATTCCCGCGACGTCCTGGGTCCATCGAAGCCTCGATCGCCGGGATGTCCAGCACCTTCCGCTGCGCCGCCCGCTCGAAGCAGCTCCGCAGCGTCCAGTCGCCAACGGTGCCAGCGAGATCCACCAGCGTACGCGCCGGGCTCGTGCAGGGAATGCCATTCACGGTCCCGACCTCGTCGCCCCGCGGCGCCCGCACGCGGTGGAAGCGAATGCCGTCGATCTTGCGGCCACGGGATGGCGGGGCGATGACGTCGATCACAGCGGGTCCCCTGTCGAGGAGCCCCAGAAGGGCGCCTGCGCTGCGATGGGAGATCACCGCACCCTCGCCACAAGCGAGCGTCGCCGCCCGAAGCCGCCCGCGCGGGCCGAGGTTGGAGTGGCCCACCGCATAAGTGCCGCGGAAGATCCGATACAAGCGTTCCGCTTCTACCGCACGCTCGATTGCCCGGTCGCTGAAGCCGATCGCGCGCAATTGAGGGCGCGAGACGACGCCATGCTGCCGTTCGGCGAGTTGCTTCAAGCGCCGAGCCCGATCGGTGCGCCTTTTCCCCCTCATAGGGTGGATAAGGCGCACCGCTGGATGGATTCGCCCCCCTGCTTTGGAAAGATGCTCCGTGTGAGCGAGAACGGCGACATGCAACGCGGGCATTACGAGGGGCCGCAGGAGCGACTCTTCGCGGTGCGCGGCGCGGCGCAGGCCGAGGCGAATGAGCCGGCGGCGATCCTTTCCGCGACCGAAGAGCTGATGCAGGGGCTGATCGATCGCAACGGCCTGGAGCCGGAGGCGATGGTCAGCTGTCTGTTCACGACCACGGAGGACCTCGACGCGGAGTTTCCCGCTGTGGCGGCGCGGGACCTGGGGCTGACAATGGTGCCGCTGATGTGCTGCCGCGAGATCCCCGTCCCCGGCTCGATGCCGCGGGTGATCCGGGTCCTGTTGCACTTCTACGCGCCGGCCGGCCATGAGCCCGCTCACGTCTACGTCGGCGAGGCGCAGAAGCTGCGCACCGACCTCGAGGCCGCTCAGTAGGCGTAAAAGCGCGCCGGATCGGCTACGCCGACCCGGCGCCCGTCCGTCACAATCGGCTCGCAATGACGATCACTTTCGCCGAGAAGCTCGCCCGCATGCCGGGCTACCAGGCCGGGGTTCCGACCGGGCAGGCGCCCGAGGCGATCGCCTCGGGGAACATCGCCCAGCTCGCCTCGAACGAGTCGCCGACGCCGCCGCACCCGAAGGTGGTCGAGGCGGTCGCCGCGGCGGCCGGGCTGATGAACCGCTACCCCGACCCCGACGCGACGCTGCTCCGCCGCCGCCTCGCCGAGCGCTACGAGACCGAGCCCGCCCGGGTCGCCGTCGGCAACGGCTCCTGCGAGATCCTCCTCGCCGCCGCCGAGGCGCTGTGCGAGCCGGGGGCCGAGATCGTCTACGCCTGGCCGGCCTTCTCGATGTACCCGTACCTGCCGGCGCTGACCGGCGCCCGCGAGGTCCGCGTGCCGCTCGCCGAGGGCGACGTCCACGACCTCGACGCGATGGCGGCCGAGGTGACCGCGGCGACCCAGCTGCTGATCGTCTGCAACCCGAACAACCCGACCGGGACCCACGTCCCGGCCGCGGAGATCGCCGCCTTCTGCGAGCGGATCCCCGAGCACGTCACCGTCATCCTCGACGAGGCCTACGTCGAGTTCCAGGCCCACGACGACCCCGACGCGACGCTCGACCTGCTCGACGAGTTCCCGAACCTCGTCGTCCTGCGCACCTTCAGCAAGTGCTACGGCCTCGCCGGTCTCCGGGTCGGCTACGCGATCGGCTCGCCGAAGTTCCGCGCCGCCGTCGACGCGGTCCGCCAGCCGTTCAGCGTCAACGCCCTCGCCCAGGCGGCCGGGGCGGAGGCGATCCTCCACCAGGACGACGTCCTCGAGCGGGTCGAGAACACGATCGCCGCCCGCCTCGTCGTCGAGGAGGGGCTCGCCGGCCTCGGCCTGCGCACCGCCGACACCCACGCCAACTTCTCCTGGATCGACCTCGGCGACGCCGACGAAGCGGCGGTGATCGCCGGCCTCGCCGAGCGCGAGATCGCCGTCCGTCCCGGCAAGGCGCTCGGCGGCCCCGGCCACATCCGCGTCAGCTACGGCACCGCCGAGGAGAACGAGCGGTTCCTGCGCGGCCTGTCTGAACTACTTGACTAAACGCCCGCGCGTGGTAAAACCTCTGGACCGTGAGGTTCGAAGACGCCCACACCGCGACCGGCTTCCCAGCCCACGCCGTCGCGCGCGGCTACCTCACCCGCTGGTATTGGCGATTTAGCTAGGCGCCCGCCCGCGGCCGCAGGCCGCACAGAGGACTTCACATCTTCCGGTCGGGCGCCGTTCAAGGTTCGAGTCGCGTTCGCGCCGACCCAATCCGGCAGCGAACGACCAGAAAGTACGATTTCGGTGGTTTGGAGAAAGGCGAAGGCAAAATGTTCATCGGCATGGAGGGGGCGAAAAGAGACGGCGTCCGCGATCAGCGGATCGCGAAAGTCGTCGAGCTGGCGCCGCCGGCGCGGCTGCTCGAAGAGCTGCCGCTCGGCGAGGAGCGGGCGAAGGCGGTAGTCCGCGGTCGCGAGGAAGTGCGCGACGTGCTGCAGGGGAAGGACCCGCGGCTGATGGTCGTGGTCGGGCCGTGCAGCGTCCACGACCCGAAAGCGGCGATGGAGTACGCGACGCGGCTGAGCGCTACGGCGCGGGCGCTGCGCGACGACCTGCTGGTGGTGATGCGGGTCTACTTCGAGAAGCCGCGGACGACGACCGGCTGGAAGGGGCTGATCAACGATCCGCACCTGGACGAAAGCGGCGACGTCAACGCCGGCCTGCGGATCGCCCGCAAGCTGCTGCTCGAGGTGCTGGACACCGGGCTGCCGGTCGGCTGCGAGTTCCTCGACCCGATCACGCCCCAGTACATCGCCGATTGCGTCGCCTGGGGGGCGATCGGGGCGCGCACCTCGGAGAGCCAGACGCATCGCCAGCTGGCCTCGGGCCTCTCGATGCCGATCGGGTTCAAGAACCGGACCGACGGCAACATCCAGATCGCGGTTGACGCGGTGCGGGCCGCGGCGGCGTCTCACGCCTTCGCGGGAATCGACGACGCCGGCATGCCGGCGATCCTGCACACGACCGGCAACCCCGACTGCCACCTGATCCTGCGCGGCGGCCACGGGGTCCCGAACTACCACCCGCCCGAGGTCGAGGACGCACTGGTCACCCTCGGCGTCGCCGGGCTGCCCGAGCGGCTGGTGATCGACGCCTCGCACGACAACAGCGGCAAGGACCCGGAGAAGCAGTTCCTCGCGGCCGGCGACATCGCCGACCAGGTCGCCGACGGCAACAAGGCGATCGTCGGGGTGATGCTGGAGTCGTTCCTGGTCGAGGGCCGGCAGAACCTGGTCCCCGGCGAGGAGCTGACCTACGGGCAGTCGATCACGGACGCCTGCCTCGACTGGGAGGACACCGCCTCGGCGCTGGAGCGCTTCGCCGCCGCCGTGGAGGCCCGGCGCGGTTCATGAGGGGCGCCGCCCGGCGATGAAGATCGCCGTCCTCGGAGTGGGCCTGATCGGAGGCTCGATCGGGCTCGCTGCGCGGCGGCGGCTCGACGCCGAGGTGGCCGGCTACGGGCGCAGCCCGGAGCGGCTCGCGCGCGCCGTCGAGCTGGGCGCGATCGACCGCGCCGCCGGCTCGCTCGCCGAGGCCTGCGAGGGCGCCGACCTCGTCTTCTGCTGCGCGCCGGTGGCGGCCCTGCCCGAGCAGGCGCGCGAGGCGCTGGCGGCGTCCGGTCCCGAGACCGCGGTCACCGACGTCGGCTCGACCAAGGGCGAGCTGGTCGCGGCGCTGGGCGGCGACGAGCGCTTCATCGGCGGCCACCCGCTGGCCGGGGCGGAGACGGCGGGGGTCGAGAACGCGCGCGAGGACCTCTTCGAGGGCGCCCGCTGGTACCTGACCCCGACAGACCGCTCCAGCGGCGTCCTCTACGACCGCCTGCAGCGGGCGCTGGCGGCGCTCGGGGCGCGGCCGCAGGCGATCGACCCGCAGGGCCACGACCGGCTGATGGCGACCGTCAGCCACCTGCCGCACGTACTCGCCAACGCGCTCGCCTCCGAGGCGGCGGACTCGCTGACCAGGGACAGCGAGCGGCTGCCCGACGTCGGGCCGAGCTTCCGCGACATGACCCGCGTCGCCGGCTCCAACCCGGCGATCTGGGCCGACATCTTCGCCTCCAACCGCGAGGCGGTCGCCGACTCGGTCGACGCGGTCGCGGCGCGCCTGCGCGAGGCCGCGGAGCTGGTCCGCTCCGGCGACCGCGAGGCGCTCGCCGCCTGGCACGCCGCCGCCGGCGCCGACCGCAACCAGCTGCTCGAATCCGAAGCCGCCGCCGGCCCGCTCCGCGAGCTGCGGATCGTCGTCGCCAACAGGCCCGGGACGATCGCCGAGCTGGCCCTGGCCCTCGGCGAGGCCGGGGTCAACATCGAGGACATGGCCCTTCACCCGGCCCCCGACATGACCTCCGGCGCGGTCTCTCTCTGGGTCTCCGGCGACGAGCAGGCGACCAAGGCGGCGGAGCTGGTCCGCGGCCTCGGACACACCGTGACCGTTCTCGACGCCCCGGCGTCGTAGATAGGTTGGCCCGATGAGCAGCGTTCGCTTCGAGCCCGCCGGACCGCTGCGCGGCTCGCTGCGCCCCCCCTCGGACAAGTCGATCAGCCACCGCGCGGCGCTGATCGCGGCGATGGGGGAAGGGGAGACGGAGATCAGGAACTACCTGGACGCGGCCGACACGCGGTCGACGCTGGCTGCGGTCGAGGAGTTGGGGGCGGAAGTGGAACTGAGTTCTGCGTCGACCGTCGTGTCCGTGCCTCCCGAGTGGGATGGGCCGGCGCCAGATGTCGATGAGGCTCCCAGCCTGGGGGTGCGGATTCGTGGTGTCGGTTTGCGAGGCGTCAGGCCGGCGACGATCGACGTCGGCAATGCGGGAACGCTGCTGCGACTGCTGCCGGGATGGCTGGCAGGGCAGGTAGGGGAGGAGTGGGTGCTCGATGGCGATGAGTCGATCCGTCGCCGCCCAGTCGACCGGATTGCGATTCCGCTTCGGGAGATGGGTGCGGATCTGAGCGCCCGCGAGGATCGGCTGCCGCCGCTAGAGGTTCGCGGCGCGCCACTCCACGGCATCACCTACGAGATGCCGATCGCCAGCGCTCAGGTCAAGTCCTGTCTGCTCTTTGCCGGCTTGCTGGCGGAAGGGGAGACGCGGTTGATCGAGCCGGCGCCGAGCCGCGATCACACCGAGCAGATGCTCAAAGCGGCGGGCGTGTCGCTGGGGCGCGAGGAGGGCACGGGCGCCATCGTCCTCCAGCCTCCCGAGCAACTCCAGCCTGACGACCTCCTCGTCCCCGCCGATATCTCCTCGGCCGCCTTCTTCCTCACTGCTGCTGTTCTCGTCCCTGAAAGCGAAATCGAACTGCACTGGGTTGGCGTGAATCCCACCCGCATCGGGCTACTCACCATCCTCGAACGCATGATGGGTACCGAGGTCGAATTCACAAAGGAAGCCGAGAGCGCAGGCGAGCGCGTTGCGACGCTCCGCGCCCGCTCCGCGCCCCTCCAGGCCACCGAGGTCGGCGGCGCCGAGATCCCACTCGCAATCGACGAGCTCCCCCTCGTCGCCCTCGCCGCCTGTTTCGCCGAGGGAACGACGGTCATCCGCGACGCCGAGGAGCTGCGGCGCAAGGAGTCCGACCGGATCGAGACCGTGACCGCGGCGCTGCGGGCGCTCGGCGGCAAGGTCGAACCGACCGCTGACGGGATGGTCATCGAGGGCACCGGCGGTCTAGTCGGCGGCACGATCGAGTCCCACGGCGACCACCGGATCGCGATGCTCGGCGCCGTCGCCGGCCTCGCCTCCAAGGAGGGCGTAGAGGTTGTCGGCATGGACGCCGCCGCCGTCAGCTACCCCGGCTTCGAGGCCGACCTCGCCTCCCTCCTCACCCGCTGACCACGACCCCCTGAAGATCGTTTCCACCTTTTTGGTTCCTATAGGAACCCCAATCGTGGAAACGACGGTCAATACGCTGCGTCCATGGTGATCGCGATCGACGGCCCCGCCGGGGCCGGCAAGTCCACGGTCGCGCGCGCTGTGGCGGGCGAGATCGGCTTCACCTACCTCGACTCGGGGGCGATGTACCGCTGCGTGGCGCTGGCGGCGCTCGAGGCCGGGATCGACCTCGACGACGGCGACGCCTTGGGCGATCTCGCCGAGGGCCTGGAGATCGGCTTCGACGGCCAGCGGGTCCTCCTCGGAGAGCGCGACGTGACCGCTGACATCCGCACCCCCGAGGTCAGCGCCGCCGCCTCGCGCGTTTCCGTCCACCCGCGGGTGCGGGCGGCGATGGTCGCCCGGCAGCGGCACCTGATCGCCGACGGCCGCTACGTCGCCGAGGGGCGGGACATCGGCACCGTGGTCAGCCCCGACTCCCCGCTGAAGATCTTCCTCACCGCCTCCGACGAGGAGCGTGCTCGCCGCCGCGCGGCGCAGAACGGCGAGGACGTCGACGCCGTCCTCGCCGCCCAGCGCCGGCGCGATGCCCGCGACACCGAGCGCGAGCACGGCGCCCTGCGCGCCGCCGAAGACGCGGTCGAGCTCGACACCACCGGATTCACCCTCGACGAGGTCGTCGCCCGCGTCGTCTCCCTCATCCGCGAGCGGGGCCTCGCATGAGCCTTCCCACCGTCGCCGTCGTCGGCTTCCCCAACGTCGGCAAGAGCACCCTCGTCAACCGCCTGGTCGGCGGCACCGAGGCTGTCACCTCGCCTGAGCCGGGCGTTACCCGCGATCGCAAGCGGCTGGCGACGGAGTGGAACGGCGTCGCCTTCGAGCTTGTCGACACCGGCGGGATCGACCTCGGCGACGAGGCCGAGCTGGCCCGCGACGTGCAGGCGCAGGCGCGGATCGCGATCGCCGAGGCCGACGCGATCCTGCTCGTCGTCGACGGCCGCGCCGGCCTCCGCGCGGGCGACGCCGAGCTGGCGAAGACGCTGCGGGGAGGCGACGTCCCCGTCCTCGTCGTCGTCAACAAGGCCGACCGCCCCAACGACTTCGGGATCACCGCCGAGTTCCACGCACTGGGCCTGGGCGAGCCGCTCGGCGTCTCCGCCACCCACGGCCTCGGCACCGGCGACCTGCTCGACGCGATCGTCGTCGCCCTCGGCGAGCGGGAGCCGCAGGACGGCGGCGACGACGCGGTCCGCGTCGCGGTGATCGGCCGCCCCAACGTCGGCAAGTCCTCGATGGTCAACGCCTTCCTCGGCTCCGACCGGGTGATCGTCTCCGACATCGCCGGCACCACCCGCGACGCGATCGACACCGAGCTCGAGGTCGACGGCCGCCGCGTGATCCTGGTCGACACCGCCGGCCTGCGCCGCCGCTCCAAGGTTGCCGGCACCGTCGACTACTACGCCCAGCTGCGCTCCGAACGCGCGGTCGAGCGCGCCGACGTCGCGCTAATCGTCTGCGACGCCTCCGAGGGGGTCACGGCCGAGGACCTGCGCGTCTCCGAGATGGCGATGAAGGCCGGCTGCGCCAGCCTCCTCGTCCTCAACAAGTGGGACGTGACCGAGGCCGACATCGACGACGCCCGCGCCCGCGTCGCCCGCAAGCTGCGCCTGCGCCCGGCGGTGATCACCGCCTCGGCGACCCGCGGCCGCAACGTCGGCAGCCTGCTGCCCAAGGCGCTGCAGCTCGCCGACAAGGCGGCGGAGCGGATCCCGACCCCGGAGCTGAACCGGTTCGTCGGCGACGTCGTCGCCAAGACCCCGCCGCCGTCGCGCCGCGGCAAGCGCCTGCGGCTCTACTACGCGGCCCAGGTGGGGGAGAGCCCGCCGCGGATCGCGATCCAGGTCAACGACCGCAAGCTGATCGTCCGCGACTGGGCCTACCACCTGGAGAACCGGATGCGGGAAACCTATGAGTTGGAGGGAGTTCCCCTGATCATCGATTTCGTCCCGGCATCGGGCCGCAGGCGGTACTCGGAATGACCCTCCGGCATCGCGCAAAGTTCCTCTAGGATTCCCGCCATGCCTACTTCCAAGCCGCTCGCCGAGGGCGAGTACCTCTTCACGTCGGAGTCAGTCACCGAGGGCCACCCGGACAAGGTCGCTGACCAGATCTCCGACGGCGTCCTCGACGCGATCATGAGCGGGGACCCGGGCGGCCGCGTCGCCTGCGAGACGCTCGTCAACACCGGCATGGCGGTGGTCTCGGGGGAGATCTCCACCGACGTACACCTCAACATCCCGGAGATCGTCCGCGAGACCGTGCGCGGCATCGGCTACGACCACGGCGACTACGGCTACCACTGCGACCACATCTCGGTGCTGACCTCGATCGACGAGCAGTCGCCCGACATCGCCCAGGGCGTCGACAAGGCCTACGAGACGAAAGTCGACCCGTCCGACGACGACGAGCTCGACGTCGCCGGCGCCGGCGACCAGGGAATGATGTTCGGCTACGCCTCCGACGAGACCGAGGCACTGATGCCGATGCCGATCCACCTCGCCCACCGGCTGGCCGAACGGCTCGCCGCGGTGCGCAAGGACGGGACGCTGGGCTACCTCGGCCCCGACGGCAAGACCCAGGTCACCGTCCGCTACGCCGACGGTCGCCCCGTCGCCGTCGAAAAGCTCTTGATCTCCACCCAGCACGACGAGGGGATCGACTCGCAGAGCCAGATCAAGCCCGAGCTGTGGGAGAGCGTGATCCTGCCGGTGCTGCAGGCCGAGGTTCCCGGCCGCTTCGACGAGGCCGAGCTGCAGGGCGAGTTCCTCGTCAACCCGACCGGCAAGTTCGTGATCGGCGGCCCGGTCGGCGACGCCGGTCTCACCGGTCGCAAGATCATCGTCGACACCTACGGGGGCATGGCCCGCCACGGCGGCGGCGCCTTCTCCGGCAAGGACCCGTCCAAGGTCGACCGCTCGGCCGCCTACGCCGCCCGCCACGTGGCGAAGAACGTCGTCGCCGCCGGCCTCGCGCAGCGCTGCGAGGTCCAGGTCGCCTACGCGATCGGCGTCGCCCACCCGGTCAGCCTGATGGTCGAGACCTTCGGCACCGGCAAGCTCCCCGACGCGAGGATCTCCCAGCTGGTCGAGGCCGAGTTCGACATGCGCCCCGGCGCCTTCCGCGAGTACCTCGACCTTCACCGCCCGATTTTCCAGAAGACCGCCGCCTACGGCCACTTCGGCCGCGCCGACGACGACTTCACCTGGGAGCGCACGGATCGCGCCGACGCCCTGCGGGAGGCCGCAGGCGCCGAGACGGCTGCGGCGTAGCGGTGGGTTCCGGCGTTTAGCCGGAAAACGGGCGAACAACCGGCTGGGTAGGGGGGCGAGATCGCGCCCGCTCCGAACTTGGGGCCCCTATGGGGGACCAAATCTCGGAGTCGAGAAGCAGGAAGGCCTGGGAGTTGGCCAGGCGCCAGCATGGAGTGATCACGCGGGGTCATCTGATCGGCCTGGGATTCACGCCGAAGGCGATCAAACACCGGGTTCGAGTCGGACGACTCCACCCGGTGGTCCGTGGCGTCTATGCGGTGGGGCGAAGCGATCTCAGCCCCGAGGGACGCTGGATGGCGGCGGTGCTCGCCTGCGGACCCGGAGCGGCGCTGAGTCACCGCAGCGCCGCCGCGCTCTGGGGATTCGGCAACGAGCACCCGCACTACATCGACGTCAGCGTCAGGCGAACGTCTGAAGCTCACCTAAGCGGCGTGCGCTGCCATCGCCGCCCTTCCTTACCCAGCAACGAAGTAGATCAACGCCTGGGCATTCCCCTCACCGCACCCGTCCGCACCTTCCTCGACCTTGCCACCGTCACGGGCCCCAAGACCCTGGAGCGCTCGATCAACGAGGCGGACAAGCTCGACGTGATCGACGCCGACTCGCTCCGCAAAGCCCTCGACGATCACCCAGGCGAGCCGGGCATCCGCCTCCTCCGCCACGTCCTCGACAAGCACACCTTCCGCCTCTCCGACGACGAGCTGGAACGCCTCTTCCGCCCGCTCGCAAGCGCCGCCGGTCTCCATACCCCACTGACCAAACACATGGTCAACCGCTTCGAGGTCGACTTCTACTGGCCCGACCTCGGCCTAGTCGTAGAGACCGATGGCTGGCGCTACCACCGAACCCCGTCGGCCCAAACCCGAGACGCCCTCCGCTTCCAGATCCACGTAGCGAACGGCCTAACCCCGCTTCGCTTCTCCCACTACCAAGTCAAGTACGAACCCCGCCACGTACAAGACATCCTCAGAAAGACCGCCACGAACTTACGCGGCCACCCTGCACCCTTACTTGCCGGGTGAGGGTGCAGGGTGGCCGCGCCAAAGGCGCGCTACCGAGCTTCGGGCGGCTGGGCCTCGCCCAGGCCGTGCGTCCCGGCGGACGCCGCGCCCGTCGCCTGGTCCACCTTGTGGACCACGTCGCCCGGGTCGGCCACGCCGGCGAAGACGAAGTTGTAGTCGTCGGTCGCCGCGGTGTCGAAGTCGACGTCGCCGATCTGCATCAGGCGCTGGTAGACCGACTGGCGGTAGTTGACGTTCTGGACCCGCTCCAGGCGGGTCTCCTGGACCTCTTTGGAGATGATTCCGCGCTTGATGTTGAGCCGGCGGTCGGTGATCGTGTAGGTCGTCGCGACCCGCTTGACGAAGCCGATCAGGATGGTCAGGGCGAGGACGACGAGGACGACGACGAAGGTCGTCGCACCGCCGTCGATCAGCTTCGCGATGAAGCCGAGGACGACTGCGACCAGAAGCCCTTTCAGGTAGAAGCCGAGGATCGCGCGCCATGACGGGTGGCCTTCGAAGATCACCCGCTCGCCGGGGTGGAGGTTGATGCTCATGCGCGCCAGCATATGACCTCGTCCGGCAGCAGGCCAGGGCATCCCCCGACGCCCGTAACCTCGGCCGGTGACGATTCTGCGGGTCGAGCCCCTGACCACCGCGCGTGCCCTGCGCGGGCCCTTCGACTACCGCCGGCCGGCGGCGATGGAGGACGTCGGCGTCGGCAGCGTCGTCCGCGTCCCCTTCGGGCCGCGGCGGCTGCTCGGCGTCGTGGTCGAGCTCGCCGAGGCTTCCGAGCTGCCGCCCGAGCGCCTCGCCGAGCCGATCGAGGCGCTCGAGGCCGGCGCCACGCCGGAGCTGGTGCGGCTCGGCCTCTGGGTCGCCCGCGAGTACTGCTCGACCCCCTCGCGCGGCCTGCAACTGGTGCTGCCGCCGGGGACCGGGACGAGCGCCGGCGGACGCACCACCCGCGCCAAGACCGAGCTGCGGGCCGAGATCCTGCCCGCCGGCGAGGCCGCCCTCGGCGGCGGGGAGCGGCTCGGGGTCAAGCAGCGCGCCGTGCTCGAGGCGCTGCGCGCCGGAGAGATGTCGGCCGGCGAGCTGGCGACCGCGGTCGCCGCCGACCGCCAGACGCTGCGCCGGCTCGAGCAGCGCGGCCTCGTCGCCACCCGCACCTCCGGCGTCCGCCGCGCCCCGGCCGAGTCGGGCCTCTCCGGCGCCGCCGCCCGTCCCTCGCTGCTGCCCGAGCAGCAGGAGGCGGTCGCCGGGATGGTCGCCGCGCTCGACGGCGAGGCCGGCGCCCCGCGCCAGCTGCTCCTCCACGGCGTCACCGGCTCGGGCAAGACCGAGGTCTACCTCGCCGCCGTCGAGGCCGCCCTGGAGCGCGGCAAGGGCGCGATCGTCCTCGTCCCCGAGATCGGCCTCGCCCCGCAGGCCGTCGCCCGCTTCCGCGCCCGCCTCGGCGACCGCTTCGCGGTCCTGCACTCGGCCCTCTCCGCCGGCCAGCGCTACGACGAGTGGCGACGGCTGCGCAGCGGCGAGGCGAGCGTCTGCGTCGGCCCGCGCTCCGCCGTCTTCGCCCCCGTCCGCGACCTCGGCCTGATCGTCATCGACGAGGAGCACGACGCCTCCTACAAGCAGGAGGGGGACCCGACCTATGACGCCCGCGCCGTCGCCCGCAAACGGGCCGAGGACAACGGTGCCGTGCTGGTCGCCGGGACCGCGACGCCGCGGCCGGAGACCTGGCTGGAGCTGCCGCGCCTGGAGCTGCCGCGGCGGGTCGACGGCCGCCGCATGCCCCCCGTGCACCTGGTCGACATGCGCCGCGCCGACCCCCGCTCGGGCCCCGTCCACGCCGAGACCTGGGAGGCGCTGGAGGGCGTCCGCGCCGCCGGCGCCAAGGCGATCGTGATGATCAACCGCCGCGGCTTCGCCCCCTGGCTGACCTGCCGCTCCTGCGGGCACCACTGGAGCTGCCCCAACTGCGATGTCTCGCTGATCGTCCACCGCCACAGCGGCCGCCTCGTCTGCCACCACTGCGCCCACTCCGAACGCCAGCCGAGCGCCTGCATCGAGTGCGGCTCGACGACGCTCTCACGCGCCGGCGCCGGGACCGAGCGGATCGAGGGGCTCCTCGCGGAGCGCCTCGATCCGATGCCGGTCCTGCGGCTCGACTCCGACACCGCCGCCGAGCGCGGTGCCCACGCCCGCATCCTCGCCCGCTTCGACGAAGCCGAGAGCGCCGTCCTCGTCGGCACCCAGATGGTCGCCAAGGGCCACGACTTCCCCGAGGTGACGCTGAGCGCGATCCTCGACGCCGACGCGACCCTGCGCTTCCCCGACTTCCGCGCCGAGGAGCGGACCTTCGCGATGGTCGCCCAGCTGGCCGGCCGCTCCGGCCGCGGCGAGGCCGGGGGAGAGGTGATCGTCCAGACCCTCGCCCCGCAGGCCTCGAGCATCGAGCACGCCTCGCGCCACGACTCCGCCGGCTTCCTCGAGCTGGAGCTGGAGCGCCGCCGCGTCCTTCGCTACCCGCCCTTCTCCCACCTGGTCCGGATCAACTTCTCCTCCGAACAGGAAGGGAAGCTGGACGAGGTAGCCCGATCCGTCGCCCGGGAGCTCGACCGCAACCTCCCCGACGCCTCCGAGCTCCTCGGCCCGGCGCCGATGTTCCGCGTCCGCAACCGCCACCGCCGCCGCATCCTGATCAAGGCGATGGACCGGGCGGGCACGATCAGGGCGGTGCGGGACGTCGTAGAGCGCCGCGCCGCGGACCGCTCGCTCAAAGACGTCGCGATCGGCGTAGACGTAGACCCGCAGTAGGCCCTCCAGTTTTAGACTCACGATCTCGATGAGCGACGAGGTGAAGACCGAGGAGCGGGACGCCGAGGAGCGGCAGCTGGAAGTCGAGCTGCTGGAGCGGCGCGAAGCGGCGCTTGCGCACGTCGTCAAGTTCGGCGATCCGGTGCTGAAGAGCAAGGCCTCGCCGGTCGCCAACTTCGGCCCCGAGCTGCGGGCCGAGGTCGAGCGGATGGTCGAGATCATGCGCGACGGGCTGGGGATCGGCCTGGCCGCGACCCAGCTCGGCGTGCTTCGCCGCCTGCTCGTCTTCCAGGCCGGCCCGGAAAGCGAGCCGACCGCGCTGGTCAACCCCGAGGTCGAGTGGCTCTCACCCGAGATGGCCGTCGCCGAGGAGGGCTGCCTGAGCCTGCCGCGGGTCTCGATGGACGTCGAGCGGCCGCTTTACGCGCGCTTCAGCGGCCGCGACGCCGAGGGCGAGCCGATCGTGATCGAGGCGGCCGGCCTCGAGGCGCGCGTCCTCCAGCACGAGATCGACCACCTCGACGGGGTCCTGATCCTCGACCGCACGACCCGCGAGCAGCGCAAGGCGGCGCTGCGGGCGCTGCGCGAGGGCGGCAGCTACAGCCCCTCCTCCGAGGAAGAAATCGACGAGGGCGACGACCTGCGCGAGCCTCGCACCGACGCGTGAGGACCGCCTACCTCGGCACCTCGGACTTCGCCGCCACGGTCCTGCGGCGCCTCGCCGACTCGCCCCACCGCCCGACCCTCGTCGTCACCCCGCCCGACCGCCGCCAGGGCCGTGGCCGCAAGGTGAAGCCACCGCCCGCGGCGCTCGCCGCGCAGGAGCTGGGACTGGATCTGTTGCAGGCCGAGAACGTCAACGAGGAGGCGGCGCTGGAGCGGATCCGCGCCGCCAAGCCGGATGCCGTCCTCGTCTGCGCCTTCGGACAGCTGATCCGCGAGCCGCTGCTCTCCGAGTACCCGATGCTGAACGTCCATCCCTCGCTGCTGCCGCGCTGGCGCGGCGCGGCGCCGATCGAGCGGGCGATCATGGCGGGGGACGAGACGACCGGCGTCTGCGTGATGCAGCTGACCGAGGGACTCGACTCGGGCCCGGTGGCGCTCTGCGAGGAGGTGGCGATCCACCCCGACGAGGATTTCGAGGCGCTCTCGGCGCGCCTCGCCGCGGTCGGCGGCGACCTCTTGGTCAGCGCCCTCGACCTCCAGGCCGAAGGCAAGCTCGAGTTCGCCGAGCAGGGCGAGGACGGCGTCACCTACGCGGAGAAGATCGAGCCGGCCGAGCGCCGCCTCGATCCCGAGCGCCCCGCCGCCGAGCTGGCCGCCAAGGTCCGCGCCCTGACCCCGCACGTCGGCGCCTACCTGGAGCTTCCCGGCGAAGAGAGGCTGGGGGTCCGCCGCACCCGCGCCGTCGACGACCAGGTCAAGGCCGGCAAGCTCGAAGAGCGCGAGGGCACGCTCCTGCTCGGCACCGGCGAGGGCTCGCTGCGCTTCGAGATCGTCCAGCCGCCCGGCGGCAAGCCGATGCCCGCGGACGCCTACCTGCGCGGCCACCCGCTGCCGGGCTCGTGAGCGACGCCCCGGGCCGCGTCTCGCCGGCCCGCGCCCTCGCCTTCTCGACGATCCGCGCCAGCTTCGAGGACGGCGCCTTCACCGAGCGCGCCTTCCGCGCCGAGGCCGACCGCCTCGGCCTGTCCGGCCGCGACCGCGCCCAGGCCCAGCGCCTCGTCTACGGCGCCGTGCAGCGCTGCGGCACCAGCGACGTCGCGATCGAAAAGCTGGCCGGGCGCTCGACCCGGCTGCTCGACCCGCCGGTCCTGGCCGCCCTCCGCCTCGGCCTCTACGAGCTGCTCTTCGCCGACGCCACTCCCGACCACGCCGCCGTCGACCAGGCGGTCGAGCTGGTCAAGACCGCCGACGCCGCGCACGCCGCCGGTTTCGCCAACGCGATCCTGCGCCGGGCGATCCGCGAGCGGGTGCAACTGACCGTGGCGCTGCTCGACGACGACTCGACCCCGGCCGCCGCCGCGGTCGCCCACTCCGCCCCGAAATGGCTGGCGGAGATGTGGTGGGAGGAGCTGGGCGCCGAGGCGGCCCGTTCCGCCCTCGCCGCCTGCAACGAGCCGGCCGAGGTGGCGATGCGGGTCAATACCCGGCGGACCGACCGGGAGACGATGCTCGCGCGCCTCGCCGAGGCCGGGGTGGAGGTCCGCGTCCCCGAGGCGGCCTGGCCGCTTGCCGCGCCCGAGGAGCTGGTGATTGAGGGGCGGACCGGGGAGGCGGTGCCGGTGGCGATCGCGGCCGGCGAGCTGACCCCGCAGAGCCGCGGCTCGGCCGCGGTCGTCGAGGTGCTCGACCCGCGGGAGGGAGACCACGTCCTCGACCTCTGCGCCGGCCCCGGGATCAAGACCGGCCAGATCGCCGAGCGGATGGGCGACCGCGGCGAGGTGATCTCGGTCGAGCTCGACCCCGACCGCGCCGCCGAAGTCGCCGCCCAGGCGACCCGGCTCGGCCTGCGCAGCGTCACCGTGATCGAGGCCGACGCGACGAAAGGGACGATCGGTCCCGGCTTCGACCGCGTCCTCCTCGACGCCCCCTGCTCGGACCTCGGCGCCCTCGCCTCGCGCCCCGACGCCCGCTGGCGCAAGTCGCCGAAGATGATCCAGCGGCTGACCGAGGTCCAGGACGAGCTGCTGCGGAACGCCGCCGCGGTCCTGCAGCTGGGCGGGACCCTCGTCTACTCGACCTGCACGATCTCCCGCCGCGAGAACGAGGACCGGGTCGCCGCCCTGCTGCGCGCCTCCGGGACGGGTGAGGTGCCGCCGCTGCAGCTCGACGACCTCGCCGCCCTCGCACCCGACCTCGCCGCCCCGGGCGAGCGCCGCTGCCTGCAGCTGCGACCCGACCGCGACGGCACCACCGGCTTCTTCATCGCCCGGTTCACGAGAACTGTCTAAAGCGATAGGGCATGATTGAGGGGATGGGCCACCCCAACCAGTCGGATCAAGGGGATTCGAATCCCCTCGGCCGCGCCCCCTGCCCGAACTGCGGCGAGCCCTGGCTGCGCCCGACCCAGCTGCCGGGGCGGCTGCGCTGCGTCAACTGCCTGACCCGCTTCGAACTCGTCTCGGCCTGCCCCAACTGCGGCGAGCACCAGACGATCGCCCGGATGACGAACACCGCCGACATGGAATGCCAGTCCTGCGGAGCATCCATGCTCCAAATTGCCTGAGGCCCTACGGACGCGCCTGGCTTTGTCCTCGGTCGCTCGCGTGCAGAGCACGCCACGCTCCCTGCGTCCGCGCCAGCCACGTCCGTAGGGCCTCAGTAGGTTTCCAGTTGTGAGCGAGCGGATGCGAGAGCTATTGGCCGAGCCGCGGGTCGCCCCGTCGATCCTCTCCGCCGACATGGGCCGGCTCGGCGCCCAGGTCGCCGAGGTGATGGACGCCGGCGCCCGGGTGATCCACTTCGACGTGATGGACGGTCACTTCGTCCCGCCGATCACGATCGGCCCGCTGGTCCTCAGCGGGATCGCCGACCAGGTCCACGAGGCCGGTGGCGCCGTCGACGTCCACCTGATGATCGAGGCGCCCGAGCGCCAGATCGAGGAATTCGCCAAGGCCGGCGCCGACTCGATCACCTTCCACGAGGAGGCGACGCCGCACGCCCACCGCACCCTCGCCGCGATCCGCGAGCTCGGCTGCCTGGCCGGGATCGCAATCAACCCCGGCACCCCCGTCGAGGCCGTCGCCGAGCTGCGCGGGATGGCCGACGTCGTCCTCTGCATGACCGTCAATCCCGGCTGGGGCGGCCAGTCCTTCATCGAGACCTCGCCGGAGAAGGTCGAGCGGCTTGCGCCGCTGGTCGGCAAAGCCGCGATCGAGGTCGACGGCGGCGTCGACAGGACGACGGCCGGGCCGCTCGCCGCCGCCGGCGCCCAGCTCTTCGTCGCCGGCTCAGCTGTTTTCGGTGCCGACGATCCCGCTGCCAGTTACGCCGAGATCGCTGCTGCTGCCAACGCTGGCTGAGCGACCCCTGGCGATCAGCGCGCCGGTCACCTCCTGCCACCAGGCGCGCTCGGAGGCGTCGACGTCCTCGCGCGCCGCGCGCCCCTCGCACCAGCCAGCCAGCGCCCGGCGGCCGCCGATCGCGACCAGCCCGGCACTCAGAACCGCGTAGCGCCCGTCGGCGAGGGCGACGAGGTAGGCGCCGCGCTCGCTGCGGTCGCGCATCACCCGGACGATCGGGACGCCGTCGATCTCCTCGCCGAGCTCCCCGTCCCCTCGCGCCGGGCGCACGGTGAAGACCTGGGAAGCGCCGCGCCGCGGCAGCGCCGGCGGCGCCGGCTTGCCGATCGGCCCTTTCGCCCAGTGCCCGGTCAGCCCCTCGACCTCGTCGCGCAGCTCGCTGCGGACGAGGATGTGGAGCTCGTCGCCCTCCTGCAGCTCGGTCGAGCCGCGCGGCGGCATCGCGTTGCCGTCGCGGACGATCACGTTGACCAGCGCCTCGCGCGGCAGCTCCAGTTCGCGGACCCGGTGGCCAGCGATCGCCGCCCCCTCGGGGATCCGGTAGGCGATCACGTCGCCGCCCATGCGGCGGATCCGCCCCGACTCGAGCAGCCGCCGCGGCAGCGCCGGTTCGTCGGTGGTCAGTCCGAGACGCGTCGCCAGCGGCTCGAAGCTCGCCCCCTGGACGAGGGTCGAGGTGACGACGACGAAGAAGACGATCGCGAACTCTTCCTCGCCGCCGGCGATCCCGGCGACGACCGGGAAGGTGGCGAGCCAGATCGGAGTCGCCCCGCGCAGCCCGGCCCAGCCGAGCATCAGCCGCTCGCGCGCGTTCAGCGGCGCCAGGGCGGTGGCGATGAAGGTCGCCAGCGGGCGGGCGACGAGGATCAGGACGGCGGAGAGCGCGATGCCCTTCACCGCCACGTCGTCGAGCTGGCTGGGGAAGACGAGCAGGCCGAGGAGGATGAAGAGCGAGAGCTGCGCGACCCATCCCAGCCCCTCGTGGAAGGCGACGACGGTGCGGCGGGCGGGGATGTTGGCGCCGCCCAGGGCCAGCGCGGTCAGGTAGGTGGCGAGCAGGCCGGAGCCGTGGGCGATCTCGGCGAGGCCGAAGGAGAGGGCGGCGATCGCGACCGTCGCCACCGGGTAGATCCCGTCGGTCGGCAGCCGCACCCGGCTCAGCGCCTCCACCGCGAGGCGGCCGACGAGGTAGCCGACGGCGATCCCGACGGCGATTTTGACTGCCAGCAAGGCGGCCATGTCGGCGAGGCCGAAGCCCGGCTCCTGGATCCATTCGATGAAGCCGATCACCAGCAGCAGGGCGACCGGGTCGTTCATCCCCGACTCGCCCTCGAGCGAGCGCGCCAGCCGCTTCTCCAGGGTCGAGCGGCGCAGCACGGCAAAGATCGCCGCCGAGTCGGTGGCGGCGATCGCGGCGCCGACGATCATCCCTTCCAGGGTGCCGAGGTCGAAGATCAGCTTCGCCGCGAGGCCGGCGATCACTGCCGTGACCACGGTGCCGATCGTCGCCAGCGAAGCTGCCGTCCCCAGCACCGGCCGGATCTCCGACCAGCCCGCGGTGAGGCCGCCCTCGAAGAGGATCAGGATCAGCGCGATCGTCCCCAGCGTCCGCGCCAGCTCCATGTTCGAGAACTCGATCCCGCCGATCCCCTGCGAGCCGGCGATCATGCCGAGGGCGAGGAAGAGCAGCAGCCCGGGGACGCGGACCCGGTCGGCGAGCAGTGCGCCGACGATCCCCGCGCCCAGCAGCGCTCCCGCGATCAGGATCAGCTGGGCGTCATGGTGTCCCATCGAGGGAACCTAGAGGAAGCACCTGTCAGGTACGAAATAGCCGATTTCAGCGCTGGATTCGATTTTCAGGTGTTCTCGTCGATCGAGGCGAGCCGCAGCTCGAGTTCCTCGGTCGAGCCCTCGCGGGGGATGTCCTCGGGCCGGCCGCGCGGGCGGCGGTAGACGAGGTAGAGGAGGCCGAAGAGGACGCCGGCGGTCAGCGCGAAGCCGATCTCGACCCGGCGGAACTCGTTGCCGACGATCGGCAGGAAGTTCCAGGCGATGAAGAAGGCGGCGCAGGTGATCCAGCGCGCGGCGGCGCGCCGCACCTGTCCCTGCGCGAGGCAGGCCTGGTTGACGGTGACCGAGGCGAGGTAGAGGCCCATCCCCAGGGTCACCAGCAGCAGCCCCGGCCGGTCGTACTCGAACTTCTTGCTGAAGGCGAGCTGCATCATCTGCGGCCCGGCGATGAGGAAGGCGAGCGCGGCGAGCGCCGTGAAGGCGACGATGCCGAGCAGGACGCCGCGGACCGAGCGGTGGAATTCGCGCTCGCTGTCGGGGTCGGCCGAGGTGTGGAGCGTGGTGAGGTGGGGGAGGATGCTGGTCGAGACCGCCTGGAAGAGCTGCAGCGGCGCCCGGGCGATCATCAGCACGTTGAAGATGAAGCCGGCGGCGGCGGCGCCCTGCAGGCCCCGGGTGATCAGCGGCCCGGCGTTGAGGAATGCCTGTTCGCTGAACATGATCACCATCACCGCGGCCGCGAACCCACCTCCCTCTTTCATCGTGAACTCTGATGAATCCGCCGCGTCCTCAGCTTCGCTTCCGGGCGCGGCGGGCGAACCTTGCTGCCCCGTCTCGACCTGCGCTTTTTTTGCCCGGTGTAGGAAGGCGAAGGGCACGACCATCAGCGAGAGGCTCGGGGCGGCGACGATCCCGACCGCGACCCAGGACTGGCCGCTGAGGATGCTGACCGCGACCAGCACCGCGAAGAGGGTGCGGAAGCAGGACTCGGAGAGGATCAGCGCCGTGAACAGGCCGAAGCTGCGCTGGCCGGCGAGGAAGCCGCGGGCGAAGTAGCTGGCGGCGTAGAAGAGGACGGCGCCGAAGAAGACCCAGTAGAGGGTTTCGTTGCCTTCCAGCAGGCCGTCCTGGATCGGCCCGCGCAGGGCGAGGGCGGTGACGGCGAAGAACAGCGCCAGGCCGATCTGGATCGTCGAGGCGACCCGCATCGGCTGGCCCAGCGGTTCGCCTTTGGTCAGCCGCTCGGAGATGTGGCGGCTGAGCAGCTGTTCGACCGGGCGGTAGAGGGTCGAGATCGTGATGAAGACCGCCGACCAGAGCACCGTGATCTGCCCGTAGTCGGGCTTCGAGAGCACGTGCGAGGCGATCAGGAAGTAGGCGTAGGTGATCAGCCCGGTGAGGCCGACGCCGACCGCGAGGAAGCTCGCGGTTTTCCCGTATTCGGCGGCGTTTGCCTCCTCGCCGCCGCGCTTCTCGGCGCTCACTCGGCGCTCTCGCGGCCGGGCGTCTGGCCGCCGCGCTCATAGTGGGAGGGCTCGACCCCGAGCTGCAGCTCGACCCGCCGCACCCGCTCGAAGACCCGCTGGGTCATCACCCGCTGGCTGGCGAGCAGGTCGCCGATCACGCCAAGGGCGAAGAGCTGCACCGCGGCGATGAAGAGCACCGCGCCGAGGATCAGCGACTGGATGTGGCCGGTGCTGTCGCCGTTGAAGATCGCGTCGATCAGGAACGGCAGCCAGGCGCAGAGGGCGAGCAGGAGGACGACCGCGCCGGCGGTGGCGAAGGCGCGCAGCGGCTCGTAGCGGGCGTAGATCCGCAGGATCGCCGGCGCGTTGCGGCGCACGTAGCCGCCGGTCGAGTCGAAGAGGCGGGACTCGCGCGTCTTCGGGTTGGTCCCGACCTCGACCTCGTCGACCGCGACCAGCATCTTGCCCGCCTGGATCAGGCTCTCCAGCGTGTAGGTGAAGTTGTCGACGACCGAGAGCTGCAGGGCGGCCTCGCGGTTGTAGGCGCGGAAGCCGGAGGTGGCGTCGGTGACCTCGGTGCCGGAGAGCCGGCGCACGACCCAGCTGCCGAGTCGCTGCAGCCCCTTTTTCGAGCCGGAGAAATGATCGATCTCCGAGACCCGGCGGTCGCCGACGACCATGTCGGCCTCACCGGCGACGATCGGCGCGACCAGCTTGGCGACGTCGGCGCCCTTGTACTGGTTGTCGGCGTCGGTGTTGACGACGACGTCGGCGCCCAGCTTGAGGCAGGCGTCCAGCCCCGCCTGGAAGCCGGCGGCGAGGCCCTTGTTGTTGGTCAGGCGGACGATGTGGTCGACGCCGCACTCGCGGGCGACCGCGACGGTGCGGTCGGTGCTGCCGTCGTCGATCACGAGCAGCTCTACCTGGTCGATGCCTGGCAGGGAGCGGGGGAGGTCGGCGATCGTCGCCGGGAGGGTCTCCTCCTCGTTCAGGCATGGGATCTGGATGATCAGCTTCATGCGTGGTCGATCAGAGTATTCGCGTTCCCGGCGCGCGGGTCCTGTCACCGCAGGGGACCCACCATGTCTTCCGGTAGCTAAAGCTTCCTCAGACATGGTCCCCCCTACGGTGCCACCCGCGCGAGGTGAGTAGACTGATTGACGAGTCAATCAACCATGGAATCCCAACTAACTTCCACGGATCGGGCTCACCTTCAGCGCGCATTGGAGCTGGCGGAGCTTGGGCGCGGGTGGGTTAGCCCGAATCCGCTGGTTGGAGCTGTGATCGCTCGGGATGGGTCGGTGATTGGCGAGGGGTTTCATGCTGAGCTGGGGGGGCTGCATGCTGAGCGGGCGGCTCTAGCGGACTGCCAGGAGCGGGGTGGGGATCCTGCTGGGGCGACCATGTACGTGACGTTGGAGCCTTGTGCTCATCAGGGGCGGCAGCCTCCTTGTGTTGAGGCGATTCTCGAGGCTGGGATTGCTCGTGTCGTGGTCGGCTCCGAGGATCCGAGTGAGAAGGCTGCGGGGCGGGGTCCGGGGATTCTGCGGGATGGCGGGGTGGAGGTGGATTTCGCCTCGGAAGCTGAGGCGACCGCTGCGCGTCGCCTCAATCAGCCCTTCCACAAACACTCCCGCACGGGGCTGCCGCTGGTGGTCCTGAAGATGGCGATGTCCCTCGACGGCCAGACGACGACCCCAGCAGGCGACTCGCCCTGGATCTCCGGCCCCGCGAGCCAAGAGCTGGTCCACAAATGGCGCTCCGAATCCGATGCCATCGCCATAGGCATCGGCACCGCTCTGGCCGACGACCCGCTCCTCACCGCACGCATCGAAGGAGCCCGCCAACCCGTCCGAGTGATCTTCGACTCCCAAGCCCGCCTGCTCCTGGAGAGCCAGCTCCTCCAAACCCGCGATCAAGCACCCGTCATCGTGGTCACCGCCCCCGACGCGTCAGCCGATCGCGTCAGCGCCCTCAAAGCCGCTGGCGCCGAGGTGCTCGTAGCCACCGACCTCGAATCAGCTCTCCGTGAGCTGGGCCGCCTCGAAGTGACGTCCCTCTTCCTAGAGGGCGGTCAAACCCTGGCAACCTCCTTCCTCTCCCTCGACCTGATCGACGAATCCCGTACCTTCATCGCCCCGATGCTCCTAGGTCGTCAACCAAACTCCGCCTCTCGCGCGGGTGGCACGGTAGGGGGGACCATGTCTGAGGAAGCTTTAGCTACCGGAAGACATGGTGGGTCCCCTGCCGTGACAGGACCCGCGCGCCAGGACGCCCTCTCGTCGTCAACCAAAACCATCGGCCAAGACACCCTGATCACGGCCACATTCAAGGAGTGGTGACATGTTCACTGGACTGGTTCAGGACGTTGGGACCATCTGCGGGATGAGCCTCATGGGCGGGGGGGCGACCATGTCGATCGAAACCACGCTCGCGGATCGGATCGCGGTCGGGGATTCGGTCGCCGTCAACGGTGTCTGCCTTACGGCGACCGAGGTCAGCCCGGGTTCCTCCTTCACCGTCGACCTGATGAACGCGACGCTGGTCGCCAGCTCCTTCGGCAACCAGCCTTCTCTCAGGCCCGTCAACCTCGAGCTGGCGATGCGTGCGGCCGACCGTCTCGGTGGCCACATCGTCCAGGGTCACGTCGACGGCGTCGGCGTGGTGGTGGCGGTGAAAGAGGACGGGATCGCCCGGCGGCTGCGGGTCGAGCTGCCGGCCGGTCTGACGCGTTACGTGATCGAGAAGGGCTCGATCACCCTCGACGGCGTCAGCCTGACCGTCGCCGATTTGGGCGATTCTTGGGCTGAGGTTTCCCTCATCCCTGAGACCCTGGAGCGAACCAACCTCGGCGATTTGGCGCCAGGAGACCGTTTGAACGTGGAGTGCGACGTGGTTGCCAAGTACGTGGAGCGATTGATGTCACCATTCGCCCGGAAGGAGCAGACGTGAGCACGATGGCGGAGACGCAGAGACAAGACCAGGGCACGAGCGCGGGGAAGGCCCCGTTCGCGACGATCGAGGAGGCGATCGAGGAGATCCGCGCCGGCCGGATGGTCGTCGTCTGCGACGGCGAGGACCGCGAGAACGAGGGCGACCTGGTGATGGCCGCGCAGTTCGCGACGCCCGAGGCAATCAACTTCATGGCCAAGGAGGCGCGCGGGCTGATCTGCCTGGCGCTGACCGCGCGGCGCTGCGAACGCCTCGGCCTCAATCTGATGGCGGCGAAGAACGAGGCGCCGCTGGAAACCGCCTTCACGGTTTCGATCGAGGCCGCCGGCGGCGTCAGCACCGGGATCTCGGCCCAGGACCGGGCCCACACGATCCAGGTCGCGATCGACCCCGAGTCGGGCCCCCGCGACATCGTCGTCCCCGGCCACATGTTCCCGCTGCGCGCCAAAGACGGCGGGGTGCTGGAGCGCACCGGCCACACCGAGGCCAGCGTCGACCTCGCGCGGCTCGCCGGCCTCACCCCGGCCGGCGTGATCTGCGAGGTGATGAACGACGACGGCACGATGGCCCGCGTCCCGGACCTCGTCCCCTACTGCGAGAAGCACGGCCTGAAGATGATCACCGTCGCCGACCTGATCGCCTACCGGCGGCAGACCGAGAAGCTGGTCGAACGGGTAGTCGGCACCGCGCTGCCGACCGCCTTCGGCGACTTCCAGGCGGTCGGCTACCGCTCCCTCGTCGACGACAAACACCACGTCGCGATGGTCAAGGGCGACGTCGACGGGGCCGACGACGTGCTGGTCCGCGTCCACAGCGAGTGCCTCACCGGCGACGTCTTCCACTCGATGCGCTGCGACTGCGGCGAACAGCTGGAAGCGGCGCTCTCGATGATCGAGCGCGAGGGCCGCGGCGTCCTCCTCTACCTCTCCCAGGAGGGACGCGGGATCGGGCTGCTTAACAAGCTGCGCGCCTACAAACTGCAGGAGGAAGGGGCCGACACGGTCGAAGCCAACCTCAAGCTCGGCCTGCCCGCCGACCTGCGCGACTACGGGATCGGCGCCCAGATCCTCGGCGACCTCGGCCTGACCAGCATCCGCATCCTCACCAACAACCCGAAAAAGATCGTCGGCCTCGAGGGCTACGGCCTCTCGGTCACCGAGCAGGTGCCGATCGAGTCCGCGCCCAACGCCCACAACGACGCTTACCTGCGAGCCAAGCGCGACAAGATGGGCCACCTGCTGCACCACCAGGGCTTGGCGCTCGACGAGGAGATGATCCACGACGAGGAGGAGCGCGACGCCCGCGAGGGCCGCGACGGCAAGGACGCCGATGGCTGAGGCCGGGGCCTTCCTCGAGCAGTTCGAGGAGAAGGAGAAGGCGAAGCTCGCCGAGCTGCAGTTCGCGGTCGTCGTCGGCCGCTTCTACGAGGACCTGGCGCTGCGGCTGCTCGACGGCGCCGACCACGGCTTCCAGCTGGCCGGCGTGCCGATCGGCAACGTCACCCACCACTCGGTCCCCGGCGCCTACGAGCTCCCCTTCGCCGCCAACGCGGTGATCGACGGCGTCCGCCGCCACAACGCCAAGCAGGGTGGCGGCCCCGAGATCGGTGGCGTCGCCTGCCTCGGCGTCGTCATCCGCGGCGAGACCGACCACTACGACTTCGTCTGCGCCGAGGCGGCGCGAGGCATCCAGGACGTCCAGCTGGCGACGGGAGTCCCCTGCGCCTTCGGCGTCATCACCTGCGACAACATGGAGCAGGCCCTGGCACGCTCCGGCGGCGACAAGCGCGACCAGGGCCGCAACGCCGCCCTGACCGTCGCCCGCATGGCCATCCTCAAACGCGAAGCGGGCTGACCACAGGCGTCAAACCGCGCCTTTTCCGCACCCTGTACCATCCACCGTCCTCATGGCCAAGGTATGCCACAGCTGCGGCAAGGGACCAGCGTTCGGCCAGTCCCGAAGCCACTCGATGGTCGCCACCAAGCGACGCTTCGACCCGAACCTGCAAAAGGTCCGGATCCAAGAGAACGGCCGCCCTCTAAGGGCCTACGTCTGCACGCGTTGCCTCAAGGCGGGCAAGGTCATAAAGGCCGCGTAGTTCCCTCTTAGCGCTTTCGAGGAAGAAAAAAGCGGGGTAAGGGGGGGAGAGGTCGAGAGGCCTGTCGACTTTGTGGACCCATGGGCCACAAAAGCGACACGGTCGATATTCGCCTCGGTGAAATCGCGGCTCGACAGCATGGAGTGGTTTCGCTGGGACAGCTCGAAGGGCTTGGGTTGAGTCGCTACGCGGTTGCCAAGCGAGCTAAGAAGGGTCGCCTCCATCGTGTGCACCAAGGCGTCTACGCCGTGGGACACCAAGCCCCGAGCTGGCGCACGCGCTGGATGGCGGCCGTGCTCGCCTGCGGCGAGGGAGCGGCCTTGAGTCACGGCTCGGCCGTCGCTCTCTGGGGCCTATTGCGACCGATCGAAGGCCCCGTCCACGTCTCGACCCCCTCCACCTCCGGCCGAACCACGCGCCGAGGCATCACCGTCCACCGCTGCCCCTCCCTGAGTCAGCCGTCGTCCTCGCCCTCCTACCCAGCAGGCAGAGGAGGGCGAGGACGACGGCCATCAACCACGCCTGTCCTCACCACCCATCGCGACAACATCCCCGTCACCACCGTCCCCCGCACCATCCAAGACCTCCGCGCCTCGTCCCTCATCCCTCCACACCTAGTCCGCCGCGCGATCCGCCAGGCCGAGCTCAAGGGCCTGCGCCTCGACGGCATCGAGACCGACCGCACCCGCAGCGACCTCGAGCGCGCCTTCCTCGCCCTCTTTCGCCACCACAGCATTCGCGCTCCCGAGGTCAACCCCAAGCTCGGCCGCCACGAAGTCGACTTCCTCTGGCGCGAGGAGCGCCTCGTCATCGAAGCCGACACCTTCACCTACCACCAAGGCTCCGTCGCCTTCGAGAGCGACCACGCCCGGGACCTCGACCTACGCCAGCGGGGCTATGTCGTCCTGCGCTTCACCGACAAGCAACTCGAAGTCGAACCCGAGCGCATCGCCGCCGATATCCGCAACGAACTCGCCGCAGCGCGCCGCTAAGCGTCCGAGTCGCCGCCGCCGCTGCCGACCGCGGCGAACTCGCCCGTGGGCGCGGGGTCGCCCTCGGCCGGCTCGACGTGCAGGCGCGGAAGGACGCGGTCCAGCCAGGCGGGGAACCACCAGGCGCGGGCTCCCAGCAGTTGCATCACCGCCGGGACCAAGACCGAGCGGATGATCACGGCGTCGATGAAGACCGCCGAGGCGAGGCCGAGGCCGAAGAGTTTGATGATCCGGTTTTCGCCGATAGCGAGAGAGAGGAAGACGGTGACCATGATCGCCGCCGCGGCGGTGATCACGCGACCGGTCAGGGCGAGGCCGCGGGTGACGGCCTCGGTGGCGTCATTGGTGTGTTCCCACTCCTCGTGGATCCGCGACATAAGGAAGACCTCGTAGTCCATCGAGAGCCCGAAGACGATCGAGAAAAGGAAGATCGGCAGGAAGGAGATGATCGGGCCGGTGCTGTCGACGCCGATCAGGCTCGCGCCCCAGCCCCACTGGAAGACCGCCACGACCAGACCGAAGGCGGCGCCGATCGAGAGCAGGTTCATCGCCATCGCCTTCAGCGGCACCCAGATCGAGCGGAAGACGATCATCAGCAACAGCGCCGAGAGCAGGACGACGACGCCGATGAACAGCGGCAGCTTTTCGGTGATCGCCTCGCCGAAGTCCTCGAAGATCGCGTTGATGCCGCCCACGTGCAGCTGCGTGTTCGTTTCCGCCTCGATCGGCGGGATCAGGTCAGCGCGGATGTGATCGAGCAGGTCGGTGGTCTGTGAGCTCTGCGGCGAGGTGGTCGGGTAGACTTGGAAGACGGCGGCGTTCTTGGCCGGGCTGAGATCAATCGGAGTAGTTCCGGCGACCCCGGCTTCGTCTTCCAGTTCCTTGCGGAGCTCGACCATGCCGGTGTCGTCGCCCTTTTCCGGCAGAGCCGCCGCGATCACCAGCGGGCCGTTGAAGCCTGGCCCGAAGCCTTCGGCGAGCAGGTCGTAGGCCTGCCGGGTCGTTTTGCCGGCTGGTTCAGTGCCGGCGTCGTTGGTGCCGAGCCGGAGCGAGAGGGCGGGGATGCAGAGCGCGAGCAGCAGCCCACCCGAGAGCAGCGCGGCCGTCCAGGGGCGCCGCTGAATCCGGTCGCTCCAGCGCTGCCACCAGCCGCCTTCGTCGACGCTCCGTTTGCCGCGGCCGAGGCCGGGGAGACGCAGGCGGTCGATCCGCCGGCCGACGATCGTCAGCAGGGCGGGAAGCAGCGTCAGGGCGCTGATCATCGTGAAGAGGACCGCCAGCGAGGCCGCCATCGCCACTCCGTAGAGGAAGCTGAGGCCGAGCAACATCATCCCCAGGAGGGCGATGATCACGGTGGTGCCAGCGAAGAGAACGGCGCGCCCGGCGGTGTCGATCGCGGCGATCGTCGCGTCGCGGGGCCCCATCCCCTCCGCTAGGCCGTTGCGGAAGCGGGTGAGGATGAAGAGGGCGTAGTCGATGCCGACGCCGAGGCCGATCATCGTCGCCAGGAACGGCGCGAAATCGGCGGTGGGGAAGAGGTGGGTCCCGAGCGTGATCAGGCTGATGCCGACGCCGAGGGCGAAGAGGGCGGTGACGATCGGCAGCCCCATCGCCACGACCGAGCCGAAGGTGAGCAGGAGGACGATGATCGCCGCGGCGAGCCCGACGAGGAAGGAGATGTCCTGCCCTTCTTCCGCCTGGGATTCCTGGATCGGTTGCCCACCCAGCTCCACCTGCAGACCATCGCCGGACGCCCCCTGGGCAATCTCGATGATTTCCTTGACCGTGTCTTCGTTGAGCTTGTCGCCAGTGACATCGAACTGGACGGTTGCGTAGGCGATCTTGCCGTCGTCGCTGACGGCAGCCGCGCCGCCCCCCTTGTATGGACTCGCCACTTCGCTGACGTGGGGGAACCCTTCGACCTTCGTGAAGACCCCATCCATCTTTCGCTCGACCGCTGGGGATTCCACTCCCTGGTTGGCCTTGAAGACGATCTGGGCGGCTTCGCCAGACTGGGCGGGGAACCGTTCTTCGAGCAGGTCGAGAGCCTGCTTCGAATCGGAGTCCGGAAGCTGGAATTCTTCGCTGAAATCAGAGCCGACGGAACCCGCCAGCATGCCGAACCCGACGAGGGCGACGATCCAGCCGATGATCACCGTCTTGCGGTGGCCGGTGGTCCAGGTGGCAAAGCGTCTCATTGGCCGGCGCACCGTACCAATGCGCCCAGCGGCTCAATGTGCACATGCTCACGTCTCGGCGGAGGACTAGATTCTCAGCGGATGCCCGAAACCCAGATCGCCCGCTTTCGCCGGGTCGTCAGCTCTGCCTACGCCTCGTTGGAGGCCCGCCGCCAGGAGGTCAACGACCTCAACGTCTTCCCGGTCGCCGACGGCGACACCGGCGACAACATGGCGATGACGATGCGCGCGGTGATGGAGGAGCTCGACCGCCTCGACGGCCAGGACGTCGACGAGGTCGGCCGCGCCGAGCTGGTCCAGGCGCTGGCGCGGGCGGCGCTGATGGGCGCGCGCGGCAACTCGGGTGTGATCCTCAGCCAGATCGTCCGCGGCGCCGCCGAGGAGCTGGCCAGCCGCCCCGGCGAGCTGATCGACCCGACCCTCGTCGCCGCCGCCTTCGCCCGCGCCGCCGACGCCGCCTACGACTCGGTCCGCGACCCGGCCGAGGGGACGATGCTGACGGTCTTCCGCGAGATGGCCCACTCGCTCTCCCGCCAGCTCGCCCACCTCGACCAGGAGAAACAGCGCCTCGGCCACGACGTCTCCGAAGCCGAGCAGGACGCGGTCCTCGCCGAGGTCCTCGAGCGGGCGATCGCCGACGGCGAGCGCGCCGTCGCCCGCACCCCCGAGCAGCTCGAGGTGCTGCGCGAGTCCGGCGTCGTCGACGCTGGCGGCCACGGGCTCGTCCTGATCCTCGCCGGGGTCGTCGCCGGGCTGCGGGGCGACGGGGCCGAGCTGCCCGAGGTCGCCCACCAGGAGGCGCCGCGCCGCAGCCTGCCCCAACACGAGGACAGCCGCTACCGCTACTGCACCAACTTCATCGTCTCCGGCAACGGGCTCGGCAACCGCGATTACCTGCCGCGCCTGGAGGGGCTCGGCGACTCGGTCCTCGTCGTCGGCGACGACGTCACCCTCAAGGTCCACGTCCACACCGACGAGCCCGAGGCCGCGGTCGCCCTCTTCGACGGGGTCGGCGAGGTGACCAACCTCGACGTCGCCGACATGCGCGAGCAGATGGCCGAACGCGACGCCCGCCTCGGCGGCCGCACCGGCGTCGTCGCGGTCGCCGCCGGCGACGGGATGCAGCGGCTCTTCGGCGAGCTCGGCGCCCACGTCGTCCCCGGCGGCGAGACGCTCAACCCCTCGACCTACGAGCTGCTGGCCGGGATCCACAGCGTCGCCTCCGAGGAGATCCTCGTCCTGCCCAGCTCCTCGAACGTGATCATGGCCGCCGAGCGCGCCTGCGAGCTCTCCGAGAAGCCGGCGCGGGTGGTGCCGGCGACCTCGCAGCAGGCGAGCCTGCTGGCCCTGGTCGAGCTCGACCCCGAGGCGACGATGGCGGAGAACGCCGAGCGGCTGGAGGAGGCGCTGGGCGGGCTCAGCACCGGCGGCGTCGCGCCGGCCGCCCGCGACGATGCCCAGGGGCGCTTCAAGAAGGGCGACGCGGTCGGCTTCGCCGAGGGCGAGATCGTCGCCTGGGGCGGGGCGGGCTCGACCCTGACCGAAACCATGCGGCACCTCGCCGAGGGGGCGGAGATCCTCACCCTGATCGCCGGCGAGGGCGCGCCGATCCCGCTGGCGGAGATCGACACCCACACGCCCGACGGGGTCGAGATCGAGACCCACGAGGGGGGACAGCCGAGCTGGTGGTGGCTGCTGGCCGCCCAGTAGTGCGGTCCTTCGCCGGCGCGCGGGAGCTGGGGCGCGCCGAGCTGCTGAACGCGCCCGTCCACTGGCCCCGCCCGAGCGTCCTCGAGCAGAGCCTCGGTGCCCTCAAGGGCGTCGGCCCGAAAACCGCCGAGGCGGCGGCCGACGCAGGGATAAGGACGGTCGGCGACTTGCTGTTCCACATCCCGAGGCGCCACCGGGATCTGAGGATCCGAGAGCTGGGAGACCTTCAACCCGGGGAGACCGCGACTGTCTTGGTCGAGGTCCAGGGATCTCAGCCGCGACCGTTTCGCAAAGGACGCTTGCGGATGGTGAGCGTCAAAGTCGGCGACGCCTCCGGGCACGTGCGAGCAACCTGGTTCAACCAACCTTGGGTTGCCTCGAAGTTGATCCCCGGCACCGAACTCCTGATGACCGGCAAATTCTCCGGCAAAGGCTTCGCAGTCCGTGAATGGGAGCTCGCCTCACCGACGGAAGTCCCGGCGGCCGAGAGCATGGTCCCTGTCCACGGCGCCACCGAGGCCATCCGTCCCGCCCAGATCCGCGAATGGGTCGAGCAGGTCGTGAGTTGGGCTCCCAACGCGATCGAGGGGCTGCCGGCGGAGATGCGGGCGCGGCGCGGGCTCGCGGGGGTTGGCGATGCGCTGAGCGCCGTTCAGCTGCCGAGGTCGATCGAGGACGTCGAGGGCGCCAGGGATCGGCTCGGGTTCGAAGAGCTGTTTCTCCACCAGGCTCTGTTGGCGACCCGCAAGCGATCTCACCGAACTGCACGGCCGGCGCCTCGATTCGGGAAGCCGGGAGACCTCGTGGCGCGCTGGCTCGATTCGTTGCCGTTCGAGCCGACTGGAGATCAGCTCAAGGCCTTCGACGAGATCGAGGTCGATCTCGACTCCGGCGAGCCGATGCAGCGGCTGCTGATGGGGGAGGTCGGCTCCGGCAAGACGGTCGTTGCCGTCTACTCGATGCTGCGGGCCCTCGAAGTCGGCTACCAGGCCGCGCTCATGGCGCCAACCGAGACGCTGGCGGAGCAGCACGCGATCACTCTCGGCCGCCTGCTCGCCGAAGAGGCGATTCCGTTCTCGCTGCTAACCGGGTCAACTCCTGCGCCGGTTCGCCGCCGCGCCCTGAACCAACTCGCCAGCGGCGAGTTGGGACTGATCCTGGGAACCCACGCCCTGATCGAGCCGACCGTTCGCTTCGCCCGGCTCGGCCTCGTCGTCGTCGACGAGCAGCACCGCTTCGGCGTCTCCCAACGCCGCGCCCTGGACGAGAAGGGGGTGGAGGGGATGGCGCCGCACGTCCTCCACATGACCGCGACGCCGATCCCGCGGACGCTCTCGCTGACCGAATACGGCGACCTCGACACCACGGCGCTGCACGAGCTGCCGGCGGGGCGCCAGCCGATCAGCACCCACCTCGTCGCCGAGGAGCAGCGGGGCGAAGCCTTCGATTTCCTGCGCCGGCAGCTGCGCGAGGGCAGGCAGGCCTTCGTCGTCTGCCCCCTGGTCGGCGAATCGGAGAAGGTCGCCGGCAAAGCCGCCGCGGTCGAGGCCAACCGGTTGCGGGCGGGCGAGCTGCGCGAGTTCCGCATCGGCCTCCTGCACGGACAGATGCACTCCGACGAGAAGGCCGCGGCGATGCGCGCCTTCGCCGCCCACGAGACCGACGTGCTGGTCTCGACCACGGTGATCGAGGTCGGGATCGACGTCGCCAACGCGACGGTGATGGTGATCGAGGGGGCCGAGCGCTTCGGCGTCTCCCAGCTGCACCAGCTGCGCGGGCGGGTCGGCCGCGGCGAGCACCCGAGTCAGTGCTTGCTCTTCGCCGAAGAGGCGGGGGAGACGGCGCAGAAGCGGCTGCAGGCGGTCGCGGGCGAGAGCGACGGCTTCAAGCTGGCCGAGATCGACCTCGAACTGCGCGGCGCGGGGGAGATCCTCGGCACCCGCCAGAGCGGCCTGCCCCGCTTCGCCGTCGCCAAGCTGCCGGAGGATGGGCCGCTGCTGATGGACGCCCACCGCGAGGTCCTCTCCCTGCTCCGCAGCCACGGCTCGCTCTCCGATCCCGCCCTCGGCCCGCTCCTCGACGCCGCCCACAACCGCTTCGGGACCGGCGCCGCCGACCCGATCCCGCTCTAGCGGCGTTCGTCCTTTGTTCCGCGTACGGCGAACAAAGGACGAACGCCGAATAGGTTGCGGGGGTGAGAGTGATCGCCGGAGAGCTGAAGGGCCAGCGCCTGGTCGCGCCGCAGGGCTGGGAGGTCCGCCCGACCTCCGACCGCGTCCGCGAGGCGATCTTCTCGGCGCTCGGCGAGCGGGTCGAGGGCGCCCAGGTCCTCGACCTCTACTGCGGCACCGGGGCGCTGGCGATCGAGGCGCTCTCGCGCGGCGCCGCGGCGGCCCTCCTGGTCGACCGCGACACCCGCCCCGCCCTCGGCAACGTGCAGCGCCTCGGCCTCGCCGAGCGGGCCGAGCTGGTCCGCGCCGACGTCGGCCGCTGGCTGGCGCAGGTTTCGTCCGGCCCCTTTGCGGGGAAATTCGACCTCGTCTTCGTCGATGCCCCTTATAGACTCGCCGACCGCGTGGCCCAGGACCTCAACACCCACCTTCCCCAACTGCTCGCCGAGGGCGGGCGGGCCGTGGTCGAGAGCGGCGCCCGCCGGCCGCTGCAGATCGATTCGCTCGAGCCGCTGCGCCAGCGCCGCTACGGCGCCGCCGACGTCTCCATCTACCGGGAGCCGGCCGAGTGAGCGAGAAGAAGAACGGCACCGTCGTCTGCCCGGGCAGCTACGACCCGGTGACCAACGGCCACGTCGACATCATCACCCGCACCTCCAACGTCTTCGACCGCGTCGTCGTCGGCGGCGTCGTCAACAACCCGGTCCGCAAGGCGAAGACGCTCTTCACCGCCGAGGAGCGCAAGGCGTTCATCGAAGAGGCGACCGCCGACCTGCCCAACGTCGAGGTGCAGATCTTCGCCAACCTGCTGGTCGAGTTCGCCCGCGACAACGACGCCAAGGCGATCGTCAAGGGCCTGCGGGCGATCTCCGACTTCGAGTACGAGTTCGAGATGGCGCAGCTGAACCGCAAGCTCGACCCGGGGATCGAGAGCATGTACGTGATCGCTTCGCCGCATTACAGCTTCCTTTCCTCCACCGGCGTGAAGGAGATGGCGACCTTCGGAGGTGACGTTTCCGACCTCGTTCCGGGCCCGGTTGCAGCCGCCCTGAAGGACCGCCTCAACGACAGGTAGGCTGTGCACCGCTGGCCAGTCCTCTTTGGGCGGCCGCTTGCAAAAAATCGCTCGATGAACCTCGTCCTCACCAAAATCCCCGCATACACGTAGGCTTACGATCCTCGTATGGACGTCCTGGTCCTCATAGACAAGCTCGATGACGTAGTTCACAACGCCCGTCCGGTCCCGTTGACGGATCAGGTGCGCGTGGACCGCGAGGAGATCTACGACCTCCTCGACCAGATGCGTGCCACGATCCCCGAGGAGATCAAGCAGGCGCGGTGGATCGTCAAGGAGCGCCAGGAGATGCTGGCCGAGGCCAAACGCGAGGCGGAGCGGATCGTCCGCGAGGCCCGCGAGCAGCAGGCCCGCCTGATCTCCGACGAGGAGGTCACCAAGCAGGCCGAGCGCGCCGCCGACGAGATCGTCGAGGACGCCCGCACCCGCGAGCGCGAAATCCGCCTCGGCGCCGAGGACTACGCCGACGAGATCCTCAACACCCTCGAAGTGAACCTGCAGAAGTTCCTCGCCGCCGTCCAGCGCGGCCGCGACCGCCTCGCCGGCCGCGAGGAGGAACAGCAGCAGCCCGAGCTAGACCAGCAGCCTTAAAGCTGCCGGTTACTCGAGTTTCAGGTCTTTCAGCGCGCTCCAGCGTGGGTCGGTGGCTTCCTCGTGCTCGTGGGGGTTGTCGTTGAGGGACTCGCCGCAGGTGGGGCAGAGGCCGGCGCAGTCGGGGCGGCAGAGGATTCGGGTGGGGAGGGCGAGGATCGTGGCGTCGTGGGCCCAGCGGCCGATGTCGAGCTCGTCCTCGTCGACGTAGGGACTCTCCAGTTCGGGATCGCCGGTCCCGGATTGGTGCACCTCGCGCGCCTCGACCTCGAGGTCGAGCTCGGCCGGTTCGAGGCAGCGCATGCACGGCCCCTCGAGGTGGACCGGGAAGGTGAGTTTGAAGGCGAAGCCGCTGCTGGGACGGGAGACGTCGAGCCGCACGGTCGGCGACCAGGGGCCGGGCTTGTAGGTCTGGCCGGCCAGCTCGAAGGGCTCCAGGGCGACCGGGACCTCCAGCCGCTTGCCCTCGCCGTGGGCCAGCGAGAGGCGCGATAGATCGATGATCGTCGTCGGCTCTTGAGCCACGTCACGCACCTCCGCTCCGTCGGGACTTACGATGATGAACCTCCCGACGAGGTTACGAGATGGGCCAATTCGACTGGAAACCAGAGACCTACCTGGAGCTGATCCGCTCCGAGATCCCGCGCTACGACGAGCTGCAGGAGCAGGCGATCGCCGCGATCCCCTTCGCGCCCGAGCGCGTCCTGGAGCTGGGGATGGGGACGGGGGAGACCACCCGCCGTCTGATCGAGGCCTACCCCGACAGCTGGGTGATCGGGCTCGACTCCAGTCCCGACATGGTCTTCCGCGCCCGCGAGAACTACGACGACGTGCAGCTGTCGCGGATCGAGGACCCGCTCCCCGACGGCCCCTGGGACCTCGTGATCGGCGTCCTCTCGATCCACCACCTGCGCGCCGAGGCAAAGAAAAACCTCTTCCGCCAGGTCAAAGAGCAGGCCCGAGCTTTCGTGATCGGCGACGTGGTCAAAGCCGACGTCCAGATCACCCCGATCGACGAGGGCTACGACTTCCCGGAGCGAGCAGCCGACTTGGCCGATTGGGCCGACGGCGAGATCACCTGGGAGCAAGACGACCTGGCGGTCGTGCGCGCAACGTACTGAAGCGCCTGCAACCGCTACCATCCCGCGACCGATGGCCGTCCCGAAGAAGAGAACTTCAAGTGCCCGCAGGGATAAGCGCCGTGCCAATCACAAGGCCGGTAAGCCCAACCTGAACAGCTGTCCGCGCTGCCACAGCCCGCGGCTGCCGCATCGGGTCTGCCCGACCTGCGGCACTTATGCGGGGCGCGAGGTTATCGCCCAGCGGATCGCCGATCCCTCGGCGCCTCACACGCACGAGTAGCTGTGGCGCAGGACCGCGCGGTGACCGTGGCCCTCGACGGCTACGGGGCTGAGCAGGGATTCGATGTGCTCGCGGCCGGCGCCCGCCTGGCCGCCGCCGACGGCATCGGCGTCCGCGTCTTCGGGCCGCGCCGCGCGCTCGGCCTCGACGACGTCCGCCAGGTCGAGGTCGTCGACACCCCCGAGTACATCGGCAACGACGAGGACCCGGTGCCGGCGGTCCGCGCCAAGAAGGAAGCCTCGGTCGTGCGCGCCGCCCGCGAGGTCGCCGAGGGCGGCGCCGACGCGCTGGTCAGCTGCGGCTCTACCGGGGCGACGATGGCCGCCGCGACCTTCGGCCTGCGCCGCCTCAAGGGCGTGCAGCGGCCCGCGCTGGCGGTCCAGCTGCCGGTGCCCGGTAAACCCGTCCTCTTCCTCGACGTCGGCGCCAACGTCGATGTCCGCGCCCAGCACCTGGTCCAGTTCGCCTTCCTCGGCGCCGCCTTCGCCGACGCGGTGCTCGAGGTCGAAGACCCGACCGTCGGCCTGCTGACCGTCGGCGAGGAGTCCGGCAAGGGCCGCGAGGAGGTGGTCGAGGCGCACCGCCTGCTGAGCAAGGCGAGCGGGATCAATTTCGCTGGCAACGTCGAGGGACGCGACCTCCCCGCCGCCAGAACCGACGTCGTCGTCACCGACGGCTTCACCGGCAACGTCTCCCTGAAGCTGCTGGAGGGCACCGCGAAGACCGTCGCCGCCGCGGTCGGCGACGCGGCCCGTTCCAACCCGATGGCCGCCGCCGGCGGCCTGCTCATGAGGCCGGCGCTGAACGGGCTGCGGCGGGAGCTGCACCCGGACACCACCGGCGGCGCGATCCTGCTCGGCCTGCGCGGGATCGCCGTCGTCGGCCACGGCAGCTCCGGTGCCGAGGGGATCGCCAACGCCGTCCGCCTCGCCGCCCGCTGCGCCGAGGTCGACGCCGTCGGCCGCACCGCCGCGCTGCTGGCCGAAGGCGGCGCCGGCCGCGCCGCGCTCGCCGCCGAGGGCGACGCCTGAGCGCCGTGATAAACAAGTCCACTCAGATGACGCGAGATCAAGTCCTGACCCTGGTCCGCGAGCACCTCGCCGAGGAGCTCGAAGTGGAGATCGGAAAGATCGACGAGGGGACCCGCTTCAAGGAGGACCTCGACGCCGACTCGCTCGACCTCTACGAGCTGGTGATGGAGCTCGAGGACAACTACGGGGTCACCGTCTCCGAGGAGCAGGCGACCCGCATCAAGACCGTAGGCGACGCCGTCGGCTTCGTGCTCGAGCACGCCCCAGCCTGAGCCGGTGGCACCGGGCCCGGACTCTCCCGTCGCGGCGCTGGCAGCGCTGATCGACGAGCTGCCCGAGGACCTGCGCAGCCAGGCGCTGACCCACTCCTCCTGGACCGAGCGCCGGGTCGACTCCTTCGAGCGCCTCGCCTTCCTCGGCGACAGCGTCCTCGGCCTCGCCGTCGCCACCCGCACCTTCGAGAGCTTTCCGAAGCTCGCCGCCGGCGGCCTGACCAAGGTCCACAACCAGGCGGTCAGCGGCGTCTCCTGCGCCGAGATCGGGATGCAGCTCGGGGTGCCGAAGATGCTGCGGGCGAACGAGCCCGAGGACCTGCCGACGGCGATCCCGGCCGAGGTCCTGCTCGACGGCGGCCGGCCGCTGCCGGAGGCGACCGAGGCGCTGATCGGCGCCTGTTACGTCGCCTTCGGCTTCGAGCTGACCGCGGCGGCGGTGGCCGATGCGTTCGAGTCGCGGATCGAGCTCGCGTCCGAGACCCGGATCGATTTCAAGTCCGCTTTGCAGGAGCTTTTGGCCCAGCGCGGAGCGCGCGTAACCTACGAGGTGATCGCGGCGACGGGACCCCCGCACCGGCGAACCTTCGAGGTGGCCGCGATTGTCGACTCCGAGCGGGTCGGGACGGGGAAAGGGCGGAGCAAGAAGGCGGCCGAGCAGATCGCCGCCGAGGAGGCATTGGCGCATCTTGGGGGTTAATCCAGCCGGCGTCGCGTCCGAATCGACCGGGAGCATCCAGGCGATGCGAGGCATGCGCGCATGTACCTGAGATCGATCTCGATGAAGGGCTTCAAGTCCTTCCCCGAGCGCACGACCCTGGAGTTCTCCCCGGGCGTGAGCGTGATCGTCGGCCCCAACGGCTCGGGCAAGAGCAACATCACCGACGCCGTCCTCTGGGCGCTCGGCGAGCAGAGCCCGGGGGCGATCCGCGGTGCCTCGATGCAGGACGTTATCTCCGCCGGCGGCAAGAACGTCGGCCAGCGCCGCGCCGCCGAGGTCGAGGTGACGATCGACAACTCCGACGGCCGCGCCGCCACCGAGTTCTCCGAGATCGCCGTCGAGCGGCGCCTCGACCGCTCCGGCGACAGCGGCTACCGGCTGAACGGCGCCCGCTGCCGCCTCGCCGACGTCACCGACGTCCTCTCCGACACCAACCTCGGCCGCGAGATGCACTCGGTGATCAGCCAGGGCCGGGTCGAGACGATCGTCCACTCGAAGCCGCGCGAGCGGCGCCTGCTGGTCGAGGAGGCCGCCGGCCTCGGCAAGCACCGCAAACGGCGGCGCCGGGCCGAGCTGAAGCTGCGCTCGGCGCGCGACAACCTCGACCGCGCCCTCGACGTCGAGCGCGAGGCGCGGGCACGGCTGCGGCCGCTGAAGCGCCAGGCGCAGGCGGCCGAGCTGGGGGCGCGGATCGAGCGCGAGGAGCTGGGGCTGCGGGCGCAGATCGTCTCCGAGGAGCTGCGCTTCGGCGCCGACCGCGCCGCGGCGGCGGAAAAGGCCGCGGCGAAGGCGCGCGGCGTCCGCGAGAAGCTCGAGGCGAGCCTGGCCGAGGTCTCGAAACGGCGCGCGGCGGCCGAGGAGCGCTTCGCCGCCCGCGACCGCGAGCGGACCCAGGCCTGGGGCCTGCTGACCAAGCTGCGCGGCGAGCAGGAGCGCATCGCGGTCCGCTCCGCCGGGCTCTCCAACCGCGCCGCCGAGCTGGAGGCCGGCCTGGAGCGGCTGCGGACCGAGCTGGGGCCGCTGACCCTCGACGTCGGCGACGGCGCCAAGCCGGGTGAGCGGGCACAGAAACTCGAAGAGGAGCTGGGTGAGATCGAGGCCGGGCTGCGGACCGCGGGCGAGGGCTTCGACGTCGCCCGCTCGGCCGACGCCGCCGAGTCGGCGCGCGAGTCGGCTCTCGGCGACGTCCGCGCCGGCGCCGAGCGCGCCTCCCGCCACGCCCGCCGTGCCGAGGGCCTGCTCGGCGAGCGCCACCGCGAGGCGCTCCGCGCCCGGGTCGCCGCCGGCGAGGAGCTGCTCGACGCCGTCCGCGCCGCCCACGCCGCCGCCGAGGCGGCCGGCGCCGCGATCCGCGAGCGGGTCGGGCAGATCGAGCGCAAGGTCGTCGGCGGCCAGGACGACGGCGACGAGATCGCCGACGAGCTGCGCGCCTGCTCGCAGCAGGAGTTCGAGCTGCAGACGCAGATGAAGGAGACCTCCGACGAGCTGACCCGGGCCGAGGTCGAGGCCGCCCACCTCGGCGACCGCCGGGCCGAGGCGGCGCGCGAGCTGGCGGCGATCGCCGAGAAGCTCGGCGAGGAGATCCCGCCCGCCGAGGAGGCCCTGAGCGACGAGGCGCGGGCCGATATCGACCGCCGGCTCGAGCGGCTGGAGCGCCGCCGGGCCCAGATCGGCCCGGTCAACCCGCTGGCCGAGCAGGAGTACGACGAAGCCCGCGAGCACGTCGAGGCGCTGCAGACCCAGCGCGAGGACATCGAGCGGTCGATGCGGGAGCTGGAGTCGCTGATCCGCGACATCGACGAGGAGATCGAGCGCGCCTTCGAGCAGACCTTCGAGGCGACGGCGAAAAACTTCGAGGAGATGGTCGAGCACCTCTTCCCCGGCGGCCGCGGCCGGCTGCGCCGGGTCGCCCTGCGGCCGGTACGCGACGAGGAGCGCCCTGCGGGCGAGCAGGAGGCGCCAACCGATGCCGAGCCCGAGCCCGAGGAGGAGGAAGAGGAGCGCGAAGAGCTCGGGGTCGAGATCGAGGTTACGCCGGCCGGCAAGTCGACCCGCAAGCTGCAGCTGCTGTCCGGCGGCGAGAAGTCATTGGTTGCGCTGGCCTTCGTGTTCGCGGTCTTCCTCGCCCGGCCGTGCCCCTTCTACATCCTCGACGAGGTCGAGGCCGCCCTCGACGACGCCAACATCGACCGCTTTCTGCAGCTGATCCGGCGCTTCTCCGACCGCGCCCAGTTCGTCATCGTCACCCACCAGAAAAGGACGATGGACGCTGCCGACGTCCTTTACGGGGTCTCGATGGGCGGGGACGGCGTGACCAAGGTCGTCTCGCGGAAACTCCCGCGCGAAGTTGCCGAGGACGAAGAGGACGGCGAAGCACCGGGATTGTCTGCAGTCGCCTAGGCGAGGGGCGGGTACCCCTCGCCAGACACATCTCGCCTATGGCTCATGTTGAGTGTCTGGAGAGGGGTACCCGCCCCTCGCAACCGGGCCGCTACGGTTCTTCGCCATGGCTACCAGCTGGCAAGAGATAGTTGACCTTGGGGCGCGGGAGCCAGGTGCGGCTGTTGCCGTTCAGGAGGAGGCTCCTGAGGCTCGGCGCGGGGTCTTCAAGCGGCTGCGGGAGAGCCTTTCGAAAAGCCGCCAGGCGCTGACCGAGGAGATCTCAGCCTCGCTCTTCGACCGGATCGACGACGAGACCTGGGAGCTGCTCGAGGAGGCTTTGATCCTCGCCGACGTCGGCGCGCCGACCACCGCGGCGGTGGTGGAGAAGCTGGAGCAGGAGGTCGAGTCCGGGGCGGTGCCGATGGACGGCGTCGCGGTCCGCGACCGGCTGATCGAGATCCTCGCCGAGGTCGCCTCAACCGGGCGGGCGCCGATCGACCTCAGCGCCGAGCCGGCGGTCCTGATGATGGTCGGGGTCAACGGCACCGGCAAGACGACGACGATCGGCAAGATCGCCTGGCACCTGAGCAAGGAGATGGGCCTCAGCGTGATCATGGCCGCCGCCGACACCTACCGCGCCGCCGCCGCCGAGCAGCTCGAAACCTGGGCCGAGCGTGCCGGCGCCGAGCTGGTCCGCGGCGAAGCCGACTCCGACCCCGGCGCCGTCGCCTACGACGCGATCAACGCCGCCCGCGCCCGCGGCGCCGACGTCGTCATCGTCGACACCGCCGGCCGCCTCCACACCCAGTCGAACCTGATGGAGGAGCTGGCGAAGGTCCGCCGGGTGATCCAGAAGCAGATCCCCGAGGCCCCGCACGAGACCCTGATCTCGATCGACGCCACCACCGGCCAGAACGGCCTGCGCCAGGCGAAAGTCTTCTCCGAGGCGGTCGAGGTCGACGGCGTCGTCCTGACCAAGCTCGACGGCACCGCCCGCGGCGGCATCGCCCTGGCGATCGCCTCCGACCTCGGCATCCCGGTGAAGCTGATCGGCGTGGGGGAGACCCTCGAGGACCTGCGCCCCTTCGACCCCGCCGAGTACGCCAATGCCCTCCTCGCGGAGTAGCTCATTCGTCTGTTCCTTTTCGTTGCCTGGGACCGATAAGGAACAGGCGAACGTCACGTAAGCTGCTCGGACATGTTCGACCAGCTATCCGAACGACTGCAGTCGACCCTCTCGGACGTCCGCTCGCGGGGCAAACTGAACGAGTCCGACGTCGACTCGGCGATGCGCGAGATACGCCTCGCCCTGCTCGAGGCCGACGTCAACTTCAAAGTCGTCAAAGCCTTCACCAAGACGCTGAAGGAGCGCTGCCTCGGCTCCGACGTGCTGGAGAGCCTCGATCCCGGCCAGCAGGTGGTGAAGATCGTCAACGAGGAGCTCGCCCGGCTGATGGGTGGCACCGGCTCGGAGCTGGCGATGGCCTCCAGCGGCCCGACCGTGATCCTGATGGCGGGCCTGCAGGGCTCCGGCAAGACGACCGCCTGCGCCAAGCTCGCCCAGTTCTTCAAAAAGGAAGGCAAGGACGTCGCCCTCGCCGCCTGCGACGTCTACCGCCCGGCCGCGGTCGAGCAGCTGGTGACGATGGGCGGCCGCGCCGGCGCCCACGTCTACGAGCGCGGCACCGACGCCGACCCGGTCGAGATCGCCTCCTGGGCCCTTCAGCAGGCCCAGTCCGAGCGCCGCGACGTGCTGATAGTCGACACCGCCGGCCGCCTCCACATCGACGAGGACCTGATGGCCGAGCTGGCGCAGATTCGCAAGAAGACGCGCCCGCACGACGTCCTCCTGGTCGTCGACGCGATGACCGGCCAGGACGCCGTCGGGGTCGCCGAATCCTTCGCCGAGGTGGCCGAGTTCGACGGCGTGGTGATGACCAAGCTCGACGGCGACGCCCGCGGCGGCGCCGCGCTCTCGGTCAAAGCCGTGACCGGCAAGCCGATCCTCTTCGCCTCGACCGGCGAGAAGATCGAGGACTTCGACAAGTTCCACCCCGACCGCATGGCGCAGCGGATCCTCGGCATGGGCGACGTCCTCAGCCTGATCGAGAAAGCCGAGCAGCAGGTCGACGAGGACGAAGCCGAGGCGCTGCAGGAGAAAATGCGGCGCGACCAGTTCACCCTCGACGACTTCCTCAAGCAGATGAAGCAGGTCCGCAAAATGGGCCCGCTGAGCGGGATCATCGGGATGCTCCCCGGGATGGGGGCGATGAAGCAGCTGAAGAACGCCGACGTCGACGAGCGCGAGCTCGACCGCGTGCAGGCGATCATCCTCTCGATGACGCCCCAGGAGCGGGCCAACCCGGGGCTGATCAACGGCTCCCGCCGCAAACGGATCGCCGCCGGTTCGGGGACCAAGGTCCAGAGCGTCAAACAGCTGGTCAAACAGTTCGACCAGATGCGGGTGCTGATGAAATCGATGGCCAACGGGCAGATGCCGACGCCGCAGCAGATGGCCAATCTGGCTGGCGGGGGACAGCGCGCACCGCGCCCCAAGGCGCGAAGACGCTAATCTGCCCGGCCCTATGGCAGTCCGAATCAGACTTAGACGCGTGGGTTCGAAGAAGAACCCGATCTGGCGCATCGTCGTCGCCGACAAACGCTCACCGCGTGACGGGCGCACGATCGAGACGATCGGCCAGTACAACCCGCAGACCGAGCCCTCGACGATCAACATCGACGAGGAGCGCGCAAAGCACTGGCTCGAGCACGGCGCCCAGCCGTCGGAGACGGTCGCGACCCTGCTGCGGACCAAGGGCATCAAAGCCACCGGCAGCTAAGCCGGTCCGCGCGATGACCGAGCTGCTCGAGTTTCTCGTCAAGGCCCTCGTCGAGGAGCCGGAGGCGGTCGTGGTCGAGGAGCTCGAAGAGGACGGCGACCTGATCTACGAGATCACCGTCGCCGACGAGGACCTCGGCCGGGTGATCGGCAAGGGCGGGCGGATCGCCAACGCGATCCGGACGATCGCCAAGGCGGCCGCGGTGCGGATCGACCGCCGCGTGGTCGTCGACATCCTCGACTAGAAACGCGCCTGACGGCGCAGGAAGCGACCATCTAGAGTCGCCGCGTGCGCCTCGACGTCTTCACCCTGTTCCCGGAGGCCTTCGACTGGTTCCAGACGCAGCGCTCGGTCCAGAACGCGGTCCGCGAAGGCAACGAGTTCCGCCTGATCAACTACCGCGGCTCGACCCCGCTGACCGCCGGCCAGGTCGACGACTCGCCCTACGGCGGCGGCGCCGGGATGGTGCTGCGGGTCGACGTCGTCGACGCGGCGCTGCAGGCCACCTATGGGGAAGGTCCGCGGCCGCGGATCGTCCTGCTCTCGCCGAGCGGGCCGCTGCTCGACGACCCGATCGCCGACGAACTGGTCGCCGAGCCTCACGTCGCCCTGCTCTGCGGCCGCTATGAGGGCTTCGACGATCGCGTCCACCAGCACCTCGCCGACGACGAGCTCTCGATCGGCCGCTACGTCCTCGCCGGCGGCGAGCTGCCGGCGATGGTCGTCGCCGACGTGCTGATGCGAAAGCTTCCCGGCGCCCTCGGCCACGAGGACTCGGCCGTCGAGGAGTCCTTTAGCCACGCGCTCGAGGGGATGCCCGAGTACCCCCATTTCACCCGCCCGCCGAGCTACCGCGGCTGGGAGGTTCCCGACGTCCTGCTCTCCGGCGACCACGGGAAAGTGCGCGAGTGGCGCCTGGAGCAGAGCCGCGCCCGAGCCGAGCAGTTCGAAAAAGACGCGGAATAGCTACCATTCCGCCACCGCGCGGTTCCCGCACTCGGGTCCCGGCGGTTTTTTCTCGCAGCAACTCCTTCTATGAGCTCCGTAATCGACAGCATCGAGCGCGCCCAGCTTCGGCCCGGGCTGCCCAAATTCGCCCCTGGAGATCGTGTCCGCGTCCACTTCCAGGTAATCGAGGGCAACCGCAAACGGACCCAGGTCTTCGAGGGCGTCGTCCTCAAGCGCCAGGGTTCCGGCGTGCGCGAGACCTTCACCGTGCGCAAGCAGTCGTTCGGGGTCGGCGTCGAGCGGACGTTCCCGCTGCACTCGCCGAAGATCGAGAAACTCGAGGTCGCGGCGCGCGGGGACGTGCGGCGGGCGAAGCTCTACTACCTGCGCGGCCGGATCGGCAAGGCGGCGCGAGTCGCCGAGCGGCGCTGGGGCATCGACGACGACGTCGTCGCGGTCGCCGGCCCGGATGCGGCAGCGGTAGACGCCGAGGGCGTCAGCCAGGAGGAGGTGGTTCCGGTTGAGGCCCCCGAGGGGGCAGCGGCGGAGCCGGAGGCCAGCGAGGAGGCGACCGAGGCGCCAGTCGAGGCCGAGGAGACGCCGGAGGCTGAGGCGCCGGCCGATGAGCCGGAGGCCGAGGCAGATGCGCCGGCCGAGCCGGAGGCACAAGCCGAGACTGAGACGGCGGCGGAGACGGACGCGGATGCGCCCGAGGCCGGGGAGACCGAGGACACTGCAGCGCCTGAGGATGCCGAGGACGAGGAGCCGACCAAAGACGGCGACTCCGACGAGGACTCTGCAGCCTGAACCCCAAGCTTCCGAAGCCGGAATCCAAAGCAGGCGGCCTGATCGAGTTGGTCGTCATCGTCGCGCTTGCTCTCGGGCTGGCGCTTGCGATCCAGGCCTGGATCGTGAAGCCGTACCAGATCCCCTCCGGCTCGATGGAACCGACCCTGGACATCGGCCAGCGCGTCCTCGTCAACCGCTTCCTCTACCACTTCAAGGACCCCAAGGCCGGCGACATCGTCGTCTTCCACCCGCCCGAGGGCGCCGAAGGCGGGCCGGGCGAACAGTGCGGCGTCAACCGCGGCCCGAACGAACCGTGTCCCGAGCCGACCAAGAAGGAGGCGAGCGACAACTTCATCAAGCGGATCGTCGCCGGGCCGGGCGACACGATCGCGGTCAAGAACGGGCATCCGGTGGTCAATGGCGAGATCGTCTCCGACGAGCCCTACACCAACCCCTGTCCGACCTGCAATTTGCCGAAACCGATCACGGTCCCGGCCGACCACTACTTCATGATGGGCGACAATCGTGGGGCAAGCGATGACAGCCGGGAATGGGGACCCGTCCCCCGGGACTGGATCATCGGTGAGGCTTTTGCCACCTACTGGCCCCCAAACCGCATCGGCGGGCTCTAAGAGCCCCCCAGGGAAGACGCACCGGCGCCGGCTGGCGCGCAGCCGACGCCTGTTCGCCTTCGACCGCGGCCTGCAGAGCCGCTACGTCGCCGGCACCGACGAGGCGGGGCGCGGTTGCCTCGCCGGGCCGCTGGTCGCCGCCGCGGTACTGATCGACTACGAGCGCCTCACCGTCGCCGACCGCCGCGCGCTCAGCGGCCTGCACGACTCCAAGCAGATGACCGAGACCCAGCGGCTGGAGATGTACCCGTGCGTGCTGCGGGCGGCCGAGCGGGTCAGCGTCGTCGTCCGCTCCGCGGCGGGGATCGACCGCCGCGGCCTGCACGTGACCAACATCGAAGCGCTCTCGCTGGCGCTGGAGCGGCTGGCCCCGGACTCGGAGGCGATCTGCCTCGTCGACGGCTTCCGGCTGCCGAGGTGCGAGGTCCCGCACCGGCGCGTGGTGAAGGGGGACGCGACCAGCGCCGCGATCGCCGCCGCCTCGGTGATCGCCAAGGTCACCCGCGACCGTTACATGCAAGAGGTCGCCCCGAGGCACCCGGGCTGGGGCTTCGATGAGCACGTCGGCTACTCGACCCCCGAGCACCGCGCGGCGATCGAGGAGATCGGGATCTCGCCTTTGCACCGGCGCTCGTTTCAGAGCGTCGCGTATTCCCAGCTCGAGCTGGGCTGAGCGCGCTCAGAACGCGCCCTTGACGTAGTCGACGTCGATCGGGCGCCCGGAGCGGTCGAGGGTGACGCCGACGGCGTCGAAGCGGATCTCGTCGTAGCGGGGCTGATCGCGGCGTTCGGACATCCAGGCGGTGGAGAGGCGGCGGACGCGGCGCTGCTTGCGGTGGTCGATCGCGAGGATCGGCTTCTCGGGGCCGAAGGAAGTCCCGGCGCGGGCGCCCTTGACCTCGATGAAGACGAGCGCTCCGCCGTCGCGGGCGACGACGTCGATCTCGCCGTAGCGGGTGCGCGCGTTGCGCTCGATGATCTCCCAGCCGGCGGCGGCCAGGCGGTTGGCGACGAAGTCCTCGGCGATCTCGCCGGTGCGGCGGCGGGCGACTGTCATAGGGGACCAAGTCCGCAGGGGTCACGAACTCTCCCCCGAGGCGGCTCAAACAATTTGCTTTTTGCGCGCCACGCGTGAGTCGATGCCACCTAGCGTCCCCTCCGTGCTCGCCACCGCCCGCACCTTCACCCTCGACGGCATCTCCGCCCGCCCGGTCCGGGTCGAGGTCGACGTCCACAAGGGACTGCCGAACTTCACCATCGTCGGCCTGCCCGATGCCGCCGTGCGGGAGGCGCGGGAGCGGGTGCGGGCGGCGCTGGTCAACTGCGGCTTCGAGTTCCCGCTGCGGCGGATCGTCGTCAACCTGGCGCCGGCGAGCCTGCGCAAGGCGGGTCCCGGGATGGACCTGGCGATCGCCGCGGCGCTGCTCAGCGCCTCCGACCAGCTGGAGTGGGAGAGGCTGGCCCGGGTCGCGCTGGTGGGGGAGCTGGCGCTCGACGGCTCGACCCGGGCGGTGCAGGGAGCGCTGGCGATGACCGAGGCGGCGCGGGAGGGTGGGGCGGAGGCGATCGTGCTGCCGGCGGAGAACGGCCCCGAGGCGGCGCTCGTGGAGGGGATCGAGCCGATCGCGGTCGACGGACTCGGCCGTCTCCCGGCCCTGGTCGAGGGCACCTGGCAGCCGACCGCGCCCGAGCCGCTGCCGCTGCGGCTGGAGGCGCCTGCGGGCGCGCCGGACCTCGCCGACCTGCGCGGGCAGCCGCACCTGCGCCACGCCCTGGAGGTGGCGGCGGCAGGCGGGCACAGCATGCTGATGGTCGGACCGCCCGGTGCCGGCAAGTCGCTGGCGGCGAGCCGGCTGCCCTCGATCCTGCCGCCGCTGGCACCGGTCGAGGCGCTCGAGGTGGCGCGGATCGCCAGCGCCTGCGGCCGGCTGGATGTGCTCCCCGCCGGCCGCCCGTTCCGCGCCCCGCACCACACGATCAGCGCCGTCGGCTTGGTCGGCGGCGGCACGGCGCCGATAAGGCCGGGCGAGGTGACGCTCGCGCACCGGGGCGTCCTCTTCCTCGACGAGCTCTGCGAGTTCAGGCGCGACGCGCTGGAGGCGCTGCGGGCGCCGCTGGAGGCGGGAGAGGTTTCGATCGCCCGCGCCGGAGCCCAGCGCAGCCTTCCCTGCCGGTTCATGCTGGTCGCCGCCGCCAACCCGTGTCCGTGCGGCAGGGGCGAGACCGACCCGGACTGCACCTGCTCCCCGTATGACGTGCAGCGCTACCAGGGCAAGCTGAGCGGCGCGCTCGCCGACCGCATCGACGTGCTGGCCGCGGTGCGGCAGCCGAGCGCGGCGGAGATCGGCGGCGCTCCCGGCGAGCCCTCGGCGGCAGTGAGGGAGCGGGTGCGGGCGGCGCGCGAGCGACAGGAGCAGCGACTGGGGCCGGGTCGCTGTAACGCCGAGATGACGCCGGCGGAGGCGCGTGAATGCCCCTTGAACGGCGACGCAGCTGCGCTCCTCGCCGACCTCTACGCCCGCCAGCGTCTCAGCGGCCGCGCCCACGACCGGGCGCTGCGGCTGGCGCAGACCCTCGCCGACCTCGCCGGCGCCGAGGAGATCGGCGAGGAGCAGATGGCGCAGGCGCTGCAGATGCGGAGGCGCGAGCATGGCTGAGCCGCGCGCCTGTGTCGAGTGCCTACGGCGCTCCTGGTTACTGGCCGATCTCGGCCCGTACATCGAGCGGATTGCGACGGGCGAGGTCGGCTCGCGCTCGCCGGAGCTGCTGCGGCTCTCGAACGAGGAGCTGGTCGAGGTGGCCGCCCCCAAGGTCACCGCGCAGCTGCTGGCGCGGGTCGCGGCGCTGCCGGAGGCTCAGCTGAACGAAGAGCTCGGACTGGCGGGCTGCTGGGCCTGCTGCCGGCACGGCGACCTCTACCCGGACCATCTGCGCGATGCCGACGACGCCCCCTGGGCGCTGATCGGCCGCGGCGATCCGGCGCTGCTCGACGGCCTCGAGCCGTTCCAGGCGGTGACGATCGTCGGCGCCCGGCGGGCCACCTCCTACGGCCGCGAGGTCGCCCGCGAGCTGGGGCGGGAGCTGGCCGCCGCCGGAATGATCGTCGTCAGCGGGCTCGCCTTCGGGATCGACGGCTGCGCCCACCGCGGCGCCCTCGACGCGGGCAGGACGATCGCCGTCCTCGGCTGCGGCCCCGACGTCGCCTATCCCTCCAGCCACCGCACCCTCTGGCGGCGGATCTGCGAAACCGGCCTGGTGGTCTCCGAGCTGCCGCCGGGGGCGACCCCGTGGCGCTGGACCTTTCCGGCCCGCAACCGGATCATGGCCGCCCTCTCGGGGATGACCGTCGTCGTCGAGGCGGCGACCCGCTCGGGCTCGCTGATCACGACCGACCTCGCCGCCGATCTCGGCCGCGACCTCGGCGCCGTGCCGGGTCCCGTCACCTCCCGCGCCTCCGCCGGCCCCAACGGCCTCCTCGCCAGCGGCGCCCACCTCATCCGCGACGCCCAGGACGTCCTCGACGCGATGCTCGGCCCCGGCCGCAAACCCCTCGCCCACAGCGGCCCAAGCCTCGACCCCCAGCTGCAGGCCGTCCTCGCCACGGTTGAGGCCGGAGAGTCCACCTGCGACGCCGTCGCCACCGCGGCGGGACTTACGGGCCCAGCCGCCGCCGCAGCCCTCGCGCGCCTAGAGCTGCTCGGCTATCTCGCCTGTTCGAATCTGGGTAACTACTCGCGGACGTTGCTGTCACCTCCGACCTGTCGTCCTCTTTAGGCTGCAATTCATGGGCTCAGAGCGCGTACCCGCCGTTCTCTCCATCGCCGGCTCGGACTCCGGCGGCGGCGCCGGCATCCAGGCCGATCTGAAGGCGTTTGCGCGGGTTGGCGTCCACGGGATGACTGCGATCACGGCGATCACGGCGCAGAACACGCTTGGAGTCGATGCAGTCGAACCGGTCTCGGGCGACATGCTTCTGGCTCAAATTGCTGCCGTCGCAGAAGACATCGGAATCGACGCCGTCAAGGTCGGGATGGTGGGGAGCGCTGAAGCGATAGAGGGTGTGGTCGCGGCCCTCGCACTCATCGTGGAGAACGATCCACCGGTTGTCGTCGATCCGGTGATGGTGTCGGAGAGCGGGGCGGTCCTGCTCGAACCGGACGCCCAGGAAACGCTCAGGGTTCGCCTGCTGCCTATGGCCACCGTCGTCACCCCCAACATTCCCGAGGCCCGGGAGCTGACCGGGCTGGGAGAGACTGCGAGCCAAGAGGATCTGGTCAGGGCGGTGCGAGAGCTGGGTCCCGAGGTCGCGATCGTCACCGGCGGTCACAGCGAGGACCTGGTCGATCTCTTCTTCGATGGCGAGCGGATTGTGGAGATTCCCGGGAAGCGCCACCCCGACGGCGCCGCCCACGGCTCTGGCTGTACCCACTCTTCGGCCCTGGCGGCATACCTCGCGCTGGGAAATGGCCCGCTCGAGGCAGCCCGGCGAGCCCGCGAGATCACCTCCGCCGCGGTGGGAGCCGGGCTGCGCGAGATCGGCAAAGGGCCGGGGCCGGTCGACGTCTTCGGCCTCAGATGAGCAAGTTGGTCAGAAGGCGGCCCGAAATGGGGCAATCGCGGCTGCGGCGCCCTCAGTAGATTTGACCGCCATGAGCACCAACGGACACACCTCTACCAAGCTGCCTCGTCCCCGCTCGGCGACCGTCTTCGACGGGCCCGACCGCGCCCACTCGCGCGCCTACATGAAGGGTGTCGGGTTCGACGACGACGCGCTCAGCCGGCCGACGATCGGGATCGCCAACACCTGGACCGAGGCGATGCCCTGCAACTTCCACCTCCGCGCGCTCGCCGAGCACGTGAAAGAGGGCGTCCGCGCCGCTGGCGGGACGCCGATGGAGTTCAACACCGTTGCCGTCTCCGACGGGGTGACGATGGGGACCCAGGGGATGAAGGCCTCGCTGATCAGCCGCGAGGTGATCGCCGACTCGATCGAGCTGATGGCCCGCGGCTACCAGTTCGACGCGATCGTCGCCCTCTGCGCCTGCGACAAGACGATCCCGGGCTGCGCGATGGCGCTGGCCCGGCTCGACGTGCCCTCGGTCCTGCTCTACGGCGGCTCGATCGCCCCCGGCCACTGGCACGGCCGCGACGTCACCATCCTCGACGTCTTCGAGGCGATCGGCGCCCACAACGCCGGCGACATGACCGACGAGGAACTGCACGAGCTCGAGGGCGTCGCCAGCCCCGGTGCCGGGGCCTGCGGCGGTCAGTTCACCGCCAACACGATGGCCTGCGCCTTCGAGGCGCTGGGAATCAGCGCCGGCGGCTCGGCGATGGTCCCGGCCGAAGACGACGACAAGAACACGGTGGCGGAGAAAATCGGCGAGCTGGTGATCAACGTCCTGGTCGAGGATCTGCGGCCGAGCAGGATCATCACCCGCGACTCGCTGGAAAACGCGATCGCCTGCGTCTGCGCCTCGGGCGGGTCGACCAACGGCGTCCTCCACCTGATCGCGCTCGCCCACGAGCTGGGGATCGAGTTGACGATGGACGACTTCGAGCGGATCTCCCGCAACACGCCGCTCTACGCCGACCTCAAGCCGGGCGGCCGCTTCGTCGCCACCGACCTCTACGCGGCCGGCGGCGTGCCGGTGATCCTCAAGCGGCTGGCCAAAGCCGGGATCCTGCACGGCGAGGCGATCACCGTTACCGGCAAGACGATCGGCGAGGAAGCCGCCGCCGCGACCGAGGTTCCCGACCAGGAAGTCGTCCGCCACGTCGAGAACCCGCTGAAGCCCGAAGGCGGCCTGGCGATCCTGCGCGGCAACCTCGCGCCGGAAGGCTCGGTGGTCAAGGTCGCCGGCACCGAGCGCCGCCAGCAGACCGGCCCCGCCCGCGTCTTCGAGTGCGAAGAGGACTGCTTCCGCGCGGTCAAGGACCAGAAGATCAACGCCGGCGACATCGTCGTGATCCGCAACGAGGGACCGGTCGGCGGTCCCGGGATGCGGGAGATGCTCCAGGTCACCGCCGCGATCGTCGGCGAGGGCCTCGGCGAGAGCGTTGCGATGGTCACCGACGGCCGCTTCTCCGGCGCCACCCGCGGCCTGATGATCGGCCACGTCGCCCCCGAGGCGGCCAAGGGCGGCCCGATCGCCGCGATCCGCGAGGGCGACGAGATCACCGTCGACATCGATAACCGCAGCCTCAGCATCGCCCTCTCCGACGAGGAGATCGCCAAGCGGGTGGAGGAATACGAGCAGCCCGAGCCGCTCTACACCCGCGGTGTCATGGCGAAGTACGCGGCGACGGTCTCATCCGCCGCCAAGGGCGCGATCACCTGAGCCACGATTGGTGAATTAGGCCGTCTATAGGGGCCCTAACTCACCAATCGTCAACCGAAGGCGGTGTCCTGCGCGGCCTTGAGCGGCTGCGAGGACTCGATGAACTGTTCGAGCAGCGGGTTGAAGCGCGCCGGGCGCTCCAATTGCGGCAGGTGGCCGGTGCGCTCGAAGATCTCCAGCCGCGAGCTGGGGATCAGGCGGTGGTATCCGAGCGCGCCCTCGACCGGGACGATCTGGTCGTTCAGGCCCCAGACGACCATCGTCGGGATCTCGATCTCCGGCAGGCGCTCGCGGGTGTCGTAGCCCCAGATCGAGGCCAGGGCGTCGGAGAAGCCCGGCGCCTGCAGTCCCGGCCGCACCTGCTCGGCGAGCAGCTCGGGGCGGAGCCTGTTCGGGTTGCGGAAGAGCCGGCCGAAGGCGAGCATGCGGCCCCGCGGCCGGGTCCAGAAGCTGCGCCGATCGCCGCTCATCAGCGGGATCGCCGCCTTGACGATGCGGCCGGCGGCGTCGACCGAGCGGCCCTGCCACTCGGCGAAGCTGACCCCGGCGGCGGAGATCAGCACCAGCCGCTCGAAGCGCTGCGGCTCCTCGATCACCGCCTCGGTGGCGATGAAGCCGCCCATCGAGTTGCCGATCAGGGCCGCGACCCGGTCGATCCCCAGCCGCTCGCAGAAGTCGTGGACCAGCCGCCCGTAGTTGGCCATCGTGATCTCCCACGAGGGCATCGGGCTGTCGCCGAACCCGGGCAGGTCGAGCGCGATCGCCCGGTAGCCGTTCGCGGCGAAGTACGGCAGGTTCTCGAGGAAGTTCCGCCAGCAGCCGGCGATCCCGTGGACGAAGACGATCGGCTCGCCCTCGCCGACGTCGACGTAGTTGACGCCCTCGGCCCCCGGCAGATCGACCCGGTGCAGGTGCTCGCGCCAGTCGATCCGCATCCACTCCGGCGTCGGGTCGGGGTTGCCGTAGTCGGTGGGGAAGAGCGGCGCCCTCCCGTTCTCGGCGTGCTCAGGCATACCCCATCCTTTCCAGAACCGGGATCTCGCGGATCTGCGGCGGCTGCAGGTGGTCCCAGAGGATCCCGCGCGGCCGGTCGTACTGACGGTCGATCTCGATCACCGCGCGCGGGGTCGCGATCAGGTCGCAGGGCAGGTCGTGGTCGGTGACCATCAGGTGCTGGCGGAGGATCTGGATCGGGTGGACGGTGGTTGCGACTGTGGTGTGGGCGTCGATCTTGCCGGCGTCGGTGAGAATCCCGTACTCGAGGTCGTGGTAGCCGCCGCCTTTGCCGACCCGAGCGCCACTGAGGTTGACCGCGACCGAGCCGCAGAGGACGAAGTCGATCTCCGGCAAGTCGTCGAGGGCGACGACGCGGCCGTGCTTCAGCGCCCCCTTGATCGTCGCCGCCTCTTTCATCGCCGCTTTCGAGAGCTTCTTCGGCTCCAGCACCCGGAACGGGTGCGGGTCGCGCAGCCTCGGCACCGCCATGATCATCGTCTTGCCCTCTTCGAGGGCGATCCGCCGGGCGTGCGTCTGCGGCGAGTCGGGGTTGGCCTTGATCACCCGCGCCCGCTTCCAGAGCCGGTGGGCGGCCAGCTTCTCGGCCGCCAGCTTGGCCCCGGCGAAGTTGGGAATCCGGCCCTCGGCGCCGGGAAAGCGGGAAACGCCCTCGCGTTCCATCGCCTTCCAGACCTCCGCCCTGACTTCGTCCTTGGTCCGCACCAGGCGAAAGATATCCCGCCCGGCTGCCGATAAGACCGGTGCACATGCGAAATTGCAGGGAAGGACGCCCTGCGAGGCGAACTTCGTGGGTGCTTAGACTTTCCGATACCGGCAAACGACGGCGTAAGGGTTGACCCCAGTCAGATGCGTACGAAGACTTCTATAGCGGTGCTGATTGCCGCACTGCTGCTGGTCCTCGTCGTCGGCGGCGCCTTCGCCTACGACAGCTCGCAGAAGGACAAGATCGCCGAGGGAGTGACGATCGGCGGCGTCGACGTCGGCGGCCTCGACGAAGAAGAAGCCGCCGCCAAGGTCCACCGCAAGCTGGTCGCGCCGCTGAAGACCTCGCTCGAGGTCAGCTTCGAAGGCAAGACCTGGAAGCTGACCGGCAAGCAGCTGAAGATCCGCGCCGACCTCGATGCCGCGGTCGAAAAGGCGGTCGAAGACAGCCAGGAGGGAGGGCTGCCGGGTCGCCTGGTCCGCTACGTCAGCGGCGGTGAAGTCGAGGAAAGCATCCGGCCCGAAGTCGCCTACTCCGAGTCGGCGGTCAACCGTTTCGTCCGCCACGTCGCCGAGGAAATCAACCGCGACCCGAAGAACGCCGACGTCGAACCGAGCGGCGACTCGCTCGAAGTCGTCGCCGGCCAGGACGGGCGCAAGCTGCGCGACAACCTGCTCGAGCGCGACCTCAAGGCGGCGGTGCTGAACGCCAACGCGCCGCACACGGTCAAGGCCCAGGTCCACTCGATCGCGCCGGAAGTGACCAAGCAGGAAGTCGCGGCCGAGTACCCGTCCTACCTGACGCTCGACCGCTCGACCTTCACCCTGCGCCTCTGGAAGCACCTGAAGCTGGCCAAGACCTACACCGTCGCGGTCGGAATGGAAGGGCTGGAAACGCCCGAAGGCCTCTACGCGATCCAGGAAAAGGAAGAAAACCCGGTCTGGCACGTGCCGCTGTCCGACTGGGCCGGCTCGCTCGCCGGGCAGACGATCCCGCCGGGGCCGTCGAACCCGATCAAGGCGCGCTGGATGGGGATCTTCGAAGGCGCCGGGATCCACGGCACCGAAGAGACCTACTCGCTCGGCAGCGCCGCCTCCCACGGCTGCGTTCGCATGGCGATTCCAGACGTCGAAGAACTCTACGACGAAGTCGAAGTCGGTACGCCCATTTTCATCGGCTGAGGCCAGCCGCGAAGGACGACACGGATTCGAGGCGAATGAAGCCTCGATGAACTGGGAGAACGCCCTCGCCGCCTACGACCGCGACCTCCGTGCGCGGGGTTCGGCCGAGCGCACCCGCAAGGCCTACGGCATCGACCTCGGTGGCTTTTCCGAGTGGGCGGGGGAGCAGGGGCTTGCTCCGGGGGACGTCCGCTACCGCGACGTGCGCCGGTTCGGCGCCGGGCTCTCCAACGCCGGCGCGGCGCCGGCGACGGTGGGTCGCAAGCTGGCCGCCGTCCGCGGCCTCTACGGGTATCTGGTCCGCACCGAAAAGGTCGGCGCCAACCCGGCCGAGCTCGTCTCCAGCCCGAAACGCTCCGAGAAGCTGCCCCAGGTCCTCAGCACCGAGCAGATGCGGGCACTTCTGGAGCGGATCCCCGCTCGCACCCCGCTGGAGCTGCGCGACCGGGCGATGCTCGAGCTCGCCTACTCCTGCGGCCTGCGCTGCGAGGAGATCGTCAACCTCGACGAGGGCTCGCTCGACTTCGAGACCGAGCAGCTGCGGGTGATGGGCAAGGGCTCGAAGGAGCGGCTGCTGCCGGTCGGAGAGCCCGCGCAGCGCGCCCTGCGCCGCTACCTCGACAAAGGCCGTCACGCGCTGACGGTCGACAAACGCGAGCGGGCGCTCTTCCTTTCCAAGAGCGGCCGCCGCCTCTCGAACTCCGACATCACTCGCCGGCTCGGCCTCTGGACCCGCGAAGCGGCGCTCGCCGCCGGGGTCTCGCCACATTCACTTAGACATTCCTTTGCAACGCATCTGCTCGAGGGTGGCGCCGATCTGCGTACGATTCAGGAGTTACTAGGCCACGCGTCGATCTCGACCACCCAGGTTTACACCCGAGTCGACGCCGCCCGCCTGCGTGACACTTACGCTGCCAGCCACCCCCGCGCATGAACCAAACCCCCGCAAACGAACGTAGAATCGCCTGATGGAAACGGGCGTGAAAGAGGTCGAGCTGCGCGACTTGTGGCGCCGCTACAAGGACGCCGGCGACGAGGGCGCCCGTGAGCGGCTGGTCGTCGCCTACTCGCCGATGGTCAAGTTCGTCGCCGGCCGGCTCGGCGCCGGGCTGCCCTCGCACGTCGAAGACGCCGACCTGATCTCCTACGGCCTCGTCGGCCTGATCGGCGCGATCGAGCGCTTCGAGCCTGAGCGGGGGATCAAGTTCGAGACCTTCGCGATGACCCGCATCCGCGGCGCGATCATCGACGAACTCCGCTCGCTCGACTGGGTGCCGCGCTCGGTCCGCTCGCGCGCCCGCGAGATCGAAAGCGCCCAAGCGAAACTCGAGCACGAACTGCAGCGGGCGCCGACCGAGGCCGAGCTGGCCGCGAAACTGAACATGACCGAGGCGGAACTCCAGAGCGCCCTGCTGGAGATCGCCAACTCCTCCGTCTACGCACTCGACGAGCTCTGGACCGTCTCCGACTCCTCCGGCGATCAGGTCTCTCTGCTGGACACGATCGCCGACGACAGCGCAGCCGACCCGCAGGAGGCGCTCGCCTCGACCGAGGTCAAGGACCTGCTGACCGAGGCGATCAGCGGCCTGCCCGAGCGCGAGCAGCTGGTCGTCGCGCTCTACTACTACGAGAACCTCACCCTGCGCGAGATCGGTGAGGTCCTCGGCGTCACCGAGTCGCGCGTCTCGCAGCTGCACACCAAGGCGGTCATGCGGCTGAAATCCTCCCTCCAGCAAGGCTGATGGGAGAGGGCTGCGCGATCTGCGGCCGGACGATCCTCGCCGGCGAGCGCGTGCATGGTTTTCTGGAGGGCGACGAGGAGCGCACCGTCTGCGAGCTCTGCGTGACCCGGGCGGAGGGTCTCGGCTGGAGGCCGGCGAGCGAGCCGGAGCCCGAGCGGCCCCGGGCCCACGAGGGCCGCGGGCGGTTGCGGGGACTGCTGCGGCGGCGCGACCGCCGTCCCGGGGCACCGGCACCGTCCCAAGCTCCCGCGCCGGCCGCGCCCGACCCGGCCATGGTCTCACGACGCGCGCGGCCCCTGCTGCCGCTCGACGATTCCGCGCCGAGCGCCTTCGCCCAGGCGGTCGCCCGCTTCAACTCGAGCGAGGCGGGGCGGACCGTCGTCGGCCTGACCCGCACCCTCGGCGTGCCGAGGGCCTCGGTGGGCGCCTCCGCCGGCGCCCCCGGCGAGGTGCGGGTGACGGTCGCCTGGGAGCTCTCCTGGTACCAGTGGGGGGTCGACATCGGCGACGAGCTGCGGCCGGTCTTCGAGCTCGGCAAGGGCGGCGAGATCGACCAGCTCGACGCCGCGGCGCGGCAGTGGAACGCGGTCGTCGCCGCGGACGGCAGGCTGCGCCTGGCGGGGGAACCGGCGCCGAGCGGATGAGCCGCGTCACGGTCAACGTCGACGGGGGAGCCCGCGGCAACCCCGGTCCCGCCGCGATCGGCGTCGTCGTCCGCGACGGCAACGGCGTGCTGGAGGAAGTGGGGGAGACGATCGGCGAGGCAACCAACAACGTCGCCGAGTACAAGGCGCTGCTGCGCGGGATCCAGCTGGCGGCCGAGCGCGGCGCCAGCGAGCTGGAGCTGGTCGGCGACTCCGAGCTGGTTGTGCGGCAGGTGGAAGGGCGCTACAAAGTCAAGAACGCCGGCATGAAGGAGCTGCACGAAGAGGTGAAGCGGGCCCTGCGGAAGTTCGACTTCTGGACGATCCGCCACGTCCGCCGCGAGAACAACGCCGACGCCGACCGCCTCGTCAACGAGGCTTTAGATGCCTGACTCCAAGGCCAGGCACACCTGGATGACGCGCCTGGCACTGCGCATCTCTGCGTCCTCGGGCTTGCCTTTGCCACCAGCAAAGG
>DATIOC010000051.1:0-6330 GCA_035473555.1 Solirubrobacterales bacterium
GGCGCGATCGTCGTCGGCCCGGTGCGCCGCGGCCGCGGCCGCAAGGTCCGGGTCGAGCGGCGGATCGTCCCCGTCTCCGACGTCGAGGCGAAGCGGATGGAGGTGCTGGAACGGGAGATCTGGCGGATCGCGGTCGAGAACCTCGACTACCCCGAGCAGCATGCCTGGGCGGCGCTGGCCGGGGCCCGGGTCAACACCCAGGGCTGGCGCCGGGCGCGGGCGATGCTGCAGAACGACAAGACCAAAGAGCTGCGGCGGCGGTTCCTGCTCACCTGCGTGCAGCGCAACCGCAACGCCCAGCTGCGGCTGAAAGCGCTGAGCGAGATCGCCGACCTCGGCGACCCCGACGCCTTCGACGACGCGATCGACATCGTCGGCACCTGGAGCCGCGAGGACAAACGGGCGGGGACGAAAACGCTGCTGCAGGCGCTGATCGACAAACGGATCGGCCGTCGCGACCAAGCCCAGGCCTGGGTCTGGCGACTCTCCACCTACACCCGCGAACTGCACGAGGAGTACGCGGTCCAGTGCTGGCCAGAGACGAAGCGGCTGCTCGGCCTGCTGGTCAACTCCTCCGGCCGGGCACATGGGCGGAACGCGCGCCGGCTCGTTCACGCGGCGCGCAAACAGGACCGACGGTTGGCGGTGTCGCTGTTGGCCGCGGCGGTCTCGCACACGCCCGAGGGCGAGGAGGTGCTGCGCGGGGCGCGCATGCGGATGGCGCGGAAACCGTCGGCCGTCGCTCGCGAGCTGCTGAAGAACTTCCCCAAAGGCGGCAAGCGGCGGCGCAAGCGCAAACGCAAAGAGGGGCAAAATGGCGGTCCGCCCGAGGCCGGGAAGGCCAAGGGCAATGGCGGGCAGGCGCGCAAATCGCGGCGGCGGAAGAAAGCCGAGTCAGAAGCGGGTGAGGTGGACCTCGCCGGCGCCGACGGTGATGCGGTCTCCGCTGGGGGTGACGACGACGAGGTAGCCCCGGTCGTCGACGCCGTCGGCGACGCCTGAGCCTCCCTCCCAGGCGACCTCTCTTCCCAGTAGTGCGTCGCGCTTTCGCCACTCGGCGAGGACCTTGTCGGGCGATACCTTCACCCAGTAGTTCAAGCGGTTGTTGAGGGGACCCAGGAGGGGGGGTCTCCCGGACAACAGCGGGGAGGGTCCGGGAGACCCCCCCTCCTGGGTCCGTTGACCGTGGGTGAAGATCGAGGTGGCTGAGTCACGGAGCTCCGGGGGGAACTCGTCGGGTTCGATCGTGAGGTTGAGGCCGATGCCTATTACGGCCCAGCTGTCTTGGGGTCTTGCCTCTATTAGGACTCCGGCTAGCTTGCGGCCTTCTACGTGGATGTCGTTGGGCCACTTGACCTTGCAGTCGAGGTTGGGGTTCAGCTGCTCTGCGCTCTCGCAGACGGCTAGGGGGACGGCTAGGGGGAGCATGGTGTGGTGGTCTTCCAGGGGGCGGATTACTGCTGAGTAGAGGAGGGCTTTGTTGGGTGGGGCGGTCCAGGTTCGGCCTTGGCGGCCGCGGCCTGCGGTTTGCTCTCCGGCGGTGACGATGGTTCCGTGGGGGGCTTCGGCGGCGGCCAGCTCGCGAGCGCGGGTGTTGGTCGAGTCGGTCGAGCGGTAGTGCCTGTGCGGGCTACCGAACGTCATTCAGGAGGGCGGCGAGGAGGCCGTCGACGTCGTGGCGCTCGGCTTCTACGTCTACCTCGAGGCCGCGGTCGCGGATGGTCTCGCTGGTGATCGGGCCGATCGAGACGATTCGGGCGCCGGTCGGGAAGCGATCGCCGAGGGCCTCGGTCAGGTTGGTCACGGTCGAGGAGGAGGTGAAAGTGACGTAGTCGGCCTCCTGGGCTCGCTCGACCTCCGCCTCCTCGGGCTGCTCGCGGACGGTCTCGTAGAGGGCGACGACGTCGACCTGCGCGCCGCGGTTTTCCAGGTATTCAGGCAGGACGTCGCGGGCCTCGGCGGCCCGGGCAACCAGCACCCGCTTGCCCTCGACGTCGATCGGCTCGAGTACCTCGATCAGACCCTCGGCGACGAAGCGCTCCGGGACGACATCGGCGAGGACGCCGATCTTCGCCAGCGCTCGCGCGGTGCCCGGGCCGATCGCGGCCACGGTGGTTCCGGCCAGCGCCCGCGCATCCAGGCCCGCCGCGCCCATCGCCTCCCAGAGCAGGCGCACCCCGTTGGGGCTGGTCAGGCAGACGAGCGCGTACTCGCCGAGTGCGGCGACCGCCGCCTGGACCTCGGCGGACTCGAGGCGCGGCTCGATCCGGATCGCCGGCAGCTCGACCACCTCGGCGCCGAGCCCGCGCAGGGTCGCCGCCAGGCCGCTGGCCTGGGCGCGGGCGCGGGTGACGACGACACGGCGCCCGTGCAGGGGACGGCGCTCGAGCCATTCGAGTTGCTCGCGGCGCTTGGCGACCTCGCCGACGACGATCAGCGCCGGCGCCTTCACCGCCTCGCGCTCGACCGCCTCGGCGATCGTCCCCAGCGTTGCCGAGACGGTCCGCTGCCCCGGCCAGGTGCCGCGTTCGATCGCCGCGGCTGGCTCCTCGGGGTCGCGGCCGGCGGCGATCAGTGAAGCGGCGTTCTGCGCCAGTCGTTTGACGCCCATGTAGAAGACGAGGGTGCCGGGGAAGCGGCCCAGCGCCTCCCAGTCGAGCGCGCTCTCCTCCTTTTTCGGGTCCTCGTGGCCGGTGACGAAGGCGACGGCGGAGGCGTCGTCGCGGTGGGTGACCGGGATCCCGGCGTAGGCGGTGGCGGCGACGCCGGCGGTGACCCCGGGCATCACCTCGAACTCGACCCCGGCCTCGCGCAGCGCTTCCCCCTCCTCGCCGCCGCGGCCGAAGACGAACGGGTCGCCGCCCTTGAGGCGGACGACGCTGCGGCCGGCGCGCGCGGCCTCGATCAGGCGCTCGCCGATTTCCTCTTGCGGCACCGAGGGCACGCCCGGCTGCTTGCCGACGTAGACGAGCTCGGCGTCGGAGCGGGCGCCGTCGAGAGCGCCCGGCGGGATCAGGCGGTCGTAGAAGATCGCGTCGGCGCTGGCGATCAGCTCCAGCGAGCGGGCGGTCATCAGCCCCGGGTCGCCCGGACCCGCGCCCACCAGATATACGACCCCGGCGCGGCCGGTCATTCGCCTGTTCCTTTTCGGTCCAGGACAACGAAAAGGAACAGGCGAATGTTCATGCTTGTGCCTCCGCGCGGTCGAGGAGCTCTCGGGCGCCGGCGGCGAGCAGGCGCTGGGCCAGTTCGGCGCCGGCCAGCGCCGGCTCCTCGACGCTTCCCTCGACGCGATCGCGCAGCCACTCGCTGCCGTCGGGGAGGCCGACGAAGGCCTCGACCGCGATCGTGGCGCCGTCGGCTTGGGCGTGCGCCCCCAGCGGACTGGCGCAGGTCGCGTCGAGCAGGGCGACGACGGTGCGCTCGGCGGTCAGCTCGCGCATCGCCCGCAGGTCGTTGACCGCGGTCGCGGCCTCGCTCGTCTCTATGTCGCCGATCCGCACCTGGAGCGCCAGGGCCCCCTGACCCGCGGCCGGGACCATTCGGTCGAGGGGGATCGCGAACCCGATCTCCTCCTCGCGCCCCAGCCGCCGCAGCCCGGCGGCGGCGAGGACGATTCCGTCCAGGTCCCCCTCTGCGAGCTTGCGCAGGCGGGTGTCGACGTTGCCGTGCAGCTCCTCGACCCGCAGGTCCGGCCGTGCCGCCAGCAGCTGGGCGCGGCGGCGCAGGCTGGCGGTCCCGACCCGTGCTCCCTCGGGGACCTCGTCGAGCGAGCGGCCGGCGCCGATCCAGACGTCGGCCGGGTCCTCGCGCTCAGGCACCGCGGCGATCTCCAGCTCCTCGGGCATCGTCCCGGGCAGGTCCTTGGCCGAGTGGACGCCGATCTCGGCCCCGCGGTCCAGTAACACCCTCTCGACGCCGCGGACGAAGCGCGACTTGTCGCCCTGCTCACCGTCCGAGGATGCCTCGACCAGATCCGCCCCGCCGAGCCGGCCGGCGACCCAGCGTGCCTGCGTCAACGCCAAGGCGCTGCCGCGCGTAGCGATCCGCACCGCTCAGTCCTTGCGGCGGCGCAGCTCGGTGACGTTGTCGGCGCGGCTCTCGCCCTCGGGCTCGGTCTCGACGTCGAGACCGAAGAGCTCGCGCAGGGCGCTGACGTAGTGGTAGGCCTCGTCGGACCCGGCCGAGCGGCGGATCCGCAGGGTCGGCTCGTGCAGCAGCCGCGAGGCGATCGCCTTCGCCATCGTCTCCAGCCTCTCGCGGTCGGCCTCGTCGAGGTTCTCCCAGCGGTTCTCGTTCTCGGCCAGGACCCGCCGCACGACCTCGTCGCCGCGCTCGCGCAGGGCGGCGATCGTCGGCACCACCTCTAGCGAGGCGAGCCAGCGCTCGAAGCGATCGAGCTCGGCGTCGACGATCCGCTCGGCCCGGGCCGCCTCCGCCTCGCGACCGCCCTGGTTGCGTTCGACGATCTGCTGGACGTCGTCGATGTCGTGGACGCTGACTCCCGAGATCTCGCGGCAGGCCGGCTCGATGTCGCGCGGCACCGCCAGGTCGATCGCCAGCAGCGGCCGCTCCGGTCGCTGCCCCATCACCTGCTCGAGGCCGTCGCGCTCGACGATGTGGTGCGGCGAGTTGGTCGCCGAGACGACGATGTCGGCACCTGTCAGCTGCTCGGGCAGCTCGTCGAAGCGGACCGCGGTGCCGTCGAAGCGCTGGGCGAGGCCGATCGCCCGGTCGTAGTGGCGGTTGGCGACGAAGACGGTGGCGACGCCGCGGGCGACCAGCGCCTTGGCGACCAGCTCGGCGGTCTCGCCGGCGCCGACGACGAGCACCCGCTTCTCGGAGAGGTCGCCGAGCGCCCGGCGCGCCAGCTCGACCGCGACCGAGGGGATCGAGACGCCCTTCTCGCTGATCCCGGTCTCCTCGCGGGCGCGGCCGCCGGCGGTCAGGGCGCCGCGGAAGAGCCGGTTGAGGATCGGTCCCGTCGCTCCCTCGACCAGCGCCAGCTCGTAGGCGCGTTTGACCTGGCCCTGGATCTCGGCCTCGCCGAGGATCATCGAGTCGAGGCCGGCGGTCACCTGCAGCAGGTGGCGGGCGGCGTCGACGGCGCGCAGCGAGTAGAGGTGGCCGAGCAGCTCGGTCGGGCGGATCTCGGCCTGGCGGGTGAGGACGCCGAGCGCGGTCGACTCGGCCTCGACCGGGTCGGAGACGATCAGGTAGAGCTCGGTCCGGTTGCAGGTCGAGATCGCCGCCGCCTCGTGGATGCCGGCCGCGGCGGTCAGCTCGGCGAGGGCGCTGACGGCGCGGCCCTCGGTCAGCGAGAGCCGCTCGCGCAGGTCGAGCGGCGCAGTCTTGTGGGAGACGCCCAAGGCGAGCAGCTCGGCCATCAGGCGCTGACCTCCTCGCGCTGCTCGGCCTTGCGGTCCTCGGCGATCGCCGCCACTTCGCGCAGATCGCGCTCGATCCGTCCCAGTTTCGCCGCCATGATCGCGACGTAGACGACCAGGAGCACGACGAAGACGACGTAGGCGCCGGCGACGTACTTGCCGGCCTCGTCGAGCGGCAGCGCCGGGGCGGCGAAGAGCCACTCCATCAGCTCACCTCCGGGGCGATCCGCGAGCTGCCGCCGCCGGCTGGCGCGTCGAGGGCGCGGCGCAGGCGCTTGACCTGCCCCGAGGCGCTCTTCGCGGTCAGCTCGAATTTGACCAGCGTCGTCCACAGCAGGGCGATCGCGGCGAGGCAGCAGAGGAAGGTGAGCATCATTTCGCCGGGCAGGCCGCCGTCGGCGGTGGCGAAGGTGCGTGGGTGGACGAGGCTCTGTGCCATCCGCACGGCCATGAAGTTGAGCGGCACGAAGGCGCCGGCGGTGACCGCGAAGACCGAGGCGTAGCGGGCCTGGCGGTCGCGGTCCTCGATCGCGTAGCGGAAGGGGTAGTAGGTCGCGTAGAGGAGGAAGACGATCAGGAAGCTGACCAGCGTCGGCTCGTCCCAGACCCACCAGTGCCCCCACGAGGCCTTGGCCCAGATCGAGCCGGTGATCAGCACCGCGACGCCGAAGATCACCGAGATGTGGATCGAGACGTACGAGTACGCGTCCCACTTACGGTTGTCGGTGCGCAGGTGGGCGACGGCGAAGACGCCGCCGATGATGAAGCCGACCAGCGCCACCATCGCCAGCGGCACGTGGATGTAGAAGATCTTCTGGATGAAGCCCTGGTCGGCGTCGAGCGGCGCGTAGAAGAAGACGAGTGAGAGCGACAGGGCGATCATCGCCACGGTCGCGATCGAGAGGGGTCTGAGTCCTTTGCCGTACATGCTCCAGGGGAGGGT
>DATIOC010000052.1:0-39419 GCA_035473555.1 Solirubrobacterales bacterium
CTGGCCCGGGCCGCCGTAGAGGCGGTCGCGGCCGGGGCCGCCGTGGCAGCCGTCTTCGCCGGCGCCCATGACGCAGATGTCCTGTCCGCGGCCTCCCCAGCAGCCGTCGCTGCCGCGGCCGTGGCGGCAGTAGTCGTTGCCGCCGCCGCCGACGCAGTCGCTGTTGCGGTTGCCGGTGATGCAGACGTCGTTGTTGCCGCGGCCGATGCAGCGGTTGCGGCGGGCGCCGCCGGGGAAGCAGAAGTCCCGCTCGGCGTTGCCGATGAACTTGTCCGAGCCGGGGCCGAGGTAGACGACCACGGGGAAGGGCATCTTGTCGGCGATGCGGACGAGGTCGCCGTGGCGGCCCATCTGGATTTCGATCCGGTGGGCATTGCGGGTCGGGCAGACGGCCTTGTGGCGCCCCCTGGTGAAGTGGCAGCCCCGCGGGCGCTGGTGGGCCATCCGGCCCTTGACCACGATCAGCCTCCCGTGGTGCTTCTTGGTCAGGGTCAGCGTCGACCCCGAGCTGGCGCCGTAGATGACGATCTTGCGGGCCGGCGTCGCGCCGCTGGGCAGAGCGAGGAGGACGACCGCCAACAGGGCGATCGCCACGAGCGCTCCGGCCACCGACCTGCGGCTGGGGGGCAAAGGCATCCGCGGCATCTTAGACATGTGTATCGGCTAACAAATCGTCAACTTGATACCCACATCGCTTCCTGCCTGCAGAATGGGGAAAGCGGCGGCCGACTGGCCAGTCAACCAGGCCCTTTGCGATCCCGATACCCTCCTGCGCGAACTTTCAGCGATCGAAGGAGAGACGAAGTAATGGGACTTCTGGACGGGAAAGCGGCAATCGTCACCGGCTCGGCGCGCGGCATCGGCCGCGCCACGGCGGAACTGTTCGTGGCCGAGGGCGCGAAGGTGCTGATCAACGACCTCGACGCCGACGTCGCCGAACAGGCCGCGAGCGAGATCGACGGCGAGACCGCGGTCTTCGCCGGCGACCTGACCAAGGAGGGCGCCGCCGACGAGCTGGTCAAGGCCGCCACCGACGCCTTCGGCACGGTCGACATCGCGATCAACAACGCCGGCTACACCTGGGACGGCGTCGCCCACAAGATGAGCGACGAGCAGTTCCAGGCGATGCTCGACATCCACACGATCGTCCCCTTCCGGGTCGCCCGGGCGCTGGCCCCGGCCTGGCGCGAGGCGGCCAAGGCCGAGCGCGGGGAGGGCAAAGAGGTCTTCCGCAAGATCGTCAACGTCTCCTCGACCTCGGGGATGATGGGCAACGCCGGCCAGGTCAACTACTCCGCCGCGAAGATGGGCGTCGTCGGGCTGACGAAGACGCTGGCCAAGGAGTGGGGCCAGTTCAAGATCAACGTCAACGCTGTCGCCTTCGGCTTTGTCGAAACCCGCCTCACCGGCGCCAAAGAGGCCGGCGAGGAAATGACCGCGCCCAGCGGCGAGAAGATCGAGCTCGGCATCCCCGAGCAGATGCGGGCGATGGCCTCGGCGATCATCCCGCTCGGCCGGCCGGCGACCCCCGAGGAGGCCTCCGGCCCGGTCCTCTTCCTCAGCAGCCCGCTGGCGAACTACATGCACGGGCAAGTACTGAATGTGACCGGCGGCATGTTCGGAGGGATGTACACCTGAGCCCCACGGGTTCAGATTCGGGTACGCGGCGCACGCCGCGCTACCTCGACGTGGGGGACCACGTCTGGCCCGCCACGCGCCGCTTCATGGGCGTCCACACGTTCCTCTACCAGAGGACGGGTGGGCGCCTCGGCCACACCATCCCCGGCGTGCCGGGCAAGATGCTGCTGCTCGACCACGTCGGGGCGAAGAGTGGAAAGCAGCGAACCTCGCCGCTGCTCTACGTCCGCGACGGCAAGGACCTGGTCATCGTCGCCTCGAAAGGCGGCTTCCCCAAGCACCCGGCCTGGTACCACAACCTGATGGCCGATCCCGACACCACCGTTCAGGTGAAAGGGGAGACGCTCCCGGTCCACGCCCGGACCGCGAAACCGGAGGAGCGCGAGCGCCTCTGGGCGCTGGCCGTCAAGGGGTACCGCGGCTACGACGACTATGCCGCCCGCAGCAAGGGCCGTGAGATCCCGCTCGTAGTGCTCGAGCCGCGGTAGCTGTTCCTCCAAAGGCTCCGACTACTAGGGGCTTTTTATTTTAAAGTCCCCTTCCATGAAAAGGGTCCGATGGTTGTCGGCGATCGCCCTGCTGGTCTTCTCCGGCGGGTGCGGCAGCGGTGAACCGACCGTCCCGACCGACACCGCGACCGGAAACAGCGCGCGCGAGGCCGATCCCTCCAGCGCGCACAGCGCGCGCGAGGCCGATCCCCCGAAGGGATGGCAGAACTTCCGGGGCCCGAATGGCGGAAACACCCAGGCGGTCTTCGGCCATGAGGCCTCGGAGGCCGAACGAGCGCGAGCCTCGCGAGTGGTCACGGGCTGGCTGAGAGCTCGAGCGGTCACAGACTGGGCGGCGGACTGCAGCTACTTTTCCCGCCGGTATCGGCACGCCCTGGTCGCGGAAGACGCGACGAACGTGTCGAATGGCGAAGTTCAGAACTGCCCCCAGGCGCTCGAGTTCTTTGGGTTTGCAGCCTCCGGCGACTGCGAGAACACCCTGTCAGGACCGATTGACAGATTCCGAGTTGGTGGCGGGTTGGGAATCGCGCTCTACCACGGCAACGACGGCAACAACTGGGCGGTGACGATGGAAAAGGAAGCCGGCAGGTGGCGGTTGGCCATCTCGGAACCGACCGAACTGGAATGAGCCACTCGTAGGTCTAAGACGAGCGCCGCTCCTCGGCCACGGGGGCGCCCTCATCGTCGGCGATCGCCTGGGGTGGCCACGGACCCGCCCAGTTGTCGCGGGCGCCGTCCATCGTGATCGTCGTCCCCGAGTAGAAGTCTCCCGCCGGCGAGGCGAGGTAGGCGACGAGCCAGGCCATCTCCTCCGGCCGACCGGCGCGGCCGATCGGGATCGAGCGCTCGAGGTTCTCGACGACGACCTGCGGATACTTGGTCAGCAGCGTCTCGGTCGCGAACTGGCCGGCGGCGAGGGCACAGGTCTTGATCCCGAACCGGGCCCACTCGACGGCCAGCGTCCGCATCATGTTCTCGACCGCGGCGCGGGCGGCGCCGGAGTGGACCATTCCCGGCATCCCGTTGTGGGGCGAGAGGGTGACGCTGAGGACCTTGCCCTCCCCCTGGGGGATGAAGGCCTTGGTCGCGGCGGCGTGGGTCATCAGCCAGGTGCCGAGCACGTTGAGGTCGATCACCGTCTTGAACCCTTTCGGGCTGATCGCCTCGGCCGGGCTGAGGAACTGGCCGCCGGCGTTGTTGACGAGGACGTCGAGGCGACCGTGGCGCTCGAGCAGGCCGTCGAAGAAGCGGCCGACCGGCTCCTCCTCCCGGATGTCGAGGCACTCGTGCTCGAAGGAGCCCGGCAGCCCGGCGCAGAGCTCGGCGGTCTCGGCCAGCGGCTCCTCGCGGCGCCCGCAGGCGACGACGGCGGCGCCGAGGCGCGCCAGCTCCAGCGCCGTCTCCCGCCCGAGACCGCTGCCGGCGCCGGAGACGACGCAGACCTGCCCCTCGAGCAAACCGTCTCTGAAGATCCGCGAACGGTCGCTTTCAGCCATCGACGGCGCAGCCTATAGAGATGCCAAGCCGCGTAGATTCCCTTTCCTGATGGGCATCAGCGTCGAACCGCACCCCCTGCACGAGCCGCTTGCCGGCGGCACCCGCGGCGCCACCGTCACGGTCGAGCCGCTGATCGCCGGCCACGTCGACTTCGCCCGCGAGATGATGGTCAGCCCCGGGGGGCGCTTGATCACCGCCAGGCTGGCGAAGGCGCTGCTGCTGGGATCGAAGGAGAACGTGGTCCCGGTGCCGGCCTTCCTCCTCCGCCACCCGAGCGCCGGCGCCATCCTCGTCGACACCGGCCTGCACCCCTCGATCGCGACCGACCCGAAGGCGAACTTCGGCACGCTCGCGGCCCGCTCCGGCAAGCCGACGCTCGCCGCCGGCGAAGACGTCCCCTCGCAGCTGCGCAAGCGCGGCCTCGAGCCGGGCGAGATCCCGATCGTGGTGATGACCCACATGCACCTCGACCACACCTCGGCGATCTCCGAGTTCCCCAGCTCGACCTTCGTCGTCAGCGAGGCCGAGTGGCAGGAGGCCGCCCACGGCCGCAGCCCCCTGCTGAACGGCTACCGCCGCGCCCACTTCGACTACGCCTTCGAATACCGCACGGTCTCCTTCGACCGCGCCAACATCGACTCTTACGCCAGCTTCGGCCGCACCTTCGACCTCTTCGGCGACGGCTCCATCCACCTCGCCTTCACCCCCGGCCACAGCCCCGGCCACATGTCGGTGATTTGCCGGCTGAAGGAGCGCGACTTCGTGATCGGCGGCGACGCGATGTACCTCGCCGGGCAGCTCGACGGCTCCGAGTCGCTGCCCCCGCGCCCCGCCGACGCCCACAACCTCCGCCGCTCCCTGCAGGAGCTGCGCCTCTTCCGCTCCCAGTTCCCCGACGTGGTGATCACGCCCGGGCACGACGCGGAGTTCTACGCCGGGCTCGAGGCGCGCTACGAGTAGCTAACCGCGCTCGGCCAGCCCCTCGTACATCTCCCGCACATGACCGAAGACCTCGGTCGCGACCTCCATCTGGCGCTCCCGGCCGGGCGAGTCCTCGACCGGGAAGGTGAGCGGCTCGCCGAACTGGACGGTGGTCTTGGGGAAGCGGAGCCGCTTCCACTGGCGGGCGTACTCGGAGCCGTGGATCGCGACCGGGACGATCGGGGCGCCCGTTTCCAGGGCGATGCGGCCGATGCCCGGTTTCGGCTCGCCCAGCTGCTGCGAGCGCGAGCGGCCGCCCTCGGCGTAGATGAGGAGCATCTCCCCCTGCCGGGCGAGGATGCGGGCGGTCTCGATCGCTTCCTCGTCGTGATGGCCGCGGCGGATCGGGAAGACGCCGCCGTGCTTGTAGATGTAGGTGAGGACCGGCGGGCCGAAGAGCTGGGATTTGGCCATGAAGCGGATCTTCCGCCGCAGGTAGACGCCGGCGAAGAAGTGGTCCATCTGGCTGAAGTGGTTGGGGGCGAGGACCAGCGGCCCATCCTTGGGCACGTTCTCGACCCCGACCTGCCGCACCCGCCAGATCAGCAGCGTCGGCAGGGTGAGGATGATGCGGGCGAAGGTGTAGGTCCAGCCCATTCCCTTGCGGGCCGCGGCGTGGAACTGCTGGAAGTACTCGGCGGGACGCGGGTCCTTGTAGACCTGCGGCTTCATCTCGCCCATCCGCGCGACCTCTCCAGGGCTCGGCCCCACTCGGCGAGCAGCTCCTCGCGCTGCGCCGGCTCCATTCGCGGCTCGTAGCGGTCGGCCTCGCGCCACATCTCCCCCACCTGCTCGACCGTCCAGAGGCCGGTGGCGACGCCGGCCAGGTAGGCGGCGCCGAGGGCGGTGGTCTCGGCGATCTCGGGCACGGAGACAGGTACACCGAGGACGTCGGCTTGGAACTGCATCAGCCAGCGGTTGACGGTGGCGCCACCGTCGGCCCGCAGCAGCTCCAGCCGCTCGCCGCAGGCCGCCTCCTGGGCGCGGACCGCGTCGACGGTCTCATACGCGATCGCCTCCAGCGCCGCCCGTGCCAGGTGCGCCCGGCCGCTGCCGCGGGTCAGCCCGACGATCGTGCCGCGCGCGTAGGGGTCCCAGTAGGGCGAGCCGAGCCCCGTCAGCGCCGGGACGAAGTAGACGCCGTCGTTGGTCTCCAGCGAGGCGGCGAGCGCCTCGGTCTCCCCCGCCTCGTCGATCACCCCAAGGCCGTCGCGCAGCCACTGCACGGCGGCCCCGGTGACGAAGATCGAGGCCTCGAGCGCGTAGGTGACCTCCTCGCCGAGCCCCCAGGCAACCGTCGCCAGCAGCCCGTCGGGGACCTGCGGCGGCTCCGGCCCGCTGTTGAGGAGGACGAAGCTGCCGGTGCCGTAGGTGTTCTTCGCCATCCCCGGGCGGTGGCAGGCCTGCCCGAAGAGCGCCGCCTGCTGGTCACCCGCCACCCCCGCGACCGGCACCTCGCCGCCGAACTCGCTGGTCGTGCCGAAGACGCAGGAGGAAGGCCGCGGCTGCGGCAGCCGCGCCGGGTCGACCCCGAGCAGCCCGCAGAGCTCCTCGTCCCACTCGAGCTTGCGGATGTCGAAGAGCAGCGTCCGCGAGGCGTTCGTGTAGTCGGTGACGTGCTCGCCGGTCAGCTTGAAGATCAGCCAGGAGTCGATCGTGCCGAAGACCGCCCGCTCCGCCCCCTCGGCGTTCCGCAGCAGCCACTCGATCTTGGTCCCGGAGAAGTAGGGGTCGATGGTCAGCCCGGTGCGCTCGCGGACCAGCGGCTCGTGCCCGGCAGCGCGCAGCTCGTCGCAGCGGCCGGAGGTGCGGCGGTCCTGCCAGACCAGCGCCCGGTGGATCGGCTCGCCCGTCTCAGAGTCCCAGGCGACGACGGTCTCGCGCTGGTTGGTGATCCCGATCGCCTCCAGCTCCGCGCCCTCGATCCCGGCGTCGGCGATCGCCTCGGCCGCGACCCGGCGCGTCACCTCCCAGATCTCGTTCGCGTCGTGCTCGACCCATCCGGGCTGGGGGAAGAACTGCTGGAACTCCGAGTAGGCGCGGCCGGCGACCGCCCCCTCGGGGTCGAAGACGAGACAGGTGGTCCCCGTCGTCCCTTGGTCGATCGCGAGGATCACTGGTGGCGTGCTGTTATCGCCGAACGGTGCAGGTGCGGATCAAGGTGGAGGCCAGTTTACGGCCGTCGGCGAACGTCATCCCGACCCTGACGAAGGGGAAGACGCCGACGGTGAGGCCCTCCGGCGCGCCGCAGGCGGCGGTCAGGTAGCTGTGCTTGCGGCCGCGGTAGGTGAAATCCCGTTTCAGGTTGAGGACGATCCGCTTCAGGTAGCCGTTGCGGTTGAGCGCGGCGGGCAGGGCCGCGGTGAGGACGGTCCCGTAGGTGCCGCTCGAGTTGTGGATGTGGAAGACGAAGATGCGGCTGTTCGGGTAGGGATGGCGGCCGTAGACGTGGGCGAGGATCGCCCGTTCGCCGCCGACCACCGTGTTGAAGGCGAGGATCCGGCCGCTGATCGGGAAGGAGTCCTGTTCGGGGAAGGCGACTCCGGCGCTGTAGCGGCCGGTGCCGACCAGGGCGTCCCGGCAGGCCAGCAGCGCCGAGGCCGAGCTCGACGCCTCGATCTGACTGCGCCGGCAGACCGGCAGGCCCTTGGTTTCGATCCGGCCGCCGCGGTTGATCGCGATCGAGATGAAGCGCAGCGCCGGCGGCCGGTCGCCCCCGAGGGTCCGAACGGTGCCGTCGACCCGGACCGAGATCGGCGCGTTGGTGTGGCGCGGCAGCTTGGTCGGCGCGATCCCGCCGGCGAACTTGACGAAGAGGTTGCCACGCTCGACCAGCTCGGCGTTGGCGAGGGCCGCCCCGAAGACCAGCGCGGCGACGAGCACCGCGAGCAGCCCAGCCCCTTTTCCCCCGATCCGCATCCCCTTCACCTTACGAGCCCGCGGCTCCCGGCCTGCGTGACCAGTAGACACGGGCGAAGTCCCGGAGTTGCCGGCCCCGGTGGACGAAGCCGGCGAGGTTCTTCCCCGTCGCCCGGTGCTCGAGGTCGACCTCGTACTCGCGCAGGGCGTACCCGGCGCGGACGGCGTCGATCGTCATCCCGATCTCCATCCCGTAGGCGGGCGCGAAGGGGAGCGCCGCGCGCAGGACCTCGGCCCGCATCGCCCGCTGCCCGGAGATCGGCGCCCCGGTCTCCAGGCCGCAGCGCCGCCGGATCGCCCAGCGGGCGAAGCCGAGCGCCAGCCCGAACCCACCGCCGACGCGGCGGCTGAAGGCGGCGACCGCGAGGTCGCACTCCCCCCTCCTCACCGCCTCGACCAGCGGCGCCAGGCCCGCCGCCGAGACGCCGAGGTCGCCGTCGCAGAGGAGGACGAGCCGCGGCGGCGACTCGACGCTGAGCGCCGCCTCGGCGGCGGCGGTGACGTTGGCGCCCTTGCCGTGCGGCCTGCCGCGGCTGACCACCTCAGCGCCCGCCGCCAGCGCCGCCTCGGCGGTTCCGTCCTCGGAGGCGTCGTCGGCGACCCAGATCCGCGCGCCGGGGAAGGCGCCCCGCAGGGCGCGCACCGTCTCGCCGATCCGGTCGGCCTCGTTGCGGGCGGCGACGATCGCCGCCAGCTCCGCATCCCCTGCGTTGTCGGGTCCCATCGTCGGGCTATTGTCCCCGCCCATGGCAGACATCGAGGCACACATCACCGGCAACGTCTGGAAAATCGAGGTCGCGGTCGGCGACAAGATCGCCGACGGGGACACCGTCGTCATCCTGGAGTCGATGAAGATGGAGATCCCGGTCGAGGCCGAAGACGACGGCGTCGTCAAGGAGATCCGCTGCGAGGAGGGCCAGAGCGTCAGCGAAGGCGACGTCCTCGTGGTCCTGGAGTAGTGGCGGCGTGGTCGAGCGGCTCGCGAGCGGCAAGCTCCTCCTCGACCAGCCGGCCGAGGCGGTCGCGCGGCTGACGATCTCCAACCCGGAGCGCCGCAACGCCCTCGACCACGAGATCCTCGACGCGCTCGCCGAGATCCTGCCCCAGCTGGACCGGGGGATCGAGACCCGCTGTGTCCTGATTACCGGCGCGCCGCCGCTCTTCTCCGCCGGCTACGACATCGCCGGCATCCCCGAGGAGAGCTTCGAGCGCGACGCCGAGGCGCTCGTCGCCCACCCCTTTCACGCGGCGATGGAGGCGATCGCCCGCCATCCCTGGCCGACCCTGGCGGCGCTCAACGGCCACTGCCTCGGCGGCGGCCTCGAGCTGGCGATCACCTGCGACCTGCGGATCTGCGCCGCCGGCGCCAAGCTGGGGATGCCGCCGGCGAAACTGGGCCTGATCTACGGCCACACCGGGCTGCGCAAGTTCCTCGACACCGTCGGCCTGCCGGCCACGAAGGAGCTCTTCCTCACCGGGCGCAACCTCGACGCCGAGCGGGCGGAGCGGATCGGCCTCGTCAACTGGGTGGTCGGCGACGCCGTCGCGGATGAAGGCGTCGCCCTGGCGGCGGCGATCGCCGCCAACGCGCCGCTCTCGATGCGCGGCAACAAGCACGCGATCGACCTCCTCAACGAGAACCCGGAACTGAGCGACCAGCAGGAGGCGGGCCTCGTCGCCCTGCGCGAATCGTGCTTCTCCTCCGAGGACTTCCGCGAGGGGATCCGCGCCTTTGCCGAGAAGCGCCGGCCGCAGTGGACCGGCCGTTGAGCGCGAAGGCGCGCAAGGAGCTCGCCGCCTCCGACCCGACGATGGCGGCCCTGATCGAGCGGGTCGGCAAGATCGACCTCGCCACCCGCCTCGAGCGCCGCAAAGAGGAACGGCCGGGCGACGCCTACGGCGCCCTGCTGCGGGCGATCGTCGGCCAGCAGCTCTCGACCAAAGCAGCGCGGACGATCTACCTGCGGGTCCTCGACCTCTTCGGCGGCACCACCCCGACCCCCGAGCAGCTGCTCGATGCCTCGGTGGAGGACCTGCGCGGCTGCGGGCTCTCCGGGCGCAAGACCGAGTACGTCCGCGATCTCGCCGCCCACGTCCTCAGCGGCGAGCTGGAGCTCGACCGGCTCGAGGAGCTCGGCGACGAGGAGGTGATCGAGGAGATCATCGCGGTGCGGGGCCTCGGCCGCTGGACGGCGGAGATGTTCCTCCTCTTCCACCTGCAGCGCCCCGACGTCCTCTCCGGCGGCGACCTCGGGATCCGCAAAGCGATCCAGGTCGAGTACGGGCTGGAGGAGATGCCGACGCCGACGCGGACGGTCGAGATCGGCGAGCGATGGCGGCCGCACCGCAGCCTCGCCTCGCTCTACCTCTGGGAGTCCCTGGCGGCGGTGCCGACGTGAGGCGGCGCTTCTGGCTCGGGATCGCCGCCGTGACCCTGGTCGCGATCGGCTCGGTGGTGGCGGCGGTGCTCGTCTACCACGACGACCGCGGCGACTTCGACGCGATGCAACGCGAAGAGGCGATGCGGGCGGCGCACCAGATGGAAGCGGTGGCCGGACTCTCGGTCGACCAACTGAACAGCGCCGCCGCCTTCTTCAAAGCCGAGGACGACCTCAGCAGGCACGAGTTCGAGGTCTACGGGCACTCGCTGATCCGGCAGGGGGCGCTGAGCGGCGCCGCCTTCGTTCCGCGGGTGGCCGACGCCGACCGGGAGAGGTTCGAGCGCAGCCATGGCCTGACGATCCTCGAACGGGTCGGCCCCCTCGACTTCGCGCGCTCGCGGCGGCGGGCGGAGTACTTCCCGATCACCTACGTCACCGCCGAGGAAGACAAGCAGGAAGAACGCAGCCGGGCGATCGGGTACGACCTCGGCCAGGACCCGAACCGGGTGCCCTTTCTATGGCGGGCCCGGGACACCGGCGCCGCCGTCTCCAGCCCGGTGATCCCGCTGCTGATCGGCGGCCGCGGCATCAACGTCTTCCGCGCCGTCTACCGCGACGGCGCTCCGGTCAAGACCGTCGCCGAGCGCCGCCGCGCCCTGGTCGGCTTCGCCGCCGGCAGCTTCCGGATCGGAGCCCTCGCCGGGTCCGCGACCGAAGCCGTTACCGCCGACGTCGACCTGCAGCTGCGGATCGGCGACGCGACGGTCTTCGGGGCGGGCGGGCCGCTCGAAGACGCGGCCTCGGTGCCGGTGCAGATCGCCAACCGGACCTGGGCGCTGACCGTCAAGGACCCCGGCGGACCGGGCATCAGCCTGCCCCTCGCCCTGGCCATCCTCGGGATCTCGCTGGCGGCGCTGCTCGCCGCGCTGATCGTCACCTGGGGGCGGAGCGAACGGATGCAGGAGCTGGAGCGGCAGGCGAGCCAGGACGCGCTCACCGGGCTCAGCAACCGGCGCCGGTTCGAGGAAGACCTGGCGGTGGCGATGGCGCGCAGCCGGCGGGACGGCACGACCGGGGCGCTGCTGATGCTCGACCTCGACCGCTTCAAGCAGGTCAACGACTCCCACGGCCACCCGGCGGGCGACCGGCTGATCAAGGAGATCGCCGAGGTGCTGCGCAGCCGCACCCGGGCCAGCGACTCCCTCGCCCGCCTCGGCGGCGACGAGTTCGCGGTGATCCTGCCGCGCTGCAGCCGCGAGGAGGCGCGCCTGGCGGCCGAAGCGATCGCCGACGAGGTCCGCGACCACCGCTCCGGCCAGGAGACGGGGCCGGTGACGGTCAGCATCGGGGTCTCGGTGTTCGGCACCGACCCGCGCACCAGCGTCGCCACCGTCGTCTCCGAGGCCGACGCGGCGATGTACGCGGCCAAGGACGAGGGTCGCGACGCGGTCCGCGTCTTCGACCCGTTCTCGGTCCGGGAGGACGTGCCCGACCAGGGCTAGGGTCAAGCGTCCGGGGCGATTCCTAGGCTGCGCCCCGATGTCCTCCCTGATCACCGTCGATGAGGCCCGCGCCTACGGCCGCCTCACCGAGCACGCCGAGATCGAAGCCTTGGTCGAACGCGCCTGGGAGGTGCGGCAGGAGAACTTCGGCGACTCGACCGACATGTGCTCGCTGGTCAACGCCAAGTCCGGCGGCTGCGCCGAGGACTGCGGCTTCTGCGCCCAGTCGCGCTACGCCGAGGCGGACACGCCGATGCACGCGATGATGGAGCCCGAGCAGATCCTCGAGCACGCGAAAGCGGCCGAGGCGGCCGGCGCCCACCGCTTCTGCATGGTCACCCAGGGGCAGGGGCTCTCGAAGCGGGACTTCCAGAAGATCCTCGAGGGGACGCGGCTGGTCGCCGAGCAGACCAACCTCAAGCGCTGCGCCTCGATCGGCCACATGTCGGCCGAGCGGGCGAAAGCGCTGAAAGAGGCCGGCGTCCAGCGGGTCCACCACAACGTCGAGTCGGCGCGCTCCTATTACCCCGAGGTCTCGACCACGGTCCGCTACGAGGGCCGGCTGCGGACGATCCAGGCGGTCAAGGAGGCCGGGCTGGAGACCTGCGTCGGCGGCATCCTCAACCTCGGCGAGAGCGAGGAGCAGCGGGTCGAGATGGCCTTCGAGCTGACCGAGATCAACCCCACCTCGGTGCCGATCAACCTCCTGATTCCCAAGGACGGGACGAAATTCGGCGACCGCGAGGTGATGGACCCCTGGGAGGTCGTCAAGTGGATCGCGATCTTCCGCCTGATCATCCCCGGCGCCCTCTTCCGCCTCTGCGGCGGCCGGGTCGAGAACCTCGGCGAGCTGCACGGCCTGGCGGTCAAGGCCGGCCTGAACGGGGTGATGATGGGCAACTTCCTCACCACCCTGGGAGCCGAGCCCGCCGACGATCGGGCGATGTTCGAAGAGCTCGGCCTCAACGTCGCCCGCCAGCCCGACAACGGCGCCAACCCGCGGCCCGACAACCGCTCCGGCTGGCTCGAGGGCGAGACGCCGGTGACGCCGATCGACGAGCTGGTCGACAGCCAGGACGAGGCCAACTTCTGGGACCCCTCGACCCAGCTGCGGGTCGTGAAGAAGTCGAAGAAGCCGCCTTCCTACCCACGGGCGGCGTGAGCGACGTCGCCGAGCGGCTCGAGGAGCTCCGCCAGCGGGGGCTCTACCGGCGACTGCGTCTGATCGAGGGGCCACAGGGACCGAGCGTCACGCTCGACGGCCGCCCGGTCCTCCTCCTCTGCTCGAACAACTACCTCGGCCTCGCCGACCGCGCCGAGGTGCGCGAGGCCGCCGCCGGGGCGGCGATGCGCTGGGGGGCCGGCGCCGGGGCGTCGCGGCTGATCTCGGGCAACATGGAGCCGCACCGCGAGCTCGAGCAGCGGCTCGCCGCCTTCAAGGGCTACGAGGCCTCGCTCCTCTTCGGCTCCGGCTACCTCGCCAACACGGGCACGATCGCCGCCCTGGCCGGCCGTGGTGAGGTCGTCTTCTCCGACGAGCTGAACCACGCCAGCATCGTCGACGGCTGCCGCCTCTCCCGCGCCGAGACCTTCGTCTACCGCCACGGCGACGTCGAGCACCTCGCCTGGGGGCTGGAACAAGCGGGCGGGCGAGCCGGGCTGATCGTCACCGACGGCGTCTTCTCGATGGACGGCGACGTCGCCCTGTTGCCGCAGCTGCTGGAGCTGGCGCGGCGCCACGGGGCGCGGCTGATGGTCGACGAGGCGCACGCGACGGGCGCGGTCGGCCCGGGCGGCCGCGGCTCGGTCTCCGCCGCCGGGCTCAGCGGCGAGGTCGACGTCGTCGTCGGGACCCTCGGCAAGGCCCTCGGCTCCTACGGCGCCTACGCCTGCGCCAACTCCGAAACGATCGACTATCTCGTCAACTCGGCCCGCCCGTTCATCTTCTCCACGGCCCCGCCGCCACCGGCGCTCGGCGCCGCGCTGGCCGCGCTGGAGATCCTCGAAGCCGAGCCGAAGCTCGTCGAGCGGCTGCAGGCGAACGCCGAGACGCTCCGCGACGCCCTCGCCGCCGAGGGGGTCAGCGTCGGCCGCTCGGCGACCCAGGTCGTGCCGATCGAAGTCGGCGACGCGGAAGCGACGATGGAGCTCTGCGAGCGGGCGCTGCGGCGCGGCGTCTTCGCTCAAGGGATCCGGCCGCCGACGGTGCCGGAGGGGTCCTCCCGCCTGCGCTTCACGGTGATGGCGACCCACCAGGCCGGCGAGCTGGCGACCGCAGCGCGGGAAGTCGGCGCGGCAGCCCGCGAGATCGGCCTGACCGAGCCGCGCCCGCTGGCCGCGTAGCGAGGGTCCGTGGCCGACGGCGTCTTCGTCACCGGCACCGGAACCGAGGTCGGCAAGACCGTCGTCGCCGCAACGATCGCCCACACCCTCGCCGCAGAGGGCAAGCGCGTCGCCGTCTTCAAGCCGGCCGTCACCGGCCTCGACGAAGGGGTCGAGACCGACCACGCCCTACTGCGCCGCGCCTCCGGCTCGGACCAGAGCGACGAGGAGATAGCGCCCTACCGCTACGGCCCGCCGGCCTCGCCGCACCTGGCCGCGGAGCTGACCGGCGAGGAGATCGACCCCGAGCGTTTGCGGCAGGCGGCAGCCAGAGCCGCCGAGGGAGCCGACGCGATCGTCTGCGAGGGCGTAGGCGGCCTCCTCGTCCCCCTCTCCCCCACGTATCTCGTCCGCGACCTAGCCGCCGACCTCGGCTACCCCTTGGTCGTCGTCGCCGGTCCCGGCCTCGGAACGATCAACCACACCCTCCTGACTCTCGAGGCCGCCCGCGCCGCCGGGCTGGAGGTGGCGGCCGCGGTCCTCACCCCCTGGCCCGCCGAGCCGACCGAGATCGAGTCCTCCAACCGAGAGACCATCGCCGCCCTGGGCACCGCCCCGGTCCTTACCCTCCCCCAGCTCGACCTCGCCGATCCCTCCAGCTGGCCAGCGCTGCGGATCTAAACAATCACGTCGAGATTGCCGCCGGAGAGCTCGACGGTGAAGCCAGCGTCCTCGACGATCGCGGCGGCAGACTCTGGGTCGGCCGGCGCCTTCATGGCCGTCAGCAGCACCCGAGCCACATCGCCCCGCACCGCCTTCGCCATATGCGAGACGGCCTTCCGCTGCCCATCCACCTCGGTAAAAGCCCGCACAGCCAGCAAAGTAGCCCGCTTCGGCTTCCAAGCCGGCACGTAAGCCCCGGAGCGCATATCGACCACAAGCTCCCCCTCCGCATCAGGCAACGCCGCGGCCAAAGCCGGCCGCCAATAAGCATTCGGCGCCTCGAACCCTTTCAGCCGAGTCTTAGGCGGGAACTTGTAAGAGGGAATCCGATCGTCAGGAGCAACCACCCCCCAAAGCGCGCTGGCAATCAACACCCGCTTGCGCGCTTTGGCGGAAAGCTTCGCCAGCTCCAAACGACCGAACAGCACCCCGGAATAGACCTCGCTCGCCGGCGCCGCCGGCGCCTCCAGCAGCGACGGATCGAAAGCGTCGATCAGCTTCGTCCGCAGACCACTCAACTCCTCAGCAAATACCAGCGAGGCAAGGTCAACCGACTCCCCCGCTTCCGGGCGAGCCTTTCCTTCGGACGGCGGCAGCAAGACCAGCATCGGGCCGGCACCCTAAAGCTCGATCGCAGAGGGCGCCCTCCCAACTAAGCCGGCTGCGCAGCCTCCCGAGCCTCCTCAGCGGCAAGCGCTTCACCGCCAGGGTTGGCCTCGGCCATCGCAGCCTCGACACTCGTCGCCCCTTTCGCCTTGGCCCGAATAGCCGTAGCCCCGATAACCGCCCCGACCAGAGCAACGAACCCGGAAACCGTCATCGCATGGCTCACGGCGTAAACAAATGCTTCGTTCCCAGCCAGCGTTACCTCCTTCACCTGCGCCGCATCAAGCCCCGGCACCTTAGGCACCGTGCCGCCGCCAAGCTGGTCGGAGATCGACTGCCGCTGGGCCGCAGAGACCCCGGTCCCGCCGAGCAGCGAATCCAGCCGGGAGCTGACCAGGCCCTGGAAGATCGCGCCGGTGACGGCGATGCCGAGGCTGCCCCCGACCATGCGGAACATCGAGAGGACGCCGGAGGCGATTCCGGCTTTCTGCACCGGCACCGCGTTCATCGCGGCGCTGGTCATCGGCGACATCGTCATCGCGACGCCGATGCCGAGCAGCATGAACCCGGGCAGCAGGTCGAGGTAGCCGGAGTCGACCTGGATGCGGCTGAAGCTGAACAGCGAGGCGGAGACGATCAGCAGCCCGCCGGCGATCAGCCAGCGCGGCCCGTAGCGGTCCGAGAGCCGTCCCGCCACCGGCGCCACCCCAACGATCATCAGGGTCGAGGGCAGGAACCGGATCCCCGCCTCCAGCGGCGAGTAGCCAAGGATGTCCTGCATGTAGAGGGCGAGGAAGAAGAAGACGCCCATCATCGCGAAGGTGATGATCAGCGCGACGCAGACCGCCCCGAGGAAGTTGCGATCACTGAGCAGGTCGAACTGGACCATCGGCGCCTTGACCCGGTTCTCGACGAAGACGAAGGTCGGCAGCGCCACCGCGGCGAGCGCCAGCAGACCGACGATCTGGGTCGATCCCCAGCCCCAGGCGTTGCCCTCGACCAGAGCGAGGACCAGCGCCGTCAGGCCGACGGTCAGGACCGCGACCCCGGCGTAGTCGACCTCGCGCCCGACGGAGGTGTCGCGCGACTCGCGCACCGCGAACAGCGTCGCCGCCACAGCCCCGATCGCGACCGGGATGTTGATGTAGAAGATCGCCCGCCAGCTGACGTGCTCGGTGAGGAAGCCGCCCAGCACCGGCCCGACGGCCAGCGCCAGAGCCGAGACGCCGGCCCAGGTGCCCATCGCCTTGCCGCGCTCGTGGGCGGGGAAGGCGTCGGTGATGATCGAGAGCGTGCCCGGCATCATCAGCGCCGCGCCGACGCCCTGGACCACGCGGCTGAGGACCAGCGCGGTCTCGTTCGGCGCGAAGCCGGCGGTCGCCGAGGAGGTGGCGAAGATGACGACGCCGCAGAGGAACATCCGCCGGCGGCCGAAGATGTCGCCGAGCCGGCCACCGGTCGCCAGCAGCACCGCGAAGGAGAGCGTGTAGCCGTTGATCGTCCACTCGAGGCCGCTGATCGAGGCCCCCAGGTCCTTCTGGATCGACGGCAGCGCGACGTTGACGACGGTGTTGTCGAGCATGATCATGAACAGCGCGAAGCACATCGCTCCGAGCGTCCACCACTTGCGATTGTCGTCGGTGATCAGGTGGCGGTAACGGGTCAAGCGCGCTCACTTCCTTTCAGAGCCTCATAAGTCTGGGCGAGGTCCTCGCGCTCCATCAGCGACTCGACCGCAGCGTCGAGCTTGCGCCGCTGCGCCGCGGTGAGAGTGGTCACGAAGGACTCAATTCCGGTCATGCGGACGGTGACGAGCGTGGCGACCAGGTCCTTGCCCTTGGCGGTGATCTTCACCCGGCGCACCCGACGGTCATCCGGGTCCTCGACCCGGGTCGCCAGCTTCGCCTTGACCAGCGCGTCGACCGCGCGGCTCATCGAAGGCACCGAGACGCCGAACAGCTCGGCGAGGTCGGAGACCTGCCAGGCCTGGGCGTCGCCGCCAAGGCCGCCGAGCTCGAGCAGCGCCTTGCACTGCGTCATCGAGAGCCCCGTCTCCTCGATCACCCGCAGCTGGTTGCCGCGGTCGTAGAGGAAGACGTGGTGCAGAAGGGCACCGAGCCGGGCGGCGCTCTCACGCTCGTCCGCGCCGACCTCCTTGCGGGAGGCTTCGGCCAGTGCTTTCACTTCCGTCGCATTCATCTCGTCAATAGTTGCACAAGCACAACCTTTTCAGAAGGGCAATATTTGTTCGTGTGACGCATATCACGCCTATCCCTTCTCTGTAGAAGCGATTTCTCGCTTCAGGGCGGGGTAAGCCGTGGCTGAAGATCTGCCGCAGCTACCCGGTGCCGGGCGGGAGTCCGGCTGGGATAGCCAAGTCGGGCTGTCTTGGGGGACCGTAGGAGAAGTTAATCCCGGTTCCAAAATAGCTCCGGATGTGGGGGTTCAGCTCCGGGAATACATGAACGGCGAGGGCCGTGAAGATGCCATCGATGACATTCCTGATTGGCCACCCCCTGACGCAGGCGGGATCGCAACGCTTGTCGAAGATTACGCTCGGGGTGAGGTTGGCTTCTATGTCCACGTCGTCGGGGCTGACGAAGTCTCCGCGGAGCTGAATGAGCGGACGGCCCTCTTCTATGGGGCCGGGGAAATCTCGTTTCCCGAACCTTTGGATCGGCCGGTTGAATTTGATCGCCATGAATGCCTGGGCCGTGAAAGCTCCGGTGAGTGGGATGGCGCGGTGCTTGTCGACATTCGACAGCTCCTCCAACTGCCAGAGAGCCCAAAGCAGCGGGTGCTTCCGACGGTGGTAGGGCTGAAGACGCTCGATACTCCGCCGCACGGGTTTGGACAATCCACTGATTTTGTAGGCGGCCCCGCGCCCCTTTCCGTGTCCCCGTCCAGCTTCACCCCGGTAACGGGGGCCGGTCTTGAAGATGGGAAAGGCAGAGTCCTTCGCCATGCGTTCAGACAAAGGCTCGGACTCCGCTGTTGCGAGTTGGAAGACGAGTTGATCCAAGGCGGAACGCACGCCGTGGACAAGGTCACCGATCAACGCTCCCAGCTCGGGGCCGGGGGGTTTCACGTTGACCGAGCGACCGATGACCCTGCCTTCCTCGGGAAGATAGGTCTCGATTTCGTAGAAGTCCGATTCCCCGAATTCCTTGGTCCCGGCTTGAAGGTCAGTCAGGTGCTTACCGGCACGGTCCAGCTTTGCGAAAACGGGGGCGAGAGGGCCGGTAGTTGAGGATTGCTGGTCGTTCAACGAACGACAGACTATCGCCGCGTTTCCATTTTGTAAAGTCACTTGACAAACCTCAGTGTGTCAAGTAGGTTTACAACATGCCACCGGCCAACCGCAACAAGCCTCGCCGCTACAAGTCTTCGACCTCCGACTACTCGGTGACGGAGTTCCTTGCCGAGTTCCCCGACGATGGCGCTTGCTTGGAGCACCTCTGGCGGACCCGCCACGCGCCCGATGGCGAACACGCCCACTGCCCTAAGTGCGACGCCGTCAAGGTCTTCAAGCGCTACGCGACCAAGCAGCAACGTCAGTCGTGGACCTGCACGGCCTGCGGGCACCATCTGCACCCCACGGCCGGGACGATCTTCCACCGCTCCTCAACCTCGCTGCGGCTCTGGTACCACGCCATGTACCTCATGACGAGCACTCGGTGCGGCATATCTGCCAAGCAGCTAGAGCGGGAGCTTGGAGTTCACTACAAGACCGCCTGGCGCATGTTCAACAAGATTCGAAATCACCTGATGGCCGAACCCGATCCGGCCCCTAGCCTGCGCGGCGAAGTCGAGGTTGACGAGACCGGCGTTCACGGTCGACCCCGTGGACCGAAGATGACCAAAAAAGAAGCTGCCGCTTGGCGTCAGCGCCAAGTCTCCGTGCTGGGGATGATCGAGCGCGGCGGCCGGGTCCGGCTGCGCGTAATCGAGTCGCGCAGGGGCGAGCCTTTAAGTGGCCCAGTCCGGTCGAACGTGAACCCGGAAGCGATCCTGATCACCGATGACTGGATGGCCTACAAGCCCCTCGCGCGCGAGTACGCGGGGCACCGGGTGATCAACCACTCGGCCGGCTCCTACGTCAACGGGACGATCCACACGAACACCATCGAGGGTTTCTTCGGCAACCTGAAGACGGGGATGCGCGGTGCCTACAAGGGTGTTTCCCGCAAGTGGCTTCAGTCCTACTTGGACGAGTACGCGTGGCGGCACAACAACCGCCACTCGGGTCAGCGCTCGATGTTCCACGCCCTCGTCAAAGAGGCGGCGAACCAGTGAGCGAGGCGACGATCCTGCGGAGCATCCGAGGCGCCGCCAAACGCCGCGAGCGGGCCGACTCGGCCAAACGGCAAGCGACCGACGACCTGCGTGCCTACGTGCGAGACGCCCGCGAGGCGGGCGTCTCAATCACTCGGATTGCTTCTGAGGCCGGTCTTTCTCGTCAGGGCGTTTACGACCTACTGGGGGAGCGACCTTCCGCATAGCGGCGTCGAACTCCCCCTTGGTCGGGACGGGGATCTCTAGACCCTTGTCCGTCTTCTGCTTACGGCGCTCGTCAGCCACACGGACAGGCTAGCTGGCGAGATCCTCGGTACCGCGCAATAGGTCGCTGGGTTCTATCTCCAGCGCATCTGCGAGCCGCCAGATGGATCTTTCCTCCGGCAAGCACTTGCCTCTCTCCCAGTTCGAGATCCCGGGCTGATGGATGCCCAACCGGTCTGCCAGATCCTGCTGCCTGAGGCCCGCTCGGTGTCGGGCTATACGCAGGTTCCAGCCGAACCGCTTCGCTGCCGTAGAGAACGTGATGCCATCGGGCAGGCTCGGGATGGCGGGCTCGCTCCCTCTCATGACAGCTCCAGAACGTCGAAGACGTAGAGCGCGGCTCGGGTCGGCAGCACCGTTCCCTCGCACCTGAATAGCAACCCGCCTTTGACGAGTTCCCGAACCGCCCGTTCGATGTTGTCGCGCTGGGCGAAGTCGCTGGAATCGCCCAGTTCCCGAATTAGATCCGAGATAAGGAGCGTCGAGGGATGGACCGCAACCACGTGGCGCAAGACCGCGCCCTCTTCGCGTCGATCTTCAGCGGCGTTGTCGGCCGCTCGCCTACCTTTGTCCTGCATGGGAAAGACCCCTTTCCTGTGCCAGGCCGGGGGCCGTTCACGCGGCGCCCCGGCCATTCCTTGTTTATGGCGCAGGAAGGTAGGCGCGAGTCAGGGCGTAAATCGCTTCTACATACATGGGATAGGCGTGACGCATATCACGCCTATCCCTTCTCTGTAGAAGCCGGGTCCTGCCGCCGCCTCCCGGGCTAACGTCCGCCCCATGTCGGTGGACCACACGCAGCTCGATCGCGACTTCGTCTGGCATCCCTTCACCCAGCAGCAGGGGTGGAGCGAGGAAGAGCCGCTGGTGATCGAGCGCGGTGAGGGCTCCTACCTCTTCGACAGCGAGGGGCGGCGCTACCTGGACGGGACGGCGGCGCTGTGGTGCAACGTCCACGGCCATCGCCACCCGGTTATCGACGCCGCGGTGCGGGAGCAGCTCGACCGTGTCGCCCACACGACGATGCTGGGCCTCACCCATCCCGGCGCGACCGAGCTGGCGGCGCGGCTGGTCGAGATCGCGCCGGAGGGGCTATCCCGCGTCTTTTACTCGGACTCGGGCTCGACCGCGGCTGAGATCGCGCTGAAGATCGCCTTCCAGTACCAGCAGCAGCGCGGCGGCGACCACGCGCGGCGGACCAAGTTCGTGCGCCTGCGGGAGGCTTACCACGGCGACACGATCGGCTCGGTCTCGATCGGCGGCATCGACCTCTTCCACTCGACCTACCGGCCGCTCCTGTTCGAGACGTACGTCGCCGAGCCAGGCGACGCCGCCGACCTCGAGCGCGTGCTCGAAGCGCATGGGGACGAGGTTGCGGCGGTCATGATCGAGCCGCTGGTCCAGGGCGCCGCCGGGATCCTCGTCCAGCCTCCCGGCTACCTGCGGGCGGCGCGCGAGCTCTGCGACCGCTTCGGCGTGCTGCTCGTCTGCGACGAGGTGGCGACCGGGTTCGGCCGCACCGGGACGATGTTCGCCTGCGAACAGGAAGGCGTCGCACCAGATTTGATGTGCCTGGCGAAGGGGATCACCGGCGGTTACCTGCCGCTGGCGGCGACCCTGGCCAGCGAGGAGATCTACGCGGGCTTCCTCGGCAACTACGAGGAGTTCAAGACCTTCTTCCACGGCCACACCTACACCGGCAACCCGCTCGCCTGCGCGGCGGCGCTGGCCAACCTCGACGTCTTCGCGCAGGAGCGGACGCTGGAGCGCCTGCAGCCAAAGATCGCCCTCTTCGAGGAGTTGATGGCCGAGGTCGCGGCGATGCCCGAGGTGGCGGAGGTGCGCCAAAAGGGCGTGATGGTCGGCATCGACCTCGGCGACCACGACGACGCCCTGCGGATGGGCCACCGGGTGACGGTCGAGGCGCGCAAGCGCGGCGCCTTCATCCGCCCGCTCGGCAACACGGTCGTGCTGATGCCCCCGCTCTCCATAAGCGAGGACGAGCTGCGCGATCTGGCCGGGATCGCGGCGGAGTCGATCCGGGCGGCCGTGGCTTCCACGCCGGCGAACCTCCCCCAAGCTGCCTGACGTTTGGCGAAAAAGGGCCCCTATAGGGGCCAAACCTCGCCAACCGCCGATACTCGCGTGATGGATGGGGGTCCTGGGCGTAGTACGGACATGGAGCAGGCACTTGTGGCAGAGGCAACCGACGCGCCGCGAACGGCCGACATCGCCTTCGAGCGGCTCTACCGCTCCAGCCGCGACGACGTCTACGCCTACGTCGCCAGCCTGTTGCGCGACGCGCTGGCGGCCGAGGAAGTCACCGCCGCAGCTTTCGAGCGCGCCTACCGCAAGCGCAACCGCTTCGACCCCGAGCGCGGTGAGCCGCGGGCGTGGCTGTTCGGGATCGCCCGCAACGCCGCCCTCGACGAGCTGCGCCGCCGCGGCCGCCAGGCGGAGCTGACCGCCGAGCCGGCCGACGCCGAGACCTTCGGCGGCCACGGAGACGACCACAGCGAGCGGCGCCTGGTGGTTTCCGAAGCGCTGGAGCGCCTCGAGCCCGGCGAGCGCGAGCTGATCGCGCTCAAGTTCTTCGCAGGCCTGGAAAACCGTGAGATCGCCCGGGTGCTCGGCATCGGCGAGTCAAACGCCGGCACCAAGCTGCACCGCGCAATGACCAAGCTGAGGGAGGCCTGCGATGGAAACGCCTAGGGAGGACCGACTGGCAGCCGACCTTCAGGCCCTGCGGCCGACGCCGCGGCCCGAGTTCGCCGCCGAGCTCGACCAGCGCGCCGCCGCGGGCTTCCCGCGGCGCACGCACTGGCGGTGGACCCCGTTCGAGCGGCTGCGGGCAATCCGGCCGCACAAGCTGCTGATCCCGGCCGGCGGGTTCGCCGTGCTCGCGATCGCAATTGCAACTGCCGTGACCATGAGCAGCGAGAACAACGACTCGGCGAATCTCGCCGTGCTGCAGCCCGGCGAGGAAATTCAAAAGTCGAATCAGGCCACGCCCTCCACCGACCAGGGGCGCTCCGGCTCGGCCTCGGCCGAATACTCAAACGTGGTTCCGATGGCCAGCTCAGCGGCCGGCTCATCCGCAGCGGGAGTCGAATACGAAGAGTCCACCAGGGCTGCACACGGCCCCGCGACCCTCGCCGCAGAACCCAACCCCGATCGGCGATCAGTCGAACGCTCCGCCGAGCTTGTCCTCGCCGCCGCCCCTGGCGACGTCGGCGACGACTCGGCCAAGGTCTTCGAAGCGGTGCACGCCCACGACGGGATCGTGATGAGCTCCTCGACCCGCGAGGGCAAACCAGGCGAAGCCGCCGCCCGCTTCGAGCTGCTGATCCCGAGCGCCCAACTCGGGGGCGCGCTCGCGGCGCTCTCGGCAATCGACGAGGTGCGGACCCGCCACGAGGCGACCGACGACATCACCGCCCCGACCGTCGCCACCGGCGAGCTGCTGCACGACTCCCAGGCGCGGATCGACAGCCTCCTCGCTCAACTCGAGGGGGCGGAAAGCGAATCCGAGCGCGAAGCGGTCGAAGCCGAGCTGGCGCAGGAGCGCCGCCATCGCGCCGTCCTGCGGGGCCAACTGCAGCACCTCGAGCGCCGCGCCGACTACTCCCGCGTCCTGGTCCGGATCGAGACCGGCGGCGCCGAAGCGCCCTCCGAAGGCGGCACCTGGGGCGTCGGCGACGCCCTCGACGACGCCGGCAAGATCCTCGCCGTCGCCGCCGCAGTCACCGTCGTCGCCCTCGCGATCCTCGGCCCGATCGCCCTGATCGCGCTCCTCGCCTGGCTCACCCAGCGCGCCTGGGTCCGCCGCGAGCGCCGTCGCGTCCTCAGCTGAGGGTTACGCTGCTCCGATGGAGGAGCGGCGACGGGGACCGGCGGAGATGCCCAACTTCGGGCCGCCCTCGACGCCCCGGCCGGCGGCCTCGGTCGTCCTCCTGCGGCGCGGCGGCAAACACTCGCAGCGGGCGCTCGAGGTGCTGATGCTGCGGCGCAGCGAGGAGGCGAAGTTCATGCCCGGCGTCTGGGTCTTCCCCGGCGGCTCGCTCGACGCGGCCGACGGCGCCGAGGAAGCCGGCCTGCGCGCCTGCGCCATGCGCGAGCTGGCCGAGGAGGCCGGGATCGAGCTGCCCGCCGGCGAGGAGCTGGTGCCCTTCAGCCGCTGGATCACGCCGGAGGTGATCGCCACCCGCTTCGACGCCTGGTTCTTCCTCGCCCTCGCCCCCGCCCACACACCGCCGCAGCCCGACGGAGTCGAGACCACCGAGGCCCGCTGGTTCCAGCCCGCCGCCGCGCTCGAGGCGCACACCGCCGGCGAGGTCGTCCTCTCCTTCCCGACCCAGACCCAGCTCCGCTGGCTGGCCGAGTTCCGCACCTCCGACGAGGCGATCGCCGCCTACCGCGAGCGAACGCTGGAGCCGATCCTGCCGGTGGTGATCGCCGAAGACGGCGCCGAACCTCGCGTCGTCCTCCCCGGCGACCCCGACTACCCCGCCTGAAAACGAACTGCATCAAATTCGATGCAGTTCATGCCGGAAACGGCGCCAAGCCTGCGTGCCAGGGGCCCGGCGGGTAGGTGTGGATGCCGCTCTCGTCCATCTCCGACTGCAGTCGCCGGAAGAGCTGGCCGGCGTTCTTCAGCGCCGCCTTCAGTTCCGCCTCGCCGCGCTCGCCGAGCCGCCAGAGGAACCAGAGCTGGCGGTCGTTGACGCCGAAGTCGATCTCACCTTGGATCGTCGTCACCCAGCCGAGGAAGCCGGGGCTGAAGAGCTCGCGCAGCTTCACCGGGTTGTACTCCTTGGGCACCGTCGCCAGGAAGCGCTTGTTGAACTCGATCGACTCGAACTCGACCTTGCGCTGGAAGCGCTGGGTGACCACCTCGTGCCCCTCGATCGACTCGACGTTGAAGGCGGGCACGACCTGCGCCAGGTCCGGCATGTGGGCCTTGGCGAGCAGCGCGGTCGGCACCACCGCCTTGCTGAAGAAGCCGCCGACTTCCTTTTCGTCGGCGTCGCAGCAGGCGCCCCAGAAGCCTTCGGTCAGCTGCCCGGTGAGGCGGTTGACGCCGCCGACGCAGAGGGCCACCGGCCCGTCTTTGGGGTTGATCCCGCCCACCGGCTCGTAGGTGAGCCCGTTGCGCTCGCCGTAGCGGCGCACGATCTCGGCCCATTCCCCCGCATCTGCCTTCGCGCTCACGCCGCGATCCTACGGCGTTAGGATGCGCTCAAGCCCGGTCCGACCACAGGAGCCCCAATGACCATCGCCCTCATCGTCATCGTCGCCCTCATAGTTCTCACGGTCCTCTACTACATCGCGAAGCGCAACGGGATCATCGCCTCGCGCAACCGAGTGGACGAGTCCTGGAGCGGGATCGACGTGCAGCTGAAACGGCGCCACGACCTCGTCCCGAACCTGGTCGAAACGGTCAAGGGATACGCCGAGCACGAGAGCGCGACCTTCGAGAAAACGACCCAGGCGCGGGCCGCCGCGATGCAGGCGCAGGGCGTCGAGGAAACCGCCAAGGCCGAGCAGCAGCTGACCCAGGCGCTGGCCGACGTGAAAGCGGTGGCCGAGAACTACCCGACCCTGCGGGCGACCGAGAACTTCCAGCAGCTGAGCCGCAACCTCTCCGAGCTCGAGGACGAAATCCAGGCCTCGCGCCGGATCTACAACTCCAACGTCCAGTCCTACAACACGGACATCCAGCAGTTCCCCGGCTCGATCATCGCCAACCAGGGCGGCTTCACCGCGCGCGAGTACTTCGAGATCGAGGACGCCTCCGAGCGGAACGCGCCGCAGGTCAGCTTCGGCAAATAGATCCTGGCTGAGCAGCCAGGATCTCTAACATTCATATCGATGACCACCGAGACCAAAGACGCGACCCTCTGGATCTGCGACAGCTGCGGGTTCATCTACGACCCCGCGATCGGCGATCCGGATGGCGGAATCCCGCCGGGAACCTCCTTCGAGGACATCCCCAAGGACTGGTTCTGCCCGGTCTGCGGCGCCCGCACCACCGATTTCCGCCCGCTCGAGCCCGGCGAGGCCTAGGAACCGCCCGGTAGGCTGGACTGGCTGATGAGCCAGTACGACTACGACTACATCGTTGTCGGCTCCGGTTTCGGGGGGTCTGTCTCCGCCCTGCGCCTGGCCGAAAAGGGCTACAAGGTCGCCGTCCTCGAGTGCGGCAAGCGCTTCAAGGACAAGGACTTCCCGAAGTCGACCTGGGACATCCGCCGCTACTTCTGGGCGCCGCGCCTGGGCCTGCGCGGCATCTTCCGCCTCACCACCTTCAAGGACGTCTCGGTCGTCAGCGGCTCCGGCGTCGGCGGCGGCAGTCTCGGCTACGCCAACACGCTCTACGTCCCGCCCGCGAAGTTCTTCAAGGACCCGCAGTGGGGCGACCTCGCCGACTGGGAGTCCGAGCTGGCGCCGCACTACGCCGAAGCGCAGAGGATGCTCGGCGTCGCCCAGGTGCAGACCAACGACCCCGCCGACGAGCTGCTGCGCGAGTACGGCGAGAAGATCGGCGTCGGCGACACCTACCAGAAGACGCCCGTGGGGGTCTACTTCGGCGCCCCCGGCAAGACCGTCCCGGACCCGTTCTTCGGCGGCGAGGGGCCGGACCGGACCGGCTGCAGCTTCTGCGGGCGCTGCATGGTCGGCTGCCCTCACGGGGCCAAGAACACCCTCGTCAAGAATTACCTCTACCTGGCCGAACAGCGCGGCGTCGAGGTGGTCCCCGACCGCACCGTGACCGAGATCCGCCCGATCGGCGCCGCCGACGGCAGCGAGGGTTACACGGTCGCCAGCGAGCGCTCGGGGATCCTCCCCGGCCGCGGCAAGCGGATCCTGAAAGCGCGCGGCGTGATCGTCGCCGCCGGCGCCCTCGGCACCAACAAGCTGCTGCAGCGCTGCCGCCTCGGCGGCGCCCTCCCCCGCATCTCCCAGCGCCTCGGCGAGCTGGTGCGGACCAACAGCGAGATGATCCTCGCGGTCACCGTCCCCGAGGACTATCCGGACGACCTCACCCGGCGGGTGGCGATCAGCGGCAGCATCTATCCCGATGCCGACACCCACATCGAGACCGTCAGCTACGGCAACGACGGCAACTCGATGAGCCTCCTCTACACGTTGCTGGTGGGAGACGGGACCCGGGCCACCCGGCCGCTGAAGCTGCTCGGGCAGATCATCCGCCACCCGGTCCGCTTCGCCAAGGTGATCTACCCGAAGAACTGGTCGCGCCGGACGATCATCCTCCTGGTGATGCAGACGCTCGACAACGCGATCGCCCTGCGTCCCACCCTGAAACGATCGGGCAACGTCTGGCTGCAGACCGAGCAGGACCCCGAGAAACCGAACCCGACCTTCATCCCGGTCGCCAACGACGCGGCCGAATGGCTGGCCGAGCGGACCGGCGGCGTCGCCCAGAGCTCGATGACCGAGGCGCTGCTGAACGTGCCGACCACCGCCCACATCCTCGGCGGCGCGGTGATCGGGCACGGGCCCGAGGACGGCGTCGTCGACGCCCGCCAGCGGGTCTTCGGCTACGAGAACCTGCTCGTCTGCGACGGCTCGGCGGTGCCGGCGAACGTCGGCGTCAACCCCAGCCTGACGATCACCGCACTCGCCGAGCACGCGATGGCCGAGATTCCCCCGGCCTCCGAGCAGCAGTCCTACGAGGCGAACCTCTCCGCGACGTAGTCCCAGTTGACGACGTTCCAGAAGGCGTCGAGATATTCGGGGCGCTTGTTCTGGTACTTCAGGTAGTAGGCGTGCTCCCAGACGTCGACGCCGAGCAGGGGCGTGGTGCCGTCGGAGATCGGCGAGTCCTGGTTCGGGGTCGAGATCACGGCGAGGCCGGATGAGTCCTTGACCAGCCAGGCCCAGCCGGAGCCGAAGCGGGCGATGCCGGCGTTTTTGAACTCCTCCTTGAAGGAGTCGAAGGAGCCGAAGGTCTCGCCGATCGCGGCGCCCAGGTCACCGCCCGGCTCGCCACCGCCGTCGGGGCCCATCATCTGCCAGAAGAGCGAGTGGTTGTAGTGGCCGCCGGCGTTGTTGCGGACCGCAGCCTGCTTGTCGCCGGGCAGGGCCGAGAGGTTGCGGAGGACGTCCTCGACGTCGCGGTCGGCCCACTCGGTGCCCTCGAGGGCGGCATTGGCTTTGTCGACGTACGCCTGGTGGTGTTTGTCGTGGTGGATGCGCATCGTTTCCTCGTCGATGTGAGGCTCCAGCGCGTCGTATGCGTACGGCAGGTCGGGAACTGAGAAAGCCATCGAAACTGCTCCTTTGCTCGTTTTGAAGTCCGAGCGGAGCCTAACTATTCCTGCCCAGCGGCTTCGCCCCGCGGCGGCGCTTCGCCTTCTCCACCCGTTTCGAGCTCGTCGCTGCCGATCCGCGGCACCGTCCCGGCGTCCCCTCCAGTCCATTCGTTGAAGCGGTACCAGGCGGGCTTCGCTTCCCGTTTCGAGGTCAGCAGCCCGGCCGAGTGGCAGAAGACGCAGCTGCCACCCTCGTCGCTCCAGGTGAACCACCAGGCGCCGCGCACCCCCCAGCGGACCCGGTTGGCGGAGAGCATCGTGAAGGCCTTGGAGAGCTGGGTCGCCTGCCCCCAGAGGCCGCGCTGCCAGCGGGTCGGGCCGTTCGCCGATCCCCAGCCTAGCTCGGTCACATACAGCGGCGTGGCGCCGTCGCCGTGGCGGCGCATGATCCGCCGCAGGTTGGTCAGCTGCGCCCCCATCGCCCGCGCGTCGGCGACGTAGGGGTGCAGGGCGACGCCGTCGAAGTACTGCTTCACGTGCCTAGCGCGGTACAGCCGCGAGAGGAAGTCGCCGGAGGCGACGTTGGGCGGGATCTGCAGCGGCCGGCCGAAGAGGCCGCCGACGATCGCCTTCGAGCCGGGGGCTTCGTTGTGGATCACCCGGCCGGCGATCCGGATCAGCGTCGCGAAGCGCTTCGGTTCGGGGTCGGCGGCGAAGCTGACGATGTTCTCCTCGTTCCAGATCTCCCAGCGCTTCATCGGCAGGTACGGCAGTTCCTCGGCTTCGGCTTCTTCGCGCCAGAAGCTGCCTTCCGGGCCATAGCGGCGCACAGCCGCGCGGACGAACGAGGCCCAGGCCCGCCGCTGCCAGGGATTGGCGACCGGCAGGTCGATTCCCTGCGAGGCCACCCATTCGGGGGAGCTGGCGATGAAGGGGAAGATCTCGATCCCTTCCCGCGCCGCCAGCCGCACCTCGTGGTCGAACGCTTCCCAGTTGCGCTCGGAGAAGGCCGGGTTCTCTGGCTCGACCGCGCTCCAGTTGAGCGGCAGGCGGACACTGTAGACCCCCGCTTCCCGCATCAAGTGATAGTCCTTGGCGGTGCCGCCGTTCTGCGGCGAGACCCCGACGAACCCCGGCGGCAGGTACGCATGAGCGCCCGCCGGCACCATCGCCAGCAGCGCCACCACGAGGATCGGAATCAGCCTGCGCGCCATCGTCATCGGTTGCAACCGCCTTCCCGTCCAAAGTAGCGGCGAGCGCCCCTCCCCGCGCCCCACCCGGCGCTCTGAGATAATCACCCCTCTCGGGGCGTGGCGCAGCCTGGTAGCGCGCACCGTTCGGGTCGGTGAGGTCCCCGGTTCAAATCCGGGCGCCCCGATGTTTGTAGCGCGATGCGTGCTACATTGACCTCCATGAGCCGCTCGCTTCATGTTCGTCTGGACGACAGCTCGGCTGCTGCTCTGCGGATCGTTCGCAGCGGCTCGATGACCGACTCCGAGGCTGTTCGCACCGCGCTTCTAGAGTCCGCCGCTCGCCGTCGAGCCCGCTCGTCAGTCGCCGCGGAGGTCGAGCGGTTGGCCACCGATGAGGCAGACCGCGCCGAGATGACGATCATCCGCGAGCAGATGGCCGAACTGTCGCCGGAGACGGTTGACTAGGTGGTCCGCGGCGAAATCTTCCGGCTACCGGCTCCTCGAAATGCTCGAGGCAGAGAGCAACAGGGCGCTCGCTACGCCGTCGTGGTCCAGGCGGACGAGTTCCTGGGGCTGAGTACGACGCTTGTTGCCCCCACTTCGACTAGCGCTCGCCCGGCGACGTTTCGCCCGACGATCTCTCTGAACGACACGGCGACCCGAGTCCTGGTCGAGCAGACCACGGTCGTCGACCCGCAGCGCCTGGGGCGCTCCGCAGGGCGTCTCGATTCCGGGGAACTTCAAGCTGTCGACGAAGCGCTGGCGCTGGTCCTCGGACTCTAAGAACCGCCGAGCTGGTAAGGGGAGGCCCCAGGGACCCCTTTCGCCAACATCGGCGGTCTTGCGCAGATGGGACGGCTTATACGAATGTCAGCGGAGTCTCTCGTCCGGTTCCGACGGGAGCTCTGCGAGCAGCCGGGTCATCTCGTCCTTGTCGAAGTCGGATGCCGCCGCAAAACTGAAGCCGTGACTGGCGGTTCGCGCCTGAAAATCCTTCATCACCACTCCGATTATCGCGTGCACGTCCATGCCGTTCGCAATGGCTGGGATTGAAGCGGAGTCCAGGTCGCGGTCGACACCCGTATAGAACTGGTGTCCACCACCGGGGGCGCCCGGCTGCGCATCTGGCCGGCGACGCCAGACAACGATGCACCGTGGACCCACGCTGGCGTCGCGCACCACCTGATGGGCCTCATAGTTAAGCCGCGCGAGCCGGTCGGCAACCACATGGTCCGAAACCTTTCCTCGGTCATGTGCGTTCACGAGACTCAGCAGGGACCGCTGCCAACTTCGGTTCTTGGCGAGGTAGAGGCCGCCGGTCCCTCCAACGGCGAGTCGGACGCTCGGTGAGCCCGGCTCGACCGTACGCTGATGGCTCGTGTAGCGATACCAGTGTCTCTGTCCCTTGGGGTCGACCACGTTGTCGATGCTGTACAGACGGGATCCGACACCTCTTACGAACGCCGGGATGATGATGAAATGCGCTCCGTATGGGAGTTGCGCCAGATGCTTGGGCAGCTGCTTGGTAGCCGCAGTCGAGAGAACACCTAGCGCCTGCTCGAATGTCAAACCTCCGCGACCACGGAGCACAGCGCTCATCCAGTCAGACGGTTGCGTGCCGCTGGACGTGGCACCAAGACCAGCGTACGCGAGGAGGCCAACGCCGTCCGTGGTCTCGAGATTCATGACCTTTACTGCGTCGTCCACGGGCGGGCGGCGAGCTCCGTATGACAAACGCCGATCGACGACGAGCCACAGGTAGTTTCGACTGTGCACGCTGAGCACGAGGGTCACAAGCAAGAATCGTATGAAGGCTTCCGGCGAGCCGCCGCTCCGGCGGTTGAGAAGCGGATCTACGTCGTCCGCAAACGGCAGGTGATGCTCGACAAGGACTTGGCCGAACTCCATGGCGGCGAAAACCAAAGTCTTGATCCGAGGCGAAAGCTTTGAGGTCACAAATTGTGACCTCAAAACGACGGCAGAGGTGGCCGCCGCTACCCCCCGTACGTCTTCACCGAGCAGGGATTGGCGGTGCTCTCTGGCGTCCTTCACAGCGATCGGGAAATCGCGGTATCTTCGAGCCCCTACTCCGGGATTCGGGAAGACGAGTAGACGCCGCCAGCGACGGCGCTAGTGTCTCCACATGTCACCCGCGCCGGCCTTTGAGGTCCATGAGGCGAACCTGCACGGGCACCGCGCCGTCTACCGGACCGCGGGAAGCGGCCCTACCGTGGTCCTGATCCACGGGATGATCAACTCCTCGCGGCACTGGGAGGCGGTGGCGCAGCGGCTGGCGGGCTCTTACCGGGTGATCGCTCCGGACCTGATCGGCCATGGGGACGCATCGACGCCGCGCGGCGACTACTCGCTGGGCGCGCATGCGGCGAGCATCCGCGACCTGCTGACTACGATCGGGGTCGAGCGGGCGACGATCGTCGGCCACTCGCTCGGCGGCGGCGTCGCGATGCAGTTCTTTTACCAGTTCCCCCAGCGCACCGAGCGCCTCGTCCTGATCTCCAGCGGCGGCCTCGGGCATGACGTCAGCCCGCTCCTGCGCGGGGCGGCCCTACCGGGCTCGGCGGCCCTGCTGCGGCTGGCGACCAGGCCGCGCCTCGTCGGCGCCATCGCCGCAGGCGGCGCCAAGCTGCGCGAGCGCGGCAACACCACCGGGGTCTACCTGCAGGCGGTGGCCCGCGCCCTCGGCCCGCTGCAGGAGCCCGGCTCCCGCCGCGCCTTCCTGCAGACGCTGCGTTCGGTGATCGACGTCCAAGGGCAGAAGGTCAGCGCCACCGACCGCCTCTACCTGCTGAAGGAGATGCCGACGCTGATCGTCTGGGGCGAGCGCGACCGCACGATCCCGCTCGCGCACGGCCTCGAAGCCCAGGAGGAGATCCCAAACTGCCGCTTCGAGACGCTGCCGCGCGCCGCCCATTTCCCGAACCTGGAAGACCCCGAGGGCCTGTCCGCCGTCCTCACCGATTTCCTCGCCACCACCTCCCCCGCCCATATCGTCGACTCCGAGTGGCGGGACCTGCTCACCCGGCGCGCGCGCCTGCGACGCGTCGCCTGAACGCAGCCGGATTTAGACACACCCGGCTGTGCCGAAAATCGGCTGCGGCTATTCGACTTCTGCGATCGCCGCTTCGATCTCGGCCAGCGACGGGCCTTCCTGCAGGGTCACGGTCCCCTTCGGGCCGGTGATGACCATCCCCTGGCCGGTGCGGATTTCCAGGTTGCGGCCGAGCTCCTCGTAGCTTTCGAGCAGCTTGTCGATCGGCCCGCCCTGTTGCCCGTTCTTCTCGAGGTATTCGTTCCATTCTTCGAGGTCGAGCTCCTCCACCGAGCCCGCGATCGAGGCGAGGAACTCCTGCTTGACGCCGAAGCGTTCGGCTTCGTCCTGGTTGCGGAAGAAGAGGTAGATGTACTGCCAGCCGTAACCCTGCTCGGCCGCCGCCTCGGCGCCGTAGAAGCCGAGCTGCTCGGGCTGGATGCTGTTCGAGTAGTGGCGGTAGAGCAGCTTCACGTCCCCCGGCCGCGCGTAGCGTTCGGCCAGCTCGGGGATCGTCGAGAGGAAGTCGTCGCGGCAGTTGTCGCACTGCAGGTCGTTGAAGACCTGGATCGTCACCGGGGCGTCGTCGGAACCGAGCCGCTCGCCTTCCTGCGGGATGCCGCTGAAGATCCGCTGCGCTTCTTCGATCCCGTCGACGTGAACGACGGGATCCCCGGGCTTCTGCGTCGAGAGCTCGACGATCGCGTAGCCGAGCGCGAACAGGCCGAGCGCTAGCACGGCGATGATCCACAGCCTGCCCCGGCGGGGCAGCGGCTTGGCGGCGACCTCAGAGGACACGAGCTTTCATTTTCCCAGTTGACGGCATCCGGCCGCAGCGATACAACGGGAGCTACCCATTTTCAACGACCCTGGAGGTCATCGATGGCCCATCACCTGACGCCCGCCGAGCTCGCCGACCAGATGCAGATGGAGCGACAGGAGGTGATCGGGAAATGTGTCCAGATGGGAGTCCCGATCTACCACGGCCGGATCGACAGGACGCTGTTCGAAAGCTCGCTGCGCAGCCTCTCCTCAGGCCAGTCCCGCCAGTCGCACCGCGCGGCCCGGCGCTGAACTAGACTCCCCCGGCAGATGTCGGGGAGAGGTACCAATTCGAAGACGATTGCCGACCTTCTCCCGAAGGCGGCTGCGCAGTACGGGCCGAACGTCGCCGTCCGCTACAAGGAGGCCGACACCTGGGTCAGCAAGACCTTCGCCGACGTCCTGGAGATCGTCCGGCCCCTGGCATTCGGCCTCGTCACGCTCGGGGTCGAGAAGGGCGACCGCGTCTCGATCCTCGGCAACACCAGGCCGGAGTGGACCTACTTCGACTTCGCCGCTCTCTCGATCGGCGCCACGGTCGTCCCGATCTACCAGACCAACTCGCCCGAGGAGTGCCGCTACGTCCTCGAGAACTCCGACTCCAAGGTCGTCGTCGTCGAGGACGCCGAACAGCTGGAGAAGGTGCGCCAGGTCCGCGACCAGTTGCCACTGCTCGAGCACGTCGTGCTGATGACCGGCGCCGGCACCGAGGACGCGATCTCGATGGGGGATCTGGCGGACAAAGGCGGCGGCGGGGACGACGCAACCTGGGCGGCGCTCTACGAAGCGGTCACCCCGGAGGACGTCTGCACCTTCATCTACACCTCCGGCACGACCGGGCCGCCGAAGGGCTGCATCATCAGCCACGGCAACTACCGGGCGATGCTCGACATGGTCCGCGAGACCAGCGTCATCGAAGAGGGGGACCTCACCTACCTCTACCTCCCCCTCGCCCACTCTTTCGCCCTGCTGATCCAGCTCGGCAGCTACGACCTCGGAACGGCGATCGCCTACTGGGAGCGGGACCCGCTGAAGATCCTCCCCAACCTGGCCGAACTGAAACCGAGCTACTTCCCCTCGGTGCCGCGCATCTTCGAGAAGATCTACACCGCCGCGACCAGCGCGATGGAGAAGGAGGGCGGCCTCAAAAAGGCGATCTTCAACTGGTCGATCGGCGTCGGCGCGAAGATGCGGGAGACCGAACGCGCCGGCCGCAAGCCCGGATTCCTGCTGCAGCGCCAGTACGACTTCGCTGACAAGAAAGTGCTGTCAAAAATCCGCGGCCTGTTCGGCGGCAACATCCGCCTCGCCGTGTCCGGCGCGGCGCCGATCAACCCGGAGATCCTCCGCTTCTTCGACGCCGCCGGCGTCCTCGTGCTCGAGGGCTGGGGGATGACCGAGACCTCGACCGCGGCGACGATCTCCTCGCCGGAGGACTTCAAGGTCGGGACGATCGGCAAACCGTTCCCCGGCTGCGAGGTGAAGATCGCCGAGGACGGCGAGATCCTGGTCAAGGGCCCGAACGTCTTCCAGGGCTACCACAAGAACCCGGAGGCGACCGCCGAGACGATCGTCAACGGCTGGCTCCATACCGGCGACATCGGCGAGATCGACTCCGAGGGCTTCATCAAGATCACCGGCCGCAAAAAGGACATCATCATCACCGCGGGCGGCAAGAACATCACCCCCGCCAACCTCGAGGCCGAAATCAAGCAGCACCCGCTGGTCTCCCAGTGCGTGGTCGTCGGCGACCGCCGCCCTTACCTGGTGGCGCTGGTCACCCTCGACCCCGAAGAGGCGGTCAAATACGCCCAGGAGCACAACCTCTCCGAGGACCCCACCCAGCTCGCCAAGAACGCCGACGTCAAGGCCTCGATCGAAGCCCACGTCGACAAGATCAACCAGAACTTCGCCCGGGTCGAGCAGGTAAAGAAGATCTCGATCCTCCCCAACGACCTCTCCCAGGAGTCAGGCGAGCTGACGCCGACTCTGAAGGTCAAGCGCGCCGTCGTCGCCCAGAAGCACGAAGACGCGATCGAGCAGCTCTACGCGGCGTAGAGATTAAGAAGCCTCGCCGGACTGGCGAAGCAGCACCGAGGTCGTCTGCTCAAGCACCCGGCGCCACGCCGAGGTTTGCTCGGGCTCCTCTTCGGAGGCTTTCTCGACCACGCGGCGGACGCGGCGCTCGGAGATTTCGAGGCCGTGGCGCTCGGCGATCTCCTTGTAGCGGTCGTAGTCCTGGGCGAGAGTGGCGGTGACGGATTCGAAGCCGTGGCGGGCGATTTTGAGGCGGCGGGAGTAGTCCATGATCGGCGTGCCGAACATCAGCTCGTCGTTGGGCTCGGGCTCGAGCAGGATGATGTCGACCCCGGGGTACTTCTCCTGCCATCGCTCGACCGCTTGATGGAGCCGCTGGTGGGCTATCAGGCGGAAGGTCTGGTTGGCGATCGCCGGCAGGCCCATGTCGGAGACGCGGCGGACGCGGCGACCGAAGACGGTCGGGATCGTCTTCTCGAAGTCGTTGACGTAGGGGACGAGCGGGTTGACGACGACGATGAACTTGGCGCCCTTTTCGACCGCGATGTCGACGTTGGTGGTCGAGCGGATGCCGCCATCGACGAACTGGCGCCCCTTCAGGTCGACCGGCTTGTAGACGATCGGCAGGCAGGTGGAGCACTCGACCGCTTTCGAGATCGGCACGTCCGCCCAGCCATCCTCGCCGAAGACGATCCGCTCACAGGTGTCGAGATCGGTGGCGGTGAGGTAGAGCTCCGAGTCGAGGAGCCGGAAGTCGTTGACCCGGCCGCTGTCGCCGAGAGCTTCCTCGACGTAGTCGGAGAGGCCCGAGCCGGAGTAGATGCCGGTCGGCAGCGCCTCGGCGAGGCCGACGCCGATGTCCATCGCCGAGAACTCGCCGATCCGGGCCAGGGAGCGCAACAGCTCGAGCGTGCGCAGCGGCAGGGCCGCCCCCTTGGCGAGAAAGCCGAGGTAGTTGGGCTTCAGGACCTTGTTCAGGTCGAGGTCCTGGAGGCCCATGTTGTCGTCGGAATTGATCACCTGCATCATTTCCTCGGGGGTAACCCCGTTGGCCAGCATCGAGGCAACGAAGGAGCCGGCGCTGGTGCCGACGTAGACGTCGAAGTTGTTGACCGTGCTGTTCACCGCCAGCAGGTCGAGGGCGCGCATCGCGCCGATCTCGTAGACGCCGCCCGTGAAGCCGCCCCCACCGAGGACCAGAGCCGTCTTCGAGGGCTTTTTGCGCCGCTGCGCGCGGCGGCGCGGCTTGGACTCGATGTCTACGACCTTGCCCATGATCCATGCAGTATTCCAGGGCGAGAGGTCGGCGCTGCCCGCTACCTTCCGCATCCCACGTGTTGATTAACCGAGTGAAACGCACCGCCAGCCTCCTTTTGGTCCTCTCAGCGGGCCTTTTCCTGCTGCTCGCCGGCGGCGCCCAGGCCAGCCCCAGCTGCCCCCAAATGCGCGCCTGGCTGCACCAGGGCGGCGGCGCGGCGAGCGGGCTGCTGGTCGTCGACGCCGAATCCGAACAGGTCCTCTGCGCCAGCGCCCCGGGCCGGACGCGGCCGCTGGCCTCGAACATGAAGCTGTTCACGACCTCGACGGCGCTCTCCAAATTCGGCCCCGACCACCGGATCGCGACCAAGGTCTTCCGCGACGGCCGTGTCGACGCAAGCGGCGTCCTCCACGGCAGCCTCTACCTGCAGGGCGGCGGCGACCCAGCCCTTGGAACGCCGAGCTTCTACGGCAGCTACCTGGCCGGCCTGGGGACCAACCTCTTCTCGCTCACCCCCCAGATCAAGGCCGCCGGGATCACCTCGATCACCGGCCGCCTCTACGCCGACGACACGATCTTCGACCGGCTTCGCGGCGTCGCCGACTCGGGGTATGCGACCAGCTCCTACATCGGACCCCTCTCCGGCCTCGCCTTCAACTCCGGCTTTGCCGGCAGCACCAGCGCCAGCGGCTTCTCCTCCGACCCGGCGAAGCTGGCGGCGAGCAAGCTGGCGGCGTCGCTGCGCGGGGCGGGCGTCCAGGTTCCCGCGCAGGTCGCCCTGCGCCCGACGCCGCCCAACGCCGAACGGGTCGGCCTCGTCCGCTCCCCCAGCCTCGACCGGATCGTCAACGTCACCGACGTCTACTCGGACAACTTCTTCGCCGAGACGCTGATCAAGCTGCTCGGCGCCGAATTCGGCGGCGCCGGCACCACCGCCGCTGGCGCCGGCGTGGTCGAGGCCTTCGCCCGCGCCAACGGCTCCAGCGTCCAGGCCACCGACGGTTCCGGCCTGACCCGCTCCAACCGTGCCAGCCCGCGCCAGATCGTCGAGCTGCTGCTGGGGATGCAGGACGACCCGGCGGGCGAAGAGTTCATCCAGGACCTGGCGCTGGCCGGCCAGGAGGGAACCGTCGCCGACCGCATGGAAGGGACCGCCGCCTACGGCCGCTGCCGGACCAAGACCGGGACGATCAGCGGCGTCAGCAACCTCTCCGGCTACTGCTTCAACCGCAGCGGCCGGGTGATGGCCTTCTCGATCCTGATGGCGGGCGTCGGCGACCTCGGCCTCGCCCACCTCGACCAGGACCGGATCGCCGGCGCCGTCGCCGGCTACTGAAAGCGGCTATCGCCGGACCAGCTCGCGCAGGCCGGCCTCGTCGAGGATCGTGGTGCCGAATTTCTCGGCTTTGGCGAGCTTCGAACCGGGGCTCTCGCCGGCGACGACGTAGTCCGTTTTCTTCGAGACCGAGCTGGTGACCTTGCCGCCGGCTGACTTGACCAGCGCCGCGGCCTCGTCGCGGGTCAGCTCCGGCAGGGTGCCGGTGAGGACGACGGTCTTGTCTTCCAGCGGCCCCCCCTCCCGGCGCCGTTCGGAGGCGTCGGCCTCCAGCCGAAGGCCCTTCGCCTTGAGCTTCGCGATCAGTTTCCGGGTCGGTTCGTCGGCAAGGGACTCGGCGATCTGCTCGGCCATGATCGGCCCCACCCCCTCGACCTCCTCGATCTCCTCCGGCTGCGCGGTCATCAGCTTCTCGATCGAGCCGAAGTGGTCGGCAAGCGCCTCCGCCGTGACCGCTCCGACCCCCGGCAGGCCAAGCGCGAAGAGGACGCGTTTGAAGGGCTGGCGCTTGGAGGCCTCGATCGCCTCGACGAGGCTGCGCGCGGATTTCTCTTTGAAGCTCTTTTTCCCGATCTTCTGGCCCAGGAGACCCTCCTCGGTCAGGTCGTAGATGTCGGCGACGTCCTCGATCACCCCCTGCGCCAGCATGTTGAGGGCGACCTCTTCGCCCAGCCCGTCGATGTCCATCGCCCCCTTGCTGACGAAGTGTTTGACGTGCTGGGAGGCCTGCCCGGGGCAGCCGTTGCGGTTGGGGCAGATCGTGAACACGGAGCCCTCGGGCTTGACCGTCGGCGTCCCGCATTCGGGACACTTCTTCGGCGGCTTCGGCTTGCGGGCGCTCTTCTGCTTGCGCGGCAGCTTCGGCGAGACGACCTGGGGGATCACGTCGCCGGCCCGCATCACCACCACCTCGTCGCCCTCGCGGACGTCCTTGCGGGCAAGGTCCTCCTCGTTGTGGAGGGTGGCGGTGGTGACGGTGACGCCGCCGACGTGGACCGGCTCCAGCATCGCGAACGGGACCAGGTGGCCGGTGCGGCCGACGTTCCAGACGACCTTCTTCAGCGTCGTCGTCGCCGTCGTCGGCGGGAACTTCCAGGCGATCGCCCAGCGCGGCTCGCGGCCGACGACGCCGAGCTCGCGCCAGAGCGCCTTCTCGTCGACCTTGATGACCACCCCGTCGATCTCGTAGTCGAGCTCCTCGCGCCGCTCCTCCCACCAGTGGCAGCGCTTGACCACGCCCTCGACGCCGGCGTGGTGGGCGGTGTCGGGATTGACCTTGAAGCCGGCTTCCTGGAGCCATTCGACCTCGGCCATGTGGGTCGGCAGGTCGAGCCCGCGCACCGCCCCGATCCCGTACATCCAGGTCGAGAGCGGGCGTTCGGCCGCCAGCGCCGGGTCGAGCTGCCGGATCGAGCCGGCGGCCGAGTTGCGCGGGTTGGCGAAGGTCGGTTCGCCCGCCTCGGCGCGGCGCTCGTTCAGCGCTTTGAAGGCGGCGATCGGCAGGTAGATCTCGCCGCGCACTTCGATCAGCTCCGGGGCCTTCCCCGAGATCCGCAGCGGCACCGAGCCGATCGTCCGCAGGTTGCGGGTCACGTCCTCGCCGATCCGGCCGTCGCCGCGGGTCGCACCGCGGACCAGCACCCCGTCCTCGTAGGTGAGGGTGACCGCGAGCCCGTCGATCTTCGGCTCGGTCGTGTAGCTGAACTCGGAGGCGGCGATGTCCATCCGCTTCAGGTAGTTGGCGATCCGGTTCTCCCAGGCCCGCAGCTCCTCCTCGTTGCGGGCGTTGCCGAGCGAGAGCATCTGCTCG
>DATIOC010000053.1:0-9526 GCA_035473555.1 Solirubrobacterales bacterium
GTTCGGCGCCGACCACGCCAACGTCCAGCCACACTCCGGCGCCCAGGCCAACAACGCCGTCTACATGGCGCTGCTCGAACCGGGGGACACCTTCCTCGGCCTCGCCCTCGACCACGGCGGCCACCTCAGCCACGGGATGAAAATCAACGTCAGCGGCACCCTCTACAAGCCGGTGCCCTACCACGTCGGCCGCGAGGACTTCCTCGTCGACATGGACGAGGTCGAGCGCCTCGCGCAGGAGCACAAGCCGGCGCTGATCGTCACCGGCTGGTCGGCCTACCCGCGCCAGCTCGACTTCGCCGCCTTCCGCGAGATCGCCGACTCGGTCGGCGCCAAGCTGATGGTCGACATGGCCCACTTCGCCGGCCTCGTCGCCGCCGGCGAGCACCCGAACCCGGTCGAGTACGCCGACGTCGTCACGACGACGATCCACAAGACGCTCTGTGGCCCGCGCAGCGGCATGATCCTCTGCCGGGAGGAGCACGCGAAAGCGATCGACAAGGCGGTCTTCCCCGGCCAGCAGGGCGGGCCGCTGATGCACACGGTCGCCGCCAAGGCGGTCGCCTTCCAGATCGCCGCCAGCGAGCAGTTCCGCGAGCGCCAGCGGCAGACGATCGCCAACGCCCGTGCCTTCGCCGCCACCCTCGAAGCCGGCGGCGTCCCGGTCCTGACCGGCGGTACCGACGTCCACCTCGTCCTCGTCGACCTGACTCCGACCGGCCTCGACGGCCAGACCGGGGAGGACCGCCTCGACGAGGTCGGGATCACCGTCAACCGCAACGCGATCCCCTTCGACCCCCGCCCGCCGATGAACCCCTCCGGCCTGCGGATCGGCACCCCGGCGCTGACCACGCGCGGGATGGGCACCGACGAGATGACCGAGATCGCCGAGGTGATCGTCACCGCCCTCGGCCCCGACTTCGAGTCCTCCAAAGAGGACCTGCGGGCCCGCACCGGCGCCCTGATGGACCGCTTCCCGCTCTACGCCGACATCGCGGCGACCGTTTAACCCCATGCGCATCTGGGTGGATATGAGCGCTCCGGCGCACGTCCTGGTCCTGCGCCCGATCATCGAGCGCCTCCGCAAGGAAGGCCACGAGGTCGAGATCACCTCGCGCGACTACGCGCAGACGCAGCAGCTGCTCGCCCTGCACGGCATGGAGCACACGCCGATCGGCCGCCACGGCGGCGCCTCGCGGCTGCGCAAGGCATACAGCCTCGCCTCGCGCAGCGCCGGGATGCTGCGCTTCGGCCGCGGCGGCAGGTTCGACCTGGCGCTCGCCCATGGCTCCAACGACCTCGCGATCGCCGCCAAGACGCTCGGCGTCCCCGAGGCCAACATGCACGACTACGAGTACGCGGTCACCCAGCACCGAATCGGCTGCCGGCTGGCGCGGCGGGTGATGTTCCCGGACACGGTGCCGCTCGACCGCCTGCGCCGCTTCGGCGTCACCGAGGAGAAGTACTTCCCCTACCCGGGCCTGAAGGAGGAGTACTACCTCTACGACTTCGAGCCCGACCCCGAGGCGCTGGTCCGGCTCGGGGTCGAGACCGAGCGCGTCGTCGTCATCGTCCGGCCGCCGCCCGACGTCTCGCTCTACCACCGCAAGTCGAACCCGCTCTTCCCGAAGGTGCTCGACCGCCTCGGCCGCGACGAGAACGTCCACGCGGTGGTCCTGCCCCGCACCGACGCCCAGCGCGAGTTCATCACCCATCTCGAACTGCCCTCGGTGATCGTCCCCCCGGGCGCCGTCGAGGCGCAGAGCCTCGTCGCCCTCGCCGACCTCGTCCTCTCCGCCGGCGGGACGATGAACCGCGAGGCCGCCGCGCTCGGAATCCCCGTCTACACGACCTACGGCGGCCGCCTCGGCGGCGTCGACGAAGCGCTGATCCGCTCCGGCCGACTGCGGCCGCTGACCGACGCGCGGGCGCTGGAGCTGGAGAAGCGGACCTCGGAGTCGAGGCCGACGCTGCGCGATCCGTCCACGCTGGTCGAGACCATCCTCGGTACCGTCGGAGCCCAACCATTGCGCGAAGAGACTCATCCCGTAACGCCTTCCTGAGCGAGCTGCCCGAGGCCGAGCCCGGCCTCGAAGAACTCGTCGCGCCCGCGGCGGAGGGCGACCCGCGGCCGATCGACCCGCTCCTGCGGGCGCTCGACGTCCTCATCTCCGCCTCGATCCTGCTGGTTCTCTCGCCGCTGCTGGGGCTGATCGCGCTGGTGATCCTGATCGACTCCGGCCACCCGGTCCTCTACCGCGGCGCCCGCGTCGGCAGGGCCGGCCACCTCTTCTGGATGTACAAGTTTCGGACCCTGAAGCCGGACGCGGAAACCCGGCTCGGCCCCTACTACGGCGAGGAGCTGACCCGGCGGACCGAGGAAGAGCGGACCCGGATCGGCGGCGCCCTGCGCAAGACCCACCTCGACGAGGTGCCCCAGCTCTGGAATGTCCTCCGCGGCGACATGTCGATCGTCGGCCCGCGGCCGATCCGCCCCACCTTCTACGCCGAGCTCTGCCGCGAGATCCCCCAGTACTGGCAGCGCCTCGTCGTCCGCCCCGGCGTCACCGGCTTCGCCCAGACCCGCATCACCCGCGAGGAGACCTGGGCCGACAAGCTCGCCCACGACATGGAGTACATCGCCGACCGCTCGGTCCCGCTCTACTTCCAGGTCCTGCTGGCGACGGTCGGCAAGGTGGCGGGCCACGGTCCGGCGGTCACGCCGCCGCCCAAGCCGTAGGACGCGACTGCGAGACTGCCCGCCTATGTGCGGGATCTGTGGAGTCGTCAGCCCCGAGGGGGGTCCCGACCTCGAGGCGGTGGGGCGGATGAGTGGGCGGCTCGTCCACCGCGGCCCCGACGACGAGGGGCTGTTTCACGAGGGGCCGGTGGCGCTGGCGGCGCGGCGGCTCTCGATCATCGACCTCGACCACGGGCACCAGCCGATCGCCAATGAGGACGGCTCGGCAGTGGTGGTCCAGAACGGGGAGATCTACAACTACCGCGAGCTGAAGCGGGAGCTGGAGGGCCGCGGGCACCGGTTCGCGACCGATTGCGACACCGAGGTGCTGGTCCATGGCTACGAGGAGTGGGGGGAGGGGTTCGTCGAGCGGCTGCGGGGGATGTTCGCGATCGCCCTCTGGGACAAGCGCCGCCGCCGGCTGCTGCTGGCCCGCGACCGCTTCGGGATCAAGCCGCTCTATTACCGGCACGTCGATGGCGGGCTCTCCTTCGCCTCGGAGCTGAAGGCGATGCTCGAGCAACCCGGCTTCTCGCGCGAGATCGACCCGAAGGCGGTCTCCGCCTACCTCGCCTTCAACTCGATCCCGGCGCCGCTGACGATCTTTGCCGAGGCGCGCAAGCTCCTCCCCGGCCACCTGCTCGCCTGGGAGGGGGGAGAGGTGGAGATCCGCCGCTACGCCCGGCCGGGCCCCGTCCAGGGCGCCGCCCCGCGCCGCGGCTCGGCCGACGAACTCGCCGCCGAGCTGCGCGAGGTGCTCGACGACAGCGTCCGTGCCCACCTCGTCGCCGACGTCCCGGTCGGGGTCCTGCTCTCCGGCGGGGTCGACTCCGGCGGCCTCGCCGCGCTCGCCAGCGCCCACCTCGGCGAGCCGCTGCGGACCTTCTCGATCGGCTTCGAGGAGGAGGGCTTCGACGAGCTCTCCCGTGCCCGCCTCGTCGCCCAGCGCTACGGCACCGACCACCACGAGCTGGTCGTCCGCCCCGACGCGGTCGAGTTGCTGCCGCGGCTGGTCGAGGCCTTCGACGAGCCCTTCGGCGACTCCTCGGCGCTGCCCACCTACCTCGTCTCCCAGCTCGCCTCCGGGCACGTGAAGACGGCGATGTCGGGGGAGGGGGGAGACGAGCTGTTCGGCGGCTACTACACCTATGTCGCCGACCTCCTCGCCCGCCGCGTCGGCCGCCTCGCCCCGCTCGCGCGGCCGCTGGCCGAGGCGCTGCCGAGCCGCCACGACCGCGTCGGCTTCGACTACAAAGCCAAGCGCTTCGCCCGCGCCGCGGCGCTGCCGCCGCTGGAGCGCCACCACGCCTGGAAGGAGATCTTCGCGCCGGATGCTCGCGCCGAGCTCGCGGGACCCGGCGCCGCGGGCTGGGACCCGGTCGACCTCTACCGCGAGCGCTACGCCGAAACCGCCGGCGCCGAGGCGCTGGCGCGAATGCAGGACGTCGACCTCGGCATCTACCTGGTCGACGACCTGCTGGTGAAGACCGACCGGCTCAGCATGGCCCACTCGCTAGAGCTGCGGGTCCCCTTCCTCGACCACGAGGTCGCCGAGTTCGCCTTCTCGCTGCCGCGGAAGATGAAGGTCCGCGGCTTCCAGAAGAAGCGCCTGCTGCGCCAGGCCCTGGCGCCGCTGCTGCCCGACGAGATCGTCCATGGCCGCAAGCAGGGGTTCTCGATCCCGCTCGCCGCCTGGCTGCGCGGGCCGCTGGAGCCCTTTGCCCGCGAGACCCTGGCGCCGGGCGCGCTCGAGCGCCAGGGCCTGCTCGACCCCGCCGCCGTCACTCCCATCCTCGACCGCCACATCTCCGGCCGCGAGGACCTCAGCCGCCAGATCTGGGGCCTGATGGCGCTTACCCTCTGGTTCGACCGCTATGCCCACTGATCTCGACGCCCTCTTCGCCTTCCTGGTCGCCGGGTTACTGGCGCTCCTCCTCGTGCCCCTGACCAGGCGGCTGGCGGTGCGGATCGGCGCCATCGACCAGCCCAACGAGCGCTCGCTCCACACCGTGCCGACGCCCAAGCTCGGCGGCCTCGGGATCCTCGGCGGCGCCGTCGTCGCCGGGTTCGTCTTCCTGCCCGGCGACGGCGAAAGCCACGCGATCCTGATCGGCGCCCTGGCGATCGCCCTGGTCGGCGTCCTCGACGACGTCTTCGACCTGCCGGCGGCGGTGAAGCTGCTCGGCCAGACCGCCGCGGTCGTGATCCCGGTCGCGGCGGGGGTCACCGTCGACGAATTCACCTTCCCCTTCTTCGGCCGCCTGACCCCGGGCACGGTGGACCTCCTCACCCTGCCCGGGGGAGGGGTGATCCACCTCGGCGACGTCGGCACCGTGATCGCGATCGTCGCCGTGATCAACGTGATCCACCTGATCGACGGCGTCGACGGTCTCGCCGCCGGCGTCGCGGTGATCTCCGGCGTCACCCTGGCGACGATCGCCCTCTCGCTCGACCGCAACGCCGCCGGCGTCCTCGCCGCGCTGACCGCCGGCGCCGCCCTCGGCTTCCTCCGCTGGGGCTTCCCGCCGGCCAGTGTCTTCATGGGCGACACCGGCTCCAACCTGCTCGGCTTTCTGCTCGGGGCGGTGGCGGTGCAGGGAGCGCTGAAGACGAACGCGGTGATCGCCCTCTTCCTGCCGCTGATCATCCTCGCGGTGCCGATCCTCGACACCGGCTTCGTCGTCGCCAAGCGGCTCAAATACGGGAAACCGATCTACAAAGCCGACCGCTGGCACTTCCACCACCGGATGGCCGACATCGGCTTCTCGCAGCGGCGCACCCTGCTCTACCTCTACGGCTGGACCGCCGTGATGGCGCTGCTCGCCCTCGCCCTGCGCTTCGTCCCCTACAGCGACGACCACGGCCACTTCGACCCGCTCTGGACCGCGGTGATCGCCCTCTTCGGCATCCTCGCGCTCGCCGCCAGCGTCTACCTGGTCGAGGTGTTGGAGATACTCAAGCTGCGCCAGACCCGCCTGCGCCAACTGATCACGCTGCGCCGCACCGCCGGCGCCCCCGCGCCCGACCTCGAGGAGGTCAACGTCGCGGTCGAGCGGGAGCTCGAGACCGGTTCCTTCCCGGTGGTGGACCCGGAGACGGGCGAGTTCGAGGCGATCGACTCCTAAGGTAGTGGCAACCCTCACGAAGTGGCTTCCTAAAGCCATTCCCGGGCCCTTTTGGATATAGTCGCCCCTGCGCTCATACTGCCTCCAGCCGAGCGCGGTTCCTTCTTATGTCTCCTCCCAAGTACGTCGATCTAATCGCGCTGCTCGTCGCGCTCGCCGTTTTCCTGCTCGGCGATCTGCCGCTGCTCGGATTCGCCGTGGCCGCCGCCGCTTGGCTCACCCAGCGGGGGATTCAGATGCTGGCCCAGCGCCGCATGAAGCAAGAGCTGGCGGCCGGCAACCGGCAGAAGGCGATGGGCATCGTCGCCGCCACCACCCTGGGACGCGTCTGGCTGATGGCCACCGCGGTCCTCCTGGTCGGCATCGCCGAACGTGAGTCGGGCCTTGCCGCCGCAATCCTGCTGCTCGCCCTCTTCACGCTCTCGATCGCCGCGCAGGGCTTCCACCACCTGTTCGACGACCAGCCTGAGGGCCAGGGGGCGGCTTAGACATGGAGTCGGCAACCGTTCAGGCGCCGGACGGCGCCGATCAGAGCGACGCTCCCGAGAAGAGCGGTCTCAGCACCAAGGCCAAGGTCTTCATCGGCCTCGGCGTCTACCTGGCGGTCGCGATCCTGCTGCTGCTGATCTTCGGCAGCGACGGCAAGAACGAATCCTTCCAGCCGCAGAACGAGTTCAAGCTCGAACCTTGGGTCTCGATCCACATCGCCGGGATCGACCTCAGCATCAACAAGGCCGTCTTCTACCTGCTGCTCGCCAGCGTCCTGACGATCGCGACGATGGTCTGGATCGCCCGCCGCATGCAACAGAAGCCGAACCGGGTCCAGACCGCGATCGAGGTCGCCTACGACATGACCAAGAACACGATCACCGGCGGCAGCCTCGAGGGCGATATGGCGAAAAAATGGTTCCCCTTCCTGGCCGCGCTCTTCTTCTGGATCTGGTTCTCGAACATCATCGGCTTCCTGCCGTTGCCGACCAACACCGAGCACACCGTCAACGTCTTCGGCGCCGAAATCCCCTCCTTCGCGATCTACGCCGCCACCGCCAACCTCTCGATCCCGCTGGTGCTGACCCTGGTGGTCTGGGTCTCCTACCACGTCGAGGGAATCCGGGCCAAGGGCCTCTTCAAGTACCTCGCCAGCTGGCTGCCCCCGGGCCTCGAGGACATGAACCCGTTCGCCAAGAGCTTCATCTTCGTGATCGAGGCGATCTCCCACTTCGCCCGGCTGATCTCGCTCTCCGTCCGGCTCTTCGCCAACATCCTCGCCGGCCACCTGCTGCTCCTGTTCATGGGCGGCGGGCTCGCGGTGCTGCTCGGGATCGCCGCCCTCGGCGCCCTCACCTTCCCGCTCGCATTCTTCTTCTTCATCCTCGAGGTCGGCCTGATCGCCACCCTCCAGGCATTCATCTTCTCGACTCTCACTGCCATCTATCTCGGCGGAGCTACCTCCGCCAGTCATTAGAAAAGGAGCGCTTTTTCCATGGACCTGTCCCCTGTCGTCGCCGCCATCTCAGATGAAGGCATCGAATCCGCCGGTAAGGCGATCGCCCTCGGCGTAGGCGCCGGACTCGGCTCGATCGGCGCCGGCATCGGCATCGGTTTCATCTTCGGTAAGGAGATCGAGTCGGTCGCCCGCCAGCCGGAGATGAAAGACGAGCTCCAGAGCATCCGCTGGCTCGGCTTCGCCCTGACCGAGGCCGTGGCCTTCTACACGTTCATCTTCGGCCTGATCGCCTTCTTCCTCTAGGGAGATGGAGTTGCTCGGCTACATAACCGCGATTCCGTTCGCGGCTGAGAAGGCAGGAGAGGAAGGCGGTGGCAGCTTCCTCGTCTCGCCGGGTCTCGGCCTGATGATCTGGACCCTGGTGCTGTTCCTGTTCACGATGTGGGTCCTGAGCAAGCTCGCCTTCCCGAAAATCCAGGAGGCGCTCGACAAACGCGCCGCGACGATCGCCGAGTCGATCGACGCCGCCGAAAGGCAGCGCAAGGAATCGGACGAGCTGCTGGCCGAGTACCGGTCCCGCCTCTCCGAGGCACGCGAGCAGGCCGACGACATCATGGCCCGTGCCCGCAAGGCCGCCGAGACCGCCGAAGCCGAGGCGACGGTGGCCGGCAAGGAGAAACGCGAGGAGCTGGTCGAGGCCGCCAAGCGCGACATCGAAGCCGAGACGCGCCGTTCGCTCGACCAGATCCGCCAGGAGATCGCCGACCTGACCGTGCTCGCCACCGAGCGGGTGACCCGCAAATCGCTCAACGACGAGGACCAGAAGCGCCTCGTCGAGGAGGCGCTCAGCGAGGTCGACTTCTCGACGCTCTCGGGAGCGGAGAAGAACTAGATGGCCGATGCAGCCCGCGTATACGCCGAGGCCCTCTTCGAGGTGGGCCGCGACAAAGGCAAGCTGGACACGCTGCAGCAACAGCTGAGCGAGTTCACTGATGCCGTCGACGGCAACCGCGAGCTGCAGGTTTTCTTCTTCAGCCCCTACCTCTCCTCCGAGGAGAAGAAAGAGGGGCTGAAGCGAGCGATCTCGGGCGCCGAGCCCGAGCTGATCAACTTCCTCGAACTGCTCGTCGACAAGCACCGGATGCCGGAGATCTTCCGTATCCGCCGCGAGTTCGAGGAGCTCTGGAAGCACGAGAACCGCCGTATCGACGTCACCGTTACCAGCGCCGTCGAGCTGGACTCGGCCGTGGTCGAGAAAATCGGCCAGGAGGTCGAACGCCAGACCGGGGAGGAGGTCGACCTCTCGAGCGCGGTCGACTCCAACATCCTCGGCGGCATCGTCCTGCAGGTCGGCAACATGGTCCTGGACGCGAGCATCCGCAGTCGCCTGGAGAAACTTCGAAAGAGCGTCGCCACCGCGGCGTAAGGAGGCAGAGAGCACCCGATGGAGATCAAGCCCGACGAGATCGCAAGCATCCTGCGAGAGCGGATCGAGGGACTGGAGACCGGTTCCGCCGACCTCACCGAGGTCGGCACCGTCCTGTCCGTCGCCGACGGCATCGCCCGCATCCACGGGCTCGACAACTGCATGGCGCTCGAGATGCTCGAGCTGCCGCACGGGGTCACCGGCCTGGCGCTGAACCTCGAGGCCGACAACGTCGGCGCCGTGCTGTTCGGCGAGTGGGACCAGATCGTCGAGGGCGACACGGTCAAGCGGACCGGCAAGCTGCTCGAGATCCCCGTCGGCGAGGCGCTGCTCGGCCGGATGGTCGACCCGCTCGGCCGTCCGCTCGACGACCGCGGCGACATCGCCACCACCGAGACCCGCCCGGCCGAGTTCAAAGCCCCCGGCGTCGTCCAGCGCCAGCCGGTCGAGGAACCCGTCCAGACCGGGCTGATGTCGATCGACGGAATGATCCCGATCGGCCGCGGCCAGCGAGAGCTGATCATCGGCGACCGCCAGACCGGCAAGACCGCGATCGCGATCGACACGATCATCAACAACAAGGACAAGGACCTGATCTGCATCTACGTCGCGATCGGGCAGCGGATGTCGACCGTGGTCCAGCTCAAAGAGACGCTCGAGGAAAACGGCGCGATGGAGAACACGATCATCGTCGCCGCCCCGGCCGACGAGGCGGCGCCGATCAAGTACATCGCCCCCTACGCCGGCTGCGCGATGGGCGAGCACTTCCTCTACAACGGCAAAGCCGC
>DATIOC010000054.1:0-52990 GCA_035473555.1 Solirubrobacterales bacterium
CCCGACTGGCGCCCCCAGCACGGTTCCACGCCATCGCCAGTTACCTCGCACCACGGCACAGAGCATCTGCAAACAGCTGGGCGTACCGAAGATTTCCTAGGCACCGGTGGTCTCGAAGACCGGCGCCTGAGCCGGGCGGACGACCCGGCGGGCGGACGCGGCGAGGAGGTGCTCGGGGGCGAGCTCGTCGGCCTCGACCGAGACGGCGAGGCCGCGGTCGGCGAGTTCGGCTGCGATCTGGCGCTGGTGGTCGTCGACGTGCTCGCCGAGAGCGAAGCGGCGCGGGACCAGCAGCGGGCAGGCGCCGACCTCGAAGGCGGCGAGGGCGGTGCCGACGCCGGCGTGGGCGACGACCACGTCGGCCGCCGCCATCGCCGCGCTCAGCTCAGCTTCCGGGATCGCCTCGTGGCCCTCCACCCCCAGCGCCGAGACGTCGGTGTCGCCGGTCTGCCAGAGGACCTCCGCCCCGGCCGGCAGCACCTCGAGCAGGCGCCGGACCAGGCGGGAGAAGTCGTAGCCGCGATAGGTCCCCAGCGTCACCACCGCCCGCCCGATCCGCTCCGGCGCCCCCCGCGGGCGCTCCTCCCCGGCAAAGGAGTCGAAGACCGAGCCGCGGAACCGCCAGCGGCCGCCGGCCCAGGCCGGGTACTGGGCGTAGAGCCGGACCCCGGGCACCCCGGTCATCAGCCGCCCGGTCAGCGAGGGGCCCTCGATCCGGGCGGCGCTCTCGACGAAGTGGCAGGGCAGCCGGCGGGCACGGCCGAGGGCGAAGTAGGGAAGCGCCACCGCCGAGCCGGTGCTGATCACCGCCTCTGGCCGGCGGCGGCGGAAGATCTTCCGCGCCGCGCCGAAGTTGCGGGCGACGTTGAGCGGGTCGCGGCCGCCGACGAAGGGGACGAAGTCGACCTCCTCGCCGGCCAGCAGCGAGCGGCTCTGCGGGGTGTCGAAGGTGACCCAGCTGACCGCGCCCGAGGCCGCCGCGATCCGCCCGCGCAGGTGGTGGAGCTCCTTCAGGTGGCCGCCGGTCGAGGCGACGAGGAGAGCGCTCACAGGCTCCAGTGCGAGGCGACCAGCTCGCGCGTGTTGCGGATGTTGGCCCGGCTGGAGGCGCCGAAGACGATCGACTCGACGTTGGGTTGGGAGCAGACCCACTCGATCGCCTCGGGCGCCGGGATCGCGCCGGAGGCGAAGACCGACATCGCGATCGCCCGGCAGCGGTGCTCGCGCAGCGCCGCTTCGTAGGCCTCGATCCCGCCGCACATGCGGAAGCCGATCTTGTTGATGTTGGCGCAGACGATCGGGTCCTCGATCCCGACCTCGTCGAGGACGCCGAGCAGCATCGGCAGGTTCATCGTGATGAAGCCCGGCTCGGCCCCGTAGCGCTCGCGCACGTGGTCGGCGAAGACCGGGAAGGCGCTCTTGAACCCCAGCCCCAGCAGCAGGTCGACGATCAGGTTCTGGAGGAAGACGACCGGGGTCCGCAGCCCGGCGAACATCTTCATCTCGGCGTCGATCAGCAGCGTCGTCATCCCCTCGACGTCCTTTTTCGCCAGCGAGGCGCTGCCGCGGAGGGCGGCGTCGAACAGTCCCTCGTCGGGCAGGAACCGTTTGACCGCGCCCAGCATCCCGTTCTCGGTCACCGCGTTGGCGTACTTGTGGGCGTAGGGCATGCCGGGATAGAAGGCGAAGTCCCGGTAGCGCCCGGGGTCGGCGCGCATGTGGTCGCAGACCAGGGCGATGCGGTCGTGGGTGGTGCACATGAAGGTGTTCACGCCCTCGTCGATCGCGGCGTCGAGGACGTCGATCACCGCCTCGACCTCGCGGAAGCGCATCGCCTGCGCCCGCGCTTTCTCCTCCGACATGTGGTTGATGCCGAAGAACTGGTTGTCGCCGAAGAGCAGCCGGTCGAGGCTCATGCCGCCCGCCTCCCGAACAGCCGCCGGCGGGGCCGCGCAGCGGCCGGGGCCGCCTCGGCGTCGCCGATCCGGGTCGAGGGTCCCCGCTCGGCGTCGGCGACCATCATCGCGATCGTCCGATCGACCGTCGCGGCGCTGGCGAACTCGTTGATCCCGCCCACCTCGCCGCGCTCGATCCGGCCGAGGAACGCTTCCAGCTGGGCGCTGTACTCCTCGCCGCGCAGGTAGAACCAGACCGGGGCAGTGAGGTCGGTCGTGTAGCGGACGTTCCAGCCCTGCTCGTAGCCGTCCGGGATCGGCGCCGTGTCGCGCAGGTAGACCTGGCATTCCTGGCGGTCGGCGAAGATCCGCCCGGCCTTCCCCCAGACCGTGATCCGGGTCGTCATCTTGCGGTAGGACTCATCAGACCAGTCGACCGTGATCTGGCCGGTGCGCCCCTGCGGAAAGTAGAGGGTGCTGAGGGCGCCGTCGTCGGTCTCGGCCGAGAAGATCCGCGGCAGGATCGTGCCGCCGACCCCCGCCGCGGGCCCGCAGTACCAGTGGACGAGGTCGATCACGTGGGCGGCGTAGTCGAAGAGGCAGCCGCCGCCCTCGCTCTGGCGGCTGCGCCAGGTTTTTCCCTTGGCCTTGAGGACGACCGGCCCGTAGGCCTCGCCGAGGACGTGGGTGACCTCGCCGATCGCGCCCAGGTCGAGCAGCCGCCGCACCTCCTGGAAGGCCGCGACGAAGCGGTTGTGGTACCCGACCTGGGTCACCAGCCCACGCTCGGCGGCGAGCGCGGCGAGCATCTCGGCGTCGTCGGGGTCGAGGGTCAGGGGCTTCTCGCAGAAGACGTGGACGTCGCGTTCGAGGGCGGCGCGGACCATGCCGACGTGGGAGCTGGTCGGGGTCGCGATCACGACCGCGTCGGGCTTCGCCTGATCCAGCATCTGCTCGTAGTCGCCGAAGGTCGTGACCCCGGTGTTCTTCTTCAGCACCCCGAGCACGTAACCGGCGCTGTCGCAGACGCCGACCAGGTCGACGTCGGGGTGGGCGCCGACCAGGGCGTGGTGGGAGAGCCCCATCTTGCCGAGGCCGACGACGCCGACCCGGATCACGAGGCCAGCTCCAGCGCCGGCCGGGCGTTGCCGGCGAGGTCGGCCGCAAGCCGGTCGGCGAGGCGCACGGCGAAGGCGGTGAGGGTGAAGGTTGAGTTGGCCTGGCTCGAGGTCGGGAAGGCCGAGCTGCTGGCGACGAAGAGGTCGTCGAAGCCGTGCACGGCGAGGTCGGCGTCGAGGACCCCGTCCTCGGGCCGCGCGGACATCCGCGTGGTCCCGGCCTGGTGGTAGCCGCCGAAGAGCTGCTCGCGCACCGCCGCCTCGACGTCGTCGTAGAGCATCTCGACCTCGCCCAGCCCCTGCTCGCGCAGCGAGCGGTCCAGCACCTCGTGGGCCTCGCGGACGGCGGCGACGTCGCGCTCGGAGAAGTGCAGGTGGGTCCGCAGGCGCGGCATCCCGAGCTCGTCGCGGACGGCGGTCGGCTCGGCCCTGCTCTCGAATTGGGGCAGGTGCTCACCGTGGTAGAGCAGCGGATAGCGGTTGGCGGCGCTGGGCACGTAGAAGCCGGGCACCTTGCGCCCGCGGCGGACGAAGCGGCGGTAGCCGAAGCTCGCGGCGAAGCGGGCCGCCGGCACGAAGTCGGCGGCGACGTTGCGCAGGTGGGCGCGGACCGTGGTCGGCCGGCGGGTGCGGAGGTGGGCCTGGCGGATCCCCTCGGCGACGAAGCGGCCGCCGAGCGGCGAGGCCAGCATCAGGTAGACGAAGGAGAGCACCCCACTGCGGTGGCTGGCGTCGCCGACTTCGGGGTTGACCGTCCAAAGCGCCACGTTCGGCAGCTCAGCGGCGACCTGCGCGGCGGGGTCGAGGGTGAAGCGGCGGCGCAGGTAGACCCCCTCGGGGTCGCGCTCGTGCCCGTAGATCGTCCGCGCCGGGTCGGTTGCGAACCGGACCTGCCCGACGCGGGCCTCGACGTGGGCCATGTACCAGCGGCCGAGGTGGCCAGAGTGGTTGCCGAGGCCGTCGCGGTCTTGCCCGGTGGAGGCAAACAGCAGCCGGGTCGATTCGAGGCCGCCGGCGGCGATCACGTAGCGCCGCGCCCGCAGGGCGGTGCTGCCGCCGCCGCGATCGCGCAGCAGCAGGTGCTCGACCGCGCGCCCGCCGCGCTCGGAGCCGCCGGAACGGGCGACGACCTCGGTGCAGGTGAGACCGGTGAGCAGCCGCAGGTTCGGCGTCCCCTCCAGCGCCTGCCGGTAGACGGCGCCGAAGTTGGTCGGCAGGGACCAGCGCTCGAGCGTCGAGCCGCGGACCTCGCCGTCGCGGAAGCCAGGGACGATCGCGCCGTCGTCGAGGCCCGGCACCTCGGTGGCGGTGAAGGTGGCGTCCCCGCAGCGGCACCATTCGCAGGCGCGCTGGAAGTAGGCCGAGACGTCCTCGTAGGGCAGCGGCCAGGAGACGTTGCCGGCGACCGCGCGCGGCTCGAAGTCGATCGGGTCGAAGGGCACGCAGCGCCCGCCCCACATGTTCGAGGCCCCGCCGAGCTGGCGGCGGGTCGCCAGGTCCATCTCGACGTGGAGGGGGTCGCCGCCGACGGTCTCGCCGAGGGCCTGGGTCCAGGGGTCAGGGCGCTCGGCGCCGCTCTCGACCAGGGCGACGCGGTGGCCCGCGCGGGCCAGCTCGAGTGCGACGACGATCCCCGCCGGGCCGGCGCCGACGACTGCGACCTCGGCCTCGATCTCCCGCGCCTCAGACAAATTCCCCGCCCTCCGGCGAGAGGATCCGGGCGAGCTCGGCGCGGAACCGGTCCAGCGGCGGCGCGGCGCCCTCGCCCCGCCCGGCCGCGGCGGCGGCCGCGATCCGCTCGCGCCGGGTCGAGGCGAAGATCGTCCCGCCATGGGGGTTGCGGTCGAGGGCCTCGCGCAGCAGCAGGTCGGCGAGGGCGCCGGCGTCCTCGCACTCGATGCCGGTCTCCTTCCCCCAGGCCCGCCATCGCTGCGGGTCGCGCCGCACCAGCTCCTGGAGGACGGGCAGCGCTCGCGCCAGCACGCCGAAGGTCAGCGCCGGCCGCGGCCTCCTCGCCAGACCCGGCACCGGGTCGAGGACGTCGTCGCGAAGCTGCGCGACCACCTCGCGCCCCGCTTCCCGCGCCAGCCGCCCGCACGGGTCCGGTTCGCCGGAGAAGCCCCAGGCCCGGATCCGGCCGGCAGTGCGCAGGTCCTCCAGGGCTCCCGCCAGCTCGTCGAGCTCGCCCGGACCGATCGCGGCCGGGTCGTGGACGAAGAAGACGTCGACGTAGTCGGTCCCGAGCTCGCGCAGGCTTGTCTCGAGGCTGGCCCGCGCCGACTCGGGGTCGTGGCGACCGGCGCGGTGGAAGGCCTCCTGGCGGCGCTTGACCCGCGCCCGCAGCGCCGGGAAGCGGTTCAGCGCCGCCCGCGCCGGCGCCTGCAGTGCCGCCAGCCGGCCCGCTCCCGCCCCAGGCTCGATCCCGAACTTGGTCGCGATCGAGATCTCGTCGCGCCGGCCGCGGGCGAACCGCCCCAACTCGGACTCCGCCGCGCCCAGGCCGTACATCCGGGCGACGTCGAAATGCCGGATCCCCTGCTCGAACGCCTCGCCCAGCAGCGCCTCCCGCCCGCGCCGCGTCGGCACCCGCATCAGGCTGGCGCAACCGAAGCCGAGCCGGACCCCGACGTCCTCCCCGTAAAGGAAACTGACGGTCGAGCCGATAGATCCCTGCGATGAATCCTGTCTGCCCGCGGAGGAGATGACTTGCCTCACTTTGACGCCCAACTGCTTGCGATCCTCGGCCTCCTCGGATTTGCCTGGGCGGCGATCTCGCTCGTCGTTCTCGCCGCCTGCCGCAGCGCCGCGATCGCAGACGCTGACGCAGAAGCCGCTGCGGACTGCGCCCGCAACGGCGGCACGCACCTGCGACTCATCTCAGAGGCCCCGCCGCGCGAGCACGTGGCGGACGGTGCGCAGGAGAATCTTCACGTCGCCCCAGAGCGACCAGTTGGCCGCGTACAGGTAGTCGATCGCTCCCATCTCGCGTAGCGGCACCCGCGCCGGCCCGAGGATCTGCCAGGGCCCGGTCATCCCCGGCATCAGCTCCAGCCGGCGGCGGTACCAGCCGGTCACGTGGCAGTCCTCGTCGACCACCAGCGGCCGCGGCCCGACCAGGCTCATCTCGCCCAGCACGACGTTGAACAGCTGCGGCAGCTCGTCCAGCGAGGTCTTGCGCAGCAGGCGCCCGACCCGGGTGACGCGGGGGTCGTCGGCGATCTTGAAGAGGCCCTCCTGGGCTTCGTTGCGGTCGCGCAGCGAGTCCTTCATCGCGTCGGCGCCCTGGACCATGGTGCGGAACTTGAAGAGGCCGAAGTGCTCGCCGTGGCGGCCGACCCGCCGCTGGCGGAAGAAGACCGGCCCGCGGCTGTCGAGCTTGATCGCGATCGCGATCCCGACCAGCACCGGCGCCAGCGCCAGCAGGCCGAGGGTTGCGCCGACCAGGTCGAAGGCCCGCTTCGCCGTCGCCGAAGAGCGGCTGAGGACGAAGCCTTTGATCCCCATCACCGTGACCCCGTGGAGGTCGTCGAACTCGATCGAGGAGCCGACGACCTCGAGCAGGCGCGGCAGCACGCTGACCTTGACGCCGACCGCCTCCAGGGTGCAGACCAGGTCGAGCATCCGCTCGGGCTCGACCCGGTCGGGGGCGATGATCGCCCGCTGGACGTCGAGCGAGCGGGCGAGGTCGCGGATCTCGCCGACGCGGGCGGCAGAGCAGGCATCCGCCGACCACGCCGCCCAGGCCGAGTGGTCGCCGAGATCGATGTCGGCGACGACTTCGGCCTTCGTCCCGTGGTTGCCCTCGAGCTTGGAGCGGATCATCTTCGCCGCCTGGCGATCGCCGACGAACAGGCAGCGCTCGGGCGGGGCGATGGCCAGCGCGAGGTTGCGGGCGGCCCAGCGGGAGAAGACGAGGAAGACCAGGAGCAGGACCCACAGCAGCAGCACCTCGGCCCGGGTCAGCGCCCCGCCGGCGACGAGCAGACCGCCGGCAAGCCAGGCGCAGAGCGCGCCCAGCGTGGCGACGTGGAGCAGCTGCGGCGCCTCGTCGAGCGTCGTCTTGTGCAGCAGCGAGGCGTCGCGGTCATAGAGGCCGGCGACCTTGCCGCCGATCAGGATCGCCAGCACGCCGCCGAAGCCGACCCAGGTGAGCCGCAGCGAGCGCGACTCGAGCAGCGAGAGGGTGATCAGGGCGAGGCCGAAGGCGACGAGGTCGGCGGCGAAGAGAGAGCGGCGGAAAAGTTGGTCCCGGCGCATGCCGCTGGTCGCCTTGCCCCAGTCGGCGTCGCGCAGGCCGGCACTCGCCTCCAGGCGCGGCTTGCGGGCGGCACCGGCCTTCGCCGCGGCCAGCTCGGTCGGGGTTTGGACGCCGCCGCTCACCGGCTCGGCGCCGCCTCCAGCGGCTCGCCCCCGAGCGAGAGGATCCCGGTCCCGAGACCGCGCTCGGGGTCGAGGATCAGCTCGACCGCCTCGGTGCGCGAGCTCACTCCCAGTTTCGCGAAGGCCGAGGAGAGGTGGCTCTTGACGGTGCTTTCGGCGACGAACAGGCGCTCCCCGATCTCGCCGTTCATGTAGCCCATCACGACGAGGCCGAGGATCTGCTTCTCGCGTGGGGTGAGGCGGTCCGGTTCGACCTGGCGGGCCTGCGCCCGCGGCACGCAGACCAGACCCGAGAGCACCGCCCGCAGGCAGGGAAGCAGGTGGGTGTCGAGCTGCTGCTCGAGGACGATCCCGCTGACCCCGGCGGCGAGCGCCGTCCGCAGCTCACCGGGCCGGATCTCGGCGCAGACGATCACCACCGGCGTCTCCCCCAGAACCTCGCGCAGCGCACCGACCTCACCCCCCGCCGTGGCGGCCAGCGAGTCGGACCCGCAGAGAACCACCACCGCCGCCGCCTCCCCCACCTCGGCAACCGACCCGACGGTGTGCAACTCCAACCCTGACTCCCGCAGTACCGTTACAGGTACAGCCCCCTTGGAGCCGACGATCGCGACGTGTCCTTGCCGAGTCACGCAGCTCTAACGGGACTTTTCCCCCGAACTTTCGGTGCCGTTTTCAGCAATGAAAGTAAGTACTCGAAAAACTTACTGTTACTTCTCCCGGGGTGACAAACAGTGTGAAAACAGGCAAGGCAAAAGGGTCGGCAGCGCGCTGGCTGCCGACCCCGAGCGACCCTCCGGCGTTACCGCGGAGAAAGTCTCTTGCCTTTTCGAATCAGGGGTTCGAAGTGCACCCGGCGGCCGGATTGCTCGGCCCGACGGTGTAGCCCCCAACCTGACCGGGGTAACCGGCGTCGCCGCCTTCACCACCGAGACAAGCTGCGGTCAGCTCCTGCAGATCGCCGTAATCGACGATGCTAGGCGCTTCGTAACCCTGATGGGTCTTGCTCTGATCCATTCCTGGGTCGCTCCCTTGCTTTCTTGACCAAGCCCGTGTTCCTCGCCGTAAGGGTCGGAACTCGCCTTTGGATTCCCCTCAAGAGCCTAGAGAGCGCTACGCGATCTTCAAGTGGGAAAAAGGTAGTAGACGGCTGGTGCTCAGCCGACTTCCACGCGGGCGCCGGCCAGCTCGCAAGGGGCCGGCAGCGCCCCTCCGGCGGCCAGCGAGCGTAGCCATAACTCGGCGTTGAGCAGGCGCCAGACACGCCACATCCAGCGGAACGGATCGCTGCGGCTGAGCTCGTCGCGGTCGAACAGTTCGCCCCGCATGCGGCCGAGGTCGACGTAGGCACCCACCTCGGCGCTGCCGTCGGCCAGCAGCGCCCGCACCGCCGCGGCGTCCGGGCCGCGCAGGCAGGAGACGATCACCGACTCGAACAGGGCCTTGTCCGGCCGCTGCCGGACCGAGTCCGGCAGCAGGCCGGCCATCGCCTCGCGTAGCAGGGGGCGGGTGAGGCGCGGGTCCAGCGTCGCCTCCGGCGGCAGGCGCAGGCAGAGCTCGACCAGGTCGAGGTCGAGCAGGGGGTGCCGCGCCTCGACCCCGGCCAGGGCGGCGCGGCGGCGCTGGTGCTCGAAGACGCCGACGCCCTCGATCCCGGAGGCGATGCCGTGGGCGGCGCTGGCCCACCAGCGGGGCCCGTCCAGCAGCTTCCAGGGCGCGGGGTCGTCAGACCCGGCGAGCTCGGCGCGGGTCAGGCGCAGGAGCCAGGCCGGCGCCTGCCGGCGGGTGGTGGATCCGCGCATCGCGAGTTGTGCGCCGTGCGGCAGGCCTCCATCCCAAAGCAGTCGCGCGACGGTTGCCGCCTTCAGCCGGCGGCCGGCCCGGTCGGCGCCGGGCAGCCGTCGCGCCAGCTCCAGCGCCTGCCGCGGCCGGCCGGCCAGCAGCCGGTCGGTCAGGACCTGGGAGCGGGGACCGAAGAGCTCGTCGCCGCCGTCGCCGTCGAGGACCGTCGTCACCCCCCGCTCCGCTGCCCCGCGCATCAGCGGCAGGGCCCAGAAGTCGCCCCAGCCGAGCAGCGGCGCGCGCCAGGCCAGCAGGTGCTCGACGGCGCTGGCGACGAGGCCTCCGGGCCGCACCTCGGCGACCACGCCCGGCAGGTCGAGCCGCTCGCGGAGCTCGGCGATCAGCGCCGCCTCGTCGGCCGCGGGGTGCTCGGGGAAGGTGGCCGAGCAGGCGAGCAGGCGGTCGCGGCCGAGCGCCGCCACCGTGGCCGAGTCGAGACCGCCGCTCATCAGCACGCCGGTCTCGCCGGGGCCGGCGAGGCGCCGCTCGACCGCGATTCCGAGCGCCTCGCGCACGCGCTCCGCCAGGCCCGCCTCCTCCAGCGGCTGGCGGAACCGGGGCTCCCAGTAGCGCCAGCGCCTGGCACCGTCGCGGCCGAGCGCGATCGCCTCCCCCGGCCCGAGGCGCTCGATCCCCTCGTAGAGCGTGCCGGTGCCAGGCCGGCTGCTGACCGCGATCCAGTGCGCGACTCCGGCCGGATCGGGGGCCGGCGTCGCCGGCAGCATCGCCAGCAGCCCTTTCAGCTCGCTGGCAAAGCGCAGCACCGTCCCACTGCGCTGGACGAAGATCGGCCTCACTCCGAGCTGGTCGCGGGCCAGGATCCCCTCGCGCCGCTCGGCATCCCAGACGAGGAGGGCGAAGTCGCCGCGCAGCCGATCCGGCAGCCCGCTCCCCCAGCGCCGGTAACCGGCGGCGAGCAACCGCTCGGCTCCGGCCGCTCTCGGCTCGCCCAGCTCGGCGGCGATCTCGGCAGCGTTATCGAGGAAGCCGTCGAACAGGCAGAGCGGGTCGGTGGTGCTGGCCGGGCCGGTGTAGGCGACGGCGATTCCGGCGGCGAAGTAGGCGTTGGCCACCTCGGGAGCAAGCGCGCCGACCGGCGCCTCGGCGTGCCCTCCGCCGGGGTCGAAGCTGCCGGCCAGCCAGCGGCTCACGCCGGCCGCCCGAGCCGTGCCTCGATCGCCGCGGCGAGCGCCTCGGGCACCACGTCCGGGCCGAACACGACCCGCTCCACCCGCCGCCGGGCCAAGGTCGCGCAGACCTCGAGCAGGCCGCTGAGCCGGGTGGGCGAGTTCAGCAGCAGGTTGAAGGTCGCCGACAGCAGCAGCTGTGGATCGGCGGTCGGCTCGAACCGCGGCTGCCCCGCGTCGGCGCTGCGCTCGAGGAGGAAGAGCGCTCGCAGCGGCAGCGGCGCCGCGGCCAGCCGGGTCCGCGCGATCCGCTCGCGGGGGTCGGAGGCCAGCACCGGGCCGGAGCCGCCACCGTCGCGGTCGAGCCGCGCCGCCTCCCCCGCCTCGACTCCGGCGACCGGGGTGCCGGGATGCGCCAGCAGCTCGTCGCCGCCCCGCTCGAGCGCAAGCACGTCATCGGCCAGCAGGGTCGCCCCCCGCCGCACCAGCGCCAGGGCCAGCGAGGTCTTGCCGGTGCCCGAGGGGCCGGTGAAGGCCACCGCCCCGCCCTCGCCGGCGACCGCGCTTGCGTGCAGGACCTCGAGCCCCCGCATCACCACGACGAACGGCAGCGCCTGCGCGATCAGCATCCGCTGCCAGGCCACGATCCCTCCCTCCCCGGGGACGCCCCACAGCCGGGTGCCGTCGGCGGAGATCGTGCTGGCGCCGAAGCGCGGCCCGGCGATCCGGTAGCCGGCTTCGCCGCCGTCCTCGATCTGGAAGTTGACCGAGCCGTCCGGCTCGCGTTCGTCGGAGATCAGCCGCGCCACCGCCGGCCAGTCGGGAGCGTCTCCGACGCTGACGCGGAGCGCCCGCCCGGTCGGCGCCGCCGTGGCTTCCTCGAGGAAGGGCAGGTCGGCGTCGCAGCGGACGTCGAGGCCGAGCACGGTGGAGGCCGTCAAGCCGGCCTCAGAGCTCGACGAGGCGGCCGAAGGAGTCCCCTTCCGGCGAGAGCACCGGCGTCCCGTCGTGCTCGACCCAGGCGTGGGCGAGGAAGTCCGGGGCGGTGCGGGCGCCGATCACCAGGCGGGCGGAGATGCCCCGCCGCGCCAGCAGCTGGGTCAGGACCAGGGAGCGCCGCAGGCAGCGGGTGTCGCCGGGCAGGAAGCGCAGCGTCCGCACGACGATGTGGCCGAGGCGCTGGGCTTCGGCCAGCGGCGCGGGCCCTTCCCCCCCGGCCGCGGGCGCTCCCTCGCGCAGCTTCCCGACGACCTCCTCGATCGGCGCCCGCCGCAGCTCGCGCCGCGCCCGGGCGTAGGCGACGACGATCTCGGCGACGAGCTCAGCGCGCTGGCGCCGGTCGAGGCCCAGGCTCGTCGGCAAGCGCCGCACGCCTCACTCCTCGCGCTTTGCTTCGGTCTCGATCAGGCCGCGCTCGTGAAGGGCCCGGCAGAGGTCCTGCACGTCCCGCTCCACCCCCGCCGGCGAGCGGTCGTACTCGGCGGCGATCGCCTCCACCGCGTCGCCGATCGAGCTCGCCTCGGCGAGCGCTTCGAGCATCCGCCCCGCGGTCGGATTGAGCCCGTGGTACTTGCCGGTCTGCAGGTTGAGCACCACCGTCTCGGCGGGGAACTGGCGGAAAACGACGTTCTGCGGCACCGTCACCGCGTCGGTCATCGCCAGCGGGGAGTCGTGGGGCGCGTCCTGGGGCATCCGGCTCCTCTCAGTACTCGATGATCGTGCCGCGGCGCTGGCCGAAGCGGATCGCTCGGTGGAGGATGTACAGGGAAGCGGGCAGCAGCACGACGGCAAACGCGGCGACTTTCGCGATCGCCTCCGCGAGAGGCGTCGTGAGCGGGCTGCCGACCAGCAGGTGCCGCAGCATTTCGGTCGCCGGGGTGAACGGCTGCACTTCGGCGGCGACCTGCGCCCAGCCGGGGAGCAGCGCGACCGGGAAGTAGAGCCCGCCGACGATCGAGATCAGCGCGATCACCCAGCTGGTGCCGACGCTTCCCTGTTTGGTCGCGATCGTCAGGGCCGAGAAGAAGATCCCGAACGGCAGAAAGGCCAGCAGCGCCAGCACCATCGCCGGGATGGCGAACGGGACCGTCGCCCAGTGCAGCTGCAGGCCGAAGACGACGCAGCCGAGCCCGAGGGTGATCGCCGCGAGGACGAAGGCGTAGGCGAGCGGGAAGACGGTCATCGCCAGCACCCCGCGGACGCCGCCGAAGGGCGAGAGCAGCATCCGTTCGAAGGTTCCGGCGATCAGCTCTCCCCGCACCGTTTCGGAGATCGAGAAGCAGGAGTAGAGGACGCTGACCAGGGCGATCCCGACGACGACGAACCCGAAGTATTCGTCGGGCGAGCCGAAACCGTTGACGGTGACCATCCTGGAGACGTAATAGAAGAGGGTGAGGCTGAAGACGGAGGTCAGGACCTGGCTGACCAGGCGGGTCCGGTAGGAGAGGAAGACGTGCAGGTCGCGGCGCACGACCGCCATGAAGGCGCTGCCGCTGAGGGCGATCTCGCTCATGCGGGGACCAGCCTTCCCCGATCGAGCATCAGCTTGGCGTCGAACTGACGATCCAGCCGCTCCCCCTCCGGCGAGCACCAGAGCAGGGCGCCGCCGCGGTCCAGCAGTTCGCCGATCGCCCGGTCGAGGATCGCGGCCCCCTCGGAGTCGAGGCTGGTCAGCGGCTCGTCGAGCAGGACCACCTCGGGCTTCGCCAGGAAGGTCATCGCGATCCGCACCCGCTGGCGCTGTCCCATCGACATCCGGTCGACCCGGCGGTCCTCCAGCTCGCGCAGCGCGAAGGCGTCGATCGCCTCCTCGACGACGCCCGCCACCGCGCTGCGGTCGACCATCGCGATCCGCGCCCAGAAGGTCAGCTGGCGGCGCACCGTGAGGCGCGCGTAGAGGCCGCGGTCGCCGGCGGGAAGCAGGGCGATCAGCTGCTGGTAGCGCTGCCGCCGCTCGGCCGCGGTGAATCCCCAGGCCTGGGCGCGCCCCTGGTCGGGATCGATCAGGCCGGCGGCGATCCGCAGCAGGGTCGTCTTGCCAACTCCGTTGCGGCCCCCGATCCAGGTGCTGGTGCCGAGGTCGATGTCGAGGTCGACGTCCTCGAGGACCGGGGGCAGGTCCTTGCGCCAGCGTTTCGAGACGCCGCGCAGCGCCAGCGGCATCGCGTCGGCGGGAACGCTCGAAGGAGCCGCCGGCGCCGCCTGCTCGAGGCCGTCGGCCTGGGGGGACAGCTGCAGGGCGTTGCGGCTCAAGCGGGCACCTCCCCGATCCCGAGCGCCCGCTCAAGCGCCGCGGCGACGTCGTCCGGGGAGTCGCTCGGCGCGGTGCGCAGGCGCAAGAGCTCGGCGCCTTCGACCAGGTCCGAGTAGAGCGCGAAGCGGGCGCCGTCGCGCTCGGGCTGGTCGGGCAGGCCGAGCATGAAGGGAGCGAGGTGCAGGGGCGAGGAGGCAAGCGAGGAGATCTCCGTCGCGTCCGCCACGCCGCGTTCGAGCAGGACCACCGCCGCCACCGGCCGGGGCTCGCGGCCGGCGTCCGGGACGGCGATCCAGCGCTTGTCGGCGACGGTGTCCAGGACCTGGCCCGGCGGCGCGGCGACCGCCCCGGCGGCGAGGGTGAGATACGGGCCGCCGGGATGGGCGAGGACCTGATCGCCACCGGCGAGGACCAGCACGTCGTCGCTGAACAGGCGGTGGCCGCGCTCGGTCAGCGCCGCCGTCAGAGTCGACTTCCCGGCCCCGCTCGGCCCGGCGATCGCGACCACCCCGGCCGGCGTCTCCACCGCCCCCGCGTGGACCGCCTCACGACCGTGGGCCAGCGCGACCAGGGGCAGGACCCGGCTGCAGAGGACCCGTTGCCAGTCGGTGGCGGCGGGTTCGGCGACGGCGCAGCGCAGCAGGCTCGCGTCGGGATCGAGGTGGAAGAGGGCGCGGGGGCCGTAGCGGCAGAGCAGGTCGCCCGCGGTCCCCCAGCGGATGGTCAGCTCGAGACCGTCCTTGAGGCTTCCCCGCCAGGCCCTGTCGGAGAGCGGTCCGCTCCAGCGCTCGAGCAGGTCGGGCTCGCCGACGAGCTCCAGCGCGCAGCGCGGAAGGCCGGCGGCCTCACCACTGCTGGGCGCGACGCCCGGCAGCGGAAAGTCGGAGCTCAGCGCAAGGCCGAAGGCGGATCCGGCCCAGTCCGTCGCGGGAAGCGCAGCGGGCGGGCTGAGCCTCTGGCCATGCACCGCGCCGCTGCTACCAGCCGCGAGTGCCGCTACGAGCCCGCACCGCGGCCGGCGCTGAACAGAGGCGGTACTTGCGCTTCCCGGTGACGCCGGAACCGAGCACCGTCGTCGCGTTGACGGTGACGGTGAAGGTCGGGCGCGGCAGCCCGCGCAGGCTGAGGATCGCGATGGCGCCATGCGGCCGGTTTTTCAGCTTCGCCCGCCGGGTGACTTTGCCGCTGCGAAGCTTGACCGAGATCCGCTGGAACGGGTCGCCGACCGGGTCCTTGATCCGGATCCGCATCTTCTTGCGCCCGATGCAGCTCGCGTTGCCGGGCAGCAGCAGGTACTTCCCGGCGTCGGACTGCTTGACGTCCGGCAGGGCCGAGATCCGGGTCGAGTCGCTGCACCCGAAGGTCGCTCCCTGACTTTTCCCGTCGGCGGAGATCGTCGGCTGCGACGAGCTGCCGGGGGCGCTGAAGCAGACCCGGAGGAATTTCGACCCGTCCGCGGCTTTCAGCACCCGCCAGGCCGTCAGCCCCCCGGTCGGGTTCGGGACGCAGCCGGAATCGGCGAAGTACCACTTGTGCAGCCCGACGTAGGAGCCGTCGGGCTGGGAGCGGATTTCCGTCCACATCACCTCGCCGGCCGGATGGAAGCATTCGCTGAATTTGGTCGGGACGACGACGGTCCCGGTGAAGGTTCCGTTGTCCTGCGCCTGCACCGCCACCTGCCCGCCGTTGAAGGACCAGACCCCTTCGATCGGGCTCGCCGCCGCGGCCCCACTGGGCAGGACGGCGAGCATCAGCAGTGCCAGAAGCGCAACCGTTATCCGCCCTTGAGCTCGCATCACCCAGGCCCAACGACACGTCTATCGATTTCTTCCGGCCCGCCGAAAAAATTCCCGGTGGCGAAAAAAACCTGAAAGGCCGAGAGATTTTTTGCCATTAATGGATTTGCTTATTTGCTGCCGGGTGACAATCTGCAAATACCGTGTTTTATTTTTGCAACTAGCCAAAACTCGTACTTGACAGTTGGACTTTTGTAGGAGACAGTGGCGAACCTGAATGTACGAACCCGGCTGTTTATGACGCGCAAGGGGTCCCTGGCAGGGGTGCCGGAGGACCACCGCGGAAGTTGATTTTGGTTTGCCGCCTACAAGGCGGTCCGGCAAGCGATAGGCATGGGAGTGGGAGATGCAGGATTTACCGAACCGGTTTTCCGGTAGTCGGCAGTTCGACGTTCCTGACCTCGAGTCCGAGGAGCAGGACAGCGAGATGGTGCGCGAATACATCGTCAAGGCACAGGGCGGATGCAGCGACGCGATGCGCTTCCTCTACGTCCACTACGCCCCGGCGGTCAGCCGCTACGTCCGCCGCATCACCCGCGACGACCACGAGGCCGAAGACATCACCCACGACGTCTTCGCGAAGCTGATGACCGCGATCTGCAAGTACGAGCCGCGCGAAGTGCCGTTCGCCGCCTGGGTGATGCGGGTCGCTCGCAACGCCGCGATCGATCACCTGCGAACCCGTCATTCCATCCCCTGCGAAGAGATCCGGATCCAGACCGAGGACCGGGAGCGCATGCGCCGCGAGCGGCGCCGCGACCTCGAGCAGGCGCTGCACCAGCTGCCGGCGGAGCAACGGCACGTGTTCGTCCTCCGCCACATCGTCGGGCTCTCACCGCTGGAGATCGCGAACCTGATGGACAAGACGGAAAGCTCGATCCACGGCCTCCAGCACCGGGGCCGGGTCAGCATGCAGTCGTCGCTGCGACAGCTCGGCGCGACACCGGTGGTGGCCGCGGCCTGAGCCGGCGCCCGCTTCAGGGAAGTTGGGGCAGGACCCGCCAGCGGTAGACGGTGGCGGTCGAATAGACGACGCTCTCCCCGGGCGCCTCCGCGTAGACGCGGAAGATGTGGCGGCCGGGCTTGAGCTTGCGGTAGAGCCGCGGCGAGCCGCACGGCCTCAGCTGGCCCTTGTCGAGCTGGCAGGCGAAGCCCACCCCCGGCTCGGCCGAGGAGAACTCGAAGCGGGCGGTGGTCGCGTCGGTGCGCGCCGCTGGATGACGGCGCAGCTCCGGGGCGAGGGGCACCCGGGTGCCGGTCCCTGAATCGGCTTTGGGAGCGGGCTGCGGATCCGCTTTCGGTCCGGGCTGTGGCTCGGGTTCGGGTTCCGGTTCCGGTTCCACCGGGGGGCCTTCGCCGGCGAGGTAGAAGGCGGTGAAGTCCGCGTCCGCGCCGGCGGTCACCGCGTGGGACCGGGCACCGCCGTCGGACCAGCGGTCGAAGTGGTATTCGACGCCCCCGACCTCGGTCGTCGCAGGCGCAGTCAGCGTCGCGCTGGCCCCCTCGATCACGGTCAGCGAGAGCGGCCCGGAGCCGGCTTCGGGGCCGAGCGTCAGCGGCACGCCGGCGGGGTCGGAGGAGGCGGTCAGCGTCGCCGTGCGGGGGTAGATCTCGAGCGCCTGGGTCGTCGCGAGCCCGCGCGAGTCGGTCGCGGTCAGTTCGAAGCGCAGACGCGAGGGCAGGTTGTGGTCGGGGGCGGTCAGAGTCCCGCCGGCGGTTTCGGTGAAGTCAGGCAGCGGGTGCGCGTGGCAGTGGTCCTCGCCTTCGGGGCAGTGGAGAACCTTCGTCCGCCAGGAGAGGCCGCTGGCCGGGATCGGCGCGCCTTTGCCGGAGTTCGCTTTCGCCGAGCCGCTGAAGGAGATCTGCTGGCCGACCCCCCAGGTCATCGTCGCGGCGGGGCTGTCGATGCTGACCGCGGGCGGCGAGTCCCCGGGGTAGATCGTGATCGAGGCGGTGCTGGAAATGTTGGCGGCGGTCGTCGCTTTGACCGAGATCGTCCGGTTGGCGGCGGTTTCGTAGGTGCGCGTCTGGGTCGCGCCGCCGCTGGTCTCGAAGCTGCCGTTGCCGTCGAGGTCCCACTTGTACGTGAGCCCTTGGCCGGTCGGGTCGACCGAGGCACCGGCGTCGAAGGTCACTTTCAGCGGCAGGTCCCCCCACTCTTTGTCGGCGCTCACTTTGGCGGTCGGCTGCACCGGTTCGTAGCTGATCCGGTGCAGCGCTTCGTCGCCGTAGAGGCTGAGGTAGAAGAGGTTCCCTTCCGGCCCCATCTCGATGTCGGCGCCGGTATATGGGCCGCCGTCGCTGAGGAAGGGCTGGGCGGTGCTCGGGTCGGGCCCCGCTCCCCCGGCCCCGGCGAGGATCGCGTAGATGCAGCCGCGCACCGAGTCGGCGAAGAAGAGGGCGCCGTCGTACTTGGCCGGGAAGCCGCCTTCGGGATAGATCGTCGAGCCGGTGATCGCCGAGCCGTATTCCTGCGGGCAGGTGTCGCCGGGGGTGACCGGGGCGTAGTGGTTGTAGGAGAAGAACGGCTCGGAGACGTTCGGGGTGGCGTAGAGCGCTTCGCAGCGGTCGAGGTGGAGGTTTTCGAACCAGTCGTTGCGGTAGTCGCCTTCGTAACAGGGCCAGCCGGAGTTGTACGGCGTTCCCGGGGTCAGCCCGACTTCGTCGATCTCCTCCCAGGTCCCGTTGCCGACGTTGTTGACGAAGACCTCTTCGCGGTCGGCGTCGATCGCGAAGCGGAACGGGTTGCGGAAGCCGTAGGCGACGATGCGGCGCTCGTTCGCGTCGAGGCTGCCGTAGAGGGGGTTGCCCGGGAGCCCGGCGCCGGTGTCGGGGTCGACCCGGATCAGGGTGCCGTCGAGCCCGGTGGGATCGTGCGGGGAGGGCGTCAGCAGGTCCTGGGAGCGCAGCGAGCCGCCTTCTTCGGCCGGGTCGCCGCACTGGTTTTTGTGCGGCCAGCCGTACTGGCCGTAGTCGGGTTCGATGAAGCTCGCCCCCTCGCCGCCGCTGGCGAAGAGCGCCCCTTCGGGACCGAACTGCAGGCCGCCGATCGAGTGCGAGGAGTCCTGCTGGCACCAGTCTTCGATCAGGACTTTCTCGGAGCTGGCGATCCTGGCGGTCGCGGTCAGCTGCGTGAGGCGGCCGCTGACCGGGCAGGCGTCCACGCCGGGGCTGCCGGACATCGGACAGGGGTCGCCTTCGTAGCTCGGGCCTTTGCCCCAGCGCGGGAAGAACCCCGCCGGGTCTTCGCCGAGCACGTGGTCGAAGGTGTAGAGCGCGTAGACGTAGGGGCGCGCCGGGAACTGCGGGTCGATCGCGAGGCCGAGCAGGCCGCGGTCGCCGTTGTCGTAGACCTGTTTGCGCAGGTCGGCGAAGAGCGTCGGCGTTTTGTCGGCGAGGCTGTCGTAGCGGAGGATCTCGCCGTTCTTCTCGGCGACGAAGACCTCGCCGTCGGGGGCGAAGCGGGCCGCGGTCGGGCTGTCGAGGTCTTCGATCGCGATCGTGTCGAGGAAGCCGGTGGGCAGGTCGCCCGCGGCGGCGAGCGGGGCGAGCGCGCCGAAGCAGAGGAGCGCCAGCGTCAGCGCCAGGACGCCGCGCATCAGCCCCGCTCGAGCGGGGCCATGGTCAGGCCGGCGGCCTCGAGTTCGGCCCAGTAGTGCTCGGCCGGCTCGCGCGGACCGGTCCAGACGATCGCCTGGCCGCTGTTGTGGATCTGGTCGGCGAACCGGTGCCCCCGGTCGAGATCGACGCCCGGCAGCACCCGCGCCAGGGTGGCAGCGACGTGGTCGAAGGTGTTGTGGTTGTCGTTGCAGACGATCACTCTCCACTGGCCGCCCAGGCCGGAACCCGGCCCGGCGCTGCGCTGCCGCTCGATCGTGCCCGTGGACATCGAGCGGATTATGCAGCCACTTCGCCGGGTGCGACTCTCAGTGCTCGAGGAAGCAACGGCCCGGGGTAGCCGAACTTACGCCCTGGACGAAGGAACGAGGGAGGCTTAGTACGGGCTCGGGACGCGGACGACGACGTCGTCGACGCTGCCGACGATCCCGTTGCCGTTCTTGATCGTGCCGACGATGACCGAGGAGGCGCGGCCGGTGAGCTCGCCGGCACCAGGGTCCACCGCTTCGCCGACCAGGGTGGTGCCGACGTAGGCGAAGAGCTTGGCCTGGCCCTTTTCCGGGCCGCTGGTGACGTTGACGGCGCGCAGCTGGAGGTTATTCGCTTCGTTGATCCCCATCACGGCTTTCTCGTTCTTGGCGATCGCCAGGTAACTGGTGCCTGCCGCGGTCACCTTGACCAGCTGCGCCTTTTTCTGGCGCGGGAAGACGAGCAGCTGGTACTTGGCCCCTCCCCCGGCCCGCAGCTCGAGGCCGAGGAAGGCCTTGCGCTGGAGGTTCTCGGGGGTGCCGCTGAGCAGGCGCTCGGTGGCGGCGATCTCGAGGTCGCGGCCGACGACCGGCGTGCGGAACGAGCAGGCGGCGGTTTTCTTGCCGAGCGTGATCCGCATCGCCCCGTTGACCCCGGCGCGGGCGCAGTTGCTGCCGGAGAGCTTGACCAGCTGGCTGCGCTGGGCGAGCGACTCCATGCTGTTGCGGTAGACGCCGATCATCGCGGCCCCGGCGACGGCGCAGGCGAGCACGCCGACGGCAAGCGCGGCGAGGAAGGTGGCTGCAAATCTGCCCTTCATCGAGTCGCCAGCCTAAACACAGGCGAGGCCGAAAGATGCGGCACGAGCGGCGATGAACGGTGGATTTCGGCCCCTCCCACGCGGCGTTCGTCCTTTGTTAGGCATACGACGAACAAAGGACGAACGCCGAAAGCCAAATATCATTCGCTGCATGAGCGACCACCGACTTCCCCAGCCCGACCGCCCGTGGGTGATGCGCACCTACGCCGGCCACTCCGACGCCCGCCGCTCCAACGAGCTCTACCGCAAGAACCTGGCCAAGGGCCAGACGGGGCTTTCGGTGGCCTTCGACCTGCCGACCCAGACCGGCTACGACCCGGACCACGTCCTCGCCCGCGGCGAGGTCGGCAAGGTCGGCGTCTCGGTCGCCCACAAGGGCGACATGCACCAGCTCTTCGACGGCATCCCGCTGGACGAGATGAACACCTCGATGACGATCAACGCGACGGCCGCCTGGCTGCTCGGCCTCTACGTCACGGTCGCCGAGGAGAACGGGGTCGACCGCTCGGCGCTGAAGGGGACGACGCAGAACGACATCATCAAGGAGTACCTCTCGCGCGGGACCTACGCCTTCCCGCCGGAGCCCTCGATGCGGCTGATCGCCGACATGGTCGCCTTCAGCGTCAACGAGGTGCCGAGCTGGAACCCGACCAACATCTGCAGCTACCACCTGCAGGAGGCCGGGGCGACGCCGGTGCAGGAGATCGCCTACGCGCTCTCGACCGGGATCGCCGTCCTCGACGAGGTCAAAGCGCGCGGCCAGGTCGCCGACGAGGACTTCCCCAAGGTCTTCGGCCGCATCTCCTTCTTCGTCAACGCCGGGATCAGGCTGGTCGAGGAGATCGCCAAGCTGCGGACGATGAGCGCGCTCTGGCAGGAGATCGGGCGCGAGCGCTACGGCGTCACCGACGAGAAGATGCTGCGCTTCCGCTACGGGGTGCAGGTCAACTCGCTCGGCCTGACCGAGGCCCAGCCGGAGAACAACATCCAGCGGATCGTGCTCGAGGCGCTGGCGGTGACGCTCAGCCGCGACGCCCGCGCGCGGGCGATCCAGCTGCCGGCCTGGAACGAGGCGATGGGCCTCCCCCGCCCCTGGGACCAGCAGTGGAGCCTGCGGATCCAGCAGGTGCTGGCGAACGAGACCGACCTGCTCGAGTACCCCGACGTCTTCGAGGGCTCGGTCGTGATGGACGGCCTGGTCGAGGAGCTGACCGCGGGGGCGCGGGCCGAGATGGCCGTGGTCGCCGAGCACGGCGGCGCCGTCAAAGCGGTGCCGTACATGAAGGCGCGCCTGGTCGAGTCCCACCGCGAGCGGGTGGCGCGGATCGAGGCCGGCGAGCAGAAAGTGATCGGCCAGAACAGCTTCACCGAGACCGAGGAATCGCCGCTGACGGCGGGCGCCGACGGCGGCATCCTGACGCCGGACCCCGAGGTCGAGCGCGAACGGGTCGAGGCACTCGAGCAGTGGAAGGCCGAGCGCGACGAGAGCGCGGTCCAGGCCGCGCTCGCCGAGCTGGCGACGGCGGCCGCGGACGACGGCGTCAACATCATGCCGGCGACGATCGCCGCCGCCAAGGCGGGCGCGACGACCGGCGAGTGGGCGCAGACGATGCGCGACGTCTTCGGCCCCTACCGGGCGCCGACCGGTGTCGACGGCGCCTCGGCCCCGGGCGAGCGCGAGCAGATGGAGGAGATCCGCCACCGGGTCGACGCGACCTCGGAGCAGATCGGCCACCGGATCAAGATCTTGGTCGGCAAGCCCGGCCTCGACGGCCACTCCAACGGCGCCGAGCAGGTGGCGCTGCGGGCGCGCGACGTCGGCATGGAGGTCATCTACCAGGGCATCCGCCTGACGCCGGAGGAGATCGCCGAGTCCGCCCTGCAGGAGGACGTCGACGTGGTCGGCCTCTCGATCCTCTCCGGCTCCCACCTGGAGCTGATCCCGGAGGTCGTGCGGCTGCTGCGGGAGGAGGGCGTCGAGGTGCCGGTGGTGGTCGGCGGGATCATCCCCGTCGCCGATGCCGAGCGCCTGCGCCAGGCCGGCGTCGCCGGGGTCTACACGCCTAAGGACTTCGACGTGAACAAGATCATGGGCGAGATCGTCGAACTCGTCGGCCAGCGCGCCGGCGCCGGCGCGGCCGCCTGAGAGCGCAGGCCCGCCGGCTGACTGGTGTCCAACCGCCACCCTCGCTAACAATGAAGCGATGAGCGAGCTGAACGGCGACCGGACGGCCTGGCTGCGGTGCTACCGCTGCTGGTCCCAGAACCTCGAGATTCAGATCCACTACGACGCGATCCGCCGGGTCGATCCCGAGTCGGGGTCGCTGGCCGACGGCGTCGACGAGGTGCAGGAATCGGTCGTCCAGTGCCTCGACTGCATGCACGACCAGCCGCACCTCACCTTCGAAGGCGACCGCGTGGTGCCGATCGGCGACCGCTGGGAGCGGATGGTCGCCGGCACCCCCTGGGTCGCCTCCTGCACGGTGCAGGTCGACCAGGACCGGGTCGAGAGCTGCTCGGGCCCGGAGGCGATCGAGTTCCTCACCTACGGCGCCTTCGGCGACGCCGGCGTCCGCGAGTTCTTCACCCACGTCCGCTTCCACAAGCACGACGACGAGCAGATCGTCGTCCACCTCCTGGTGGAGCTCTACGCCCGCAGCGCCCAAGAGGCAACCGAAGTCCTGGAAGACGCCGCCCAAGGCCAACTGGAGATCACCTCCCTGGCCGAGGAGTCACGCCCCCCAGCCCACGCCAGCGGCGAGGCCCACTAGCCCACCAGCCCACCAGCGAGCCCCGGCCCCCGCCACCGTCCAACCGCCCCCGCCCGAACTGCATCAACTTCTACTTCTGCTGGGTGTAGAAGTTGATGCAGTTCGGGAGACGAGAGCGCGATGGACGTTCCGGAGGAAGGGATCAGGGTTGCGCTCGAGCATCTTGTAAGTCGTGCGGTGGACTTCGTAGCCGGCCGCCACTAGGTCCACATCGCGCTGATGGTCATCCTCGAAGGTGGGCCGATCCCCGTGGTGGCTCCAGCTGTCGGTTTCGACGATCACCTTTTGTGCTGGCCAGAGAAAATCTACGAGGCGACCCTCCACCAATACGTTGACCACCGGCACCAGGGAGCTCACCTCGCGCCAAAGCATCAGGAAATCGACCTCTGAGTCGCTTTTCGTCTCCAGCGCCTCCGGACTGACCTCGATCGCGATTCTCCGCAGCCTGCCAACCCCTTTGCAGCCGCGTCGCCGGGTAATGATGCTGCCGAACCGCGACCAAGAAAACTCTTCCTGCTTGTAGGCTTGGACGAGCATCCGCTCCAGCCGTTTCGCATCCAGTCGGCCCGCGAGATCCAAGAGCACCCGCTCCATCGTCACGACCGGGAGCCCTCGCTCAACAGTCACTTCGTACTCGCGCAGTCTTCGAGTTTGGTGAAGGCGCACACCGCGGTGGCCGTCAGCTTTGAAGCCGCCGGATTGCCTCAGCACCTCGATCGGCCCGCGCGAGCCGCACAATCCCCAGAGCTGCCCCGCGCTGTAGTGCGACAACACCGCCCCGGCCCCGCACGCGAGCACAGCTGCCATCCACCTGCTCTCACGAGTGACGGGTCGATGACCAACGGCATAGATCCCCTGATGCAGCGGAATCAAGAGGCCAGCCCGATGCCGCCCGAACGTCAGATTGCGATCGGCCCCAATCTCAAGGAGCTGTCGATGGGCGACCACACCGTGCTGCTTTTCGGCGAGTGCACGAACCGCCGCCGTGGCATCGCGGTCCCTCACAACCGCCCCCCGATCGGAACTGCATCAACTTCTCCACCCGGCAGAAGTAGAAGTTGATGCAGTTCCGATCGGTCGCTTCGGGTTCCGGTCATGGCTGGAACCCTGGCGGGCCGCGGCGCGCTTTTGGTGCGCGGATTGGGCCAGTTCTTTGGCTGAATTCACGCGGATGCGTGAATTCGCGATGTGCGGCGCTCTGGGCGCCCGCTTCGCTTGACGCGGCCCCGGTTGGGGCCGCGTCTCGCCTGCTACTCGACGTTGTCGGCGGCTGGCTCCGGGCTCTGGCCGCGGTTCTTCTTCGGTACTAGGACCAGGCGCTTGAACTCGGCGACGAGGGTGCCGTCCTGGTTGAGGACGCGGGTGTGGACCTTGACGATGCCGCGGTCGGGCTTCGATTTCGACGGCTTCACGTCGAGGACCTCGGTCTCGCAGAACAGCGTGTCGCCGTGGAAGACCGGGTTCGGGTGGCTCAGTTCTTCGGTTGCCAGGTTGGCGATCGCCTTGCCCGAGATGTCGGAGACCGACATGCCCAGCGCCAGCGAGTAGACCAGCGGCCCGACGACGACGTTTTTGCCCTGCTGGGAGCCGCTCGCGTAGACGTCGTTGAGGTGCAGCGGATGGTGGTTCATCGTGATCAGGCAGAAGAGATGGTCGTCGGCCTCGGTCACGGTCTTCGCCGGCCAGTGCTTGTAGACGGCGCCGACCTCGAACTCCTCGAGGTAGCGGCCATAGCTGTGCGCGCCGCTCGCCTCGCGCTCGGCCTGGTCGGTCGTCAGCTCGTACGTCTCGCTCATTTGCTCGCTTTCGTCTGCTTGGAAGTTTGGCGGCGCCGGATGCTATCTGGAGGGCGTCGCCAACCGCCGCTAAAGGTGGGCGGCCCGTACTGCCGAATAGGATCGCGCGATGCGAATCGGGATCATCGGCCTCGGATACGTGGGACTGCCCCTGGCGGTCGCCTTCGGCGAGACCGGCTGCGAGGTCGTCGGCCTCGACGTCGACCAGGGCAAGGTCGACCAGCTGAACGCCGGCCGAAGCTACATCGAGGACATCCCCGACGCCGCCCTGGCGCCGCTCGCCGGCAAGCTGCGGGCGACCACCGACTACGACGAGATGGCCGAGTGCGACGCGGTGATCATCTGCGTCCCGACTCCGCTCAGCGACGCCCGCGAACCGGACCTCTCCTACATGATCGAGTCGGCCGAACCGCTGGCCAAGGTGCTGCGCGCCGGCCAGCTCGTGGTCCTCGAGTCGACGACCTATCCGGGCACCACCCGCGACCGCCTGCTGCCGATCCTCGAGACCTCCGGCCTCACCGCCGGCAGCGACTTCCACCTCGCCTTCTCGCCGGAGCGGATCGACCCCGGCCGCACCGACTACACCGTGAAGACGACCCCGAAGCTGGTCGGCGGCGTCACCGAGGCCTCGACCGAGGCGGCCCGCCAGCTCTACGCGGAGATCTGCGACACCGTCGTCGTCCTCTCCACCCCCGAGGCGGCCGAGCTCTCGAAGCTCCTGGAGAACATCTTCCGCTCGGTCAACATCGCCCTCGTCAACGAGCTCGCCCAGCTCTGCGACCGCCTGGAGATCGACGTCTGGGAGGTGATCGACGCCGCCTCGACCAAGCCCTTCGGCTTCATGCGCTTCGATCCCGGCCCGGGGATGGGCGGCCACTGCCTCCCCGTCGACCCCTTCTACCTCGCCTTCCGCGCCCGCCAGCTCGACTTCTACCCCGAGTTCATCGAGCTCGCCGGCAAAGTCAACCAGGCCCAGCCGGGCTTCTGCGTGGAACGGATCGAGCGGGCGCTGAACGCGGTCCGCAAGCCGGTCAACGGCTCCCGCGTCCTCGTCCTCGGCGTCAGCTACAAGGGCGGCGTCGGCGACATACGCGAATCGCCGGCGCTGAAGATCGTCGGCCGCCTCCAGGACCTCGGCGCCGAGGTTGCCTACCACGACTCTTTCGTGCCGGAGCTGCCCGGGCACGGGCTCAGCTGCGTCGACCTCGAGGCCGGCCTCGCCGAGTGCGACATCGCCGCGATCGTCACCGCCCACCCCGACGTGGACTACGACCACGTGGTCGCGACGGCGCCGCTGACGATCGACTTCCGCGGCGTCACCCGCGGCAACGACGCCGACAACCTGATCCGGCTGTAACGACTCCGACCCTCGGGGGGCCATAGCCCCCCAAACCTCGGAGTCAGTGAACTTTCTTCAGCCGGTTCCGTTCCTCCTGCTTCTCCACCACCTGGGCGATCAGCTTGACCACGTTCGAGTCCCCGTTGGCCTTGATGTGGCCGGTCTCGACGGCGCGCCGGTAGCTCTTCAGCGTCCCTTTCTCGGCCAGCTCGTTGAACTGGGGCCGGTCGATCTCGACCAGGATCCGCTCGTCCTGGGCGAGGTCCTTCTTGATCTGGGGCCCGGGCAGCTCGACCCGGTAGAGCTGGATGTCGTGTTTGGCTTTCAGCTCGAGGCCGAAGACCAGCTTCAGATTCGCCAGCGCGGGGACTTCGGCCTGGAACCGCTCGACAGCGGTGCGGATCAGGTCCGAGGTCGAGGCCATGTCAGATGCTCCGCCCGCTCAAATCTTGTGCCTCTGGAGCAGCTTCTTGCCGATGACCATGCGCTGGATCTCGCTCGTTCCCTCGCCGATCAGCAGCAGCGGCGCGTCGCGGTAGAGCCGCTCGATCTCGTACTCCTTCGAGTAGCCGTAGCCGCCGTGGATGCGGAAGCTTTCTTCGACGCAGTACTTGCCGCACTCCGAGGCGAGGAGCTTGGCCATCCCGGCCTCGAGGTCGGAGCGCTCGCCGGCGTCCTTCATCCGCGCCGCTTTGCGGGTGACGAGGCGGGCCGCCTCCAGCTGGGTCGCCATGTCGGCGAGCTTGAACTGGATCGCCTGGTGGTTGGAGATCGTCTTGCCGAAGGTCTTCCGTTCCTGGCTGTAGCGGAGGGCGAGCTCGAGCGCGCGCTGGCCGATGCCGACGCCGCGGGCGGCGACGTTGACGCGGCCGACCTCGAGCGCGTCCATCATCTGCACGAAGCCCTGGCCGAGCCCTGCCTCCTCGCCGCCGAGGATCCGCTCCGGCGGGCACTTGTAGCCGTCGTAGACGAGCTCGGTGGACTCGACGCCCTTGTAGCCCATCTTCTTGATCTTGGGCGGGACGTCGAGGCCCTTGAAGTCGCCCTCGTTGGTTTCCTTCCAGGGCTCCTTCTCGGTGATGAAGCAGGTCATTCCCTTGTAGGGCGGGTCGGCCTGGTTGTCGTTCTTCATCAGCACGAAGACGACGCTCGAGCCGAGGCCGTTGGTGACCCACATCTTCTGCCCGTTCAACTCCCAGTTGCCGTCCTCGCCCTTCTTGGCAGTGGCCTTGATGCCCTGGACGTCGGAGCCGACCTCGGGCTCGGAGAGCGAGAAGGCGGCGCGGATCTCACCGGTCGCCATCTTCGGCAGGAAGTACTCCTTCTGCTCGTCGGTGCCGAACTTCATCAGCAGGTAAGAGCCGATGAAGTGAGTGTTGACGACGCCGGAGATCGAGATCCAGCCACGCGAGAGCTCTTCGACGATCATCGCGTAGGTGGTCAGGTCGAGCCCCATCCCGCCGTACTCCTCGGGAATCGTGACCCCGAAGAGGCCGAGCTCCTTCATCTGCTCGACGATCGGCTCCGGGAAGGAGTCCTCGTGGTCGTAGTGCTCGGCGTTGGGGATGATCTGCTCGTCGGCGAACTGGCGGACCATTTCGATGATCGCCTGCTGCTCGTCGGTCATTTCGCGGTAAGCGGCGGTGTCTACGGCCATTGCTCCTGCTTCGGTCGGGATTGAAGTTCGGATCAGCGCGGCAACGCGGCTGCGGCGGCGCTCTGGAGAGCCAAGGATATAGAGGCGGGGTCGAACTCGGGATCGACCGCCCGCAGCGGCGCCGCGGCCTTGAGCAGCATCTCCTCGTACTCGCGCTCGGGATCGGAGTCGAGGACGATCGCGCCGCCGGCTCCGACCGTGGCATGGCCGCCGGCGAGGACGATGGTGCGGATCGCGACCGCGAGGTCGGCGGCGCCGCCGAGGCCGAACCAGCCGATCGCGCCGGAGTAGACGCCGCGCGGGGCGCCCTCGAGCGCGTCGAGGATCTCGGTCGTGCGCCGCTTCGGCGCGCCTGTCATCGAGCCGGGCGGGAAGCAGGAGCGGACCGCGTCGGCTGCCGTCGCGCCGGGGCGCAGGCGGCCGCGGACCGAGGAGACGAGCTGGTGGACGGTCTCGTAGCTCTCGACCGCCATCATCTCCGGCACCTCGACGCTGCCGACCTCGCAGACCTGACCGAGGTCGTTGCGCAGCAGATCGACGATCATCAAATTCTCGGCTCGGTTCTTCTCGTCGGCGGCGAGGGCGGCGGCGAGACGCTCGTCCTCCTCGGGGGTCGAGCCGCGGCGGCTGGTTCCCTTGATCGGGCGGGCTTCGGCTTCGCCTCCGCTGGTGACGCGGAGGAAGCGCTCGGGGGAGGAGCTGAGGACGGTCAGGTCGCCTAGGCGGAGGTAGGCGCTGAACGGCGCGGGGTTGGCTCGGCGCAGGCGCAGGTAGAGGTCGAACGGGTCTACGTCGAGCTCCATCTGGATCACGTTCGTTAGGCAGATCTCGTAGCTGTCGCCTTGGAGCAGGTGGTCAAGGCAGGTCTCTATGTCGTCTAGGTATTGATCACGGGAGCGAGAGAGGCGCGGGGCCGTGAGGGGCGCGCCGGGGGAGTCTCGGCGGACAACAGCGGGGAGGGTCCGGCGAGACTCCCCCGGCGCGCCAACCGAGGCCGCGCTCAGATCCGTTAGGTGCGCGGCCGTGGCTGAAATCCACTTCTCGGCCGCCTCCTCCTCACCCGGCTTGTGCAGACACAAGAGGTAGGTGGCTTCCTCTTGGTGGTCGAAGGCGATCAGGCGGTCGCTGAAGACGAGCACCGCGTCGGGATGAGGAGAGCTGCGGGGTGGCTCGTAGCCACACTCGGATTTGAGCTCGTAGCCGAGGTAGCCGACGAAGCCGCAGTCGAACTCGAAGGGAAGGTCTGGGAGCTCGGCGGGGCGCAATTGGTTGAGGCGCTCTTGGAGTTGGTCGAGGAGCGGGATGCCCTCCCCTGCGTTGTGCAGGAGCAGCTCGGCATTGGGTCCCGAAGCGTCGCCCATGAATGAGAAGCGACCACGCTCACCGGGGCGGCTGCTGTCGAGCCAGAAGGCGTACTCGCTCTCTCCATATAGAGAGCTGAAAGCGGCCTCGGACTCAGGAAGAGCGTCGAGGCGCTGAACCCGAAGCTCCAAGGCGGTCCGGTTGCGGGGGGCGGGGTCCCCTCTCCAGACACTCAACATCGAGCCATAGCGAGATGTGTCTGGAGCGGGGACCCCGCCCCCCGCCAAGCCGGTCAGGTCGCGGAAGTTGGCGAGAAGGCGCTTGCCGTGCTCGGTGGCGATCGACTCGGGGTGGAACTGGACGCCCCACTGGGGGCGGTCGCGGTGTTCGAGGGCCATCGGGACGCCGGCGCAGGTGGCTGTCTCGCGCAGCGCGATCGGCAGCGGGCTGGCCAGGGCGAGCGAGTGGTATCGGGTCGCCTGGAAGGGGCTGGGGATGCCGGCGAAGAGGGCCGAGCCGTCGTGCTCGACCGGGACGACGCGGCCGTGCAGCGGCTGCGGCGCGGGCTCGACCGTCCCCCCCTCCACCCAGCCCAGCCCCTGCATCCCGAGGCAGACGCCGAGCAGGGGGCGCTCGCAGCGGCGGATCGCCTCGGCGCAGACGCCGAAGTCGCCCGCCCGCTCCGGACGTCCCGGCCCCGGGGAGATGACGACGTTGTCGAACTCCAGCCTCGCCAGCTCATCCCAGCCGGCCTCGTCGTTGCGGACCACGAGCGGCTCGGCACCGTTCACCTCCGCCAGCAGCTGAAAGAGGTTGTAGGTGAAAGAGTCGTAGTTGTCGATCAGCAGCGTGCGCATCGCCCGAGGAGCCGCAGAGCAGAATATGACCCCGATGACTTCCCGCCCCAAGCCCGACCCCGCCCGCGGGGTCTTCACCACGATGCTGGTGGTCGACGGCACGCCCGTCGCGCCGGTGGCCCACCTGGCGCGGCTCGAGGCCAGCATGGAGGCCGTCTACGGCGCCTCGCTGCCGGCGGCGACCGCGGAGCGGGTCGAAGAAGGCGCGAGAGGACTGGAGCTCGGGCGACTACGACTGACCTTCGCGCCGGGGACCGGAGGCCTCGGCCTCGAAGCCACCGAGCTCGACCGCTCGCTGCACTTCCCCGCCCGACCGGTCTTCCTCGTCGCCCATCAGGTCAGCGGCGGTCTCGGCGCCCACAAGTGGGTCGACCGCGCCTCCCTGCCAGCTGCCGAGCCGGGCGAGGCGCCGCTGCTCGTCGACGGCGACGAGGTGCTCGAGGCGGCCTGGGCCAACGTCTTCGCCGTCCGCAGCGGAGCGCTGTTCACACCCCCACTGGACGGCAGGATCCTGCCCGGGGTCACCCGCGCCACGATCGTCGAGCTGGCATGCGATCAGGGGGTCGAGCTGACCGAGCGGCCGCTCCGGATCGAGGAGCTAGAACAGGCCGACGAGGTCTTCCTCACCAACTCGACCCGCGGCATCGAGGAGGTCGGCGAGCTGGACGGCGCCCCCCTCGGCGATGAGCGACCGCTCACCCTGCGCCTAGGGGAGGCCCTTCGCCTGGCCTGGAAACGCGAAACGGCCGCCCGAAGGCGGCCGCTCGCAATCGACAGGTGATCTCCGCCTAACTGAGCGGGATCACGGTAAGGGTCCGGTTCGAGAAGTTCGAGGTTCCGCTCGAACTCTTGTAACTCAGAGTGAATTTGTTCGAACCAGCGGTGAGATCGGTGAGCACGACGGTCGTGCTCGCCTGCATCGAGCCGCTGCTGTTGCTGTGCTCGTAGATGACCGCCCGTTCGTCGCTGGCCGATTTGCTGCTCGCCCCGGAGACTTCAAAGCTCATGAAGCCCGAGGAGGAGGTTTCAACCCGTCCGGTGATGATCACCATCGCCTTGGTGCCAGTGGTAACCGTCACCGAGGGGTTGGAGCCACCGCCGGTCAGCGAGCCGTAGCTGTTCGAGCTGCGACCGCCGCTGTTGCTGGTGCTGGAAATCGACGGGGTGCCGAGACCGGAGGGGCCCTGTTTACCTTCCGCTCCGGGAGCGCCGTCTTTACCGTTGGTGCCCGGTTTGCCTTCGGGGCCCTGTTTGCCTTCGGGGCCTTCTTTGCCTTCAGGACCCTGTTTGCCTTCGGGGCCTTCTTTGCCTTCGGCACCGGGGGCGCCGTCTTTACCGTCGGTGCCGGGCTGGCCCTGCTGTCCTTCTTTACCTTCGGGGCCTTCTTTGCCTTCCGGTCCTTCTTTACCTTCCGGACCCTGGGGGCCTTCTTTTCCTTCTTTGCCTTCGGGGCCTTCGGCACCGTCTTCACCGTCGACGCCGGGCAGGCCCTGCGGACCTTGTAGGCCTTCCTCACCCTGCGGGCCCTGGGGGCCGACCATCGAGGTGCCCTCTTCGGGCCATTCGCCGTCGGCCTTGGGGCCGTAGATCACGTTGGCGTCGGTGTCGACGTAGAAGTCGCCGTTTTCACCGAACACCTGCGAGGGAGCGCCTTTGCCGTCGAGGACGGACTTGCCGTCTTTCCCGTCGACGCCGTCCTGGCCGTCGATCCCGTCTTTGCCGTCTTCACCATTGACACCATCGGCGCCGTCTTTGCCGTTTTCACCGTCTTTGCCGTCAATGCCGTCAATGCCGTCTTTGCCGTCCTGCCCGTCTTCACCGGCCGGACCCTGCTCGCCCTGCGGACCCTGGGGACCGACTTCGCCCTTCTCACCCGGGTCGCCCTGCGGTCCCTGGGGACCCTGCGGGCCTTGCGGACCCTGAGCGCCGGCGGAGCCGGGGTCGCCCGGGGCACCGGCGTCGCCGGCGTTGCCCTGCGCACCCTGCGCGCCGGCCTCGCCCTTGGCGCCGGGCGCTCCTGCGTCGCCCTTTTCGCCCTTGGTGCCGCTTTCGGCGGTCACGCCGAGAACGCCCTGCTTGCCGGAGCCGGCAACCTGGATGCGTTTCTCGCCTGCTTTGCATTTCAGGCTCTTGCCCGCGAAGCGGACGACGCCTTTTTCGGGGCCGGACGTCTTCACGCAGAGGGTCAGCGACTCGACCGTGACGGTGGTCGCCGCCGCCGCAGGGCCTGCGCACACCATCAGCGCGAGCAAACCGAGACAGACTGCGATCGCCGATATGCGCGACCGCTGTGAATTCGAAGCACTCATTGCGGATCTCCTAACTGGGTTGTCCAAAAAAAAGAAGAAGCCCGCAATTGGCGGCCTTCGCGCGGCGAACGTACGACGTTTGACCGAGTTTCTCGATCAAACATCTGGCCAAACTCCATACTTTTGCTAAAGGTTTGAGTGGAAAGTTTGGGCTTGAACAGTGAATTGGCACTTTTCTGCCGTGTTTTGGGCATCGGCCTTTCGTCCAGTTACTCCGCGACGGGTCGTCTAGGTGCTCGGAGGGGGCGATACGCGTGGCATGCGTCTCCGCCTCGCACCTGTCTTCCTCGCGCTCTTGGTCAGTGCCGGCCTGACGGTGTGTTCGACCGCGGCAGCGACCGCCCGTCCTGGCGCCGTCGGCAGCGCCGCTGCCCTAGAGCGCTCGCAGGCCCGCCAGGCCAGCGCGCGGACCAGCTGCCCGGCCGCCCTCGGCCTCGATGCCCCGGCCGCCGCGCAGGAGGGCGCGATGGTCTGCCTGATCGACGAGACGCGGGCGAAGTACGGCCTCCCCGCGCTCGCCCAGTCGCCGGCGCTGAGGCAGTCGGCGGTCGAGAAGGGCGCCGACCTGCTGCGCTGCGACGAATTCAGCCACACCGCCTGCGGCCGCGAATTCACCTACTGGATCGGCGAAAGCGGCTATATGGCGAGCGAATGCTGGCGGGTCGGCGAGAACCTGGCCTGGGGCGTGGAAGACGAAGGAACCGTCGGCTCCATCTTCAGAGCCTGGATGCACTCCCCAGCCCACCGGGCCAACATCCTCGGCAACTTCGAAGAAACCGGAATCGACCTCCGCGTCGGCCAACTGGGAGGCCTGACCGGCGTCCACCTCTGGACCCAACACTTCGGCTCCCACTGCCTCGCCTGAACCAACTAAACGCCCTGCAGCTTCTCCAACCGGGCGGCAATCGCATCGGCCCTGCGATTGAACCGCTCCACAGGATCGATAACGACTTCCCGCACCCTCGGAGTCCCTTCTCCAGCGCTACTGCCGGGGGGTGGCACGATAGGGGGGACCCCCCCTGAGGAAGCTTTAGCTACCGGAAGGGGGGGTGGGTCCCCTGCCGTGACAGGACCCGCCGGCCCAGAAACGTCGGCGCTGGAACCTGCCTGCACCACCGCCTTCACGGTGGCAGCCTCGCCAGCAGCCGCGACCGCCGCGTGCGCACTCTTCTCAGCCGCCTCAGCCGCCCGCCTCGCCTGCTTAGCCGCATCGATAGCCATCTCCCCCACCTCCCGAACCCCTTCCTCGGAAACACGCGCAATCACCAGCGCCTCGTCGATCCGAGCTTCCAGCTCGCCGACGGTCGGCACCGCGCCGCGGGGGACGATCCAGTCCTCGGTGGTGTCGCGCTCGGTTCCCTCGATAGCAGGGAATTTATGCGTGCGGCAGGCGGCAAACCGGCACGCTCAATAGATTTAGCCGCCCCGAACTTCGAAACGACCCGAGGAGCACGTTGAGACACCCCAGAGAGTTCTTCCTTCCGCAGGCGATCGGCGCCCCGGAGCCCCTCCGCGAGATCCCCGTCAAGCCCTCGCGGATGATCCACTTCCTCGACTTCTCGAACGAGAAGATGGTCGCCAAGGCCGGCGCCATCGCCGAACAGACCGACATCCTCCTCGGCAACCTCGAGGACGCCGTCCCGGTCGACCGCAAGGAGGCCGCCCGCGCCGGCCTGATCCAGGCCGCGAAGGAGAACGACTTCGGCCAGACCTCGCTCTGGACCCGGGTCAACTCGCTGGAGAGCCCCTGGGTGCTCGACGACCTGACCCAGCTGGTGAGCGAGATCGGCGACCAGCTGGAGACGATCATGGTCCCCAAGGTCGAGGGCGCCCACGACATCCACTACGTCGACCGCCTCCTCGCCCAGCTGGAGGCCAAGGCCGGCCTCTCGCGGCCGATCCTCGTCCACGCGATCCTCGAGACCCCCCAGGGCGTGGTCAACCTGGAGGAGATCGCCAACGCCAGCCCGCGCATGCAGGGCATGAGCTTCGGCCCGGCCGACCTCGCCGCGGCGCGGCGGATGAAGACGACCCGCGTCGGCGGCGGCCATCCCGGCTACCGGGTGATGGAAGACCCGGTCGACCCGGAGAACCCCGAGGCCGACCGCGTCTCCGCCCAGCAGGACCTCTGGCACTACTCGATCGCCCGCATGGTTGACGCCTGCACCTCCGCCGGGATCCTCCCCTTCTACGGGCCGTTCGGCGACATCAAGGACACGGCCGGCTGCGAGACCCAGTTCCGCGCCGCCTTCCTGATGGGCTGCGTCGGCGCCTGGAGCCTGCACCCGGTCCAGATCGGGATCGCGAAGAAGGTCTTCAGCCCGCCGCCGGACGAGGTCAAGTTCGCCAAGAAGGTGATCGAGGCGATCCCCGACGGCCGCGGCGTCCACATGATCGACGGCAAGATGCAGGACGACGCCACCTGGAAGCAGTGCAAGGTGATGGTCGAGCTGGCGGAAATGCTGGCGGAGAAGGATCCCGAGCTCGCCGAGGCGTACGCGAGCTAGTCACAAAGTGCCGCCTGGTGCGGCCGTACTCGGCCTCACCAGGGACAAATCCCACTAATGGGAAAAATAGATTTTTCTTAAACGCGATCCCGTAATCTGGGGGTCAGCGATTCCACGGTTGCAGACGCTCATGTGATCCAAAGGGGTTGCCGATACGGACTTTGCGTTGACAACCGCAACCCCCTAACCGTTTCGGCCTTAGAGAGAAACCAGCCCAATCGCTATGCAATCTTCCACTGACGTCCCGTTCGACCCGCCTTTCAAGCCGCAGGCCGCGGCCCGCGAAGCCCTGGTCCAGGACCGCCCCACGCTCGGCGCGATGCCGATGGCGAAACGGGGCGCCAGCATCTGGCTGCTGCCGCTGGTCGACTTCGTCTCCTCCTCGGTCGCCCTCGCCGCCGTCACCGCGGTCGCCGGGGTCTCCTTCGTCCCCGCCTTCCCGGTCGCCCCCGCCATCCTCCTCGTCGTCTACGGCCTGCTCGGCGTCTACGGGGCGGAGTCCGCGCGGGCCAGGGACAACGGCGCCGGCTGGCCGGTGATCCGCTTCCTCGTCGCGGCCCTCTTCGCCTGGTCCGCCTCGCTGCTGACCTCGCTCGGAAGCGGCGAACAGCTCGGGCTCTGGATCGGCTTCGTCGCCCTCGACAGCGGCTGCCGCAACATGATGACTCCCTATGTCAACAAACTGAACCCGCAGGAGCGCTGGGTCCTGGTCGGCGACGACGAGACCGCGGAACGCCTCCGTGCCTACGCCCCGCTGAAGAAATACGCCAACGTCGTCGGCACCGTGCCGCCGGCCGAGAAGGACCACGGCAACGCCGGTCGCGTCGCCGCCCTCGAGGTCGTCGAGCGCTACCATGCCGACCGCATCGTGATCTCCAGCCAGCACGCCGACGACGAAGGCCTGCTGGAACTGGTCCGCGCCTTCAAGTCGATCGGCGTCCCCGTCAGCCTGCTGCCGCGCCCGCTCGACCTGCTCGAGGCGCAGTCGGCGACCCCGAGCCGGATCGGCGGCGTGCCGCTGATCGAGGTCGAGGCGCTCGCCGCCCGCGGCGCGATCCCCTACAAGGGCCCGGACCGCCGCGACACGCGCAGGACCAGGGTCAGCGTCGTGGTGCCGGCGATGAACGAGGAAAAGAACATCGGCCAGGTCCTCTCCGAACTGCCCGAGGGCCTGCACGAGGTGATCCTCGTCGACGGCAACTCGAAAGACAACACCGTCGAGGCCGCCCGTCAGGCCTACCCCGAGATCCGCGTCACCACCCAGAGTGGCCGCGGCAAGGGCGACGCCTTCCGCACCGGCTTCGCCGCGGTGACCGGCAACCTGGTCGTGATGCTCGACGCCGACGGCTCCGCCGACCCGGCCGAGATCCCCCGTTTCGTCGCCGCGCTGGAGGCCGGCGCCGACTTCGCCAAGGGCTCGCGCTACATGGAGGGCGGCGGCAGCGCCGACATCACCCGCCTGCGCAGCCTCGGCAACTCGGTCCTCAGCGGCACCGCCAACGTCATGCACGGGACCCACTTCACCGACCTCTGTTACGGCTACAACGCCTTCTGGGCGCGCTGCCTGCCGTTCATCTCGCTCGACGTCCCCGGCTTCGAGGTCGAGACCCTGATCAACCTGCGCATGGCCTCGGCGGGGATGAAGATCACCGAGGTCCCGAGCTACGAGAAAGAGCGGATCTCCGGGGTCAGCAACCTGAAGACCTTCCGCGACGGATTCCGGGTGCTGGGGACGATCCTCAAAGAGTCGCGCCGGCGGCGCAGCCTCCATGGCGACCGCCCGACCGGAGAAGCCGCCGAAGTCAAGAAGGCCGACACCGCCACCACCGCCGTCTGACGGGAAGCCGCTCCCATGCCTCCCGACGCGGGCGCCAACGCCGCAGACGCCGCTACCGTCAGGGAGGTGGACGCCGGCGCGGAGGGACGAAACGCGGCTTCGAAAAAGCGTTCGGCCAGACCTGCGCTTGAGCTGGGCAAGGTCGGGCACGCGGCGCCGATCTTCCTCACCACCGGCCTCGGCCTGCTCGTCTGCTCGATCGCCAACGCGCTCTCGCGCGCGGCGCACGCGCCGTCGCCGCTGATCTTCTGGGCGGGGGTGGTGCTGCTGGCGGTGCCGATCTTCCATCGCCTCACCGCCAAAGAGGCCTCGGCCCGCGAACGCCTCTTCCTCGTCTGCCTCCTGGGCCTTTCCCTCTACTGCGTTAAGGTCTTCCGCGACGCGCCGCTCTTCACCTTCTCCGACGAGCTGGTCCACGCCTATAACGCGAACCAGATCGGCGACCACCACCACCTCTTCCGCAGCAACCCGATCCTCGAGGTGACCCCGTACTACCCGGGCCTCGAGAGCGCCGCCTCGGCGCTGATGAAGCTGACCGGGATCTCCGCCTACGCCGCCGGGGTGATCCTGATCGGCGCCGCCCGCCTGGTCCTGATCGGCGCCCTCTTCCTCCTCTTCCAGCGAGTCAGCGGCTCGGCCCGGGTCGCCGGCCTCGGCACCGCGATCTACGCCGGCAACTTCAACTTCCTCTACTGGGGTGCCCAGTTCTCCTACGAGTCGCTGGCCCTGCCGCTGCTGCTGGTGCTGATGATGGCCGCGGCCGAGCGCGAAGCGGCGCCGAAACAGGCCCTGCGCGCCTGGGCGGTGCCGATCGTGCTGGCGATCGCGGCGATCGTCGTCAGCCACCACCTCACCTCCTACGCCGCCGCCGGCGTCCTCGCCGCCCTCTCGCTCGCCGCCTGGTACGTGCACCGCAACTGGCGACGGCCGAACCCGTGGCCCTTCGCCGTCTTCGCGGCGCTGCTGGCGCTGGTCTGGCTGCTGGTCGTCGCCAGTTCCACGGTCGGCTACCTCTCGCCGGTGCTGAGCAACGCCTTCGACGCGATCGGCAACACGGTCGGCGGCGAGGACGCGCCGCGCGGCCTCTTCCAGGGCGCCGGCTCGACCGTGCCGCCGACCCCGCTGGCGGCCAAAGCGGTTGCCCTGCTGGCCGTGCTGGTGCTGCTCGCCGGCCTGCCGTTCGGGCTGCGGGCGGTCCTGCGGCGCTTCCGCCGCCAGCCCTTCGCGCTGCTCTTCGGGATCGCCGCGGTCGGCTTCTTCGGCACCCTCGTCCTGCGCCTCGCCCCGCCCGCCTGGGAGACCGGCAACCGGCTCAGCGAGTTCCTCTTCGTCGGCCTCGCCTTCGTCCTCGCCTGCGCCTGCGTCGAGGCCCTGCGCCGCAAGGCGCTCGGCCCGGCGACCCGGCCGCTGCTCGCCGGCGCGATCGGCGTCGTCCTCGTCGGCGGCGCGATCGCCGGCTGGCCCTGGGACTCGCTGATGGCGCAGCCGCTGCGGATCTCCGAGTCCGGGAAGACGGTCTCCTCGCCGCCGCTGGCGATGGCCGAATGGGCTCGGGACGAGGTCCCGGAGGGCCGCTTCGCGGCGAGCATCTCCGACTCCGGCCTGCTCCTGGTCCCGGGCGGCAAAGTCGCCCTCTCGGGGACCTCCCCCGACGTCGAAGACATCCTCGACGAAGAAAGCCTGGGTGACTGGATGCTGCCGCTGCTGCGCCGCAACAAGCTGCGCTACGTCGCCGTCGACCGCCGCGAGGTCGGCTCCGACAGCCTCCGCGGCTACTACTTCGAACGCCACGGCGACCGCGGCGAGATCCGGCCGAAGAGCGTCGTCGCCAAGTTCAACCCGGTCCCCGGGGTCTCCCGCGTCTACACCAACGGGCCGATCACCGTCTTCGACCTGGAGGGGCACCGATGAGGGGGTTCCGCGACCTGCGCCGGGCGAGCGCGCTCGCGGCGGCCTCGGCCATGCTGGCACTGCTGCTGCCGACCGACGTGCTCAGCCTGCTGGCGGCGCTGCCGCTGATCTTCTTCCTGCCCGGCTACGCGATCGCCGCCGCCGCCTTCGCCCGCGGCCGGATCTCCTTCCAGCACACGCTGGTGCTGAGCGTCGGCCTCAGCCTGGCGACGCTCGCCCTCGGCGGGCTCGTCCTCAACTACCTGCCCGGCGGCATCCGCGCCGGCTGGTGGGCGCTGCTGCTCTTCGCCGTCGTGCTCGGGGCCTGCCGCGCCGCGGCGGTGCGCCGGCCGCGCCGCTGGCGGCCCTCGCAGCGGCCGCCGCTGCCGCGCCCGAACCCGCTGCAGGCCGGCATGGCCGCCGGCGGCGCGCTGGCGATCCTCGCCGCGGTCGTCCTCGCCTTCGTCCCGCTCGGGGCGGCAAACGCCGTCGGCTACACCGAGATGTGGATCAAGCCGCTGGACGGCGGCAACGCCGGGGTCGAGATCGGCGTCGGCAACGCCGAGCAGGAATACGTCCCCTACCGCCTGTTCGTCCGGTTCGGCGACGGCGAACCGCCTCAGGGACGCCAGTTCTACCTCGCCCCGGGCGAGACCAGAAAGGTCCGCCTGGTGACCGAAGGCGAGCCGCAGGCGGCGAAGCTGATCGAAGCCGCGCTGTTCCGGCGGGACCGCGTGGGGTCCGGCGCCTACCGGCGGGTCTCGACCTGGATCGGGCCCGGCACCGCCGGCGAATGAACACCGGCGCCGAGCTGGCGGTCGACGTCGTCGTCGACAACTACGAATACGGCCGCTACCTGCCGGCGGCTATCGAGAGCGCCCTCGCCCAGACCCACCCGCGGGTCAACGTGATCGTCGTCGACGACGGCTCCCGCGACGGCTCCCGCGAGATCCTCGAGGGCTACCGCGACCGGGTGACGCTGGTCCTGAAGGAGAACGGCGGCCAGGCCTCGGCCCTCAACGCCGGCTTCGAGCGCTGCGAGGGCGACGTGGTGATCTTCCTCGACGCCGACGACACCCTGGACCCGCGGGCCGCCGCCACGGTGGCCGACGCCTTCGCCGCCGACCCGGAGCTGGTCAAGGCCCAGTTCCGCACCGAGGTGATCGACCCCGAGGGAAACGCGATCGGCCGGATCAAGCCTGCCCCGCACCTGCCGGCGCCGAGCGGCGACGTCCGCGGCGCCGAGCTCGCCTACCCCTTCGACCTGGTCTGGATGGCGACCAGCGCCAACGCCTTCCGCACCGCGGCGCTGCGGCGGATCATGCCGATGCCCGAGGGCCCCTTCCGCACCTGCGCCGACTGGTATCTGGTCCACCTCTCGGCCCTGCTCGGGCGGGTCGTCACCCTGCCCGAAGTCCTCGGCTGTTACCGCCTGCACGGCGCCAACAGCTACGAGCCGCAGGCGGCGACGCTGGACCTCGACCACGTCCGTGAGACGGTGCGCTTCGCGGCCTCCACCTCGGAGGCGCTGCTGGCGCTCGCCGCCGCGGAGCGGATGCCGCATCCCAAGCAGGTTCTCTCGCTCTCCGACCTCGCCAACCGGATGGTCTCCCTGCGCCTCGAACCGGAGCGCCACCCGCTGCCGGACGACCGCCGCGGCACCCTCCTGCGCGGCGCCGTCGGCGCGCTGCGCCGGCGGGACAACATCAGCATCGCGATGAAGGCGATGTTCGCCGCCTGGTTCGCAGTGATGGCGGTGGCCCCGAAGCGCGTGGCGCGGTGGCTGGCGGTGCTCTTCCTCTTTCCCGAGCGGCGGGCGGGGCTGAACCGCCTGCTGGGCCGGTTCCAGGGCACCGAGGGGGGCTGAGATGCGGATCCTGCTCGTCACCTCGATGGTCCCCGACGCCGGCGGCATCGGCGCGATCCCGAAGCTGCTGGCGGCCGAGCTGGAGGGCCTCGGCGGGCGCCACGAGGTCACCCTGCTGACCACCTTCGGCGAAGACCCCGGCCAGGCCGAGGCGGCGGCGCGGCTGCGGAGCTCGGGCCTCGACGTCCACGCCGTCGACCGCCGCCGGTCCGGCTCCGCGGCGCGGCGCTCGCGGGTACGGGGCGAGCTCGCCGCGACCTGGCTGACCCGGCGCTGGCCCTGGCGGGTCGTCTGCGGCGCGGCCGGCGTGCAGCCGCTGCTGGACCGCCTCCTCGCCGAGCGCGAGTTCGACGTGATCGCGGTCGAGGACAACCCGATGGCCGTGCTCAACTTCCCGGCCGATGTCCCCGTCGTCTTCACCGAGCACGAGGCGATCCGCGCCCCGGCCGAACAGTGGCGGGCCTCGCGGCTGCGCGAACGGCCGCTGGCGGCGCTGCGGTCCCGCGACTGGCGGCGCTGGGACGCCTTCCTGCCGCGCGCCTGGGCGCGCTTCGACCTGCTCCAGGTCTTCTGCGAGGCCGATGCCGAGGCGGTCCGGCGGCGGGCGCCGGCGCTGGCCGAGCGGGTGCGGGTGAACCCCTACGGGATGATCCTGCCGCCGGCCGCCGATCCGGCCGGCGAGGTCCCCGGCACGGTCCTCTTCACCGGCACCTTCGCCCACCTGCCCAACCGCGAGGCGGCGATCTGGCTCGCCCGCGAGATCATGCCCGCGGTCCGCGCGCGAGCGCCCGAGGCGATGCTGCGGATCGTCGGCCGCACCCCGCCGCGCGAGGTGCTCGAGCTGGCCGGCCCGGGGGTCGAGATCGTCGCCGACGCGGCGAGCATGGAGCCCCACCTCGAGGCGGCGGCGGTGATCGTCGCCCCGGTGCGCAGCGGCGGCGGCATGCGGATGAAGGTGCTGGAGGCGATCGCCCGCGGCAAGGCTGTCGTCACCACCGGGCTCGGGGCCGAGGGGTTCTCGAGCTTCGGCGAGGAGCTGCCCTTCGCGGTGGCCGACGACGCCGCCGGGCAGGCCGAGGCGATCGCCGACCTGCTGGCCGACGACGGGCGTCGCCGCGCCCTCGGCGCGCGGGCGCGGGAGTTCGCCGTCCGCCACCACTCCCCCGCCGCCTGGGCGGAGCGGCTGGAGCGGGTTTTTGCCGAGGCCGCCGACCTTAGACTCAGCGCCCAGACGCCCAGATGACCTCGACCTCGTCCATCGAGCTGAGCGTGATCGTCGCCAGCCACAACCGGCGCGATTACCTGCGCCGCTGCCTCGACTCGCTCGCCGAGCAGACCGCCGACCCGGGCTCCTTCGAGGTGATCGTCGCGATCGACGGCTCCGAAGACGGCACCGCCGAGATGGCGCAGCAGCTGCAGACGCCCTACCGGCTGCGGGTCCTGGAGCTGCCGAAGCGGGGCCACGCCCCGACCCAGAATTCGGCCCTCGAGGTCGCCGAGGGCGACGCCTGCCTCCTCCTCGACGACGACATGATCGCCTCGCCGGACCTCGTCCGCGGCCACCTCGAAGCCCACCGCGCCGACCCGATGACCCTCGGCATCGGCTCGCTGGAGCAAGAGCCGGTCGGGGCGCGCGACTGGTACGCGCACGCCTTCGCCCGCGGCCTCAGCGAGCACTACGACGACCTCGAGGAGCGGCCGGCGCGCTGGACCGACGCCTACGGGGCCAACGTCTCCTTCCCCCGCGAGACGATGCTGGCGCTGGGCGGCGTCTCCACCGACCTGCCGGCGGCGAAAGACTTCGACCTCGCCTACCGCCTCTACAGGGCCGGCTGCACGCCCCGCTACCTGCCGACCGCGCACGGCGTCCACGACGACCAGAAGCGCTACGGGAAGATGCTGACCGACGCCCAGCGCCAGGGGACGATGCACGTCGAGCTGGCGACCCGCTACCCCGAGGCGGCCACCACCCTGCTCGACTGGGAAGCCGGCGCCGGCCCGCGCGAGATCGCCCTGCGGCGGACCGCGATCGCGCTACACGTCCCGCCGCGCCCGCTCGCCTGGCTGGGGCGATTCCTGCCCGGCGAGGGACGCAAGATGATCTGGCTGCACTTCGTCCGCCGGGTCGCCTTCTGGCAGGGGGTCCGCAGCCGTTTAACCCGTCACAGCTGGGTAATGGTGACCCACAATCAAGTGATCGAAGCGATCGCCGAGATGCTTCAGTGAGGACCGTTTGATGCAGACCAGTCAGCTCAGCATCGTCATCGCCAGCCACAACCGCCGCGAGCTTCTGCGCCGCTGCCTCGGCTCCCTGTGCGCGCAGAGCGCCGATCCCGGCAGCTTCGAGGTGATCGTCGCCGACGACGGCTCGGGCGACGGGACCGCGGCGATGGTCGCCGGTTTCGAGGCGCCGTTCGCGCTGCGCTGCCTGCGCCTCGAGAAGGCCGGCAAGTCGGCGGCGATGAACGCCGCGATCGAGGCCGCCGCGGGACGCGCCTGCCTCTTCCTCGACGACGACATCGTCGCCGAGCCCGAGCTCGTCGCCGGCCACCTGGAGGCCCACGAGGGCGGCCCGGTCCTCGGGATCGGGGCGATCGTCGAGCTGCCGCCGCGCGCCCGCGACTGGTACGCCCGGGCCTTCGCCCAGGGCTGGGCCGAGCACAACGCCGAGCTCGAACACCGGCGCGCCCACTGGACCGACACCTACGGGGCGAACTTCTCCGCCCCGACCGATCGCCTGCGGGAGATCGGCGGCTTCAACACCGGCCTCACGGTCGGCGAGGACTTCGAGATCGGCTACCGGCTCTCCCGGGCCGGCTGCGCCCCTACCTTCCTGCCGACGGCGGTCGCCGTCCACGACGACCAGAAGCGCTACGGCAAGATGCTCGCCGACGCGCGGCGCCAGGGAGCCGCCCACGTCGAGCTGTCGCGCTCGCTGGAGGGCACCCGGGACATCCTCCTCGACTGGGGGCAGAGCTCCGGCGCGCGTGAGCTGGTGCTGCGGCGGGTCTGTCTGCGGCTCGGCGTTCCCGCCCGGCCGCTGGCCTGGCTCGGGCGCTTCCTCCCCGGCGAGGGGCGCAAGATGCTCTGGCTGCACTTCGTCCGCCGCCTCGCCTTCTGGCGCGGGGCGATGGAGGCCGCGACCGCGACCGAGTGGGCGGCGCTGACCGCGCGGCCGAGCCGCCGGGCCGAGACCGTCACCTCGCCGCTGGCGCTGGTCCTCCCCGCTGCCGCCGAGCTGCTGGAGATGGCGCCGCTGTGAACGACGCCGCCGGGCCCGAGCTCAGCGTCGTCATCGCCACCCACAACCGCTGCGAGAGGCTGCGGCGGTGCCTCGACGCGCTCGCCGCGCAAGATGCGGACCCCGGCAGCTTCGAGGTGATCGTCGCCAGCGACGGCGCCTCCGACGGCACGGCCGAGATGGTCGAGGCGCTGAAGACCCCCTACGCGCTGCGGCTGCTAGAGCTCGAGAAGGGCGGCAAGCCGGCGGCGCTGAACGCCGCGATCGAGGTCGCCGCCGGCTCGGTCTGCCTCTTCATCGACGACGACGTCTTCGCCTCGCCGCAGCTGGTCGCCGCCCACCTCGAGGCCCACCGCGAGGACCCGCTGACGATGGCGGTCGGCTACCTGGAACAGCCGGCGCCGAGCGGCGGCGGCTGGTTCGAGCGCGCCCACGCCGTCGCCTGGAACGAGCGCTACGCCGAACTCGAGTCCCGCGCCGCCGACTGGCCCGACACCTACGGCGGCAACTTCTCCGCCCCGACCGCGAGCCTGCGCGAGGTCGGCGGCTTCGACGCCTCGCTGAGCGCGATCGAGGACATCGAGCTCGGCTACCGGCTCTGCCAGGCCGGCTGCCGGGCGCGTTACCTGCCGGGGGCCGCCGGCGTCCACGAGGACGAAAAGCCGCAGGCGCGGCTGATCGCCGACGTCGAGCGCTACGGCGCCTTCTGCCCCGTCTTCGCCGAGCGAGTGCCGGTCGCCCGGCGGCGGCTGCTCGGCTGGTTCCTCGAGCCGACGCCGCGCGAGGTGGCGCTGCGGCGGGCGCTGCTCGCCCTCCGCGTGCCCCCCAGCGTGCTGGCGTCCCTCGGCGCCCTGCTCCCCGGCGCCAGCCGCAAGCAGGTCTGGTTCGGGTTCGTCAACCGCTACACTTTCTGGCGCGGCGCCCGCTCGGGAATGAGCCGGCGGCGCTGGCTGCAGACCACCCGCGGCGTGCCGGTGCTGATGTACCACGCGTTCGGCGAGGAGGACGAGGGCGACCGCTACGTGATCTCCCGCCGCGCTTTCGCCCGCCAACTGCGGCTGCTGAAGGCCCTGCGCTACCGCCCGATCGGCTTCGCCGAGCTGGCCCGGATGCTTCAGGCGGGCGAGGCCCCACCGCCGCGCTCGGTGGTGGTCACGATCGACGACGGCTACGCCGACAACCTCGAGATCGCCAAGCCGCTGCTGCGCAAGCGCCGCTTCCCGGCAACCGTCTTCCTCGTCAGCCGTGGGATCGGCGGCGTCAACGACTGGACCCACGAGGGCGCCGTCTCCGGCCGCCGCCTCCTCACCGAGGCAGAGGTCAAAGAGCTGGAGGGCGACGGAATCGAGATCGGCGCCCACACCCGCACCCACCCCTCGCTCACCGCCACGAAAGGAGACGACCTCGACCCCGAGGTAGGCGGCTCCCGCGAGGACCTAGAAGCCCTGCTGAACAACCCGATCCCGACCTTCGCCTACCCCTTCGGCCAGTTCGACCCCCCCAGCGTCGCCGCCGCCAACCGCGCCGGCTTCACCGCCGCCTGCACCGTCGAGTCCCGCCTGGCCCGCCTTGGCGACGACCCCCTGGAGATCCCCCGCCTGGAGATCAAAGGCGAAGACTCCCTCCCGACCTTCCTCCGCAAGCTCTGGCTCGGCGGCGCCTAAGCGCTCACTCGACCGAGTTGCGCCGCCCGTTGAGTCGCCGATCAGCGATCTCGTAGACGGTCGGCGCGTTCGAGTCGCGTGGATGGTGCCGAACGCCGAAACCGAGATAACGAAGCGCGAGCCCATCGGCGTCGCGGACGAAACGGAAGACCATGCCGAACTTGCCATTCGGCGCCGGCAGGTAGACCTTGAAGCAGGCCGGGAGTTTCGTCCCGTCGCGACCTTCCGGATCGCAGCGGCGCAGGGCCTTGATTTCGACGCCCGCGCGCTCGAACTCGCTGCGGGCCTTTCGCAGCGCATCGGCACCGGCGCGCCCACTTCGCATCGTGTCCTCGGCGAACGCTCCCTCGTTGAAGAGAACGCGGGCATTGCCCCGCCGGATGGACAAGGACTACCCCTCGCCGTCGGCGGGCTGGAATGGCCCGTGCTCGGCCTCTAGGGCTGCGATCTCCTCCTCGGTGGCGTCCTGCTCGCCCTCACCGAGCATCGCCTTCCAGGAGGTGTCGCGCGTGATCACGAACTCGCTGTCTCCACGCTCCTCGATGACGATGAACTCGCCCTCCAGAGCGCCGCTGACCTTGATGTGCGCGGGCTGCTCCATGCCCAGGAAGAATGGCAGACCTAACGGCCGTGACAGGTCGCTTTGACCCGTTAGACGCCGCGACCTTGCTTGTACAGCCGCCGCAGGTGTTCGCGTAGGCCCTTGCCGTAGGGGGTTGGGCGGCCTTCCCAGTCGCGGATCAGGGAGGGGCCGCCGTCGCAGGTCCAGCGGCCGCCGGTGTTCCAGGTCCAGCCGAGATAGGAGATGCCGTGGTTGTCGGCGAAGCGCATATAGGGGTCGATGTAGCGGTGGGCGCAGTCGCCCTCCCCCAGCTCGCCGGTGACTACGGGGACGTGGCGGGCGATGTTGGCGAGGGCCTTGCGGCAGGCGCGTTCGCAGCGGGAGAAGTCGTAGGTGTGGTTGGCGGCGATCAGGGCCGGGTCGTCGGGCTTGTGGTCGAGCCAGCCGCGCATTTCGCGCGCCCACTCGAGGCCGCCGAGCATCACCGGCTGCTGGGCGCCGGTCGAGCGCACCGCGGCCAGCAGTTCCGGCAGGCTGGTCGCCTGGTAGTTGCCGAACCACCTGTCGGTGACCTGGCAGGGCGCCGCCCAGCATTCCCAGCCGACGTCGTGGGGCTCGTTGTAGACGTCGAAGACGAGGCTGCGGTCGGCGACGAACTCGGAGGCGACGCTGCGCCAGAAGTCCGGCGCGTGTTCGGCGTCGGGCAGCGGCAGCAGGCCGGTGGCGAGGTGCTGGCGCGGCGCCGCCCAGTGCAGGTCGAGGATCACGTAGAGGCCGGCGCGCTCGAGCCCTTCGACGTATTCGTGGATCGCCGCCCGGTAGGGAGCGCCGCTCAGGCTCGGGTCGACTTCGGCGCCGGTGCCGAGCCAGCAGCTCTCGTTCAGCGGCACCCGAACGGCGTTGATCTTCCAGCTCTTCATCGCCTTGACCGAGGCCCAGTCGGTCGGCCCGTCGAAGATCCGCCCTTCTTCGACGCAGGAATACTCGGCGCCGGAGCGGTTGACTCCCAGCAGCCGGATGACGTTGCCTTCGCCGTCGACGAGGTGGTTTCCCTCGACGCCGATCCAGGGCTTGGCCGCCGCGGCCGCGGAGGGCAGCAGCAGGAGCAGCATCAGCGCGGCGAGCAGCCACGGCAGGCGGCGGTACATCGTGGGAGTGTGGCGCAGCGGCATCGCCGGCTAGCCCGGCAGGTGCCAGGAGTGCCGCAGGGAGACATCGCCGTCGGAGCCGGCGGTGGCGATCGCTCGGCCGTCGATGATCCCCGGCTCGACGTCGAAGAAGGCCGCGGCCTGGAGCCCGTCCTGGATCTCCTGACGCCCCTTGAGCAGGAAGTCGATCCGGTAGCGGCCGGGAAGCAGCGGCAGCGAGGCGACCATGCACTCGATCCGCGCCCCCAACTCGCCGTCGCGGCGGTCGGTCGGCGCGCTCAGCTCGCTGTCGAAGCTGGCGATCGGGTGGCCGAGGTTGTTGAGGATCGTCAGCTGGCACTCCATCATCGGCAGCACCTCGGTCACCTCGAGGACGATCTTCGCCGAGCGGCCGCCGATGACGACGTCGGCCTCGCCGCTCTCGCCGTCGTAGATCGCGAGCCGCTTGACCAGGGTTTCTTCCCAGGCGCGGCCGTCGCGGTCGCTGCGCTCGCTGAGGTCGGTGGCGGCGGCGCGCTCGAGCGAGCGCAGGTAGCCGGAGACCGCCTCCTCGACCGGGGCGTCGGCGATCACCTTGCCGCGCTCGAGCAGGATCGCCCGCCCGCAGAGGGCCTGGATCGTCGCCAGGTTGTGGGAGACGAAGACGACGGTGCTGCCGGCCCGGGCGACCTCGGCCATCTTCGCCAGCGACTTGCGCTGGAAGGCGGCGTCGCCGACCGCGAGCACCTCGTCGACGAGGAGGATCTCCGGTTCGAGGTGGGCGGCGACGGCGAAGGCCAGCCGCACCTGCATCCCGCTCGAGTAGCGCTTGACCGGCGTGTCGAGGAAGCGCTCCATGTTCGCGAACTCGACGATTTCGTCGAAGCGGGCGCGGATCTCGGAGCGGCGCATGCCGAGGATCGCGCCGTTGAGGTAGACGTTCTCGCGCCCGGTCAGCTCCGGGTGGAAGCCGGTACCGACCTCGAGCAGGGAGCCGACCCGCCCGGTCACCTCGGCCCAGCCGGTGCTCGGCTCGGCGATCCGCGAGAGCAGTTTCAGCAGCGTCGACTTGCCGGCCCCGTTGTGGCCGATCAGCCCGATCGCTTCGCCGGCCTGGATCTCGAAGGAGACGTCCCGCAGGGCCCAGAGGACGTCGACCTTCGGCTTCTCGCCGCGGCCGACGGCGCGACCGACGGTGTTGCGGAAACCGGCGGAGAGGCTCTCGCGCAGCGAGCCGTAGGCCGCGTTCAGCCCCAGCTTGTAGTTCTTGCCCAGGCCCTCGGCCTCGATCGCGGTGTAGGTGGCGGTGGTCATCTCAGATCACGTCGGCGAAGCTGCGCTCCACCCGGTCGAAGTAGGTGAAGGCGACGAACAGCAGCGCCAGGGCGGCCGCGGCGGAGATCCCGATCTGCTCCCAGGGGGCGCTGCCGGCGCCGAGCACCGCCCAGCGGAACCCTTCGACGACGCCGACCATCGGGTTGACCGCGATCAGCGTCCGCAGCGGCTCGGAGAACTGGTCGCTGGGGTAGACGATCGGGGTGAGGAAGAACCACATCTGGGTCGCGAAGGGGACGATGTAGCGGACGTCGCGGTAGCGGACGTTGACGGCGGAGAGCAGGGTCCCGGCCCCCAGCGCGGTGGCGATCGCGATCGCGATCAGCAGCGGCAGCGCCAGGATCGCGACCCCGGGGACGATCCCGTAGATGAGGATGATCGCGAAGAAGATCGCCAGCGAGACGGAGAAGTCGACGCAGCCGGCGGCGACCACCGCGGCCGGGATGAAGATCCGCGGGAAGTAGATTTTCGAGACCAGCGCCTGGTTCAAGACGAGGCTTTCGGAGCCGAGCAGGAACGAGTTGGCGAAGAACATCCAGGGGACCAGGCCGGCGAGGGCGAAGATCGCGTAGGGAAGCCCGTTCGGCGGTTCGATCCCGGCGACGCGGCCGAAGATGACGGTGAAGATCGCCATGAAGGCGAGCGGCTGCAGGATCGCCCAGGCGGCGCCGAAGGCGGTCTGGCGGTAGCGGATGGTGACGTCGCGGGCGGCGAGCTGGAAGGCGAGGTCGCGGTAGCGCCAGAGCTCGCGCAGCGAGAGCACGCGGCCGAAGCCCTTGGTCGGCTGCAGCCGGATCGTCTCCGGGACGTATGGCGCGGCCTCCTCGGCCGGTTTGGGGACGGTCAGCTGCTCAGGCATTCGTCCAGTGTTATCGGCCGCCGCCCCCGGCAGCCTTGAGGCGGGCCTCGACGGCAAGACCGTATGCAGCTTCGAACTGCGGCACGACGACGTCGGGGCCGAAGCTCTTGGCCCGCTCGCGCGCCGCCTCCCCCATTCGCTCGCGCGTCTCGGGCTCGGCGACGAGGCGGCCGAGGGCGGCGCGCAGCGCCCCGACGTCCCCCGGGGCGACGTGCAGGCCGGTCTCGCCGTCGATGACGACGTCGGCGAGGCCGCCGAGCGCGGTGACGACCGAGGCCTTGCCCGCCGCCGCCGCCTCGAGGGCGACGATGCCGAAGGACTCCGGCAGCAGCGACGGGGCGACGTGGAAGAGCGAGCGCCGCAGCGCCTCGACCACCAGCGGGTGCGGCATCGGCTCCAGGGCGGTCACTCCCGGCACCTCGGCGACCCCCTCGATCAGCTGGCGGCCGATCAGGACCAGCGGCGGCGGGTCCTCCAGCCCGGCGTAGGCCGCGACCAGGTTGCCGACCCCCTTGTCCTCGGTGACGTCGCCGAAGTAGAGGACGAACGGCTCGGCCGGCAGCTCGGCGAGGCGCGGATCGTTGATCGCGGGCGGCTCCGGCAGCTCGCCGATGAAGTTGGGGATCACCCGGTGCGGCAGCCCGGCGTCGATGCCGCTCAGCTCGCGAACCGCCTCGGAGACCGGCAGGAACATGTCGACCCGCCGCCGCAGCACCGGGTTGGCGGCGGCGACCCCAGCGGCCGAGACGACCCCCTTCGCCGCCCCGTAGTAGGAGATCGAGTGGGCCAGGCACTTGCGCGCGCCCGGCCCGCTGCAGACGCCGCCCTTGTAGAAGAAGCGCTTGGTCGGGCAGACGAGGCTGTAGTCGTGCAGGGAGAGGACGAAGGCGGCGCCCGAGCGCCGCTCCAGCGGCAGGTAGGAGTGGTCGAGCCAGTTGTGAGCGTGGACGACGTCGGGGCGGCGGCGCGCGATAACCCGGCGCAGGTCCCGCACCGCGAGCGGGTCGGGCGCCGGCGGCGCGTAGGCGCGTTCGGGATCCGCGGCGAGGCCGGGGACGCGGGTCATCGCCGTCTCCAGCAGCTCCACCTCGACCCCGTCCTCGCATGGCGGCGGATCGCCCAGCGGCTGGCGCAGGGTCGCAACGGCGACCTCGTGGCCGCGCCGCGCCAGCTCGGCGCTCAGGTCCTCGACGATCCGCTCCTCCCCGCCGACCACCGGCGAGAAGGACTGGGCCAGCATCAGGATCCGCATCGATCTTCCCGGCTCATCGCGAGGCCCACGTTACGAGACCCCGGGGCTGGCAGAATCGGCGCGTGGCCGCCCCCGCCCCCCAAGGCAGCACCGCCGCGCCGCCGGTCTCGGTGGTGATCTGCGCGTACACGCTGGAGAGGATCGACCGCATCGCGGCGGCAATTGAGTCGCTCGCCGCCCAGACCGTGGCGCCGCACGAGATCGTGCTGGTGATCGACCACTCGCCTGAGCTCGAAGCCGAGTGCCGCCGCCGCTGGCCGCAGGTCAACGTCCTCCCCAACCGCGAACAGCAGGGCCTCTCCGGCGCCCGCAACACCGGCCTCGAGGAGGCCAGCGGCGAGGTCGTCGCCTTCCTCGACGACGACGCGGTGGCGGCGCCCGACTGGATCGAGCGGCTCGGCGCCGCCTACGCCGAGGAGCGCGTGCTCGGCGCCGGCGGCACCGTGCGGCCCGACTGGAGCGAGGGCCGGCCGCCCTGGTTCCCGCCCGAGTTCGACTGGGTCGTCGGCTGCACCCACTCGGGGATGCCGCGCCAGCGCGAAGCGGTCCGCAACCTGGTCGGCGCCAACATGTCCTTCCGCCGCGAGGCGCTGGTCGAGTCCGGCGGCTTCCGCCACGAGCTCGGCCGGATCGGCAAGATCCCCGCCGGCTGCGAGGAGACCGACCTCTGCATCCGCATCGGCCAGCGCCACCCCGACGGCGAGATCGTCTACGACCCCGAGGCGGTCGTCGACCACTACGTCCCCGCCGAGCGCGGCAGCCGCGAGTACTTCTCCTCGCGCTGCCGCGGCGAGGGCCGCTCGAAGGCGATCCTCACCGCGCTGGTCGGCAGCGACTCGGGTCTCTCCGCCGAGCGCTCATACGTGCGCCGGACGCTGCCGAGCGGCTTCCTCCGCGGCCTCGCCGCCCCCTTCCGCGGCGACCTCTCCGGCCCCCGCCGCGCCGCCGCGATCGTCTTCGGGCTCGGCTCGACCACCGCCGGCTACCTCGGCGCCCGCCGCGAGGCGCGGAAGATCGCCAAGCGCCGCGAGCGGCTCGCCGCGAGCGAGAGCGGCGACGGACGCCTGCGGGTGCTGATGGTCACCCCGCTCAGCCCCCTGCACCAGGGCGGCGTCGAGCGCCACGTGATGGAAACCAGCCGGCGGATGGCCGCCGAGCGCGCCGAGGTCGAGGTCCTCTGCACCGAGCCCGGCGGCCCGCCGGTCAGCGAGGAGGTCCGCGACGGCGTCCGCATCCGCACGGTCCGCTCCTGGCCGGCCAACCGCGACTGGTGCTTCGCGCCGCGGCTCTGGCGCGAGATGTCGCGCCGGCCCTGGGACGTCGTCCACGTCCAGAGTTACCACACGCTGGTCGCGCCGCTGGCGATGCTGCGGGCGCTGCGGCTCGGCATCCCCTACGTCGTCACCTTCCACGGCGGCGGCCACTCCTCCGGCCATCGCAACAGCGCCCGCGGCGCCCAGCGCCGGCTGCTGCGGCCGCTGCTGCGCCGCGCCGCCAGGCTCGTCGCCGTCGCCCGCTTCGAGGTCGAGGAGTACGGCGAGGAGCTGGGCCTCGGCCCCGACAGCTTCGCCCTGATCCCGAATGGCACCGACCTCGCCTTCTCAGCGGCTGCCCCGGCCGCGAGCCGCAACGGCTCGGCGGCGATCGCCTCGGTCGGCAGGCTCGAGCGCTACAAGGGCCACCACCGGGTGATCGAAGCCCTGCCCGAGCTGCTGCGGCTGCGGCCGGAAGCGACCTTGGCGGTGGTCGGCACCGGCCCCTACGAGCCCGAGCTGCGCCAGCTTGCCGACGAGCTCGGCGTCGCCGAGCAGGTCCGCTTCACCAGCACCCCGCCGGACCAGCCGGGGGCGATGGCCGAGCTGCTCGGCGGCATCTCGGTGGTCGTCCTGATGAGCGAGTTCGAGACCCACCCCCTGGTCGCCCTTGAGGCGGCGGCGGCCGGCTGCCGCCTCGTCGTCGCCGACGCCAGCGGCCTGGCCGAGATCGCCGCCGACGGGTTCGCCCGCGCGGTCCCCCTCGACGCCGCCCCAGCCGAGGTCGCCGGCGCGGTGGCGGCCGAGCTCGACGAACCGCCGCAGACCAAGCGCCCCAACCTCAGCTCCTGGGACGAGTGCGCCGCCAGCCTGCTCGAGCTGTACCGCAGCCTCGACTGACGCCTGGCGCGAGGACAAACGTCCAGAAGGCCGGGTGGCGCTCCAGCCGCCGGCTCACCGGTCGATCCCGGAGGCATGGCCTTCCTCCGCCCCCGCACCGGGCTTCCTCTCCTCCTCGCCGCCCTCGCTCAGCTCGCGCTCCTGGCGCCGGGCGTCGCCGCGGCCGCGGACAGGGGCCACAGCGTGAAGATGCGGGCCCAGGTCCGCAAGGCGGTCACCAAGACGGTGAAGCTGAGCGTCGTCTCGCAGTCCCTCGCCGAAGGGGCGACGATCTCCGGCGACGTCTCCTGGGAGGTGCGCACCGCCGGCGTCCGGATCACCTCGGTCGCCTTCGCGTTCGACGGCGCCACTCAGTGGAGCGACCGCAGCGCCCCCTACCTCTACGGAGGCGGCGTCCTCGACACGACGAAGCTGAGCAACGGCCCGCATACGCTGACCGCCACGGTCTACGCGAAAAGCACCCGCCCGGCGAGCGCCTCGGTGACGGTCAACGTCTCGAACCAGGCCGCTCCTGCGCCCGCCCCCACGCCGGCTCCAGAACCGGCCCCCACGCCTGAACCGACCCCC
>DATIOC010000055.1:0-3142 GCA_035473555.1 Solirubrobacterales bacterium
ATGCGCCAGTACGCCGGCTTCGCCTCGCCGGAGGACACCAACGAGCGCTACCGCTACCTGATCGAGCACGGCTCGACCGGGCTCTCGATGGCCTTCGACCTGCCGACCCAGCTCGGCCGCGACTCCGACGACCCGCTCTGCCACGGCGAGGTCGGCCGCACCGGGGTGCCGATCGACACGATCGAGGACATGCGGATCTGCTTCGACCAGATCCCGCTCGACGGCGTCTCCACCTCGATGACGATCAATGCGCCGGCGGCGATCCTGCTGCTGCTCTACGAGCTGGTCGGCGAGGAACAGGGGGTCCCCTCCGAGAAGCTCCGCGGCACGGTCCAGAACGACGTGCTGAAGGAGTACATGGCGCGCGGGAACTACATCTATCCCGCCGAGCCGACGATGCGGCTGACCACCGACATCTTCGAGTACTGCCACGAGAACGTGCCGAAATGGAACACGATCTCGATCTCCGGGTACCACATCCGCGAGAAGGGCTGCTCGGCCGTGCAGGAGGTGGCATTCACGCTCTCCAACGCGATCGCCTACGTCGAAGCGGCGCTCGAGCGGGGGCTGAAGATCGACGAGTTCGCGCCGCGGCTGGCCTTCTTCTTCAACGGCCACAACAACGTCTTCCAGGAGATCGCCAAGTTCCGCGCCGTGCGGCGGATGTGGGCGAAAATCGTCGGCGAGCGCTTCGGGGCCGAGAACCCGAGCTCGCAGAAAATCCGCTTCCACACCCAGACCGGCGGCGTCACGCTGCAGGCCCAGCAGCCCGAGGTCAACATCATCCGCGTCGCCCTGCAGGGCTTCGCCGCCGTCTGCGGCGGCACCCAGTCGCTGCACACCAACGGCTTCGACGAGGCGCTGGCGCTGCCGACCGAGCGCTCGGCCCGGATCGCACTGCGGACCCAGCAGGTGCTCGCCTACGAGTCCGGCGCCGCCGACACCGTCGACCCCTTCGCCGGCTCCTACTTCGTCGAGTCGCTGACCGACGAGATCGAAGCCCGCTCCTGGGAGCTGATGGACAAGGTCGAAGAGCTGGGCGGCTCGGTCGAGGCGCTGGAGTTCATGCAGCGCGAGATCGAGGAGTCGGCGCTGAGCTACCACGAGCGTTACAAGAGCGGCCAGGACATAATCGTCGGCGTCAACAAATTCGTCACCGACCAGGTCGACGACGTCGACATCCTCAAGGTCGACCCGGAGGCCGAGCAGCGCCAGTTGGCCCGGCTGGCGGCCTTCAAGGAGAACCGCGACCAGGCCGAGGTCGCCGCCAAACTCGACTCCCTCCGCGACGTCGCCCGCGGCGAGGGCAACCTCCTGCACCCGATCCGCGCCGCCCTGGCCGCCAACGCCTCGATCGGCGAGGTCTGCGGTGCCATGCGAGAGGTCTTCGGCGAATACAAGGGCGGCGCCTTTTTCTAGGCACGATTGGTGAATTTGGGCCCCCATAGGGGCCATAACTCACCAACCGCGGTCTGAACGGACTCTCTCATTCCGCCCTTCGGGGAGGAACGACGCCTGGCTGGTGGAAGCGGCACCCAATGATCGAGGTCGCTAGGACGTTGATGAAGTCCGAGCCTGAGCTGGCGGAGTTGATCGCCACCGTCGAGGGCGTCGAGGTGACGATGGCCGAGAAGGGCTTCGGCACCCGGGTCGAGCTGCGTGCCGGCTCGGATTCCGGCCTCGGCGAGGCCGATCTCGAGGCCGTCCTCGACCGCCTGGCGGAGCCGCAGCGGCGACCGTTCGTCTGATCCAAACGAGCTTCTGAATCCATCCAACGAAGGTCGGCTGGGGCCGGCCCGGAAAGCGAGTCCAACCCAGTGACGAATCTGAAGCGGCACCTCACGGCGGCCAACGTCCTCTCTTGCATGGCCCTCTTCATCGCCCTCGGCGGCACCGCGTACGCGGCCGTCAAGCTGAAGCCGAACCAGGTCAAGGCGGTCAACATCGCCAAGCAGGCCGTGACCAACGCAAAAATCAAGAGCCAGGCGGTCACCTCCGGGAAAATCAAGAACGGCGGCGTCGTCAACGCCGACCTCGGCGCGGGTGCGGTCTCCAGCTCGAAGATCGCCAAGGAAGCCGTCACCAACGGCGCCCTGGCCAAGAAAGCTGTGACCGAAGCCAAACTCGGTCCTGAATCGGTCGGCACCGGCAAGATCGACAACGAAGCGATCACCTCGGGGAAGATCTCGACCGCGGTCTGGAAGCAGCTGATCAAGAACATCACCTACGTGACGGAAACCAGCGCCAACAACTCCGAAGACGAAAAGAGCATCACCGCCACCTGCCCCACCGGCAAGGAAGCGATCGGCGGCGGCGCCCGAATCAACTCTCCCGCCAGCGTCAAAGTCGCGGTCAACGGCACCTACCCCGCCGTTGCCTCGAACAATGCCCGCACGGGCTGGATTGCCACCGGCCGTGAGACCCCCGAAGAGGCGGGCAACTGGCAGATCGTGGCGTACGCGGTCTGCGCAGAACTCTAGGTAGTCTCAATTCGCATCGTGGAATCGAGGGGCCCGCTTCGGCGGGCCCTTCGTCTGCCTGGGGACACCGAAATCCCGGCCTAAATAGACTTCCGCGGCCGATGCGCGAGAGAAACCCCGAAACCCACGACGAGAAGCTCGCCTACCTGCGCGAGCTGCGCGAGGCGGCGATCAACTCGGCCTCCGAGGCCGCGGTTGAGAAGCAGCACGCGAAGGGCAAGATGACCGCTCGCGAGCGGATCGAGAAGCTGCTCGACCCCGGCTCCTTCGAGGAGCTCGACACCTTCGTCCGCCACCGCACCTACGACTTCGAGATGCAGAAGAACCGGCCCTGGGGCGACGCCGTCGTCACCGGGCACGGGACGATCGACGGCCGCACCGTCTTCGTCTTCAGCCAGGACTTCACCGTCTTCGGCGGCAGCCTCGGCGAGGTGATGTCGGAGAAGATGTGCAAGGTCATGGACCTCGCCGCCCAGGTCGGGGCGCCCGTGATCGGGATCAACGACTCCGGCGGGGCGCGGATCCAGGAGGGCGTCGTCTCGCTCGGCGCCTACGGCGACGTCTTCGTCCGCAACGTCCAGTGCTCGGGGGTGATCCCGCAGATCAGCGTGATCATGGGCCCCTGCGCCGGCGGCGCCGTCTACTCGCCGGCGATGACCGAC
>DATIOC010000056.1:0-21834 GCA_035473555.1 Solirubrobacterales bacterium
CTCCGGCCCGGTGCCGCTGCCGACCGAGAAAAACGTCTACTGCGTGATCCGCTCGCCGTTCAAGGACAAGGACTCGCGCGAGCACTTCGAGATCCGCACCCACAAGCGGCTGATCGACATCCTCCAGCCTTCGCCGAAAACCGTCGACTCGCTGCAGCGGCTGGACTCGCTGCCCGCGGGTGTCGACATCGAGATCAAGCTCTAGGTGTTCCTGTGGCTGCGATCCTCGGCAAGAAGCTCGGCATGACCCAGATTTTCCGCGAGGACGGCAGCGTCATTCCCGTCACCGTGGTCGAAGCCGGTCCCTGCAAGGTGACCGCCGTCCGCAACTCCGACCGCGACGGTTACGCGGCCGTGCAGCTGGCCTTCGGCGAGGTCAAGCAGGGAAAGCTGAGCAAGGCCGAGGAAGGCCACCTGAAGAAGGCCGGCGCGGCGCCGATGCGCCATCTGGTCGAGTTCCGCGACGAGGATCTCGGTGCCGAGGAGGGTCCCAAGGTCGGCGACGACGTCACCGTCGAGGGCTTCGAGGCGGGCCAGAAAGTAAAGGTCGCCGGGATCTCGATCGGCAAGGGCTTCCAGGGCGGGATCAAGCGCCACAACTTCAGCCGCGGCCCCGTCAGCCACGGCTCCCACAACGTCCGCGCCCCGGGCTCGATCGGCGCCAGCACCTTCCCCGCCCGCGTCTTCAAAGGGATGCGGATGCCGGGCCAGATGGGCAACAAGCGGGTCACCCAGAAGGGTCTCGAGATCGCCGACGTCGACGCCGAGCGCAACCTGCTGCTGATCAAAGGCTCGGTTCCCGGCGCCCGCAACGGAATCGTCGAGGTGAGGACCGATGGCTAAAGCAACCGTCCTCGGCAAGACCACCAAAGCCGACCTGCCGAAAGAGCTCTTCGCCGAGCCCTTCCACCAGTCGCTGGTTCACGAGGCTGCCCGCGCGGACCTCAACGCGCGCCGCCGCGGCACCGCTTCGACCCTGACCCGCGGCGAGGTCGCCTTCACGACCGCCAAGGCCTGGCGCCAGAAGGGCACCGGCCGCGCCCGCGTCGGCACGCTCGGCGTCCCCAACCGCTTCGGCGGCGGCGTCGCCTTCGGCCCGAAGCCGCGCAAGTACACGGTCAAGGTCAACCGCAAAGCCCGCCGGCGGGCGATGCGCTCGGCCCTCTCGGTCCACGCCGAGCGGAACTCCGTCGCCGTCCTCGACGCCTCGACCTTCGAGACCCCCTCGACCAAGACCGCCGCGCAGGCGCTGGCCAAATGGGGCGCCAAGAACCCGATCCTCCTGCTCCTCACCGCCGAGGAGATCGGGGCGATGAAGAGCTTCCGCAACCTGCCCCGCACCCACGTGCTCGAGGTCGGCGCCGCCGGCGTTGCCGACGTGATCGGCGCCGCCGCGGTCGTCATCTCCGAAACCGCGCTGGAGACCCTGAAGGAGAGGCTCGGCTGATGGACGCCCGCACGATCCTCATCCGCCCGGTGATCTCCGAGAAGAGCTACGCGCTGATCGCCGAGGGCAAGTACACGTTTCGGGTCGACGATCGCGCCCACAAGACCCAGATCGCGCAGGCGGTCGAGGAGGTCTTCGGGGTGAACGTCGCCGGCGTGCGGACCGCGAAGGTGCGCTCGAAGCCGAAGCGTCGCGGTCTGACCAAAGGCCGCACCCGCGCCTGGAAGAAGGCGATCGTCCAGCTTGCCCCGGGCGAGCGGATCGAGCTGTTCGAGGGCGCCGAGACCGCCTAGGAGATCAAACTTATGCCGAACCGAAAGACCAAACCGACCAGCCCAGGGCGCCGCTTCGCGACCTATCCGCTGCGCGAGCAGCTGACCGCGTCGGAGCCGGAGCGCAAGCTGACCGAGGGGCTGAAAAAGTCCGGCGGCCGCAACGTCAACGGCCGCGTCACCGCCCGCCACCGCGGCGGCGGCGCCAAGCGGCGCTATCGCAAAATCGACTTCAAGCGGCTCAGGGACGGGGTGCCTGCCAAGGTCGCCTCGATCGAGTACGACCCCAACCGCACCTGCTACATCGCCCTGCTGCACTACGCCGACGGGTTCAAGGACTACATCCTCGCCCCGGCGCAGCTGGCGGTCGGCGACATCGTCAAATCGGGTCCCGAGGCCGACATCAAACCCGGCCACGCGATGGAACTGGGCCAGATGCCGACCGGCACCATCGTCCACAACGTGGAGATGATCCCCGGCCAGGGCGGCAAGCTCGGCCGCTCCGCCGGCACCTCGATCCAGCTCGTCGCGAAGGAGGGGGAGATGGTCACCCTGCGCCTGCCCTCCTCGGAGATGCGGCTGGTTCGGGCCAACTGCCGCGCCAGCATCGGCGTCCTCTCCAACGCCGAGCACCAGAACTTGAAGGTGGGCAAGGCGGGCCGCAGCCGCCACAAGGGCAAGCGCCCGCAGAGCCGCGGCGTCGCGATGAACCCCGTCGACCACCCGCACGGCGGCGGCGAGGCCCACCACACGCCCGGTGGCCACCCGGTCACCCCGTGGGGCAAGCCGACGCTCGGCTACCGCACCCGCAAGAAGGGCAAGCAGTCCGACCGCTACATCGTCCGCGGCCGTCGCCGCGGCAAGAAGAAGGGCCGTTAGACATGGGACGTTCGACCAAAAAGGGCCCGTGGGTCGAGGAGCGCCTGATGGGGCGGATCACCTCGATGAACGAGGCCGGCAAAAAACAGATGGTGAAAACCTGGTCGCGGACCTCGACGATCTTCCCGGACATGGTCGGTCACACGATCGCCGTCCACGACGGCAAAAAACACGTCCCGGTCTTCATCTCGGAGTCGATGGTCGGCCACAAGCTCGGCGAGTTCGCCCCGACCCGCACCTTCCGGTCGCACGGGGGCAAGGAATAGCGATGGCCGACGAGCAGAAAAAAGCGACGGCCAAGAAAGCCGAGAAAAAAGACGCCAAAGCGGCTGCGAAACCGGCAGCCAAAAAAGAGGCAGCGGCGAAAAAAGAGCCGAAAGCCAAAAAAGCTCCAGCGAAAAAAGACGCCGGCAAAAAAGAGGCCAAAAAACCGGCTGCCAAAAAAGAGACTTCGAAAAAAGACGCGAAAGCGAAAAAAGAGCCGGCGAAAAAAGCTGGGAAAGCGCCTGCGGCGAAAGCCAAAGCGAAACCGAAAGCGCCGGCTGCGCCTCCGGTCGTCAAGGCCAAAGCCCGCTACGTGCGGATCGCCCCGCGCAAGGCGCGGCTGATCGCCGACCAGGTGCGCGGCATGCACATCGAAAAGGCCCGGGCGCTGCTGCAGTTCTCGCCCCGCGGCGCCGCTCACGACATCCACAAGCTGATCAACTCCGCCGCCGCCAACGCGGAAAACAACCACGACCTGATCGGCGACGAGATGCGCGTCGCCTCGATCACCGTCGACGAGGGGCCGACCCTGCGCCGCTTCCGCCCCCGGGCGATGGGCCGGGCGACCCCGATCAACAAGCGAACCAGCCACATCGCCGTGGCTCTGACCCCGGTGGAGGACTAAGCATGGGACAGAAGATCCACCCCGAGGGTTTCCGCGTCGGCTACATCCACGACTGGAAGTCGAACTGGTACGAGGACAAAAACTTCGCCGACGTCCTCCAGGAAGACCTGCAGATCCGCGATCACATCGTCAACAAGCTCTCGCACGCGGGGCTCTCGAACATCACGATCGAGCGCCGCGGCGAGGTTGCGGTCGACATCCACACCGCCCGCCCGGGCATCGTGATCGGCAAGTCCGGCAGCGAAGTCGACGCTCTGCGCAAGGAGCTCCACAAGCTCACCGGCAGCCCGGTGAAAGTGAACATCCGCGAGGTCAAGCGCCCCGAGCTCGACGCCAAGCTGGTCGCCCAGTCGATCGCCGAGCAGCTGCAGAACCGGGTCGCCTTCCGGCGGGCGATGAAACGCGCGCTGACCTCGGCGATGCGCTCCGGCGCCAAGGGCGTCAAGGTCCAGGTCTCCGGCCGCCTCGGCGGCGCTGAGATGGCCCGGACCGAACAGTATTCCGACGGACGCGTGCCGCTGCACACGCTGCGCGCCGACATCGACTACGGCTTCTTCGAGGCCCGCACCACGACCGGCCGGATCGGCGTCAAATGCTGGATCAACAAGGGCGAAGTGATGCCCGAGGGCTTCCGCTCCGATCTCGTCTCCGGCGACAGCGAGCCGCAGGGCCAGTCCGGCCGCGGGCGTCGCGACGATCGCGGCGGCGGCGGCGGTGGTGGACGCGGTCGAGATCGCGGTGGACGTGGCGGCGGTCCCGGTGGGGATCGCGGCGGTCGCGGCGGCGGCGGCGGGCGTGGGCCCGGCGGCGGCGGACGCGGCGGACAGCGTGGAGGTGGTCGCTGATGCTGATGCCGAAACGGGTCAAGCACCGCAAACAGTTCCGTGGCCGCATGCGCGGCAACACCAAGGGCGGCAGCACCGTCGCCTTCGGCGAGTACGGGATCAAGGCGCTCGAGCGCGGCTGGATCACCAACCGCCAGATCGAGGCCGCTCGTGTGGCGATGACCCGCAAGATCAAACGTGGCGGCAAGGTCTGGATCAACGTCTTCCCCGACAAGCCCTACACGAAGAAGCCGGCCGAGACCCGCATGGGCTCCGGCAAGGGCAACCCCGAGGGCTGGGTCGCCGTGGTCAAGCCCGGCAAGGTCATGTTCGAGCTGGCGGGCGTCCCCGAGGAGCTGGCGCGCGAAGCGCTGCTCCTCGCCGGGCACAAGCTTCCCGTGAAAACCAAATTCGTCATGCGTGAGGGGGCCGGCGACTGATGAAGGCGGCCGAGGTGCATAACCTCAAAGACGACGAGCTGGTGGCGAAGCTGATCGACGCCAAGCAGGAGGCCTTCGCCCTCCGCTTCCGGCACGCGACCGGCGAGCTCGAGAACACCGCCCGGCTGGGCCAGGCGAAAAAGGACATCGCCAAGCTGCTGACCGTGGCCAAGGCCCGAGGCATCGATGTTGAGAAAGAGACGCGACGGATATGAGCGACGACGAGACGAAAAAAGAAGAGACGACTGAGGAGCCCCAGCCGCAGGACGAGGCGCCGCAGGACGAGAGCCCTGCCGAGGAGACCCCTGCAGCCGAGGAGGCTCCCGCAGCTGAGGAGGCTCCCGCAGCTGAGGAGACTCCCGCGGAGGAGGCCCCTGCCGCAGAGGCCGACGCCCCTGCCGAGGAGGCAGCTGAGGAGGCTCCGGCAGCTGAGGAGACCCCTGCCGCTGAAGAGGCTCCGGCTGAGCCCAATCCTGAGGACGACCTTCCCTGGAAGGAGCGGCGCCGGCTGCAGAAGTCGCGGCGCTCGGGTGCCCCCGGGCCGCAGCTCAGCACCGAGGACCGGGTCGCCAAGCGGGCCGAGGAACGCCGCGTACGGGCAAACCTGCGCCGCAAGCAGCGCGAGGCGGTCAAGGCCGAGCGCACCCCCGGTACCGGCACCGCGCCGGCCGAGAAGGACTCCAACGCGGCCAAGGTGCGGCAGGGGATCGTCGTATCCAGCAAGGGCGACAAATCGATCACCGTCCGCATCGACATCGCCCGCCGTCACCGCACTTACGAGAAGATCGTCCGCAGCTCGACCAAGTTGCACGCGCACGACGAGCGCAACGAGGCCGGCGAGGGCGACGTGGTCCGCGTGATCGAGACCCGTCCGCTCTCCAAGACCAAGCGCTGGCGCCTGGTCGACGTGGTGGAGAAGGCGAGGTAGGGCGATGATCCAGCAGGAGTCCAGGCTCAAGGTCGCCGACAACTCGGGCGCGCGCGAGATCCTCTGCATCCGGGTCAAGGGCGGCTCGCACCGTCGCTACGCGAGCGTCGGCGACGTGATCACCGCCACCGTGAAATCGGCCAGCCCGCAGGGCGGCGTCCGCAAGGGCGAGGTCGTGCAGGCGGTCGTCGTCCGCACCCGCAAGCCGCTCAGCCGCCCCGACGGCACCTACATCTCCTTCGACGAGAACGCCGCGGTGCTGATCGACCCGGCCAGCAACAACCCGCGCGGGACCCGCATCTTCGGCCCCGTCGCCCGCGAACTCCGCGACCGCAACTTCATGAAAATCATCTCGCTGGCGCCGGAGGTCCTCTGATGGCGAAGTCGATGCGCATCCGCACCGACGACACCGTGGTGCTGATCGGCGGCAAGGACGCCGGCAAGAAAGGCCGGGTCGTCCGCACCGATCCGAAGAAGCGCCGCGTCTACGTCGAGGGCCTGAACATGATCAAGCGCCACGAACGTCCGCGCTCCCAGGGCGACCTGAAAAACGCCCAGGCCGGCGGCATCGTCGAGAAGGAGGGTCCGATCGACGTCTCCAACGTGATGCTGCTCGATCCCAAAGACAACAAGCCCAGCCGCATCGGTGTCCGCATCGACAAAGGTGGCAAGCGGGTCCGCTACGCGAAGCGGACCGGAAACGAGATCGGCTGATGGAGGCGACCGCTACTCCCACTTCCCAAGCCACTCCGCCGCCGCGCCTGCGCGACCGCTACGAGACCGAGATCCTGCCGGCGCTGACGAGCAAATTCGGCTACACGACGCCGATGGAGGCCCCGCGCCTGGAGAAGATCACGCTCAACATGGGCCTCGGCACCGAGAAACAGGACAAACGCTCCTTCGAAAACGCCCAGGAACAGCTGGCGATCATCGCCGGCCAGCACCCGAACGTGCGCCGCGCCCGCAAGTCGGTCGCTTCCTTCAAGCTGCGCGAGGGGATGCCGGTCGGCGTCTCGGTGACGCTGCGCCGCGCCCGCATGTGGGAGTTCCTCGACCGCCTGGTCTCGATCGCGGTGCCGCGCATCCGCGACTTCCGCGGCCTCAACCCGCGCTCCTTCGACGGCCGCGGCAACTACTCGATGGGCGTCAAAGAGCAGCTGATCTTCCCGGAAATCGATTACGACTCGGTCGACGTCGTCCGGGGTCTGGACGTCACGATCACGACTTCCGCTAAAACTGACCTCGAGGCTTTCGAGCTTCTGCTCGGGCTGGGGATGCCGTTCGCCCAGGAGGGCCGCCCCGGACAGGCCGACCGCGAAGCGAAAGAAAAGGAAGCCGAAGAGGAGCAGCTCAAAGAGGAGGCGCGCCAGAAGGCTGAAGTCGAGCAGGCGGCGCTGGAGCAGCTCAAAGAAGAGAACCCCGAGGCCTACGCCAAGCCGGAAGGCGAGGACGAGGGCGCCGCTGAGGGCGGAGACGAAGAGGCCGGAGAGACGGCCGAGGAGAGTTCAGACAATGGCTAAGACTTCGATGAAGGTAAAGCAGGCGCGCGACCCGAAGTTCAAGTCGCGCAGCTACAACCGCTGCCGCCGCTGCGGGCGTCCGCGTGCCTATTACCGCAAATTCGGCCTCTGCCGGATCTGCCTCCGCGACGCCGCCCACGAGGGGTACATCCCCGGCATGACCAAGTCGAGCTGGTAGGCGAAGCATGCACACCGACCCGATCGCCGATTACCTGACCAGGATCCGCAACGCGATCCGCGCCGGCCACGACGAGGTGGAGATTCCCCTCAACGGCCTCAAGCTGGAGCTGTCCCGGATCCTCAAGGAGCAGGGCTACATCAAGGACTTCAGCCGCAAGCCGGCTGCCGTCGGCGAGTCGATCAACGTCGAGCTCAAGTACACCGAGGACCGCCAGCCGGTGATCCTCGGGATCGAACGGGTCTCGCGTCCGGGTCGCCGCCGCTACGTCGACCACAAAAACGTCCCCCGTGTCGATGGCGGCACCGGGACCGCGATCGTCAGCACCTCCGCTGGCGTGATGACCGGCCACGAAGCCCGCGCGAAGGGCGTCGGCGGCGAGGTCGTCGCCTACGTCTGGTGAGCAGATGAGCCGAATCGGAAGAAAGCCCGTCCCCGTCCCCGACGCCGTCACGGTGGAGATCGCCCCTGGCAACATCGCCGTCAAGGGGCCGAAGGGCGAGCTGGTTCAGACCCTCTCGCCGGACATGACCGTCGCGCAGGAGGACGGCGCGGTCACCGTCGCCCGTCCCACCGATCGCGGCGAGCACCGGGCCCTGCACGGCCTCACCCGCAGCCTGATCGCGAACATGGTCGAGGGCGTCACCGAGGGCTTCGAGAAGCGCCTCGAGATCCAGGGCGTCGGCTACCGCGCGGCGCTGAAAGGGAAAAAACTGGAGCTGGCGCTGGGCTACTCGCACCCGGTGGCGATCGACGCCCCCGAGGGGATCGACTTCGAAGTGCCCCAGCCGACCGAGATCATCATCAAAGGCATCGACAAGCAGCTCGTCGGCCAGGTCGCCGCGGACATCCGCAAGCGCCGGCCGCCCGAGCCCTACAAGGGCAAGGGCATCCGCTACAAGGACGAGCAGGTTCTGCGAAAGGTGGGTAAGCGCGCATGACCGTCCTCACGAACCGCCAGCGGCGGCTCAAACGGCGCCGCCGGGTTCGCGCCCGCGTCATCGGCACGGCCGAGCGCCCGCGGCTCTCGGTCTACCGCTCGAACAAGGGCGTTTTCGCCCAGCTCATCGACGACAGCAAGGGCCACACCGTCGCCGCCGTCAACTGGATCGAGCCGGAGCTGCGCAAACTCACCGCTTCCGAGCAGGCGAAGAAGGCCGGCGAACTGCTGGCCGAGCGCGCCAAGGGCGCCGGCGTCGAAAGCTGCGTCTTCGATCGCGGCGGCTACCAGTACCACGGTCGCGTCAAGGCGCTGGCCGAAGGTGCGCGCGAGGGGGGTCTGGCTTTCTAGAACCGTAGTTTCGCTACGGTGGGCCGCTGCTTATGAAGGGAATGGACGTCAAAAACGTGGAGAACGTGAGCCCCCGCGGGCTCGATCTGCAGGAGCGCGTGATCGAGATCAACCGCGTCGCCAAGGTGGTCAAGGGCGGCCGTCGTTTCTCCTTCACCGCGCTGGTCGCCGTCGGCGACGAAGAGGGCGTCGTCGGGATCGGCTACGGCAAGGCTCGTGAGGTCCCGCTGGCGATCCAGAAGGGCGTCGAGGACGCCCGCAAGAACTTAATCCGGGTGCCCAAATACGGGAACACGATCACCCACCGCATCATCGGCCGCTTCGGCGCCGGGCACGTCGTCCTGCGCCCGGCCAGCCCCGGTACCGGCGTCATCGCCGGCGGCGGCGTCCGCGCCGTCCTCGAGCTCGGCGGGGTGCGCGACGTCCTGACCAAGAGCATCGGCACGCAGAACCCGATCAACCTGGTCAAGGCGACCATGGACGGGATCGTCCGTCTGCGGCGGCCTGAGGAGGTTGCTGAGCTGCGGGGGTTGACGATCACCGAGGTTTTGGGGCTTAGCGGGAATGGGAACGGGGCCGCTGAGGTTGTCTCTGATGAGGGACCGGGCGCTGAGGCCGCGGGTCCTGTCGACGCAGGGGACCCACCTCCAGCTGCAGAGCAGCAGGAGGTCCCCCCTACGACGCCACCCACGGCAGACGCCGCTTCGCCAGAGGCTGGTGAGCCGTCCGAGGAGGGGGAGAAGCCCGCTGACGAGACCGCCGTCTCTGAGGAGAAAGCTGGTGAGGGCTCGTGAGCACGGTGAAGATTTCTCAGATTCGGTCGGCCAACGGGACCAATCCGAATCAAAAAGCGACGCTCAAGGCTTTGAAGCTGGGGCGGATCGGTAAGAGCGCTGAGATCAAGGATTCCGAGCAGCTGCAGGGTCAGCTGCGGGTCGTCTCCCACCTGGTGGAGGTCGACGGTGGCTGAGAAAGCCGAGAAAGAGACCTCGCGCAGCGAGGAGATCGGCCTCCACAACCTGAAGCCGAAGCCGGGCTCGAAACGGCCGCGCAAGCGGATCGGCCGCGGCGAGGGCAGTGGGCTGGGCAAGACCTCCGGTCGCGGCCACAAGGGCGCCGGCGCCCGCTCCGGCCGCAAGCGCAAGGCTGGCTACGAGGGTGGGCAGAACCCGATCCACATGCGGATGCGAAAGCTCCGCGGCCCGCACAAAAAGCAGTCAATGCCGTTCGAGAACTTCCGGACCAAGACCCAGGCGATCAACCTCGCCGACCTCGAGGAGCGCTTCGACAGTGGCGCCGAGGTCAATCCGCAGAGTCTGCGGGAGAAGGGTCTGGCGAAGCGGAAGGACCCCGTCAAGGTCCTCGCGCGCGGCGAGATCAAAAAGAAGCTCGAGGTCCACGCGCACGCATTCAGCGCGGCTGCCAAAGAGAAGATTGAGGCGGCCGGCGGTTCCTGTCACACTCTGGAGCCGTAATGCTCAGGACTATTCTCAACGCGTTCAGCGTTGCCGAGATCCGCAAGAAGCTTGCGTTCACGGCGGCGATGCTGGCGCTGTACCGGCTCGGGTCCTACATCCCGGCCCCCGGCGTCAACACCGACGCCGTCAAGGAAATCTCCGAAAACTTCGGCGGCTCCGGAGTCCTCGGCTTCCTCAACCTCTTCTCCGGCGGCAGCCTCTCGCGGCTCAGCCTCTTCGCGCTGGGGATCATGCCCTACATCACGGCCTCGATCATCCTGCAGCTGCTGACGGTCGTCGTGCCGTCGCTGGAGCGCCTGCAGAAAGAGGGCGAAGTCGGGCAGCAGAAAATCACCCAGTACACGCGCTACCTGACCGTCGGCCTCGCCTTCGCCCAGTCGATCGGCTACGTCTTCCTCTTCCGCTCCTTCGGCAACGAAACCAACACCGACGTCGTCGGCCAGCTCACCGCCCCGAAGCTGTTCCTGATCGTGATCTGCCTCACCGCCGGCTGCACCTTGCTGATGTGGCTGGGCGAGCTGATCACCCAGCGCGGCATCGGCAACGGCATCTCGCTGATGATCTTCGCTTCGATCGCCTCATCGATCGTGCCCGGGCTCTCCAAGTGGTGGAACAACTCGGACCAGGTCTTCGTCGTGATGATGCCCTTCATCGCCCTGGGGGTGATCGTCGCGATCGTCTTCGTCCAGGAGGGTCAGCGCCGCATCCCGGTTCAGTACGCGAAACGGGTCGTCGGGCGCAAAATGACCTCCGGCGGTTCGACCTACCTGCCGCTGCGGGTCAACATGGCCGGCGTCATCCCGGTCATCTTCGCCGCCTCGATCATGGCCTTCCCGGCGACGATCGGGCAGCTGCTCAACACCCCGACCGCGCTCGACTTCGCCGCTTTCTTCGCGCCCAACAGCTGGGCCTACGTGGTCGGCGAGGTCCTCTTCATCATCATCTTCACCTACTTCTACACGGCGGTCACCTTCAACCCGGTCGACCAGGCCGACAACCTGAAGAAATACGGCGGCTTCATCCCCGGCGTCCGTCCGGGCCGGCCGACCGCCGAGTACCTGGACAAAATCCTCTCCCGCCTGACCTTCCCCGGCGCCCTTTACCTGGGTGCGGTGGCGGCGCTGCCGACGATCCTGATCAGCCAGACGGCCGCCAACTTCTACTTCGGCGGCACCTCTATCCTGATCGTCATCGGCGTCGCGCTCGACACGGTCAAGCAGCTCGAGGCACAGCTGATGATGCGCAACTACGAGGGCTTCCTGAAATAGTCTCCCTCGATGGCTGAGCTGAATCTCGTCCTCTTGGGCCCCCCCGGGTCGGGAAAGGGCACCCAGGGAGAGCGGTTGAACGCGGATCTGCGGCTGCCGTATTACGCGACCGGGGACATTCTCCGGGCTGCGGTGCGCGAGGAGACCGAGCTGGGACGCACGGCGAAGGAGTACATGGACCGCGGCGACCTGGTGCCCGACGAGGTGATCGTCGGCGTGATCGCCGAGCGGATCGACTCCAGCGAGGCGCTCGACGGGTTCATCCTCGACGGCTTCCCTCGGACCACACCCCAGGCCGAGGCCCTCGACGCGAAGCTCTCCGAGCTGGGGCGGGGGGTGACGGCGGTGCTGCTGATCGACGTCTCCGACGACGAGGTCGTGCGGCGGCTCGGCGGCCGGCGCACCTGCGAGGCCAACGGGCACGTCTTCCACGTCGAGTTCGAACCGCCCAAGCAGGAGGGCGTCTGCGACATCGACGGCTCGCCGCTGATCGTCCGCGACGACGACAAGCCCGAGGTGATCCGCAAGCGGCTGGAGACCTACCACGAGAAGACCGAGCCGCTCGTCTCCTACTACGACAGCCGCAGCGTCCTGCGCCGGATCGAAGGCGAGTCGGCTCCGGACCAGGTGGCCGAGCAGATCCGCCGCACGCTGGCGACGCTGCGGATGGAGCAGGACGAGACCGTCTAGCCGTCCCCGGGCCCACCGCCGACCCGCACTACCTTGTATCGAATGATCATCAAGAAGACCCCGGAGCAGGTCGACCAGATGGCCGCCTCGGGCGCGGTCCTCGTCCGCTGCCTGAAGATGCTCGCCGCCAAGGCGCGCGCCGGGATCACCACCGGGGAACTGGACGCGGCGGCGGAGAAGTTCATCCGCTCGCAGGGGGCCGAGCCCGCCTTCAAGGGCTACCGCGGCTTCCCCGGCTCGATCTGCGCCTCACCCAACTCGATGGTCGTCCACGGCATCCCCGGCGAGTACGAGCTGAAGCGGGGCGACGTGATCTCGATCGACGTCGGTGTGATCAAGGACGGCTGGGTCTCCGACGCGGCGATGACGCTGCCGATCGGCCCGGTCAGCCCGGAGGCCCAGAAGCTGCTCGACGTGACCAAGGCCTCGCTCTTCGCCGGGGTCGAGCAGATGCGCCCGGGCAACCACCTCGGCGACGTCTCGGCGGCGATCCAGCGCGCGGTCGAGATCGAGGGGCTCTCGATCATCCGCACCCTCGTCGGCCACGGGATCGGCCGCGACATGCACGAGGAACCGCAGGTCCCGAACTTCGGCGAGCCCGGCAAGGGCCCGGAGCTGGAGGAGGGGATGGTGCTGGCGATCGAGCCGATGGTCAACGTCGGCGGGCCGCTGGTGCGGATGGGCGAGGACGGCTGGTCGGTCTACTCCGAAGACGGCTCCCTCGCCGCCCACTTCGAGTTCACGGTCGCGGTGACCCCCGAGGGGCCGCGAATCCTCACCCCCTGGCACGAAGGGGAGTAGCCGGCTAGGTCGGCCGGGTAGTCTTTCCCTTGCGGTGGGGCGCCGCAACCGGAAGGAGAAGTTCTTGCGTCTTCGAAGCTGCTCCCGTCGTGGGCTCGCGCTGCTGCTCGCCCTGTCCGCCCTCGCCGCCACCGCGCCCTCGGCGCTGGCCGCATCCTCGCCGTACGGGACCAACGACGCCGGCGGCTTCCGCAACGTCCTGCCCCCGGGCCAGGACGGGACGGCCGACTTCAACGAAGTCCTCGCCTTCCGCGGCCCCGGCCTGCTGCCGCCGCACTTCGCCGACCAGCAGCCGCTCTACGAAAACCTGCTCTACGCCAGCCCGACGCTGAGCGAAGACCAGATCCCCAACTACTTCAAGGACGCGACCTTCGGGGTGCCGCCTGGCGAAGAGGAATCGACGATCGAACCGCGGCCCGGGGTGACGATCGTCCGCGACAAAGCCTTCGGCGTCCCTCACGTCTACGGGGTCACCCGCGCCGACACGATGTTCGGCGCCGGCTACGCGGGGGCCGCCGACCGGCTCTTCCTGATGGACGTGCTGCGGCACACCGGCCGCGCCGACCTCGCCGGCTTCCTTGGCGGCGCCAACGCCGGCGCCGACGCCAGCCAGTGGCAGTTCGCCCCCTACACCGAAGCCGACCTCGAAAGGCAGCTGGCGCAGGCGCCGCAGCTCTACGGCGCTCTCGGGCAGCAGGCGGTCGACGACGTCAGCGCCTACGTCGAAGGGATCAACGCCTACGTCGCCGCCGCCCGCCTCGACCCGAAACTGAAGCCGGGCGAGTACACGCTGCTGAACAAGCCGATGGAACCGTGGAAGCCGACCGACGTGATCGCGATCGCCTCGCTGGTCGGCGGCATCTTCGGCCAGGGCGGCGGCAACGAGCTGAACTCGGCGCTGACGATGCAGGCCTTCGTCAAGCGGATGGGCAAGGGTCCCGGCCGCAAGGCGTGGACGAACTTCCGCTCGAAGAACGACCCCGAGGCGCCGACCACGGTCTCCCAGCGCTTCCCCTACGAGACCCGCAGCGCCTTCGCCAAGCGCGGCCTGGCGCTGCCGGACCCGGGGAGCGTCCGTTTCACCAGCACCGCCAGCGCCTCGACCGCCCCGGGCCAGACCACCGCCACGGTCGGCCAGCGCCTGCAGGCGGCGATCGAAGCCGCCGGTCACGCCTCCAACTGGGAGCTCGTCTCGGCCAAGGAGTCGGCCACCGGCCACCCGATCGCGGTGATGGGTCCGCAGGTCGGTTACTTCGTCCCGCAGATCCTGCAGGAGGTGGACCTCCACGGGCCGGGCATCGACGCACGCGGCGCCGCCTTCCCCGGCGTCAGCCTCTACGTCCAGCTCGGCCACGGGCGCGACTACGCCTGGAGCGCGACGACGGCCACCTCCGACAACGTCGACACCTTCGCGGAGGTCCTCTGCAAGGACAACTTCCACTACAGCTACCGCGGCAAGTGCCTGGAAATGGAAAAGCTGGAAAAGAGCGAGAGCTGGACGCCGAACGCGGCCGACTCGACCCCGCCCGGCTCGCAGACCCTGACCGCCTACCGCACCGTGCACGGGATCGTCTACGCACGCGGCAAGGTGGGCGGCAAGAAGGTCGCCTTCGTCCGCCAGCGCAGCACCTACTTCCACGAGGCCGACTCGGTGGTCGGCTTCGCGCAGCTGAACGAACCGGCGGTGATGACCGGGCCGCAGGGCTTCAGGCGGGCGGTCTCCAACATCAACTTCCTCTTCAACTGGTCCTACGTCGACTCCGAACACATCGCCTACGCGCTCTCGGGCTGGATGCCGCAGCGCGCGAAGGGGACCTCGCCGGACTTCCCGATCCTCGGCACCGGTCAGTACGACTGGAAGGGCTTCAACCCGGCCACGCAGCTGGCCACCTACCTGCCGTTCTCCAAGCACCCCCAGGCGCTCGACCCGGCCTACCTGGTGTCCTGGAACAACAAGCAGGCGCCGGGCTGGGCCGCGGCCGACGACAAGTACAGCTACGGGCCGCTCTTCCGCTCGCAGATGATCGCCGACAAGGTGAAGGCGGCGACCAAGGGCAAGAAGAAGATGACGATCACCCAGTTGGTCCAGGCGATGGAGGAACCGGCGACCCAGGACCTGCGCGGCTACCGGCTGCTGCCGACGCTGCTCAAGGCGATCGGCGAACCGAAATCGAAGTTGCTGCGCCAGGCGTTCGTGACCCTGCGCACCTGGCACGAACACGGCGCCCACCGCCGCGACCTCAACCGCGACGGCGTCTACGACGAAAACGCCGCCGTCCAGCTGATGGACGCCTGGTGGCCGAAGCTGCTGCAGGGCGAGTTCAGGCCGGTCCTCGGCGCCAAGGCCTACGCGGCGCTGGAAGGGATGGTGCGGACCGGCAGCTACACCGGCGGCTCGCCGACCGAACCGGACTTCTCCGACGGCTGGTGGAGCTACGTCTCCAAGGACCTGCGCGACCTCTACGGTCCGAAGCCGAAGGGCGCCTGGAGCCGCGTCTACTGCGGCGACGGCTCGAAGCGGAAGTGCCGGAAGATGCTGCAGCGGACGCTCGCGGCGGCGCTGAAGACGACCCCGCAGCAGCTCTACGGCGGCGGTGACGGCGCCTGCGCCACCAACCCGCAGGCATCCTGCTTCGACCAGAACCGGCCGGCGGTGACCGGCGGCATCTCGCTGCCGCCGTTCCCGTTCCAGAACCGGCCGACCTTCCAGCAGGTGGTGACGCTGACGCAGCGGCTGGGGCGGTGAGGCCCCCGAAGGCATCGTTCTGTGTGGAAGTTGATTCAGAACATTTTGTCTGAGGTGTAGTTTTGTGCGCCATGGACTGGCAGGCTCTGGACATGGAGATCGAGAGGGAGGGGTGCGACTTCGCGCGGCGCCTGGAAGAGGGCCGCGGCGAGGTCCTCGAGAAGATCGAAGCCCTTCAGCGCGAGCTGCGAGAGGGAGGGGAGGCGCGCAGGCGCGAGTGGGAGGAGCTCAACGGCCGGCTGATGACCGCTGAAGAGAAGCGCCAGTTCGAGAGCGACCACTTTCAAAGAGTGCTTGCTCAGATGACGGACACGCACGTGCAGGCACTTCAAGCTGCTCAGGAAGACATGAAACGAGCATTCGCCGTATCGCGTGCCGAGGCTCGGGCGAAGTTCGAGGAACTCCAGGCTGAAGCGCGGGCTCAACGCCAGGCCACCCTGAGAATGCTGGACCGGCTGTCGCCGCCCGACAAGGAGGGGAGTTGATGGATCAAAAGACCTTCTCCGCAGTCGACGAATTCGTTGGGGAGACGATCGTTGTGGAGGACGAGGGACTGCGAGGCGCCATCGCCGCGGCCGAGGCGGCGGGGCTTCCCTCGATCCAGGTCTCGCCGCCGCAGGGGAAGCTGCTGGCGCTGCTTGTTCGTCTGGTCGGGGCGCGGAAGATCCTCGAGTTCGGGACGCTTGGGGGGTACAGCGCGATCTTGATGGCGCGGGCGCTGCCGGCGGACGGGCGGTTGATCAGCTTGGAGGCGAACCGGGAGTACGCGGAGGTTGCGCGGGGGAGCCTCGAGAGGGCTGGGGTGGGGGAGAAGGTTGAGATTCGGGTCGGGCCCGCGCTGGATGCGCTGCCGGGGCTGGAGGAGGGTCCCTTCGACCTCGTCTTCATCGACGCCGACAAGGTCAACACGCCCAACTACTTCGCCTGGGCGCTCGGCCGCACCCGGCCCGGCGGGCTGATCGTCGCCGACAACGTCGTCCGCGACGGCTCTCTGGCCGACGGCGAGAGCGCCGACGAGGCGACCCGGGCTCAGCGGCGCCTCCACGAGATGCTGCGCGACGAGCCCCGGGTCAGCGCCACGACCATCCAGACCGTCGGGGTCAAGGGCTACGATGGCTTCCTCCTCGCTCTCGTCGAGCCTGCCTGAATGCGCCTGGACGCCAGGCGTCGCCGCGGCCGCCCCCCTGCTATCTTTCCCGGTCGGCCTTGTTGGCCGGTTGGTTCGTCCTGCCGTCCGATTCATGGGGCGTGTGGGAATCCTGTAGTCGATACGAGATCCGGAGCGATGAAGGTTCGAGCTTCCGTCAAGCCGATGTGCGAGAAGTGCAAGGTAATCCGCCGAAATGGGGCGGTCCTGGTGATCTGCCAGAACCCGCGCCATAAGCAGAGGCAGGGCTAGCCATGGCACGGATCGCGGGGATCAACATCCCGGTCAACAAACGCGTCGAGGTCGGGCTCACCTACATCTTCGGCATCGGTCACTCGACTGCGAAGCAGATCCTCGCCGAGACGAAAGTCGACCCCGGCACCCCGGTCAAGGACCTGACCGAGGACGAGGTCATGAAACTGCGCGAAGCGGTCGAGAACCGCGAGGTCGAGGGCGACCTGCGGCGCGAGCGCTCGCAGAACGTCAAACGGCTGATGGAGATCGGCTCCTACCGCGGCCTCCGCCACCGTCGCGGCCTCCCGGTCCGGGGTCAGCGGACGAAGACCAACGCCCGCGGCCGCAAGGGCCCGCGCCGCCTCAGCGTCGCCGGTAAGCGCAAGGTATAGGCAGCCCGATGGCCGAGAAAAAACCCGCCAAAGGGCGCACGCGCCGCCGCGTCAAAAAGAACGTCACCTACGGGCAGGCGCACATCAAGACTTCCTTCAACAACACGATCGTCACCCTCACCGACACCGACGGCAACGTGATCGCCTGGGAGTCGGCTGGTTCAGCCGGGTTCAAAGGCTCCCGCAAGTCGACCCCGTTCGCCGCGCAGGTGACCGCCGACGCGGCCGCCAAAAAGGGCATGGAACACGGCCTCGAGCGCGTCGAGGTCTTCGCCAAGGGCGCCGGCTCCGGCCGTGAGACGGCGATCCGCTCGCTGCAGGCCGCCGGCCTCGACGTCAACACCGTCAAGGACGTCTCGCCGCAGGCCCACAACGGCTGCCGACCGAAGAAGCGGAGGCGCGTCTAATGGCCCGCGACACCTCGCCGCAGTGCAAGCAGTGCCGCCGCGAGGGGCAGAAGCTCTTCCTCAAGGGCGAGCGCTGCTTCACCGACAAGTGCGGCGTCGAGCGCCGCTCCTACCCGCCGGGCGACCACGGCCGCGGCCGCATGCGCCAGTCCGAGTACCGGGTGCAGCTGCGCGAGAAGCAGAAGACCCGCCGCTACTACCAGGTGCTGGAGAAACAGTTCCGCGCCTATTACGACAAGGCTTCGCGCCAGGACGGCGTCACCGGCGAGAACCTCCTGCGCCTGCTCGAGTCCCGCTTCGACAACGTCCTCGTCCGCCTCGGCTTCGCCGCTTCCCGGCGCCAGGCGCGCCAGCTGATCACCCACGGCCACTGGCAGATCAACGGCCGCCGGGTGAACATCCCCTCGTACCAGGTACGACCCGAAGACATCATCTCGATCAAGGCCGGATCGTCAGCCACCGACACGATCCAGCGGGCCACGGAACTCGTTTCCACGGTTCCCGCCTGGCTGCAGGCCGATCACGATGCCCTCACCGCCAAGGTCCTGCGCTACCCCGAGCGCTCCGAGATCTCGGCGCCGGTCCAGGAGCAGCTGATCGTCGAGCTGTACTCCAAGTAGTCCGGACGACTTCTGAAACACCCCAGAGCAAGGAACTCATGACCACCGACTTCCAGGTCCCCCGCATCACCTCCGAGAAACTCGACGACCGTCGTGGCACCTTCACGATCGAGCCGCTCGACAAGGGCTTCGGCTACACGTTCGGCAACAGCCTTCGTCGCGTCCTCCTCTCTTCGCTGGGCGGTGCTGCCATCACCAGCGTCCGCATCGAGGGCGTCGCCCACGAGTTCTCCACCGTGCCCGGCGTCAAAGAGGACGTCACCGACATCATCCTCAACCTCAAGGACCTCGTCGTCCGCATGCACACCGATGCCGACGAGGTCGAGGCCCCGCTGGTCGCCACCGGCCCCGGCGAGGTGAAGGCGAAGGACATCGACCTGCCCTCCGGCGTCGAGATCCTCAACCCCGAGGCGCCGATCGCGACGCTCGAGAAAAAAACCAAACTCGAGGTCTACCTGACGATCGGCCGCGGCCGCGGCTACTCGCCGGCCGAAGAGAACAAGTCCGACGAGCAGCCGATCGGCGTGATCCCGATCGACTCGATCTTCTCGCCGATCCGCCGCGCCTCCTACGCGGTCGCCGCCGCCCGCGTCGGCCAGCGGACCGACTTCGACAAACTGACCCTCGACCTCGAGACCGACGGCTCGATCGAGCCCGGGGCCGCGCTGCGCGAGGCCTCCGAGATCCTGATCAAGAGCCTGGCGATCTTCACCGACGCCGACCGGGTCGAGGAGCTGACCGCGCGTGAACCGGCTCCGCCGGTCGCCAGCGACGGCTTCTCCGCGCCGGGTGGCGACGGCGGTGCTGCCGCCAACGGCCTCGACGAGATCCTGATCGAGGAGCTCGAACTCGGCGTCCGCTCCTACAACTGCCTGAAGCGGGCCGGTGTCCAGACCGTCGGCGACCTGGTTCGCAAGTCGCGCGCGGAACTGAACGCGATCCCGAACTTCGGCCAGAAGTCGATCGAGGAAGTCATCGAGACCCTGCACTCCCGCGGCCTGGATCTCCAGGCGGACTAAGGGCCCTGGCCAGAGCGGAGCGGAGGATCGAATGCGGCACAAAAAGAAGCGGAACAAGCTCAGCCGCGACTCCTCCCACCGCGAGTCCCTGCTCTCGAACCTCTCGAAGCAGCTGATCGAGCACGAGCGGATCCAGACCAGCCAGGCCAAGGCCAAGGCGGTCAAGCCCGAGGTCGAGAAACTGATCACCCTCGCCAAACGCGGCGACCTCCACGCCCGCCGCCAGGCGCTGGCGACGCTCCACAACGACAAGTTCATCGTCCACAAGCTGTTCGACGAGGTCGCCCCGCGCTACGCGGAGCGCCCGGGCGGGTACACCCGCATCGTCAAGCTCGGTCCGAGGAAGTCCGACTCGACCGAGATGGTTTACCTCGAGCTCGTCTAAAAGCGCGCTTCGCGCAACTCAGTAGCTCACGGACTCGAGATAAAGGCCGTGAGGTGGGGCGGTGTCGCCTGCCTCGGTTCTCGGTGCGCCCTCGAGGAGGGCGAGGAAGCTCTCGACGCTGCGGCGGCCGGAGGCGACCTCGAGCTGGGTGCCGACGAGGACGCGGACCATGTTGCGCATGAAGGCGTCGGCGCTGATGCGGAAGCTGAGCACGTCGCCCTCCTGGGTCCAGGAGGCGGCGAGGACGTCGCGCTCGAAGCGGACGTGGTCGGTCTGGGTCGGGGTGAAGGCGGTGAAGTCGTGCGTGCCGGGGAGGGCCGCGGCGCAGGCGTCGAGGGCCTCGCGGTCGACCCGGTGCGGCCACCAGAGCGCCTTGCCCCGCTCGAAGGGGCAGGGGGCGGGGCGGGCGAGCAGGCGGTAGCGGTAGCTGCGCGCCTTGGCGTCGCGGCGGGCGTCGAAGCCATCGGCGACGACCGTTGCGGCGACGACCGCGACGTCGTCGGGGCAGAGGCCGTTGAGGCGCCGCGTCAGGTCCGCTGGCGGCTCGGAGGCGGTATCGAAGCTCGCCGCCTGGCCGAGGGCGTGGACGCCGGTGTCGGTGCGCCCCGCGACGGTCAGCTCGACCGGCTCGCGCAGCACCGTCGCCAGGGCCGTCTCCAGCTCCCCCTGCACGGTCCGCAGCCCGGGTTGGCGCGCCCAGCCGCGGAAGCCGGCGCCGTCGTATTCGATCTCCAGGCGAACCGTGGGCACGGCGCCAGTATCTCCGACCGCGGCCAGGTCCCGTCCGGCACCTAGAATCGGGTCGATGCGCATCCTCCTCACCAACGACGACGGCATCTCCGCGCCGGGGCTGCAGGCCGCCCGGCGGGCGCTGGTCGAGCTCGAGGGCGTCGAGGTCGACGTCATCGCCCCGGACTCCAACCGCAGCGCCACGGCGCGCAGCATCACCACCCGCTCGCCGCTCGGCGTCGAGGAGGTCAACTTCGACGACGGCCGCGTCGGCTACGCGACCGAGGGCACGCCGGTCGACTGCGTCCGCTTCGCCGAGCTGGGCCTGGTCGGCGGCCGTCCCGACCTGATCGTCTCCGGGATCAACCACGGGGCCAACCTCGGCGACGACATCACCTACTCGGGCACGGTCGCCGCGGCGCTGGAGGGCATCGTCCTCGGGATCCCGGCGATCGCCCTCTCCCAGCAGTCCTCCGCCGGCGGCCTCGGCTACGTCAGCGGCAAATTCGACTTCGAGGTCGCCGCCGCCTTCACGGCCCAGCTGGTCTCTCGCCTGCGGCAGGAGTCGATGCCCGAGGCGACGCTGATCAACGTCAACTGCCCCAACCGCGAGCCGACCGGGATCGAGGTGACGAAGCTCGGCAAACGGATCTACAACGACGAGCTGAAGCTGGTCAGGGAGAGCGACGGCCGCCGCCACTACGAGATCTACGGCTGGCAGCCGGGCTACGAGGAGATCGAGGGCACCGACCTGAACGCGGTGGCGGAGGGGCGGATCTCGGTCACCCCGATCCACTTCGACCTCACCGACCACGGCGGCCTGGAGAGCTTGCGGGGCTGGGGGTTCGAGGAGATGCTGGCGGCGAGCGCCACGACGGCGTGAGCACCTCGTACGAGCAGCGCGCCGGGGAGCTGCGCGAGCTCCTCGCCCACCACAACCACCTCTACTACGTCCTCGACGACCCCGAGATCGGCGACGACTCCTATGACGAGCTGCTGAACGAGCTGCGCGAGCTCGAGGCCGAGCACCCCGACCTGCGCACGCCCGACTCGCCGACGCAGCGCGTGGGAGCTCCGCCACTCGACCGCTTCGAGCAGATCGAGCACCGCGAGCAGATGCTCTCGCTCGGCAACGCCCGCAACGAGGAGGAGCTGCGGGCCTGGGAGAACCGGATCGCCAACTACCTGAAGCGGATGGACATCGCCGCCTCCGAGTTCAGCTACACGACCGAGCCGAAGATCGACGGGCT